>NZ_JZRB01000045.1 GCF_000964085.1 Luteibacter yeojuensis
GTCCAGCAACGCCGTGCCCGCCACGAAGTCGGGTTGGTACCTCAACCTGAGCAACCCCCTGGGCGAACGCGTCGTGGTCACCCCCGCGCTGGACTCGAGTTCAAACACGGTATCGTTCAGCACGCTTATCCCCACGGCCAACGACCCCTGCACCACATCCAGTTCGGGCTCCCTCATCGCGCTGGATGGCGCGACGGGTACCGCCGCCTACGGCGTATCGATCGGGACGTCGACATACAGCCTGGGCAATGGCTACACGCTGGCGGGCTCACGCGTCACGGGCGCGGCCACGTCGGGCGCGCTCAGCACCGCCGCCAGCATCAGCGGCGGCATGGCGTACCCGCCTGGCCAGGTGAACGCGAGCGGCGCGACCCCGGGCTACAGCATCCCCACGGCCCGCCGCCGCTCGTGGCGTGTCCTGAACACCGGGTACTGAGATGCGGATACACACCAAGGCAAGCGGGGGTTTCACCCTCATCGAACTCATGGTCGCCGTGGCCATTCTCGCGATCCTCGCGGCGATCGCCATCCCGCAATACAACCGCTATGCGTTCCGCGCGCGCCGCGCCGACGGGCAAAAACTGCTGATGGCCATCGCCAATGCCGAGGAGCGCTACTACGCGCAGCAGAACAAGTACGCGGACCTCAAGACCATCGGTTTCGCCAGCACGGCCACGGCGACATCCGATAGCGGTTACTACACGGCGAGCGTGACCGCCACCACGGTGAACACGTTCGCCGCGCAGGGGTTCCTGGCCACGGCGACGCCCATCGGTGCGCAGGCGAAGGACGTGTGCACGACGCTGACGATCACGGATACCGGGGTGAAGAATCCCTCCCCCACGACACAGACTTCGAACGGGGCATGCTGGTGAAATCGCGCGGCTTCACACTCCTTGAATTGCTTGTCACCATCGCCATCGCCGCGATCCTCGTCGCCGTGGCGCTGCCCTCGTTCAAGGGCACCATCCAGCGCCACCGTTTGCGCAGCGCGGCCGACAACCTCCAGGCGGCGGTGGATTACGCGCGCGCCGAGGCGGTGCTGCGGGCCAGCTATGTATCGCTCTGCGCAAGTGCCGATGCCGCCACGTGTTCGGGCACGGCCACCTACGAGACGGGCTGGATCGTCTACGCGCACCCGGTCGCCACGACAGCCGCCACCGATACCTACGACGCCACGGCGTCGAAGGGCATGGAAATGCTGCGCGCAAACCAGGGCCTGAACCAGGTCTCCCTGCGCGCCTCCGATGCGGCCGTGGTCACCTTCGGCCAGCAAGGGCAGCTGGTGCCGCTTGCCTCGCGAACCAATGCCAGCCAGCCCATGGCGTTCGTCGTGTGCGCCGTCACCACCGGCACGGCCGCCCTGGGCCAGAACACCACGGCGGTGCCAGGCACGCGCATCGGCATCAGTACCGCGGGGGCCACCGCGGGCACCAAGCTGAATGCGGGCGATGCCTGCACGCCCTGACTTTGCGCTACATTGCCCGGCCTGAACCCCGCTGGGAGAGCCCCGATGATCGACCACACCGGCGTCACCGTCAGTGACTTCGAACGCAGCAAGGCGTTCTACCAGGCGGTGCTCGCGGCCATCGGCTACGAGCTCCTCGCCATCTTCCCCGCCTCGGTCACCGGCCGCACCGATGTCGCCGGCTTCGGCGAGGGTGGCAAGGCCGATTTCTGGATCTACAAGGGCGAGCCGAACCAGCCGCCGGTGCATGTCGCCTTCCGCGTAAGTTCGCGGCAGCTTGTCCATGCGTTCCACGAGGCCGCGCTGGCCAACGGCGGGCGCGACAACGGGCCGCCCGGGCCGCGCTCGCATTACCACGAAGGCTATTACGGTGGCTTCGTGCTCGACCCGGATGGCCACAACATCGAAGCGGTGTTCCACGGCACGCCGGGGTCTGCCGCCTGATGGCCCATTACCAGGGGCCGTTGCTAATCGAAACCACGGCGAACGCGTTGCGGGCCGCCCGGAAGGCGGGCGACACGACATGGCGCGGCTCGCTCGACCTCGGCCGCAGCGATGGCACGGCCACACTGGGTGACGATCACTGGGGCTGGCGTGGTGCGTCGTATCCCTACCCCGGCAAGGTGAAACCCCGCACCATTTACGCATGGGATGGCGAGGCCTTCGAGCCGGTGTCACGGTTCGAAGGCTCCCTGATCAAGCTGGTGCCCACGGCATGGGGCGTGCCCACCTTCGAGATCGACGGCATCAAGATGTTGCCGACGTCCAGGGAATCACCCCTGGACGATGCCCGGCGCAAGGTGGCGCTGGTCGAGCCGCGCGGCAAGGTGGTGCTCGATACGTGCGGCGGCCTTGGCTACTTCGCGGCGTGCTGCCTCGACGCGGGCGTGGCGCGCATCCAGTCGTTCGAGAAAAACCCCGACGTGCTGTGGTTGCGCACGATCAACCCCTGGTCGCCCGATCCCGACGCGGCCGAGGCGGCGGGTCGCCTGCAGCTGGCCCACGGGGATGTGGTCGAAGCGATCGCGGGCATCCCCGATGCCTCGGTCGACGCCATCCTGCACGACCCACCGCGTTTCGGCATCGCCGGTGAGTTGTATTCGCAGGTGTTCTACAACGAACTGGCGCGCGTCATCCGCCGCGGCGGCCGGCTGTTCCACTACACCGGCAGCCCCAACAAGCTGACCACGGGCCGCGATGTGCCCGCCGAAGTTGCTGCACGGCTTACCAAGGCCGGTTTCCGGGCGAAGCCCGAACTCGACGGCGTCTACGGCACCCGCGGCTGAAGCCGCAGGGTGCCGAAGGCAGGCGTCTGCCCGCGGGCTTCCAGCATAACGGTCAGCGGGGCGCCCGCCGGTGCCGGTGTCGCCAGCGTCACCGTTTCAACGCGGGGCGACCAGCTCAGCGATGCCGCCGGGAAATCACGGGTCGCCACCACCGCGCCCTGCATGCGCACCGTGGCGTGTAGCACGCCTTCGCCTGCGCCATGCCGGTAAAGCGGGATGCGGATGGCGCCGTTGCCGCCTTCCTGCCGCACCGCCTGCATCACGGGCTTGCCGGGCAGGATGGGCACCGCGATGGCCACGGGCGCCGTGGCACCTGTCGCCGGGGACGCGAGCGGTACATCGACGCTGGCGGCACAGGCGAGTGGCGCGATGCCGCCCGCTTCGTCGAAGCGCAGCGGTTCCTGGTAATGCGTGGCCAGGCCCTCGTTGCGCTCGGCATGGTCCCATCGATCGGACTGGTACAGGTAAACCGCCGCACCCTTGCCAGGCAGTGTCGCCACGTCGGCCGGCTGGCCCCCGCAGGAGTCCTTGCTGATCTTCGCCCTGCCCGACCACGGCCCGAGCGGTGACGAAGCGCGCATGTACGAGGTGCCCGTCGCGCAATAACCGCAATTGGGGTCCGAGAACGTGAGGTAGTAACGCCCGCCACGACGGAACAGCGACGGTGCCTCGGTGGCGGTGAGGCCCAGGCGCACGAAGGCGCCGGACCCGCTGGTATAGGCGCCGTCGAGCTTCTCCACCACGATATCGCCCTTGCGGCGCCAATCGGTGTAAGCGAGGTAGGCGGTGCCATCGTCGTCCACGAACACGTCGTGGTCCCCATGGTTCAGGCCAGGCGGCAAGCCGGCATTGACGGCAAGACGCGGCAGCGCCACTTCGTTGAACGGGCCGGTAGGCGTGCGGGCGGTGAAAACGTGGTAACCCACGCCGACGTCGTAGCTGTTGATCCACAGCACGTACCGTTGGGTGCGGGCGTTGTACACCACGTGCGGGCGGTAGCAGCCGTACGTGCCGCCGTCGCACCGCGCCTGCCAGGCGGGCGTGGCGGCATCGAACAGCGCGCCTTCATCGTGCCACTGGGCAAGGTCGGCCGACGAGTACACGCGGAAGCCACAGAACGGCGTGCCCTTCTGGTTCCACTGGTAGCCGCAGCCATACTGCGTGCCATAGAGGTAATAGCGGCCGTTGAAGTATTGCAGGTCGCCATCGTGTGCATCGATGGCGTTGCCCTGGTCGTCGAGGCGGAAGGTGCCAGGGGCACCGTTGCGCACGGTACTGGCCAGCAACGGGCCGGCAAGCAGCACGCAGGCGAACAGGGCGATCAGGCGTCGCATCGTGTGGCAGGCTCCTTCGGGCAAGCGAAGGAGTCTGCCACACGCACCCGCTGTCGAAGGTCGATCAGTTCGCGAAGCAGCGGTGGCCGTACGGGCCCGGGTGCGAACCCGGCGGGCACGGCTCTACCACGCGCACCTCGCGGGCGGGCCGCACGACGCAGCCTTGCAGGGTCAACGCGAGCAAGGACGCGACGATGGCGGTCTTCACGACAGTGAGCATTCGGACGCTGGAGCGCATGGGCATGACCTCGTTGTGGGATGGAACGGGCGCAAGAACGAGGCGGGGCCGCAGGGAGTTGACCCGGCCTGCCGCCCCGGGTCGGCAAGGATTCATGAACATGAGCCTGCGTTAAGTCGGTGGGGGCTGGGTTTCACGGCGTTACGTGACTAGCCTGTAGAGCCTCGAAGAGGAGGCGTGCCATGCGAACCCTGTTGCCGGCCATGGTCGCGGCCCTGCTCGCGACACCCGTAGTTTCCGCAGGGTTGCCGCCCCGCACCGCGTGGCATGCGAGCAGTTCCTCGCAGCAGGTCCCTGCGCTAGCGCCGCAGCACGCCATCGATGGCGACGAGGCGACGCGCTGGGGTGGCGCATTCAGCCCCGGCCAGTGGTTCCAGGTCGACCTGGGCAGCGTCACGAAGGTCGGCGGCGTACGCATTCATTGGGATAGCGGTTTCGCCGCCGCCTACGCCATCGAGCTGTCGACGGATGGCAAGGCGTTCCACCCGGTGTATACGGTCACCGATTCGCCCGGTGGCGTGGAATACCTCGTCTTCCCCGCCGAGGAGGCGCGTTACGTGCGGCTCGCGGCGCCTGCGCGCACGGCGGACTGGGGTGTTTCCGTCTTCGAGTTCGAGCCCATCGCCGCCGCCGATGCGGCTCGCGTGTCCGGCCTCGCCGGCACGAGCGATAGCGCTTCGCTCTGGGCCGACGGGCACCCTCGCGTTGTCGCGGCAAACGCCGCTGGGCGGCACGTGGACATCCACCTGCCTCGCCCGCTCGATATCGCCGGCATCGAGGTGGCATGGCAGGGCCCGCGCCCGGGCGTGGCGCTGCAGGCCCGGGATGGGCGCGGCGCATGGCAAACGATGGATGCGGACCCCGGTAGCGCAGGCCAAACCTCGTACCTGGCCGCGGCCCAGCCATTCACGGCCACCGACCTGCGCCTCGCCCTCGACGCCGGGCCGGCCACGGCCACCATCGCGCGCCTGCGTTTCCTGAGCCCGCCCCGCGTCATGACACCGATGAAGCGTTACCAGGTGGCCGCGTCACGCGCCAACGCGGCGCTGTTCCCCTCGTCGCTGCACATGCAGCAGGTGTACTGGACCGATGTGGGCGTGCCCGCGGGCCTGCAGAAAGCGATTTTCGACGAGTACGGTGACATCGAGCCCTTCAAGGGCGGCCCGCTCGTGCAGGCGATCTGGCGGGGCGCCGATGGCAAGGCGGCCGTGGCGGATAACGGCCCACGCACGCATGCGCTTCGCGATCGATGGAAGCCGATGCCATCGGTCGGCTGGAAAGCCACGCCAGCGCTCGACGTCACCGCCGAAGCCATTGCCTGGCAGGCCACTAACCAGCCGGTGGTGCTGCTGCGCCACCGGCTGGTGAACCACGGTGCCACGCCCGTCGACGGCACGCTGTACCTGGCCGTGCGCCCCATGCAGGTGAACCCGCCGTGGCAGAACGGCGGCCCCTCGCCGATCCGCAATATCACCGTGGGCGCGGGGGCCGTGGCCGTCAATGGCCGCATGTTGCTGAAGCCCCTTACCCCGCCCGACACCATGGCGGCGGCGCCATTCGGCGAGCATGGCGCGACGGAAATCACCGGCGCCATCGCCGCGGGCACGCTGCCGGCGACCACCACCGCCAGCGACAAGGACGGCCTCGCCGCCGGCGCGCTCGGCTACCACGTCCACCTCGCCCCGGGCGCAAGCCGCGACATCGTCGTGGCGTTCCCACTGGGCGACGCGCCGGCGAACGCCGATGGCGCGTTGCCACCGCCGCCCGCGCTCGACGACCCCAGGATCACCGCAACGGCTTTCGACAGCCTCGCCGCGCAGGTGTCGTCCGAATGGCAGGTGCGCCTCGGGAGCGTGGGCCTCGCGTTGCCCGATGCGTCCCTGGTCGACATCCTGCGCTCGCAGGCGGCCTACATGCTCGTGAACCAGACCGGCCACGCGATGCAGGCGGGCCCGCGCAACTACAACCGTTCGTTCATCCGTGATGGCGCGGCGACCGCATCGATCCTGCTGCGAATGGGCGAGACGAAAACCGCACGTGATTACCTCGACTGGTACGCCAGCCATGCGGTGCACGAGAACGGGCTCGTCTCGCCCATCCTCAACGCCGATGGCACGGTGAACCGCGGCTTCGGCTCGGATATCGAATACGACAGCCAGGGCGAATTCATCAACCTGGTGGCCGATGTCGCGCGCTTCGGCGGCGGGCCCGAGGCGGTGCGTGGCTACCTGCCCAAGGTGCGCGCCGCCATGCACTTCATGCAGGCACTGCGCGAGCGGACCATGGTGCCAGGCTACCTCGCCGACCTGCCCCAGCCGCAACGCTTCCACGGCATCATCGCGCCCTCCATCAGCCACGAAGGCTATTCGAGCCCCACGCACAGCTACTGGGACGACTGGTGGGCGCTGAAGGGCTGGCACGACGGCGCGTGGCTGGCGGCGCAATGGGGTGACAAGGAACTGGCCACCTATGCCCGCACGCAGTACGCCGCGCTGCGCGCATCGGTCGGTGCGTCGATCCGCGCCACCATGGCGTGGAAGGGTGTCGATACCCTGCCGGCCGCCGCCGATCTTGGCGACGGCGACCCCACCAGCGTGTCGATCGCGCTCGACCCGGCCGGGCAGATGGACGTGCTTCCCCGCGACGCCCTGGTACGCACCTTCGACCGCTACCTCGCGGATGTGCGCAAGCGCGAGCAGCCCGGTGCGCTGTTCGCGTACACGCCCTACGAGCTGCGCAACGTGCTCACCTACGTGTACCTCGAACGGCCCGCGGATGCGGCCGAACTGCTCGACACCATCGTCCGCGACCGCCGGCCGCCGGAATGGAACATGTGGGCCGAGGTGGTCCATTCACGCCTGCGCCACCCCGGGTACCTGGGCGACATGCCGCACACCTGGATCGGCGCGGAATACGCCCGCACGCTGTTCGGCATGCTGATGCGCGAGGCCGACGACGGCCTTTACCTGTTGCCGGGCGTGCCGCCCGCGTGGGTCGAGGGCCCGGGCCTTGCGGTATCGAAACTGCCGGTGGCCTTCGGCACGCTGAACGTCGCGGCCCGGCGGGCCGGTGGCGTGTTGACCGTCACGCTCGACAAGGGCATCCGACCCGATACCCCCGTGCGGGTGTTCTGGCCAGGACGCGTGCGGCCAGCCAGCGTCGAGATCGACGGCAAGGCCGCCGCCGGGTGGGATGCGGATGGCATCCGTGTCGACCATCCCTTCCATACCCTCGAGGCCCATTTCGACGAGGGTTCGCGCCACTGACACACGACGTGGGAGAACCTGCGCAGCATGGATACCCGCACCTTCATCCGCATGACATGGCTTGGCGCCGCGCTGCTCCTTGCCGGCTGCTATCCGCTGCGCGATACCACGCGGCCGCCCGCCACCAAAGTGCTACCGGCGCCCACGGCCGCCACGCGCCTCGTCATCGTGCTCCCCGGCATCCGTGACAACCTCGACTCCCTGGAGGCGAGTGGCATCGGCGGTGCCATCCAGGGCGCGTGGCGCGATGCCGACGTGGAGCTCGTCGAGCTGACCATGGGTTTCTACAAGGACGGCAAGGCCGTGCCCGATGTCCACGCCCTGGTCGAAGCGGCACGCGGCAAGGGCTACCGGCAGGTGTGGCTGGCCGGCGCGTCACTGGGTGGCATGGGGGCCTTGCTCTACGACACCGCACACCCCGGCGTGGTGGATGGCCTGGTGCTGTTCTCGCCCTACCTTGGCGATGACACGACACTCGATGCGATCCGCAGGGCCGGCGGCGTGGCGGCATGGCAGGCGCCCGCCGCGGCAGTGCCCGGCCCGGCGAACTGGCAGGCGCAGATGTGGCGGCGTGTGCAGGCGTGGGCCGCGCAACCCGGCGGTGACCCGCGTGCCTGGCTGGCCTACGGTGCCGGCGACAAGTTCGCGCCCAACATGCCACTGCTCCTGCCGGCCATACCCCCAGGTCATGTCGTGACAGGGCCTGGTGAGCACGCGTGGACGACGTGGACGCCCCTGGCGAAGCAGGTGTTCACGCGGGCGAAGTGAGCCTCATGCTTTCGCGCCCTTGCCACGCAGCGGCACGTCGCGCAGGAACCACGCGAGGCAGAACCCGAGGAACACCACCACCGCCGCCACGTGGTACACGAGGTGCAACGACGCACCGAACGCGTGGATGAACTTCTCGTGCAACGCCGGCGGCATCTTCGCCACCATCTCGGGCGAGAACGTGCGCGGGCCCACCTGGCTGGCCGGGATGTCGTCCTTCATGCGGGATTGGAGGCCCTGGGTGAACAGCGCGCCGAACACCGACACGCCCACCGAGCCGCCTATGGAACGGAACAGCGTGACGCCGGAGGTGGCGACGCCCATGTACTTGATGTCCAGGCTGTTCTGCGTGGCCAGGATAAGCACCTGCATCACCATGCCGATGCCCAGGCCCAGGATGCCGGCGTACACGTAGATGAGGTAGAGCGGATCGGTATCGGCGACGCTGCCCAGCAACACCAGGCCCACCGCACCGATGAACGTGCCGATGATCGGGAACATGCGGTAACGGCCGATGCGGCTGATGATGCGGCCCGCGACGATCGAGCTCACCAGCACGCCGCCCATCAGCGGCAGCAGCTGCAGGCCGGCACCGGTGGGCGAGACGCCCTTCACCACCTGCAGGTACAGCGGCAGGTAGGTCGTGGAGCCGAACAGCGCCGTACCCACGAAGAAGCCGATGAGGCTGCAGAGCAGGAACGTGCGGTGCCTGAACAGGTGTAGCGGGATGATGGGCTCGCTGGCGATGCGTTCTTCGTAGATGAAGCCGGCCACCGCTACCAGGCCCATGAACAGGATGGTCCACAGCGCGAACGAATCCCACGGCATCTGCGTGCCGCCCTCGGTCGTAAACAGGATGAGGCAGCTGAGCGCGGTGGCCAGGAAGCCGGCGCCGAACCAGTCGATGGCGTGCTTCACGTGGCGCGTGTGCGGGTGGAACACCGCGGCGATGACCACCAGGCACAGGATGCCCAGCGGCAGGTTCACGTAGAAGATCCAGCGCCAGGTGAGGTGGTCGACCATGAAGCCCCCCAGCAGCGGCCCCACCACCGTGGCCAGGCCGAACACGCCACCGAACAGCCCCTGGTAGCGGCCGCGGTCCGCGGGTGGCACCACGTCGCCGATCGCCGCCATCGTGATCACCAGCAGGCCGCCACCGCCCAGCCCCTGCAGCGCACGCATCAGGATCAGCATGGTCATGTCCTGCGCCAGGCCGCACAGCACCGACCCGATGAGGAAGATGGTGATGGCGGTCTGCAGGACGATCTTGCGGCCGTACAGGTCGCCGAACTTGCCGTACAGCGGCACGACCACGGTGGAGGTGAGCAGGTAGGCCGTGACCACCCACGAGAGCTGGTTGAGGCCCCCCAGCTCGCCCACGATGGTGGGCAGCGCCGTGGACACGATGGTCTGGTCGAGTGCGGCCAGCAGCATGACCAGCATCAGCGCCGGGAACAGGATCCGCAGGGATACCTGCTGCGGCACCGGCGCCAGGCTGGGCTCGACGACCGCGTTGGGCGTCTCGGCGGGTTCGGTACGGTGGGCGACGGTCACGGGCGGCGGGCCTGTTAATTAATTAAGTAGTCAGTTAATATATGCGGCAATGGGTCGCAACGCAATGGCCCGCTAGCGTGCTATTCATTCGCGATGAGTTCCGTGACCAAACCCCGCCGTGGCCGCCCGCCGGGCCGCCCTTCCGCCCAACCCGATGGCGTGGACCAGCGCGCCCGCCTCATCGAGATCGCGCTGGGCCTGTACGCCCGCTTTGGCTACGCCGGCACGACGCTGGCCGCCATCGCCCGCGAGGCCGGCATGACCCCGGCCGCCGTGCACTACTACTTCAAGACACGTGAGCAGCTGTTCGAAGAGGTCCACGCGGCGCATATCGTGCCCATGCGCAAGCACGTCGAGTCCATCTTCCAGGCCTATGCCGGCGACCCCGCCACGGCCTTCGTCAAGGTGGCCGAGCGCTTCGTCGACGTGGCCGAGGAGCACAGCTGGATAGCGCCGATCTTTTTCGGCGACCTGCTCACGGACGAAAACTCATTCCGCCAGCACATGAAGAAACAGGTGGACTACAAGATGCAGGAGGCCTTCCACGCCCGCATCCGCGAGTGGCAGGCCGAGGGCAAGCTGCACGCCGACCTGGACGCGGCGTTGATCATGCCCTCGATCATGTCGCTCACCATGCTGCTAATGGCCGCGCGGCGGAAGTGGAAGGACGACCCGATGCGCAAGCATGTCGACCGCGAGACCATCCGCCGCCACGCCATGGCGCTGCTCGGCCACGGGCTGGGGCCCGTGAAGGCGTAGAATCGGGGTTTTACCCGCGGAGCACGGCCTTGGCCTTCCCCTACTCCCTCGTCATCTTCGACCTCGACGGCACGCTGGTGGATAGCGCCGCCGACATCGCCGAATCCGTGAACCGCACGCTCCGCGACTGGCGCCTGCCCACCTACGACGTGAAGCAGATCACCGGCTGGATCGGCGAAGGCTCGCGCCAGCTCATCACCTACGCGTTCCGCGAAGCGGGTAGCGACGCCGATATCGACAAGGTCATGCCGGGTTTCCTGGAACATTACGCCGAGACCGCGCTCGACGGCATCGCCTACGACGGCGTGGTCGACACCCTGGCCGCGCTGCACGCGCAAGGCGTGAAGCTGGCCGTGTGCACGAACAAGAACGAAGAATTCGTGCGCCCCTTGCTCGAGGCCCGCGGCATGCTGCCGTACATCGATGGCATCGTGGGCGGCAACACGCTGCCGCAGCGCAAGCCCAGCGGCGTGCCGCTGAAGCACCTGGCCGATGCGGCCGGCGTGCCCCTGGCGAAGACGCTGATGGTGGGTGATTCCGAGAGCGACATGCTGGCCGCCCAGGATGCCGGGGTGGCCTATGTGCTGGTGAGCTACGGCTACCCGAAGGCCCTCGACGTGCACCAGGCCGGGGCCGTGGCGGTCATCGACCGCATGCCCGGGCTGGTCAGCGCCTTTCAGCGGTAGGCATCGATCGCGGCCTTGATCAGGCCCACGTCGTCCTCGATGCCGTAGGCCGGCGGCGCTGAATAACCAAACCGGGTGATCACCAGGTGCGCCGACGGCACGATGTAGATGCGCTGGCCCATCGTGCCGCTGGCGAAATAGCCATCCTTCGGAAAGCCACCCTGCACGCGCATGCGGGCCACGTCGCTCGGGCCATCGTTCGTCCAGAAGCCCGCGCCGTAGGGTGCCCCCAGCATCGAGGTGCGAGACCACCGGGCCCAGCCTTCGGGCAACACGCGCGTGCCGTCGGGTGCCTTGCCGTCGTTGAGATACAACAGGCCAAAACGCGCGTAGTCACGGGCGCTGGTGTAGACATAGGTGGAGCCGATGAAGGTGCCCTTGCCGTCGAACTCCATCGTCACGTCGCCCATGTGCAGCGGTGCGAACAGGCGCTGGCGGGTGAAGGCGCGCAGCCCCGCGGCGCCGCCGCCCACCGTCTCGCCGACCAGGCGGCTGAGCAGCACGGTATCGGCACTGGTGTATTCGAAGGTTTTGCCGGGCGCCTTTTTTGCCGGCTGCGCCGCGGCGAAGCCGGCCATGTCGGCGTTGAGGAACTCCATCTTCGCCACGGGGCTGAACGCGGACTCCGCTTCCTCGGCCGCAAGGCCGCTCTGCATGCGCATCAGGTCTTCGATGGTGATCGCGGCACGCGGATCGCCGGGGGTGCGCCACTCCGGCGGGTCGAGCAGCCGCGTGGCGTCGAGCTTGCCGTCGTGTACCAGCAGGCCCAGCAGCGCGTTGGTGAACGATTTGGCGACCGAGAAGCTGATGAGCGGCGAGTGGATGCCGTAACCGGGGGCGTAGCGCTCCGCCACCACCTTGCCATCCTTCACGATGACGACGGCCTTGACGGCCTTCGGCGCGTCGCCGGGGCGTTCGTCGAACACCCGGTCGAGGGCCATGGCGACGGCCGGCTTGTCGGTCACTACCGCCTTGGGCGGCGCGAAGCCGTCGTCGACGGCGGGTGTGACGGCGGGGGCCGCGGTGAACGCGACGTTGCCGGGCAGGTCGAGGCGGCAGCCATAGCCCGGCGTGTAGCTTGCGGTGGCCAGGGTCGACACGAGGCCGTCGACGGCCACCCGCCGTGCCGGCCGGTCCACGTGCACCGAGAGCAGCGCCGCGCCGGCGCTGCCGATCATCGGCCTCACCAGCTCCCGGAAGATCGCCTCCGGATCCTGCTGCCCGACGAAAACCATCGAGCACACATGGTGCGCGGCGACCCCGGCGGCGACACGCAAGGCCTGGTCGGGCCGGGCGATGGCCCAGCCGGCACCGGCCAGCGAGACGGCGAGGGCGGTAGCGATGATGGGGGTCTTGCGCATGGCGGCGGGCTCCGTTGGGCTTGGAGCTAATCTGGTGGGCCGTCGGTGGTGTTTGGGGCGTCGCTGGGACGAACGGCGTGGGGCGTGGGACAAAAAAGCATCGCCGGCAAGCCGGCTCCCACAGGAACCCGCCGCTCTTGTGGTAACCCGCCGCTCTTGTGGGAGCCGGCTTGCCGGCGATGCCCCGCTGCTCGTGTGGGAGCCGGCTTGCCGGCGATGCCCCTAAACCTTCCCCGCTACATCGGCGTCGAAGTAGCGCCTCGTCCACGTCACCCGCCCGCCATCGACCAGCACCAGCCGCTTCTCGCCATCGGGCCAGGGCTGCACCTCGGTAACGGCGCCGAGGCGGACGATGGTCGAGCGGTTCACGCGGGCGAACACCGACGGGTGCAGGCGCGCCTGCATGGCATCCAGCGTGCCGCGCAGCCGGCGCGGCACGCCGGCCACGTACACATCAAGGTAGTTGCGATCCGACTCGATGCGATCGACGCGTTCCAGCGGCACCAGTTCGGCCGCATCGCCCGTGGGCAGCAGCAGGCGCTCCAGATAGTGCGCGGGCGCCGGCAGGTCGCCAAGCAGCCCTTCCAGCCGCGGCGCGCACGGCACGATGCGCTGGCACAAGCGCCGCACGGTGCGCGCGAAGCGATCCGGCCCCACCGGCTTCAGGAGGTAGTCGAACGCATGCACGTCGAACGCCTTCACCGCCATATCGTCGTGCGCGGTGACGAAGACGATCTCCGCCGGCAGCGGATCGCCCAGCGCCTGCAGCACGCCGAAGCCATCCATCCCGGGCATGCTGATGTCGAGGAAGACGATGTCGGGCCGCTCGCGCTGGATAAGGGCGACAGCGGACGGCCCGTCCGATGCCTCCCCGACCCATGCGATGCCCGCGTCGTCGGCGAGGTAGCGGCGCAGCTTGGCGCGCGCCGGGGCCTCGTCATCGATGACGACGGCGCGCAGCGTCATGGTGCCGCCGCCCGGCGCAGGGGTAGCCACAGCGTGACGACCGAGCCCGCGCCCGTCACCGCCGCATCGCGGCGTACCCCCGCCGCCGCGCCGTGCAGGTGCATGAGCCTGGCCGCCACGTTCCCCATGCCGATGCCATGGCCCTGCCGCGGCCCCGCTACCGAGTCGCCGCCGCCGTCGCTGACGGTGAGCACGGCACGTTCGCCTTCGAGGTAGGCCTCGACACGCACGTGGCGCGCATCGCCTACGCCACCATGCTCGATGGCGTTCTCCACCAGCGGCTGCAGCACCAGGAACGGCACCGGTACGTCGGCGAGGCCCTCGGCCATGCACAGCGACGCGTCCAGCCCGTTGCCGAACCGGGCACGCTGGATATCGAGGTAAAGGTCGAGCAGCCGCCACTCCTCGCGCAGCGGGTGTTCCTGCGCCGTGGCGGCGAGCGTGGCGCGCAGCAGCTCGCCCACGCGCGAGAGCATCTCGTCCGCGACGCGCGGCCTCTCGTACATCAACTCGGAAACCGCGTTGAGGGTGTTGAACAGGAAGTGCGGGTTCAGCTGCAGGCGCAGCGCCTCGAGGCGTGCCTCGGAGAGTGCCGATTCCAGTTGCGCGTTGCGCAGGTCGCGTTCGCGGCCCTCGCGGTAGCGGTCGAACAGGAACAGCCCCACGACGATGACGACGTAGAAGAACAGCTGCGTCGGCACTTCCATCAGGTAGCGCCACGGCGTGGGTGGGTAGGCGTAATCCGCAAGGCCAGCCGCGCGGAAGGTAACTTGCCGCAGCGCGATCATCAGCGAGGTTTGCGCCACCGATAGCGCACTGAACACCGCGAGGTGCGCCCAGGCCGTGCGCGGCATGCGCCGCAGGGCCACGAAAAGCAGCGGCAGGCACGCGCCGAAGCTCAGCGAGCCGGTGAGCTCTTCGATCAGCTTCGGCACGAAGGGCGTGACGTGCCCGTTGGCGACATCGACGAGGAAGCGATTGGTGGCGCGCAGCAGGCCGATGGCCACGAGCAGGGCGAGCCACGGCCACACGGCACGGCGGCGCCATGCGGCTGGAACTGCCCTGCCCCCTGCTACCGACATCCGCCCCTCTCGTGCTCGTGTGGGAGCGCGCTTGCGCGCGATCGCGCGCAAGCGCGCTCCCACAGTTTAAGCACAGATCAGTTCAGGACAGATCAGGCGGCGCGCTTCGGCAGCACCCAGTCGGGGCGGATGAAGTGGCAGGTGTAGCCGTTGGGGTACTTTTCCAGGTAATCCTGGTGCTCGGGCTCGGCCTCCCAGAACGGCCCCGCGGGCGCGATCTCGGTGACCACCTTGCCCGGCCACAGGCCCGACGCGTTCACGTCGGCCACGGTGTCTTCCGCCACGGCCTTCTGCTCGTCGTCGAGGTAGAAGATGGCCGAGCGGTAGCTGGTGCCCCGGTCGTTGCCCTGGCGGTTCATCGTGGTCGGGTCGTGGATCTGGAAGAAGAACTCCAGGATCTTCCGGTAGCTGGCCCTGGCCGGGTCGAACTCGATCTCGATGGCTTCGGCATGCGTGCCGTGGTTGCGGTACGTGGCGTTGGGCACGTCGCCGCCGCTGTAGCCAACGCGCGTGCTGATGATGCCGGGCTGCTTGCGGATCAGGTCCTGCATGCCCCAGAAGCAACCGCCGGCGAGGATGGCCTTCGATGTCATGCCGCACCTCCGTTATCGCGGGTGAACAGGCGGGCGTAATCGCCGTAGCCTTCCTTCTCGAGTTCCGCCACCGGGATGAAGCGCAGCGAGGCCGAGTTGATGCAGTAGCGCAGGCCGCCACGGTCGCGCGGGCCGTCGGGGAACACGTGGCCCAGGTGGCTGTCACCGTGCGTGGAGCGCACCTCGGTGCGGATCATGCCGTGCGTGGTATCGCGGTTCTCGACGACGTGCTCGTCCTCGAGCGGCCGGGTGAAGCTGGGCCAGCCGCACCCGCTGTCGAACTTGTCGAGCGACGAGAACAGCGGCTCGCCGGAAACGATGTCGACGTAGATGCCCGGCTCCTTGCTCTCGTGGAAGGCGTTGTGGAACGGGCGCTCCGTGCCGTTCTGCTGGGTGACCCGGAACTGCTCCGGGCTGAGGCGGGCAAGGGCCTCGGGGGTCTTGCTGTAACCGGACATGGGGAGCCTCCCTGGGGAACTCCCCCCATAATGCGGGCGCGCCGCGCGGATGCAATGCTCAGGCGGCCAGGTCCTCCACCCAATGGTGGCCGCGCTGGGCCAGCAGCGCACGGGCGGATTCGGGGCCCCAGGTGCCCGCGGCGTAGGCCTCCGGGCCGCTGCCGGCCGTGGCCCAGCCCTGCAGGATCGGGCTCACCCAGGCCCAGGCGGCCTCGGTCTCGTCCTTGCGGACGAACAGCGCGGGGCTGCCCTTCACGGCATCCAGCAGCAGCCCCTCGTAGGCGTCGCGGAACCCCGCACGGCCGGCCTCGCCAAGCGCCGACTGCGCGTCGACCTCGCCCAGGCCGAACGTGTTGCCCGGCTGCTTCACGAACAGGGGCAGGATGACGCTCTCATCCGGCTGCACCCGTATCACCAGCCGGCTGCCGGGGCGTGCCTCGCCGAACAGGCCCGGCTCGCTGGCGCGGAACTGGATGACGATCTCGGTCAGCTTCTCGGGCATGCGCTTGCCCGAGCGCAGGTAGAACGGCACGCCCTGCCAGCGCGGGGTGTCGATCTCGGCCTTCAGCGCCACGAACGTCTCGGTGTTGCTGGGCGCGGCATCGGGCAGCTCCTCGCGGTAGGCAGGCACCTCGTGGCCGCCCGCCATGCCGCGCACATACTGGCCGCGGGCCACGTTGGCGCCGAGGTTGCCGGCATCGAGCGGCTTCAGCGAGGTGAGCACGCGCACCTTCTCGTCACGCAGCGCATCGGCATCCAGCGACGAGGGCCGCTCCATGGCGACGACGGTCAGCACCTGCAGCAGGTGGTTCTGGATCATGTCGCGCAACGCGCCCGAGCCGTCGTAGTACCCGCCGCGGCCCTCGAGCCCGACGGTTTCCGCGGCGGTGATCTGCACGTAGTCGATCGATTCCCTGTCCCACATGCGCTCGAGCATCGGGTTGGCGAAGCGCAGCGCGATGATGTTCTGCACGGCCTCCTTGCCCAGGTAATGGTCGATCCGGTAGATGCTGCTTTCCGGGAAGTGCCGCCCCACGCCCTCGTTGACGTCGCGCGCCGTCGCGAGGTCGGTGCCGATGGGCTTTTCGAGCACGATGCGCGATTGCGCCGTACGCAGGCCCTTCTCGTCGATGTTCCGGGCAATGGCACCGTAGAGGTCGGGCGCCGTCGCGAGGTAGAACACGCGGACGCGCCCGGCATCGTCCGTGGCCAGCTTCGCTTCCAGGCCGGCCCAATGCCCACCGGCATCGGCGCCGTTGAGGCTCACGTAGTGCACCAGGCCCAGGAACCGCGCCACGGTGTCGTCGACGAACTCGTCACCCTTGATGTAGTCACCCAACGCCTTGCGCGCACGTTCGCGGTAACCCTCGTCGTCCAGCGGCGAACGCGCCGTGCCGATGATGCGTGCGTCGCTGGGCACCTGGCCCGCGGCGAAGCGGCGGTAAAGCGCGGGCAGCAGCTTGCGCATCGTGAGGTCGCCGGTGGCGCCGAAGATCACGTAATCGAAGGACGGGACGGGTTCGAGCGGGCTGGAAGTGGTCATGGCCTGGTATCCGGTGGCTGATGCACGTCTGGATAAGGTGCATCGGAGCGGATTCAAGGCCTTTGATCGATCTAAATTAATGACCCGGCGTCACGGCAGTTTTGCCTCACCCCCGAAAAGTTCCGCGTGCAGGAACGGCGCCATGGCCAGGACGAGGGCCTGCACATAGGCGCTTTCGCGCGTGGCGTGGCCGTTGGTGAGCAGGCCAATGGCCCCACCCTGCTGCTTGATATTGGTGGTGCCGAACAGCCTGTCCATGACATGGCCCAGTTCTTCGCCGTCAAGCAGGGCCTCGTACGCCGCGGGCGGCAGGGGCAGCCATGCGCTGCGCCCCACCGAGACCACCTCGCCGTGGGCGATGGCCACGATGCCGAAGTTGGCCGGGCCATCCTCGCTAACGTCGACACCGCCTTCCACGGCCACGAAGATATCGGCCTCGGCGTGCTGGCGGCAGTACGCGAGCCGGTTGAGCGCACCTTCGCGGGTCTCCGCGAGGGTCATGGGCTGGTCGGGTACGCCCGAAGGCGCGTGCATGCCCTCGCAATGCAGCTCGCGCCCCGGGAACAGGGGGGTGAGCGCCGTGCGCACCGCGCCCACCTTCACCGGGTTGCGCGACCCGACGATGACCTTGATGGGCGTCGCGGCCATGTTCAGCCCAGCGCCTGGTCGACCATGGCCTGCGCTTCCTCGAGCACCTTGGCCAGGTGATCCTTGCCGCGGAAGCTCTCGCCGTACACCTTGTAGATATCCTCGGTGCCCGACGGGCGCGCGGCGAACCATGCCTGCGCCGACATGACCTTGATGCCGCCGATGGGCTGGCCATCGGCCTGGTTGACGACGCTGGTGATCGCATCGCCGGCGAGCGTCTGCGACGAGACCTGGCCGGGCGCGAGCTTCGACAGCTTCTGCTTCTGCGCGTGCGAGGCCGGCGCATCGATGCGGGCATTGGCGGGATCACCCAGCAGGCCGGTGATATCGCGGTAGACCTCGCCCGGGTCGCGGCCAAGCCGCGCCGTCATCTCGCCGGCCAACAGCGCGGCGACGAGGCCATCCTTGTCGGTGGACCACGCCGAGGCATCCTTCGCGAGGAACGACGCACCCGCGCTCTCTTCGCAACCGAAGCCCACGCTGCCGTCGAACAGGCCCGGCACGAAATACTTGAAACCCACCGGCACCTCGAGCAGCGGGCGCTTCAGGTGCGCCGCGACGCGATCGAGCAGGCCCGTGCTCACGGCCGTCTTGCCGACGGCGGCGTCGGGGCTCCAGCCCGGGCGGTTCTGGAACAGGTACCACGCGGCGGCGGCCAGGTAGTGATTGGCCGGCATGAGCCCGGTGCTGGGCGCGACCACGCCGTGGCGGTCGTGGTCGGTGTCGCACGCGAAGGCGACGTCGAACGTATCCTTGAGGTGGATAAGGCGCTGCATGGCGTACGCCGACGACGGATCCATGCGGACCTTGCCGTCCCAGTCGAGCGACATGAAGGCGAACGTCTTGTCGACCACCTCGCTCACCACGGTGAGGTCGAGGCCGTAGCGCTCGCCGATGGCGCTCCAGTAGTGCACGCCCGCGCCGCCAAGCGGGTCGACGCCCATGCGCACGCCGCTGGCGCGGATGATATCGAGGTCGAGCGCATCGCCCAGGTCACCCACGTAGCGCTGCAGGAAATCGAACGCATGCGTGGTGGACGCCCTGGCGGCTTGCGCATAGGGCATGCGCCGCACATCGCGCAGGCCGCCTTCGATCAGCGCGTTGGCGCGGTCGGCGATCCACTTCGTGGCATCGGTATCGGCCGGGCCGCCATGCGGCGGGTTGTACTTGATGCCACCGGCATCGGGCGGGTTGTGCGACGGCGTGATGACGATGCCATCGGCCTTGCCGCTGTCGCGGCCGCGGTTGTGCACCAGGATGGCGTGCGAGACCGCGGGCGTGGGCGTGTACTCACCGCCCGCGCTCACCATCGTGTCGACGCCATTGGCGGCGAGGACTTCCAGCGTGCTCTCGAACGCGGGCTGCGACAGGGCGTGGGTATCGATGCCCACGTATACCGGGCCGTCGACACCGGCCTGCTTGCGGTACTCGCAGATGGCCTGCACCACGGCGAGCACGTGCGCCTCGTTGAACGAGCGATTGAACGATGAGCCGCGGTGGCCCGAGGTGCCGAAGGCGACGCGCTGCTCGGGCACGGCCGGGTCGGGCTTCAGGTCGGCGTAGGCGGCCAGCAGGGCCGGGAGGTCGACGAGCGTGCCCTCCGTGGCGGGCTTGCCTGCGAGGGGGCTGATCTTCGCACTCACCGGGCGCTTCTCCTGTCAAAAAGGGCTTCAACCGTGAAGCATACGCGCCCTTTTGAGAATTCTTCTATGTCCCCGGCGGCTTCGGCTGGTTATCGTTGGGGTGTTCGTTCAGCAGCTACCGGCGGAGCCTGTCGATGTACTCGAAGATCTCCGCGTCGCTCGCGAGCCTCAACTTGCGCATGGCGCTCGATTTCTGCTGGCTGATGGTGGAAAGCCCACGGCCGGTGCCACGGGCGATCTGGGTAATGCTGTGGCCGCTGGCGAACAGGCGCAGCACCTCGAGTTCGCGGGGCGAGAGGTCGGTGAGCGTGCCGGCCCGCCCCACCACCGTGCCCTGCTCCACACCCAATATCGCCAACACCGAGGCACCGAGGTACACATGGTTGGTCACGATTTGTCGCAATGCCTCAGGAATTTCTCTTGCGTCACCCGATTTGCCCAGCAGCCCGAGCACGCCCATCGACAGGATCTCGCGGTAAAGCGCCGGGTTGCCGATGGTCGTGATCACCATCAGCGGCAGCGCCGGGTAGGTTCCGCGCAGGCGGGTGAGCATCGCCAGGCCATCGTCGCCCGGGTCGGGCATGCTGAAGTCGGTGATGACCGCATCGCAGCGGGTGGTTGCAAGCGCGGCGAACAACGCGCCCGGCGATGTCGCTTCGCCCACCACCTGGCCCACGCCCTCGCTGGCGAGGGCCAGCGTGATGCCCTTGAGCACGACGGGGTGGTCGTCGGCAATGATGACGCGGTAGGCCATGGTTGATCCTTCGTTGCAGCGGTATCCATTGGCCCGCCGCTCTCCATTGGCCTGCGACGGGGCGCTGAGTTGAGCACATCGAACGCCATGACGCTAGCCAGCCGCATGCGCCGCTGGCGCGAGCGCCGCCGCGACGCGCGCGCGCAACGCGAGGCGTGCCTGGAAGACACGACCAGCCTGCCCGACCTCATCGAACGCCTGGGCGTGCGCTTCGCGGCCAAGGCCTCGCGCCACGACGTGGAGATCACGCTGGATGTCGACCCGGCGCTCGAGGGCGACCTGGTCGGCCCGTTCCGCTCGTTGGCTGCCGCCCTCGACGTGCTGCTCGCCGGCGCCATCGAACACGCCAGCGGCAGCGCGCTGTTGCAGGTCGACGTGGTGGATGACGAACCCGGCATGCAGCGCCTGCACGTCGCGGTATGCCTGCCCGGCGTGCCAGGCGCATGTGGCGCGCTGGCGCCCGCGTGCACCACCGCGCGCACCCTCGTCGAGCGCGCTGGCGGCGTGTTCCATGTGCAAGGCGATGGCGGCCTGCGCGCCATCGCGGAACTGGCCTTCATCGTGCCGCCGCGGCCGCCCCATGTCGATGTCGTGGCCTTGCGCGCGCGGCTTGGCGGCGAGCGCGCGCTGCACGAGGTCATCGTGGCGCTTGCCGACGCGCTTGCCGCCGACGTCGGCAAGCTCGACGCCATGCTCGCCACCGGCGACGCGCTTGCCGCGCGGCGCTGGCTGCATCGCGTGGCGGGCGCGCTCGGCATGGCCGAAGCCACGGGGCTTGCCGCCATGGGCCTGCGCCTGGAGCAGGCGCTGGCCGTGCAGCCCGTCGCCGACCTCGAGCTGGCCGTGCGCCGCTTTGCCATGGACGCCACCCGCGCGCTCGCGTGGCTGCGTGAAAGCCCCGCCGACATGCCGCTGGTATAGTCGCCGCCGTGAACGCCAACCCCGACGCCCTCCACGCCTTCATGGACGCCCACCCGCGCGTCTTCGTGCTCACGGGCGCGGGCATCAGCACGGGTTCGGGCATCCCGGATTACCGCGACGACCAGGGCGCGTGGAAACGCAGCCCACCCATGACCCTGCAGATGTTCATGAGCGGCGAACCCGCGCGGGCGCGCTACTGGGCACGCGGCATGATCGGCTGGCGCCACTTCGACGCGGTGCAACCCAACATAGCCCACCGCGCACTGGCCCAGCTTGAGAAACAGGGCCGCGTGGCGCTGCTCCTCACGCAAAACGTCGATGGCCTGCACGAAGCCGCCGGCAGCCTCAATGTCGTCGACCTCCACGGCCGCATCGATCGCGTCCGTTGCATGCAGTGCGGCGACATCACCCGGCGTGACGCCATGCAGCGCCGGCTCGAGGACGCGAACCCGGGCTGGCTGTCGCTCAACGCGCGCATCGCGCCCGATGGCGACGCCGACCTGGATGGCGTCGATTTCTCCACGTTCGCCGTGCCCGCTTGCACCGTGTGCGGCGGCGTGTTGAAGCCCGACGTGGTGTTCTTCGGTGAGAACGTGCCGCGCGCCCGCGTGGACACGGCATGGGCACACCTCGAACGCGCCGACGCGATGCTCGTCGTCGGATCGTCGCTCATGGTGTACTCCGGCTACCGTTTCGTGCTCGAGGCCTCGCGCAAGGGCTTGCCCATCGCATCGGTGAACCGGGGCGTCACGCGCGCCGACCCGCTCATCACGCTGAAGGTGGAGCAAGGCGTCGAGGACGCCCTGGCGCCGTTCGCCTAACGGCGCGCGCGGAAGAACTGCCGCAACATGTCGCCCGCGGCCTCGGCAAAAAGGCCGCCGGCCACCTCGACACGGTGGTTGTGCCGTTCCGAGACCAGCGTATCGAACACGCTGCCCGCCGCGCCTGTCTTCGGGTCGGTGGCACCGTACACCACGCGTGCGACGCGGGCGTGCACCATGGCCATGGCGCACATGGCGCAGGGTTCGAGCGTGACGTAAAGGGTGGCGCCCGTGAAGCGGTAGTTGCCCAGCGCCTGCCCCGCTGCGCGCAGCGCCTGGATCTCGGCGTGCGCGGTGGGGTCGTTGAGCGTGATGTTGCGGTTCCACCCAAGGCCGGCGGCGTTGCCGTCGACCACCAGCACGGCACCCACGGGCACTTCACCCTCGGCATCGCGCGCATGGGCGGCCAGTTCGAGTGCGCGCGCCATCCAGGCGCGGTCCTCGTCGCTGAAAACAGGTTCGGTGGTCACGTGGTACTCCATGGCAACGCGCGCATTCTAGCCGGTTGCCCCGCGAATGAGCGCCGCGAGGCGCGCGGCGAGCGTTGCCGCGGCGTTTTCGTGCACGTTCGTGACCCCGAGCAGGAAACCCGGGCGGCTCGCCGTGCCCGCGTACCACGGCGACAGGGGAATGGGCGCGAGTTCGGCCGCATGCGCGGCACGGGCAAGCGCCACATCGTTGGTACCCTCCGGCAGGGGAAGGCACAGCGCGAGGCCCGCGCCTTCCACCGCATGGCCCTCCCCGGCCAGCGCGGCGGCCAGCGCGTCGCGACGGCTGGCATACGCGCGCTTCATCCGCCGCAGGTGGCGCAGGTAATGGCCCTCGTGCAGGAACCGCTCCACCGCGCGCTGCAGCAGCGGCGCAGGCGCCGGGGCGAGCGTGCCCACCACCTCCCGCATGGGCGCCACCAGGCGCCTTGGCACCACGGCGTAACCCATGCGCAGGCCCGGCGACATCGTCTTGCTGAAGGTGCCGACGTGGATGACACGGTCGGCATCCATCGACGCGAGCGCGGGCGCCGCGCGGCGCGCCAGCTGCAGTTCACCGAGGTAGTCGTCCTCGATGATCCAGCGTTCGCCGGCGTGCGCCCATTCGAGCAACGCGAGGCGGCGCTCAAGCGACATGGTGGTGCCCAGCGGTGCTTGCTGCCCGGGCGTGACGAGGGCAAGGGCCGCATGCGGTGCGCGCGCCCTGCCCGCGTCGATGTCGATTCCCTCGGCATCGACGGGCACGGGCACGGCCTGCAGGCCGGCCCACCCCAGCGCCGTGCGCGCGAAGGGGTAGCCGGGTTCCTCGAACCAGGCATCGGCGCCACGTACGCGCAGTGCCCGCAGGATCGCGCCCAGCGCGCCGCTGTAGCCCTGGGTGATGAAGACTTGCGAGGGCTGGCAGGCCAGGCCGCGCGCCATGGCCAGGTACGCGGCCACCTCGGTACGCAGGCCCGCTTCACCCCCCGGGTCGGGGTAGTCGGCCGCGCTGCCCACCGTATCGCGGGCCGCCTGGGCGACGAGCCGTGTCCAGAGCGGCGCCGGGAACAGGTCGGCCGCGGGCACACCCAGTTGGAATGGCAGGGGGCTGGTGTGCCCTGACGGGAAGGTGCCGAACGCCGCGCGTGCCCGTGCCGGCGTTGGCACGGGCCGGGGCGAGGGCAACCGCTTCGCCACCCGCGTGCCAGCCGCCCCCGAGGGCACGACGAGCTGGGCATCGGCCAGGGCCTCATAGGCCATACGGACGGTACCCCTCGCCACGCCGAGCTGCGCGGCCAGGTCGTTCCACGATGGCAGCCGGGCGCCCGGGGCCAGGCGCCCGTCGCCGATGGCCGCCCGTATGCCGTCGGCGATCTGGGTCGACAACGGTTGCCGTGCTTCGCGATCAAGGCGCAGGCCCAGGGAGACGTCCATGCAATCATGGTACATCGCCCAGGCGCATTCTTGGCGCTGTTGGATGGCCCATCACGGGCGCACGCTAGGCCCTGCCGAGCCACCCCTTCCCACCGCGGAGACATCGCCATGAGCCAGCGCGTCAATTACATGAAAGTCGCCCCGGAAGCCGCCAAGGGCTTCCTCACCGTCCACGGGTACCTGGCCCAGAGTGGCCTGGACAAGAACCTCGTCGACCTTGTGTACCTGCGGGTGTCGCAGGCCAACAGCTGCGCGTACTGCATCGACATGCACTCGCAGGACCTGCACAAGCACGGCGTGCCATTCGAGAAGCTGGTGCTCACCGCAGCGTGGCGCGAGGCCGAAGGCGTGTTCACCGCGCGAGAGCAGGCGGCACTGGCCTGGGCCGAATCCGTCGCGAACGTCGCGGAGACCGGCATCCCTGATGCCGACTACGCCGCGGCAGCCGCTGTTTTCAGCGAGAAAGAGCTCGCCGACCTCACCGTCGCCATCGCGTTGATGAGCGCGTTCAACCGCCTCGGCGTCGCGTTCCGCAACGTGCCGGTGGCCGCCGCACGGCTCGCGAAAGCAAGCTGATCCGCGCGCTCGCAGCGGGCGGCCGCGCACCACCTTGCGCTTAGGCCGCCCGTCGTGTGGCATGCGCCGCACGTTCGTACGACGCTTTTCCGCGCTGGCAGGGGCCAACTCGAAGGGAGCGTCACCATGGATCAGCACGCGAACGCGGAGCCACATATCGTGTGGCCCCTGGACCCGACCGGGTTCTCCACGCACCGGATCACCCGGCTGCGGCACAACTTCCATCGCCACCCGCTATTCCAGTTGCCCGAGCTGGCGAACCTGGCACGCGAGCTCATGCCCATGGAACAGTGCCGCTTCGTCAGGCCCGGCATGACCCAGGCATCGGCGTTCCGCCACGAGCCACGGCCGACGGATGGGCGCGACCTCGAGCAGGTGCTGGCGCGCATCCAGGAACGCGGCTCGTGGCTCGCGCTTTACAACATCGAAGCGGTGCCGCGCTACCGCGCCTTGCTTGGCGAGGTGATCGATGGCCTGCGCCCCCTGATCGAACGAGAGCAACCGGGCATCTTCAATGTCACGGGCTTCATCTTCATCTCGGCGCCGCCCTCGGTGACACCGTTCCATATCGATCGCGAGAACAATTTCTGGATGCAGCTGCACGGGCGCAAGACCCTGAGCGTGTGGGACCCGGACGACCGGGACGCCGTGACCGCCGCCCACGTGGAGGATTTCATCGTGGCCCACACGCTGCGTGACGTGCGCCTGCACGAGGCATCGCGCGCGAACAGCCACGAGTTCGACAGCGGCCCGGGCGATGGCGTTTATTTCCCCACCACGTCGCCGCACATGACGCGCTCGGATACCGACTGGGTGCACGGCGACGATGGCGTGTCGATCTCGATCGGCGTCACGTTCTACACCAGCGACACCGTGCGCAAGGCGCGCGTGCACCAATTCAACCGCGCGTGCCGCAAGTACCTGCACATGGAGCCGACCTACCCCGGCCACCATTACTGGCTGGACCGGTTCAAGGCGCCGCTGGGCTATGTGCTGGGCGCGGCGAGGCAGTGGGCCCTGCGGGCGCTGACGTTCTACGGCGGCCTGAAGGCCCACCACCGGCCCGAGGAAGGCTGGTGGGGCGAGAAGGCGCCGCCCGGCTCGTACTAGGCGGCGTGGTAGCGGAAGCAGGCGCGGGCATGGTCATCGACGATGCCCACCGCCTGCATCCATGCGTAGACGATGGTGGGGCCGACGAACTTGAAGCCGCGCTTTTTCATGTCCTTCGAGATGGTGGCCGACAGCGGGGTCTGCGCGTGGACCGTCTTGCCGTCGCCGCGCAGCACCTTGCCCTTCGTGAACGACCAGCAATAAGCGGCGAAGTCTTCGCCGTTGGCCTGCATCTCGAGATAGAGCCTGGCGCCCTGGATGGTGGCTTCGATCTTCGCCCGCGAGCGGATGATGCCTTCATCGCCGAGCAGGCGCTGGATATCCTTCTCGGTGAAGCGCGCCACCTTCGCGGGGTCGAACCCCTTGAACGCCTTGCGGAAGTTCTCGCGCTTGCGCAGGATGGTGATCCACGATAGCCCCGCCTGGAAGCCTTCGAGCATCAGCTGTTCCCACAGCATGCGGCTATCGTGGAGCGGCACGCCCCATTCGGTGTCGTGGTACTCGGCATATAGCGGATCGCTGCCGGCCCACGTGCAGCGGATCTTTTCCTTCGCCACGGCCACGCGTCAGAGCCCCAGGTCGGAGAGGCCGGGATGGTCGTCGGGCCGGCGGCCTTGCGGCCAGTGGTACTTGCGGTCGGCTGCCCTTATGGGCAGGTCGTTGATGCACGCATAGCGGTGGTGCATCAGGCCGTCTTCGCCGAACTCCCAGTTCTCGTTACCGTACGAGCGGAACCAGTTGTTGCTGTCGTCATGCCACTCGTAGGCGAAGCGCACGGCAATGCGGTTGTCGGTGTAGGCCCACAGCTCCTTGATCAGGCGGTAGTCGAGTTCCTTCGCCCATTTGCGCGTGAGGAACGCGACGATGGCCTCGCGCCCATGCACGAACTCGGCACGGTTCCGCCAGCGGCTGTCGACGGTGTAGGCCAGCGATACGCGGTTGGGGTCGCGGCTGTTCCAGCCATCTTCGGCCAGGCGGACTTTCTGGATGGCGGTTTCGCGGGTGAACGGAGGAACGGGGGCGGCCATGGCACGGCTCCTGGTGGGGGCACCGGCAACCATAGCAAGGCCGCCGGCGCCTGGGTTATCCGCCGCTTGCTACACGTAGCGGCCATCGGCCGCCTTCGTCCACGGCGCCTCGGCGCGCATGGGCGCTTCGCTGTGGAAGAGGTGGCGGTGGCGCGACGGCTGCGAGCGCAGGTATTGCTTGGGCGCCCTCACCTGCGCGCCGAGTTGCGCGGCCGCATGCCACGGCCAGCGTGGGTCGTACAGGGCGGCGCGGGCGATGGCGACAAGGTCGGCATCGCCGTTGGCCACAATGGCATCGGCGTGTTCGGGCTCGGTGATGAGGCCCACCGCGACGACCGGCATGTCCACCTGCTCCTTGACGCCACGGGCGAGCGGCACCTGATACCCGGGGCCGATCGGTATCGTCTGCGCGGCGCTGAGCCCGCCCGACGACACGTGGATGGCATCGCAGCCTTCGGCCTCCAGGGTCTTCGCGAACGCGATGGTCTGCTCGAGGTCCCAGCCGCCGTCGACCCAGTCCGTGCCTGATACGCGCATCGTCAACAGCATGCCTTCGGGGATCACGGCGCGGACGGCATCGAAGACTTCCAGCGGGAAGCGCATGCGGTTCTCCAGCGAGCCGCCGTATGCGTCGGTGCGCTGGTTCGAAAGCGGCGAGAGGAACTGATGCAGCAGGTAGCCGTGGGCGCCATGCAACTGGATACCGTCGACACCGGCGCGAACGGCGCGGCGGGCGGCGTCCACGAAGCCATCGATCACACGCTGCAGCCCATCGCGGTCCAGCGCGGTGGGTGGGTTCTGGCCGTCCTGGAACGGGATGGCCGACGGGGCCACGGTTTGCCACCCGCGCGCCGTACCCGGCGCGATCTGCGCACCCCCGGCCCAGGGGGTCTCCGTGGAGGCCTTGCGGCCCGCATGGGCCAGCTGCACGACGACCGGCATGTCCGACCACCGACGGATGCCTTCGAGGGTGCGGCGCATCGCCTCCTCGGTGGCGTCATCGTAGAGGCCGACGTCAGCCCACGTGATGCGGCCCTCCGGCACCACCGCGGTGGCTTCGATCGTCAGCAGCGCCGCGCCTGACAAAGCCAGCTGCCCCAGGTGGATGAGGTGCCAGTCGTTCATCTGCCCGTCGACGGCCGAGTACTGGCACATGGGCGCGATGACGATGCGGTTGGCCAGTTCGTGGCTACGTACGCGGATAGGCTGGAAAAGGGTTGGGACGGCCATGAGAAAACCCTGAAAAGTGATCTTTCGCAGGGTCGGGCCAAATGAGGCTTAGCGCAAGGGGTTTCACACTTACGTATGGGTATGGCAGCCCGCCCGCTTCATTCGCCGCTGCTCAATGGCTGCGTTCTCTTGCCAGGCTGCCTTCGCCGTTGCCAGGTCGCGCTCCGCGATGTCATACCCGGCATGCGACTGAAGCCACGCAAGGACCTCGGCCGCGTGCCAGATCGAGGCGCTGCCACCGTGGACCGGAACAGGGAAATGGGTGTTCGCGAGCATGAGCTTTCGCATGTTCTGGCGCGAAACACCAACCCTGTCCGCAATGTCGGTCAAGCCGGCGAAATCGGGCCCGACTTCAACAAGCTGGGCGCCAGGGAGCATTCGGGCGGCATCGGCCATGGCGCCGCGCAGGACGGCATGGGCCGACTTCCCGGCGCGCGCAAGGTCGAGGCCGAGGTAGCCCTGCCGCCCGATGCCGATCAGGAAATCGGTAAGCCCCGCCTCCCCAAATCGTTCGACGATGGCATCGTGATCGCCGTCGTTGGGATCAAGCTGGTAAACCAGGCTGAATTCGTATTCCGTCATTGTTCGATCTCGTCGTTATCTCGGCGTTCCCGATACCCGGCGCACCCATCCACGACCTGGCGCAGGCGCCGGGCGAATGATCCGGCGTTCGCCGGCGTGCTCCAGATGCTGGTGATGCAGTGGACACCGCATCGGCAGTCACGGCGGTGGTACGGGCAGAACATTCTTCCCCATGCATGACCGCCGCCCTGCACGATCCGCCAACCGTGTCCTTCGGCATGGCGAAGCGCTGCTTCGATATCGGGCTTGGGGTGTCTGCTCCGCGACATCACCTGTGCTCCAGTCTTGGACGTTTGCGATAGGTTGTCAAGTGACAACCACTGAAGCATCCAGATTACGGGGAGCGGCGAGGCACCGGAATCAGGCTTCTCGGTCAATTTGCGTAGGCGCTCGCACCCTCGCCTGTAGGGCACGCCCCAGACACACGCAACCCGCTACCATCGACGAGTCACTAACCCCCTTCACGTCCCCACGAAAGGAACCCCGATGACTTACGTTGCAGACCCCGAGCGTTACGATGGCCGCATGCCTTACCGCCGCGTGGGCCGCAGTGGCATGGTGCTGCCGGCGGTCTCGCTGGGCCTTTGGCAGAACTTCGGCGGCGTCGACCGATTTGAAACAGGGCGCGCCATGCTTCGCCGGGCCTTCGATCGCGGCGTGAACCATTTCGACCTCGCGAATAATTACGGGCCGCCGTTTGGCTCCGCAGAGGAAAACTTCGGCCGCTGGTTCGCCTCGGATTTCAAGCCCCATCGCGACGAGCTGGTGATTTCCACGAAGGCGGGCTGGGACATGTGGCCGGGCCCCTACGGCGGCCCGACGGGCACGCGCAAGCACCTCATCGCCAGCTGCGAACAGAGCCTGCGCCGCATGGGCCTCGAGTACGTCGACATCTTCTATTCGCACCGCGTGGACCCGGATACGCCGCTGGACGAGACGATGAACGCGCTCGTCCACCTGCACCGCACGGGCAAGGCACTCTACGTGGGTATCTCGTCGTACTCGCCGGAGCTGACGCGCGAAGCCGCGGCCATCCTCGCCGCCGAGAACGTGCCGCTCTTCATCCACCAGCCGAACTACTCGATGCTCAACCGCAGCATCGAGCACGGCCTGCTCGACGTGCTGGGCGAGTTGGGCACGGGCTGCATCGCCTTCTCGCCCCTAGCCCAGGGCATGTTGACCAGCAAGTACCTCAAGGGCATTCCGGACGATGCCCGCGTCACCCGCGACGGGTCGATGAAAAAGGACATGCTGAGCGAAGAGAACCTCAACCACATTCGTGCGCTGAACACGATGGCGGAAAAGCGCGGGCAAACCCTCGCGCAAATGGCCATCGCCTGGACGCTGCGCGATCCGCGCGTCACTTCGGCGCTGATCGGTGCACGCACGGTGGAGCAGCTGGACGATTCGCTCGACGCCGTGAAGAAGCTGGATTTCAGCAAGGACGAGCTTGCCGAGATCGACCAGCACGCGCGCGACGGTGGCGTGGACCTGTGGGATGTGTCGTCGAGCATTGGCAAGCGCGCTCCCACAGGGCCGGTCTAGCTCGGGAAATCCGTCCCGGTCGAGAGATCCTTCCAGGCCTCGAGGTTGGTCTTCAGTTCCACCAGCCGGTCGCTCAGGAACTGGTATGCGTCCGAACCCAGCGCCAGGCGCAGGTGCGGCGAGCCCGCGTCCACCGCTTCGATGATCGCGGCCGCGCCGCGGGCCGGGTCGCCGGGCTGGGTGCCGGTGTACTCCTTGGCCTGGCGACGGCGGGCGCCGGCGGTGGCGTCGTAATCGTCGATGATCGTCTTCGATTCGATCACCGAGCGGCCGGCCCAGTCGGTGCGGAAGCGGCCGGGCTCGACGATCAGCACCTTGATGCCCAGCGGGCCCACTTCCTTCGACAGCGACTCGGAGAAGCCCTCCACGGCCCACTTGGTGGCGTGGTAGTAGCCGGTTGCCGGGAAGGCCATCAGGCCACCGACGGACGACACGTTCACGATGGTGCCGCTGCGACGCTTGCGCATGCCCGGCAGCACCTGCTTCGTGAGCGAGATGAGGCCGAACACGTTTGTCTCGAACTGGCGGCGGATCTCGTCGTCTTCGCCCTCTTCGATCGCCGAGAAGTAGCCGTTGCCGGCGTTGTTCACCAGCACGTCGACCTGGCCGAAACGCGCTTCGGCGTCGGCGACTGCCTTGCGGATGGCCTTCTCGTCGGTGACATCGAGGGCCAGCGCAAGGGCGGTGTCCGGGTACTTCGCGGCGATGTCCTGCACCTGCGCCGGCTTGCGGGCGGTCAGCACGACGCGATCGCCGCGCTGCAGCGCCTGCTCAGCCAGTTCGCGGCCGAAGCCCGTGGAGCAACCGGTGATGAACCAGATCTTCGAATCCGACATGGGGATGCCTTCGTGGTGGGGAGGGTGAAAGGATGGCCCCCCGGCGCCGCCGGGACTACACCGATGCTGCCAGTGTTTTGCACGATCCTGCCAATTTGGGGCCAGGGCTGTTCAGGCGGCGTGGCGATAGGGTCCATAATGGCGTCATGGAAAAGATGCTCGAACGCATGCGTGACATCGTGGAGCGCCACGCCGCCCACCCCCGCCACGAAACCGCCGTGCCCCGGCTCACGCTCTACCGCGTGGCCCACGCGGCGCATCCGTCGCACGTGTTCTACCGGCCGCGCATGGTGGTCATCCTGCGTGGCAGCAAGACCATCGCCGCCGGTGAGGAACCCTTCCTCGCGGATACGTCGACCTTCCTCCTGGTCACCGTCGACCTGCCCGTCTGCGCGCAGGTCTTCCTCGACGCCGAAGGCCGGCCGCACCTGGCCCTGTCCATGGATATCGACCGTGATGCCCTGGCCGAAGCCATGGCGCGCCTTCCCGCGAAGGCTGGCACCCCCGGGTCGCCCGCCGGCGTTGCGACGGCACGCATGACACCCGAATTGCTCGAACCGTTCGCGCGCCTGCTGGAACTCGTGGACCGGCCGCAGGACATCCCCTTCGTCGCGCCGCTCATCGAGCAGGAAATCTATTACCGCCTGTTCCAGGGTGGCCTGGGCGATACGCTTCGCCAGCTCGCGCTCAATGGCTCGCACGTGGCGCAGATCGGCCGCGCCACGGAGTGGATCAAGGCGAACTACGCCGCACCGATGTCCGTCGAGGCACTGGCCGACGCGTCGGGCATGAGCGTCACGTCGTTCCATCGCCACTTCAAGGCGATCACGCTGATGACCCCCGTGCAGTACCGCACCAAGCTGCGCCTGCAGGAGGCGCGGAAGATGCTGTTGGCAGAGTCCCGTTCCGCCGGCGCCGTGGCCGCGAGCGTGGGCTACGACAGCCAGTCGCAGTTCACGCGTGACTACAAGCGCCTGTTCGGCGCGCCGCCCGCGGCGGACGTGGCGCGCACCGCGGGTGCGCCCTAGGCGGGCTTCATCGCCTGCAGCGAAACCAGGTAGGCGCAGAACATATCGGCCATGGCGCCACTGAAGCGGGCCACCTCCGCCGGTTCGCGCGGGCTCGACGAGAAATCCTTGCCCACGCCGCTGAGCGTCGACACCACGAGCGCGACGGCCAGCGTGCGCGTTGGCTCATCGGCATGCGGCAACGCCTCGCGCATGAAGCCGTGGAACGCGCGCTCCCCCGATGACTTCGCCTCGCGCGCTTCCGGCGCATCACGGTAGAGCGGCGCGGCGTCATCCAGCGCCACGCGCATCGCCGCCTCGTCGCATTCCGACTGGATGAAGGCATGGACCAGCCGGCGGAGTCGGTCGAGCGGCGGCGTGCCATCGTTGAGCAAGGTATCGGCCAGCATGTTGCTGGTCTGCCGCCACTCGTCGCTCTGCAGGCGGAACAGGATGGCGGCTTTGTTCGGGAAGTACTGGTACACCGAGCCGACGCTGACGCCTGCCCGCTCGGCCACTCGCGCCGTAGTGAACCGGGCGGCCCCCTCCTTCGCCAAAACCTGAGCCGCCGCCTCGAGGATGGCGGCGACCAGCTCGGTCGAGCGGGCCTGCTTGGGCTGTTTTCGCGAGGAAATGGGTGGGTTCGGCGGCTGGTTCATGGGGCCCCGGCAATGCGAATAGAAAACCTGACGGATTCGTCACATTCTAATCGGGCCACCTGAATCTGCAACCGGAGACATCCATGACCACCCTCACCACCGCGCCCCTCGCCGGCCTCGTCGACCGCCTTTTCCACGAAGCCGACCAGGTGACCTGGGCCGACAACCCGGCCATCGCCAACCTCACCCAGGACGACCACCTGCGCCTGATGCGCAGCAAGACCGAATACCGCGACTTCTATGGCGCCCTCAAGGACATGCCGCTGGCTGTGTCGCGCGAGACGGGCGCCCTGCTCTACATGCTCGCCCGCAGCACCAGGGCCACCACCATCGTCGAGTTCGGCACCTCGTTCGGCATTTCGACCCTGCACCTCGCCGCGGCGCTGCGCGACAACGGCGGCGGCCGGCTCATCACCACCGAGTTCGAGCCCTCGAAGGTGGCGAAGGCGCGCGAGCACCTGGCGGCCGGCGGCGTCATCGACCTTGTCGAGATCCGTGAAGGTGACGCGCTGAAGACCCTGGCCGCCGACCTGCCAGACACCATCGACCTCGTCTTGCTCGACGGTGCCAAAGCGCTTTATCCCGAGATCCTCGCCCTGCTCGAGCCGCGCCTGCGCACCGGCGCGTTCGTCATCGCCGACAACGCCGATTACAGCCCGGAATACATGGCTCGCATCCGTGATTCCAGTAACGGCTATCTCTCGGTGCCGTTTTCGGAGGACGTGGAGTTGTCGATGCGCATGGGGTGACCGCTACAGGATGGCGCGAAACGCACCTAGGGTCTTGGTCGTCTGGACGAGACCTTGCCGCAGCAGTACGTCGAGGTACTGCTCGACATCCATGCTGGGATTGGTGAGGTTTGCCCTTTGTTTTCGTGCCGCCGTCACGACAGAAGGGGCATCGAGGTCAAACAGGTTATCCACGAATTCATCGGGGTGTTGCGATTCGATGCCGAAGGGCTCAAGCGCCTCGGCCGGAAAGTCGCGCTGATTAAACGTAACGATGACGCTGGCACCGCAACGGATGGCGGCAGCAAGCACGTGACGATCGCCAGGATCCGGAAGCGAGAGGCCCTCGACCAAGGACTCGTGCCCTTCGACAACAGCATCAGGGATCGCCCTGTCCATCAACGCAGAGGTGCGATCCATCTGATCCCGTGTCAGGTCGGGACGATTGAGCAGCAGGTTGCGCTTCCACTCCTCGTGTATTTCGAGGCTCCATCGAGCGCGGAACTGGCCCGATAGCCCAAGCCACATCAGGAAATCACGGAGAGGAGCCGGGTACAGGACGCAAGCGTCATAGACGGCCGTGAAGGGCGAGTGCCTCATTCGTACCCCATTCCGAGCTCTTGCGCCTGCCGGCTAAGCTCCGCCATGGCATGCTCACTAGCGTTGTCGCGGGCGTCCTTGTACTTCATGAGGTCAGCGAAACGCACCCGGCGATGTTTGCCCGTGCGATGGAAGGGCAGCACGCCCTCCTCGAGCAGCTTCACCAGATGCGGCCTCGACACATTCAGCAGGTCGGCCGCCTCCTGGGTCGTCAGTTCCGCGTGGACCGGGACGACCTTGACCGCATTCCCGTCAGCCAACTCCGCGAGGATGTCGACAAGAAGGCGCAGCGCGGACGTGGGCAACTCAACGAAGTGCGCCTTGTTCTTCTCATCGAAGATCTGGATGCGCTGGGTTTCGCCCCGCGTCGCGAGGAACGCGGCCAGCGCGCGCTGGCCTTCCACGGCGGCACGCACCTCGCGTTCAAGGGGGAGCATCACATTGGGCGGGGACGTCGTGGACATGTAGGGCTCCTGCAATCGTCAGACAGCTTATTCGAAACATTCGAAATTCGCAACAAACGAAATGAGCGGACACCTTGTTATGGCACGCGTCGCTTCCTAGTATGGTCGTACTTTCAATATCGAGGCACGTCCATGGATCTCGTCGGCCAGCTTCCACCCGGCCTCACCGGCCTGGAGCAACTCCGCAAGCTGATGGAACTGGGCGGCCGGCCGCCCATCGGGGAGACGATGGACTTCGACCTCGTCGACGTGGGCGATGGGTTCGCGGCATTCGAGGGCAGGCCCTCGCTGCGGGTCTACAACCCCATCGGCATGGTGCACGGCGGGTTCGCCGCCGCGCTGCTCGATTCGGCCTGCGGCTGCGCCGTGCACTCCAGGCTCTCGCCAACGCAGGCGTACACCACGCTGGAGTTGAAGACGGCTTACCACAAGGCCATCGTTGCGGAGACGGGCCTCATGCGCGCGGAAGGCAGGGTGATCACGATCGGGCGGCGCGTGGCCTTTACCGAAGCCACGCTGAAGGATGCCGCAGGCAAGCTGTATGCGTCCGCGACGTCGACGCTGCTCGTTATGGAGCGCTAACGCGCCCTCACCACGGCACGGCCTTGCTGTTCCGATCAAGGTACTCGAGCCCGGGGCGCGCACGCTTCGCCAGCATGAGCTCGACGAGCAGCGGGATACTCTCTTCCACGGTGTACGGCGCATCGTCGCCACCGAGGTCGGTGCGGATCCAGCCCGGCGCCAGGAGCAGCAACGACCGCTGGCTCCCGGCCTGCCGTGCCGCGTAGCTGCGCATGTATTGGTTGAGCGCCGCCTTCGAGCCACGGTAGAGCTCGCGGCCGCCGCGGGTGTTATCCGTGATGCTGCCCTGCCCCGACGACATCACGCCGAGCATGCCGTCGGCATGGACCAGGCCTTCTAGGCCCTCGACGACGCGCATGGGGCTGAGCGCGTTGGTGACCATGACCTGGATGAACTCATCGGTGGATACCTCGGCGATGGTCTGCGTCGGGTCTTCGTTGGTCGTGCCGGCGTTGACGAACAGGATGTCGAACCGGCGTGCCGACAGGCGCGCCTTCAGCGCCGCGATCTCCGCGGGCGCCGTGATATCGAGCTGCTCTACCGCGATAAGACCGGGTTGCGCGTCGGCGAGATCGTGCAGCGGCGTGCGGCGGGTGCCACGCACCGTTCCCACGACCTCCCAGCCGCGGCCAGCGAAGGCCTCTGCAAGTGCAAGCCCCAGCCCCCGCGAGGCGCCGACGAGGAGGATGCTTCCGGTCTGTGGTGATGCCGTCATGGGTGCGAACCTTGGTAGCCAGGCGATCCCACGATTCTCCCTTCTCGCGACTTAACCCCGGGCATCCACCGTCAGGGAGGCGACGGCGCCAGGCTGCCCTGGTAGTGAACGATGCGGCCCACGATGGGCATCGCGATCTCGACATCGAAATGGAACCTGCCGTCCTCCTCATGCTCGAAGCTCACCCCGCGCGGCAGGAGGAACGGCGGCATCGGCAGGCCGAAAAGCGACCATCTCCGCGGCACGAGAAGGAGCTTGTCGCCGTCGCGCACCAACGCGAGGGAGAACGTAGCGACGCCGAAGCGCTCGACCAGGAGCCGCGCATCCTTGCCCTCGCCCTCGTACTGCACCGACGAAAACGAGCGGCCATCGAACGTCCGCGTCCACAGCTCGCCATCGCCCTGCGGCGTAAACGCTACGCTGACCGGTACGTTCTCGCCGGCCTTGGGGAAGCCGACGACCGCACGCACCAGCTTCGCGAGCAAGCCGTGGCCGTGCTCCACGCGCGCACGGCCCTGCCACTGGCGGCGCGAGGACGTGCCGTGGAGTTCGCGCAGCCGCGTTGGCAACGTGTCGTAGGCATCGGCAAGGATGCGGCGATACAGCGGCGCCCCAGCGTCGTCGGTGCGAAACCCTGTGACGATGCCGCGCCGCGCGAACATCGCGTCGTAGTCGGTGAGCGCCAGCGCGTGCGTGGCCGCGCGCGCGCCGGTATCGGGGCGAATGCCGTCGAGCCGCTTGCGGACGATGGCCTCGACCGCCATCGACGGGATGAACGGCCCGCTATCCCCTTCCGCCAGAAGGTGCCACGTGCGCTCGGCCGGCTTTCCGTCGGCGATGCCCCGTGCCCGGACGAACATGCCGCCGCGGTGCTCACCCATGCGCGCGGCATTGAGCACCCAGTGGAACAGGGGCGACAGCGGCTCGAGCGAGGGCAGCCCCAGGTGGGCGCGCGCGGCCGCGAGGCCATTCAGCATCCGGTGCAGGAACTCGGGCGTGGGGCCCGCGCCGAACCAGATATTGCGCAGTGACGGGTATTCACGCGGCAAGACACGCAGGTCGGGCACTTCGGCCAGCGAAAAGTGGATGCTGCGCAACGGCAGCGTGCCAGGCACCGCCACGGTGAACCGGCGGCTCTCCGCGAGGCCCGGGCCGTCGGCCGGCTTGCCATCGCGCAGCAGCCCGACGGGCGCGCCCGCGTAGCTCACCACGGCACGCACCACGTTCAGCCCCACGCCGGCGAACGGGGACGGCGCGATGCCCGCATCCACGTCGACCAGCGTCATCGTCTTCGACATCTCGCGCAGCACGGCCGAGGTCAGCACCGGGCAGGTGCTGACGCCGGACAGGACGACGACGCCGGCCGCCTTTGCCTGGGCGTCGAGCGCCGCGACGCCCGAAACGAAGTCGACGGAGTCCGCCAGGTCGACGTAATCGATGCCCGCGGCAATGCAGGCTTCGATCACGACGTAAGGGTTCGCGCCATAGCCCTGGAACGGACCTGACGCGTCCACGACGAGGTCGGGGCGTTCGGCATCCAGCGCGGCGGCGATGTCGAGGCGGTCGAGCTTCAGCGGCCTGGCGCGCGCGGCACCCTGGTAGCTTGCGCAGAACGCGCTGGCCTTGGCCAGGTCACGCCCACCGATGATCAAGTCGAGTTCGGGCCGGTCGGAAAGGAGCTGGGCCAGGCGCGCGCCGAACACGCCATAGCCACCAAGGATCAGGATCCGCATCGTGCGCGCTTGTCGTCCGTGTCATTCACTGCCGTGCACTGTTGCGAACGGCGTGGCGGGCGTCAAGCGTGGGTCACGGCACCTGCACTAACCCAAGGCGCACGAGGCTCTCCGCCGTGGCCACGATGGCATCGCCCTGCGAGCGCGGCTGCCAGCCGAGCACGCGCCGGGCTTTCGCGCCACTCACGTTCATGTCCTGCCCCAGCAGCGGCAGGATGCCCTTCAGCGCCGGGTTGCGCCGTGCGGCCAGGCGCACCAGCCAGTTCGGCATCACGCGCCGCGGCGTGCGGGCGGCGATGGGGCCCACGCGTTCGCGCAGCACCTTCGCCACCTCGGCCATCCACAGGCTGTCGCCGGCCGTGGCGACGAAGCGTTCGCCGGCCGCGGCAGGGTCGAGCATGGCGCGCAGGTGCAGGTCGGCCACGTCGCGCACGTCGACGAAACCAGAGTTCACCTTCGGGCACGCAGGCTGCCCTTCGAGCATGTTCTTGATGATGCGGATCGAATGCGAAAAGTCCGCGCCCAGCACCGGGCCCAGGACAGCCACCGGGTTCACGGCCGCCAGCTCCATCCCTTGCCCCTCGCGGGCGATGAAATCCCACGCCGCACGCTCGGCCAGCGTCTTCGATTTCTGGTAGCCCCACACGTTGCCGCCAAGGTCGGTCCAGTCGGTTTCATCGAATGGCCGGCGGTGCGCGGCCTTGTGCCCCGCGCCAATGGCGCCGAAGGCCGAGGTGAGCACCACCCGCTTCGCACCGGCGGCGCGTGCCGCGCGGAGCACGCGCAGGTTGCCGTCGACGGCAGGCCGGATCCACTCGTCGTCGTTGGCCTTCTCGCCCGTCGGCGTGGGCGAGGCGCCATGGATGACATAGGTGCAGCCCTTCGCCGCGTCGGCCCACCCGAGGTCGCTGCTGAGGTCGGCACGAACAAAGGTGAGCCTGTCACCCGCATCGACACCACCCGTGCGGAGGTGTTCGCGCACCTCCCCTTCCCGTGTCAGCGAGCGGACGGTGGTCCGTACGCGAAAGCCCGCGTCGAGCAGCGCGATGATGCAGTGCTGGGCGATGAAACCGGTGCCGCCCGTGACAAGTACCTGTGTGTTGGTATTCATGGGGCCTCAGCGGTCAATGGTGGCCATGACGAAATCGGGGTAGCGGTTGCCCGCGACCGTGCCGGCGGCAAGCGCTTCATCGAGCGCCGCCATGTCGGCGGCATCGAGGTGGAGCAAGGCGGCCGCGATGTTCTCTTCGAGGTACGCACGGCGCTTGGTACCGGGGATCGGCACGATGCCGTCGCCCTTTGCCAGCAACCACGCCAGCGCGACCTGCCCGGGTTTTGCCCCGACGCGCGCGGCGACGTCGAACACGGTGCGGGCCGCCGCCACGTTCTGGTCGTAGTTCGCGCCCTGGTAGCGCGGGTCGATGCGGCGGGTGTCCCCTTCCGGGTAATCCTCGGCTCGCCTGACGCCACCGGCTAGGAAGCCGCGGCCCAGCGGGCAGAACGGCACGAGGCCGATGCCAAGCTCGCGCAGCACGGGGATGACATCCGGCTCCAGGTTGCGTTCCCACAGCGAATACTCGCTCTGCAACGCCGAGACCGGATGCACGGCGTGCGCACGGCGCAACGTGGCCACGCCCACTTCCGAGAGGCCGAAGAAGCGCACCTTGCCCTCGCTGATCAGGTCGCCCACGGTGCCGGCGACGTCTTCGATCGGCACGTTGCGGTCCAGGCGGTGCTGGTACAGCAGATCGATGTGCTCAGTCTGCAGGCGGCGCAGCGAGCCTTCCACCGCGCGGCGGATACTGGCCGGGCGGCTGTCGGTCTCCGCGCCGACCTGCTTGCCGTTTTCAAAGCGGAAGCCGAACTTGGTGGCGAGCACCACCTCTTCGCGACGGCCCCGGAAGGCACGCCCAAGCAGTTCTTCATTGGCGTAGGGGCCGTAGCCCTCGGCGGTGTCGAAGAAGTTGCAGCCGAGTTCTACGGCGCGATGCAGCGTGGCGATCGACTCGCCGTCGTCGGCCGGGCCGTAAGACTGGCTCATGCCCATGCAGCCGAGGCCGATGGCCCCCACCTCGAGGCCCTGGGAGCCGAGCTTGCGCGTGTGATGTGTCATGGGGTTCTCGTCGGTAAAGGGATACCGACAAGGTTAGGGAGAACACGCTGTACTTCGAATACTTTATAGTGCGAATTAATTGCGCGAGAGTACGAGCATGAGCACCGACCCGTTTTCGGACATCCTCAGGTTCACCCAGGCGCAATCGTTGGTAACGGGCGGCTTCTCCGCCGGCGGCGAGTGGGCCATACGCTTCCCGCCGCCCAGCAGCATCAAGTTCTTCGCCGTGGTGAACGGCGGATGCTGGGTCACCATCGAGGGCGAGCCCGAGCCCACCTGGTTCGGCACGGGCGACGTGGGCCTCATCACGGCACCACGCGGCCTGGTGCTTTCCAGCGCCGTCGGCGTCACGCCCGTGGATGCGATGGCGGTCTTCTCGGGTTCGGGCAAAAGCGTCGCCATGCTCGGCGACGGCCAGGACTTCGCGCATATCGGTGGCCACGTGCTGCTCGATCCGGCCAGCGGGCGCCTGCTCGCCGATGTGCTACCAGCGTGGATCCACGTCGACGCCACCTCGCCCCAGGCGGCATCGTTCCGCTGGCTGCTTGCCGAGCTGGTCGCGGAACGCCGGGCCACCCTGCCCGGTAACCAGCTAGCCGCGGCGCAGCTCTCGCAATTGCTCTTCATCCAGGTCCTGCGTGCGCACCTGCAGACCTCGGGCCCCATGCCCGCCGGCTGGCTACGTGCCCTGGGCGACCCGCGCATCGCGCCGGCCGTGCGCCTGATGCACGCGGACCCTGCCCGCGGCTGGGGCCTCGAGGAACTGGCCCAGGCCTGCGCCATGTCGCGCACCACCTTCGCCAACCGCTTCCGCGATGTCGCCGGCGCCACGCCGCTGGCGTACCTCACGGCATGGCGGATGCACCTCGCCAGCCGCTCGCTGCGCGAAGGCAAGGCATCGGTGGCGGTGCTCGCGCAGGAGCTGGGTTATGCGTCGGAGAGTGCGTTCAGCACGGCGTTCAAACGCGCCACGGGGGAATCGCCGCGGGCGTTCCGGCTCGCAACGCGTAGCGCCATGGCCTAGAGCAGGCGGTCCCTGAATTCATCCGCTGGCAACCAGCAGGTGTCGCGCTTGCCAAACAGCCGGTAGCGATGCCGCGCCACCCACCGATAAACCGGATCACGCAGGAATCGCGGCACGTACCTTGCGACCGAAAGCGCGCGCCATGGGAAGGCGAGGCGCGAGTAGATCTCGCACACCGCATCACTGTCGCGCCATACCCGGCTGCCATCGACCACGAGGATGGTGGTGGGGTTGGCCGGGTCGAGGCCGTTCGCCAGGCAAAGCTCGGTACCTACCGGCCCCTGCATGGCGGCGAGCCGGAACCGGCCCGCCTTGTCGTGGTTCAGCACGAACTGGGCGTTAGCCGAGCACAGGACGCACTCGGCATCGAAAAGGATGACCGGCCCGCCGGCCATCACTCCCACTCAATCGTCGCCGGCGGCTTGCCCGAGATGTCATAAACAACACGAGAAATACCACGCAACTCATTGATAATACGCGTAGAGCACTTATCAAGGAAGTCATACGGCAGGTGCGCCCAGTGCGCCGTCATGAAGTCGATCGTCTCCACGGCTCGCAGGGCGATCACCCACTCATAAGCACGGCCGTCGCCGACGACACCCACCGAACGCACCGGCAGGAACACGGCGAAGGCCTGGCTCACGCGGTCGTACAGGCCGTGCGCGCGGAGTTCTTCGATGAAGATGGCATCGGCGCGCTGCAACAGGTCGACGTATTCCGGCTTCACCTCGCCCAGCACGCGCACGCCCAGGCCCGGGCCCGGGAACGGGTGGCGGTAGACCATCTCGCGCGGCAGGCCGAGCTCGACGCCGATGCGGCGCACCTCGTCCTTGAACAGCTCGCGCAGCGGCTCGACGAGCTTGAGCTTCATGTGCTCCGGCAGGCCGCCCACGTTGTGGTGGCTCTTGATGACGTGGGCCTTGCCCGTCTTGCTGCCGGCGGATTCGATCACGTCAGGGTAGATGGTGCCCTGGGCCAGCCACTTCACGCCTTCGAGCTTGGCGGATTCCTCGTCGAACACCTCGACGAACAGGCGGCCGATGACCTTGCGCTTGGCTTCCGGGTCGTCCACGCCGGCCAGGGCATCGAAGAAGCGCTGCTTCGCGTCGACGCGGATGACATGGACGCCCATGTGCTCGGCCATGGTGGCCATCACCTGGTCGCCTTCCTGGTAGCGCAGCAGGCCGGTGTCGACGAACACGCAGGTGAGCTGGTGGCCGATGGCCTTCTCCAGCAGCGCGGCGACGACGGAGGAGTCGACGCCACCGCTCAGGCCCAGCAGCACGCGATCGGAACCCACCTGCTCGCGGACGCGGGCCACGGCGTCCTCGATGATGTGCGCGGCATCCCACAGGGTGGCCGAGCCGCAGAGATCGACGACGAAGCGGCGCAGCAGCTCCATGCCCTTCTTGGTGTGGGTGACTTCCGGGTGGAACTGCAGGCCGTAGAAGCGGCGCGCGTCGTCGGCCATGGCGGCCAGCGGCAGGCTGGGCGTGGAGGCCGTGGGGCGGAAGCCGTCGGGCAGCTTGGTGACGCGGTCGCCGTGGGACATCCACACGCCCAGGGCTTCACCGTCGTCCATCACGCTGTCGAACAGGCCGCACGAGGCGAAGGTGACCGTGGCCGGGCCGAACTCGCGGTGGTGGCCGGCTTCGACCTTGCCGCCGAGCTGCTCGGACATGGTCTGCATGCCGTAGCAGATGCCAAGCACCGGCACGCCCAGTTCGAAGACCACCTGAGGGGCGCGCGGCGAGTCGGCCTCGGTGACGGATTCCGGGCCACCCGAGAGGATGACACCGCGCGGGTTGAAGCCGGGGATCTCTTCCGGGGCGTGATCCCAGGCCCACACTTCGCAATAGACACCGATCTCGCGGATGCGGCGGGCGATCAGCTGCGTGTACTGCGAGCCAAAGTCGAGGATGAGGATCTTGTCGCTATGGATGTCGGTCATCGGAACGGCCTGCAGTGGCATGCGGTAAGTCAAAAAGCAGAACGCCCACTGCGAGCGGGCGTCCTGGGTCCACCGGGAAGAGCGCCTGGCGGCGTCAGTCCAGGCGGTAGTTGGGCGCTTCCTTCGTGATCTGCACATCGTGCGGGTGCGCTTCGCGCACGCCGGCACCCGTGACCTTCACGAACTGGGCCTTCTGGTGGATCTCGTCGATGTTGGCCGTGCCCATGTAGCCCATGGACGCACGCAGGCCACCCATCAGCTGGTGGATGATGTTGCGCATCTGGCCACGGTACGGGACGCGGCCTTCGATGCCTTCCGGCACCAGCTTGTCGGCGTCGGCTTCGTCCTGGAAGTAGCGATCCTTCGAGCCGAGCTGCATGGCGCCGATGGAGCCCATGCCGCGGTAGCTCTTGTAGGAGCGGCCCTGGAACAGCTCGACCTCGCCCGGGGATTCCTCGGTGCCGGCGAACATGGAGCCCAGCATGACCGAAGACGCGCCGGCGGCCAGCGCCTTGGGGATGTCGCCGGAGTAGCGGATGCCGCCGTCGGCGATGAGCGGGATCTCGCCCTTGAGCGCGGTGGCGACCAGGTCGATGGAGGTGATCTGCGGCACGCCAATGCCGGTGACGATGCGGGTGGTGCAGATGGAGCCCGGGCCCACGCCGACCTTGACGGCGTCGACGCCGGCATCGAGCAGCGCGCGCGCGGCTTCGCCGGTGACGATGTTGCCGGCAACGACCTGCACCTGCGGGTAGCGCTTCTTCACCCAGCCGGCGCGGTCGATCACACCCTGCGAATGGCCGTGGGCGGTATCGACGACGATGACATCGACGCCAGCGGCCACGAGGGCCTCGACGCGCTGCTCGGTGTCGCCACCCACGCCGACGGCAGCGCCGACGACGAGGCGCTCGTGCGAATCCTTGGCGGCATGCGGGTTGTCGCGGGCCTTTTGGATGTCCTTCACCGTGATGAGGCCACGGAGCTGGAAATCGTCGTTGACGACCAGGACCTTTTCGATGCGGTTGCGGTGGAGGAGCTCGAGGACTTCGTCGTGGGACGCGCCTTCCTTCACCGTGATGAGGCGCTCTTCGCGCGTCATGATGTTGCGGACGGGGTCGTCGTGCTTGCGCTCGAAGCGCATGTCGCGGCCGGTGACGATGCCGACCAGGCGCTCGCCGTCAACGACGGGGACACCGGAGATATTGTGCGCGCGGGTCAGGGCGATGACTTCGCCGATGGACGTGTCGGGGCGCACGGTGATGGGGCTGCGGATGACCCCGGCCTCGAACTTCTTGACGAGGCGAACCTGCTCGGCCTGCTGCTGCGGCGTGAGGTTCTTGTGGATGATGCCAAGGCCGCCGTTCTGGGCCATGGTGATCGCCAGCCGCGCCTCGGTGACGGTATCCATGGCGGCGGACACGATCGGGATATTCAGGCGGAGGCCGCGGGTGAACCGCGTTGAGGTATCCACGTCGCGCGGCAGAACCGTGGAGTGGCCGGGAACCAGAAACACGTCGTCGTAAGTGAGTGCCTCGGCAAGGATGCGCATAGCATTAGTCCCGCGAGTAAATCACGCCATTATACCTCGCGTTGCAACATTGCGACAGGGGGTGCGACACATCATCTGGTGTCTCTGCGCACCGACAACCCCACCCACTGCCGAAACCTGGCGGTAGGAGCCCACACCCGTGGGCGACATCTTCGCGCGACTCGCTGCGAGACCTTTGGCGCCGTCGCGAAAGGCGTCGCCCACGGAGTGGGCTCCTACATCGCGTTGTCGAGGGCGTCGGCGGCTTCGAGGGTGTTTTCCATCAGGGTGGCCACCGTCATCGGGCCCACGCCACCCGGCACCGGGGTGATCCAGGCGGCGCGCTCGGCGGCCGGGCCAAACTCCACGTCGCCGACGAGCCGGCCGTCTTCCAGGCGGTTGATGCCCACGTCCACGACGACGGCGCCCGGCTTCACCCAGTCGCCCTTCACCAGCCCGGGCTTGCCAGCGGCCACCACGAGGATATCGGCCTGGCGGACGAAGCTTTCGAGATCCTGCGTGAACTTGTGGCAGGAAGTGACTGTACAGCCTGCAATTAGTAGCTCAAGTGCGAGCGGACGGCCCACATGATTGGAGACGCCGACAATCACCGCATGGCGCCCGCGCACCGGGCGATCGGTATGGCCAAGCAGCGTCATGACGCCCTTGGGCGTGCACGGGCGCAGGCCGAAACGGCGCAGCGCGAGGCGACCCACGTTGACCGCCTGGAAGCCGTCGACATCCTTGCGTGCATCGATGCGGTCGACCAGCGCGTCCTCGTCGATATGGTGCGGCAGCGGCGACTGCACGAGGATGCCGTGCACGGCCGGGTCGGCGTTGAGCCGGTCGATGAGCGCGAACAGTTCGTCCTGCGTGGTCTCGGCTGGCAGGTCGTAGCCGAACGATTCGAAGCCCACCTGCTGGCAGGCGCGGCGCTTGTTCTTGACGTACACGGCGGAAGCCGGGTCCTCGCCGACCAGCACCACGGCCAGGCCGGGTTTGCCGCGGCCTTCGTCAACGCGCTTCGCCACGCGGCGGGCAATGTGTTCGAGCAGTTCGTGGGCGATGCGCTTGCCGTCGAGGATACGTGCGGTCATGGAAGTTCGCCCTGCGAAAAGCGGTGCATTATCCGTGATTTAATGGCGAATGACCATTGATACCGTGCCCTACCCGCATGACCTGACCGACGGCGTGGTCACGCTGCGCGCGTACCGCGACGCCGACGCCGAAGCGCTGGCCGCGGCGGTGCGCGAATCCGTCGCCACGGCCGGCCCCTGGCTCGCCTGGGCGCGTGCCGACTATGACACGGCCACCGCGCAGGACTGGATCCGCCTCTGCAAGCAGGCGTGGCTGCTCGGCGACGGCTTCGAGATGCTGATCGTCGACGCCCGCACCGATACCTTCCTTGGCGGCATGGGCGTGAACCAGCGCAACCGCGAACACCGCTTCGCCAACCTGGGCTACTGGGTACGTGAGTCGGCACAGCGGCAGGGCCTGGTCACCCGCGCCGGCAAGCTGGCGCTACGCTGGGCGTTCGAGGTGGCCGGCCTGAGCCGGATTGAGATCGTGGCCGCGCGCGACAACCTGCCGAGCCGGAAAGCCGCCGAACGCATCGGAGGCACTTTCGAAGGAATGTTACGCAATAGATTGATTATAAACGGATCATGCGTGGACGCTGCCATGTACTCCGTTTTTCCCAAGGATACTGCCCGCCCGTAGGAGCCCACTCCGTGGGCGACATCTTTTGCGCCTCCGCCCCAGGTCCTGTTGCTCTTCGCCGGGAGCTGTCGCCCACGGAGGTGGGCTCCTACACGGGGGTGTTCAATGTGCGGCGGCGCACATGCGTTCGAGGTCTGCGTAGCCTTCGAACGTCGCTGCTGGCCCACAGCCCGGGCACTCGGGGTCGCGGTGCAGCTTCAGTTCCCGGAAGCGCATGCCCAGCGCATCGTAGGTGAGCAGCCGGCCGACCAGTGGCTCACCGATGCCCAAAAGGAGCTTGAGCGTTTCGGTGGCCTGCACGAGGCCCAGCGTGCCGGGCAGCACACCGAGCACGCCGGCCTCGGCGCAGTTCGGGGCGTCGCCGGCGGCGGGCGGCTCCGGGAACAGGCAGCGATAACACGGCGACTCGTCGCTGCGGGGGTCGAAGACGCTGGCCTGGCCGGTGAAGCGCTCGATGGCGGCGTACACCATGGGGATGCCAAGGCGCCGCGTGGCGGCGGCCAGGAGGTAGCGCGTGGCGAAGTTGTCCGCGCCATCGAGCACGACGTCGTGGCCACGGACCAGGGCCTCGACGTTGGACGCGCATAGCCGCTCGGCAATCACTGTCACGTCGACGCGGGGGTTGAGGGCGAGCAGCGTCATGCGGGCGGATTCGCCCTTGCCCATCCCCACGCGCGCATCAGCGTGCACCACCTGGCGGTGGAGGTTGGAACGCTCCACCCGATCGTCATCGATGACGGTGACGTGGCCCACCCCGGCGGCGGCCAGGTAAAGCAAGGCGGGGGCGCCGAGGCCGCCCGCGCCGATGACCACGACGCGCGCGGAGGCCAGCTTCGCCTGCCCCGCCTCGCCCACCTGCGGCAGCAGCACCTGGCGGCTGTAACGCTCGGCGGCGTCGGTGTCCAGCGCGCCTGTCGTCACCGGCAACCCGGCGGCTTTCCACGCGGCCATGCCGCCCGCCACGGAATGCACCCGGCGGTAGCCCATGCGCTGCAGCGCCTCGGTGGCCAGGAGCGAGCGTTGGCCACTGCCGCAAAGCAGCAGCACCTCGCGATCACGATCCGGTTCGACCTGCTCGATGCGCAGCTCGAGGAAGCCGCGCGACAGCCCGTGGGCCCCCGTGGGCGTACCCGTGGCCCGCTCGTTATCCTCGCGCACATCGACCAGCAAGGCGCCGCCCCGCTGGCGCGCCAGGGCATCGGTGGCCGTGGTTTCGGGGACGCGGGCCCGCAGGCTTTCCAGCCAGCGTTCGCGATCGAGGCCTTCGGTCATGCGGCACCTCCGAAAGGTGCGGCGCGCTTACTTCTCGCGCCGCTTCGCGTTGCGGATCATGCGCTGGCGCTTGCGCGCCTGGCTCGCCGTCAGCTCGTTCTTCTTGCCGGCGAACGGGTTCTCGCCGTCGCGGAAATCGATGCGGATAGGCGTGCCTTCCAGCTTGTAGCGCGTGCGGAAGAAGTTTTCGAGGTAGCGACGGTAGGCCGGCGCGATGTGCTTCGTGCGGCTGCCGTGGATGACGATGGTGGGCGGGTTGTTGCCGCCCGGGTGCGCGTAGCGCAGCTTGGGCGCATGCCCGCGCACCAGCGGCGGCTGGTACGACTCGTAGGCCTTTTCCAGCGTGCGCGTGAGGTCGCTCGAGGAGAGCTCCTTAGTCGCCGCCGTGTGGGCGCGCACCACGGAGCGCATCAGCTCGCGCATGCCCGAGCCGTGCAGCGCCGAGATGAAGACGATCTTGGCCCAGCTGGCGAACTGCAGGCGGCGCTCGAGCGCCTTGACCGTCTGCTCGCGCTGGTAGGCGTCCAGGCCATCCCACTTGTTCACGGCGATGACGAGGGCGCGGCCCTCCTCGATGACGTGGCCGATGAGGGTAAGGTCCTGGTCGGCGAGGTTCTCGCGGGCGTCGATCATCAGCACCGTGACCTGCGCCGCGGCAATGGACTGCAACGTCTTGATGACGCTGAACTTCTCCACTGCCTCTTCCACGCGCGCCTTGCGCCGCACGCCGGCGGTATCGATAAGCGTGTAACGCTTGCCGTCGCGCTCCAGCCGCACGCGGATGGGATCGCGCGTGGTGCCCGCCAGGTCGGAAACGATGAGGCGGTCTTCGCCCAGGAGGCGGTTGATGAGCGTGGACTTGCCGGCATTGGGGCGGCCGACGATGGCCACGCGCATGCCCTGCTCCTCCAGCGACAGGCGCGCCTCGGCGCCATCGTCTTCATCCGGCGGCAGGTGCGGCAGCGCGCTGGCCACGAGGACATCGATGCCGCGATTGTGCGCCGCCGACATGGGCAGGGTCTGCGCGACGCCGAACGACGCGAACTCGGCCATGACCGTGGGCTCGTCGGTGCCGTCGGTTTTATTGACGACGACGATGACCGGCTTGCCGCTGCGGCGGAGCTCGCCAAGGATGCTGGCATCGAGCGGAAGGATGCCGTCGCGGGCATCGACCACGAAGACGAGCAGGTTCGCTTCGCCGATGGCGAGGCGAACCTGCTGGGCCGTGAGGCCCTCGATGCCTTCGTCGCTGCCCGAGAGGCCGCCGGTGTCGACCACCACGAACGGGCGCTCGCCCAGGTGGCAGATGCCGTAGTGGCGGTCGCGCGTGACGCCGGGCATGTCGGCGACGAGGGCGTCCCTGCTACGCGTCAGCGCATTGAAGAGGGTCGACTTACCGACGTTGGGACGGCCGACCAGGGCGATGACGGGCAACATGGGGGAAGCAAGGGTCCTTCAGTGGATCAGTGGGCGACGCGGTATGCGCCGACGTGGCCTTCCACGTCCTCGACATACACGGTATCGCCCGAGACGACGGGCTGGGCGCGGATGGCCTTCTTCGACAGGCGCTCGCGGGCGACGATCTTGCCGTCGGCGCTGTTCAGCCAGTGGATGTGGCCATCGAGGTCGCCCACGACCAGGTAATCACCCTGCGCCGCGGGGCCGGTGACCCAGCGCCACTTGAGGGCGTCCTGCTTCCAGATGTTGGCGCCGCTGGCCTTGTCGAAGGCGAACACCTGGGAGGTGTCGTCCGCGCCATAGACCCCGTTGCCGTGCACGTCGAGCGAGGTGAACGTCGAGAAGTTGTGGTTCCACAGCGGGCGGCCGCTGGGGCCGTCGAACGCCGCGATCTGGCCGTGGTAGGCGCCACCGTAGAGGGTGGTGCCGTCGAGGCTGATGGCGCCGTCGGCGTCGTTGAGGCGATCGATCTCGGTGCGGCCCTCGCCGCTGGCGAGGGTCTGCTCCCAAAGCTTCTCGCCATTGTCGAGGCGGATGGCGACGAGCTTGCCGGCGTCGCTGCCGGAGAAGACCACGCCATTGGCCACCAGCAGGCGGCCGTTGCCGCGGAGGCTGAGCAGCGGCACCTGCGACTGGTCGTACACCCAGCGGCGTTCGCCCGACTTGGCGTCGAGACCATAGATGCGGCCGTCGTTGCAGCGGACCACGACGAGGTCGCCCACGATGACGGGTGCCGTGACGACCTCGGACGAGACCTCGGCGGCCCAGCGGCGCTCGCCGTCCTTCGCATTCATGGCGTAGACGTGGCCATCGAGCGTGCCCACGGCGAGGAGATCGCCCGTGACACCCGGGCCACCCGAGAAGCGGGCGTCTTCGCGCTTGGCATCGCCCCAGCCGAACCAGCCGTGTTGGCGGATGCTCTTCGACCACAGGGTTTTGCCGCTGGCGGCGTCGAACGCGGCCAGCTTGCCGTCGGTGCTGGCGGCATAGACGACGTTGTCGACCACGGCCGGGCGCATGCGGATGCCGGATTCGGCCGAGCCGTCACCGACGCTGTTCTTCCACAGGCGCTCAACCTTGATGGACGGCTCGAACTTCTTGTCGAGCGGGGTCGGCGGTTCGACGTTTTCCTTCTTGAACGAATGGCAGCCGGCCACGGCGGCCAGCGAGGAGGTCAACGCGATTGCCCAGAAACGTTTCATGCACCCTGCTTCCCGGCCACGGCCAGATCATCGAGTTTGGTTTGAACCACACCGCGCTGCGGTGCGCTGTCGCCCATGGCGGCGATCGCCGCCTGGTAGGCCTTGCGTGCGTCGTCGGGGCGTCCCAGCTTGACCAGCACATCGCCGCGGAGTTCCTGCGTGGCGGCATCGAAGCCCTTGCCCTGCAGCGCGTCGAGCGCCGTGAGGGCGTCCTGCGGCTTGCCCTGCGCATACTTGAGCTGGGCCACGCGGAGGCCGACGAGGGCCTTCAGCGTATCGTCCTTCGCGTGGGCCTGCGCCCAGTCGAGGTCGCCCGCGGCCTTGTCGGCCTGGCCCGCCATGACGTTGCGCTGCGCGCGCTCGCCGGCGGCGAAGACGGCCCACGCCGTATCCGAGTAATCCTTCATCAGGCTCTCGGTGCGGACATCGGCTTCGGTGGGCTTGTTGGTGGCGTTGGCCAGCTGCAGGGCGGCATACACGTTGGCGGCCTCCTGCTCGTGGCCGGCGCGGTGCGATTTCCACTGCTGCCAGCCAAAGATGAGCACCAGGCCGAGGGCGATGCCGACGGCGATGGAAACGCCGTTCTTGCGGAGCCACTGCTGGACGCGTTCGCCCTGTTCGTAATCGTCGTAAATATCGAATGCCATGCGATCACCCACTGCGCCCCGGGGCACAGCAAACCTTGGAGGGGAAATAAAACAATAGGGAAGGATACCCGAAAAGCGCCGCGAGGCGGCGCCGGGTATCAGTAGGCGATGGGTGCGGCCTTGCCGTCGCGCACATCGACCCGGAAACGGGCGACATTGGCGCGGCGGAACGACTCGATCTGCACCGGCTGGCCATCGACCGTGGCCTGGGCGCCGTTGGCGTTGCCGATGCGCACGTCGAGCGGTGAATCGCTGTGGTACGACTTCTGCGTGCCGGCCGGCAGGATGCCGTACTCCAGGCGCTGGCCCGCCGCATCCGTGACTTCCACCCAGCTGGCGGCCGGGAGGTTCAGGGTGAGGTCGTGGCCGCCCTGGCCCGCCGCCGCGGCGGCGGGTGCCGGCGAGGCGGCCGTGGTGGCAAGCGGCGTCCGGGCGGCGCTGTGGTCGAGCGGCGGGAACATCGCCATGCTGGCGAGCACCGGCTGGTCTTCCGCATGCGATTCGGCGGCAGGGACCGGGGCCGGTGGCTGCGTCGCAGCCGAGGCCACCGCGGTGCTGCCAGCCGACGCCGGGGCGTCCTGCTGGGCGACCGGGGTGGCGTCGAGCGGCGCCAGGCGCGGCATGTCGCGGTCGAGCGTGCCACGCACGCCCAGCCACACCATGGGCACCACGATGATGGCGGTCAGCACCACGTAAGTGGCGGCCGTGACATACCGTTCGAGCAGGTAACGCGAGTGCGAGACCCCACCGGTGACGACCAGATCGGGCTGGCGCGGCTGGTGGCGTGCCAGTTCGGCCTGGATGGCCGCCTCTTCGACGCCCACGTACTGGCCGTACTTGGTGAGGTAGCCGCTTAAATAGACGGAGTAGTCGATGCCGCCGTACTCGCCGGCCTCGAGCTGGCGGAGCAGGCGCACAGGCAGGCGCAGGGCCTGGCCGCAAGCCTCGATCGTGTAGCCACGTGCCTCGCGCGCCGCGCGCAGGCGGGCGCCGAAGTTGCCTTCGGTGGCGTGGTCGATGAGAACGCGGCCACCATCGGCGGCCTGGGAATCAGTCTGCGGGTCCATGGCGTCCTCCCTGCTCTGAAAGGGCTCGATGCCGGCGAACAGATCCTGCTCGCGCTCGTCCCGACCGTTTGAATTCGACGATGCAGTGGTCATTGACGTGCTGTGGCTTCGAGAGCGTGCGCGGGATCCGAATCCGGGAACTTTGCGCGCAGGCGTTTAGCGTAATCCTGGGCAACCTCCCCGTTGCCCAGACGGAGCTCGATATCGTGGCCGAGCTTCAACGCATCGGGGCTGTCGACACCCAGCGCCTCGAAGCGCTGGAGGAAGGCACGGGCCCTGAATGCATCGTTCTTAAGGTACAACACGTTCGCCATCTGAAACAGGGCGTCGCCGTTATTCGGGTTGCGCTCGAGGGCCTTGCGGAAATAGGCCTCGGCGCCGTCGTAATCCTGCGCCTTGAGGGCGCACGTGCCGGCGTTGCTCAACGCCACGTCGGGCGTGCCGTAGAACGGATCGGCCAGCGCACGGTCGAAATAGGGCTTGGCGTCGGCCGCGCGGCCCTGCTGGCACAGGAACACCGCGAGGTTGTTGTTGGCGTCACCCTTCTTCGGGTCGATCTCCACCGCCTTGCGGTAGTTGAGCTCGGCGTTGGCCGGGTCCTTGATGCGCTCGTACAGCACCGCGAGCACGGTGCGCGCGGGGGCGAAGTTCGGGTCGAACTGGATAGCCTTGTTGAGCTTGTCCATGGCGCCCTCGAGATTGCCCTGCTCCATGTAGCGGCGGCCGAGCTCGGTATGGACCTCGGCGCCGTGGCGACGTTCGTCGGCCTTGGAATCCGGCTTGAGGTTGGACCCCGGGCCACCGCCCGTCGTGACGCAGCCCGCGCACGCGAACGCCAGCGCGGCCACCATCCCCCACCGATCAAGCCGCATTCACAACCCCTTCTTCGAGCTTCTTTCGGAACTCCGCCTGGCGGCGGGTACGGTCGACCACCTGGCCCTTCAGCTGGCCACAGGCGGCGTCGATGTCGTCGCCGCGGGTGCGGCGGAGCATGGTCAGCACGCCCGCGTTCAGCAGTTGGGTCTGGAAATTGCGGATTTCTTCCGGCTCCGAGCGCTCGAACCGGGTGCCCGGGAACGGGTTGAAGGGGATGAGGTTGACCTTGTTGGCACCCGGCAGGCGGCGCATGAACTTGATGAGCTGGCGCGCGTGCTCGGGGCGGTCGTTGATGCCCTTCATGAGGGTGTATTCGAACGTGATGTGCGTGCGCGGCGCCCGGCGGATGTAGCGCTCGCAGGCGGCCGTGAGCTCGGCCAGGTTGTAGCGCTTGTTGAGCGGCACCAGCTCGGTGCGGAGCTCGTCGTTGGCGGCGTGCAGCGACACGGCCAGCGCGACATCGCTCTCCGCCGAGAGGCGGTCGATCATGGGCACCAGCCCGGCCGTGGACAGCGTGACGCGCTTGCTCGCCAGGCCGAAGCCCAGGTCGTCGCGCATCAGGCTCATGGCCTTCACCACGTTATCGAAGTTCAGCAGCGGCTCGCCCATGCCCATCATCACCACGTTGGTGATGCGGCGCTGCTGGTGCGTGACGTTGCCGAGGAATTTGGCCGCGACCCACATCTGGCCGATGATCTCGGACGTGGAGAGGTTGCGGGAGAAGCCCTGGGTGGCCGTGGAGCAGAACTGGCAGTTCAGGGCGCAACCCACCTGCGAGGACACGCACAGCGTGCCGCGGGTGGGTTCCGGGATGTAGACCGTCTCGATGGCGTTGCCGCCATCCATGCCCAGCAGCCACTTGTGGGTGCCGTCGACCGCGCCCTTCTCGAACACGGTGGACGGCGGCCCGATGTAGCAGCTGGCAATGAGCTTTTCGCGAAGCGCCTTGCCGACGTCGGTCATGGCCTCGAAATTGTTTTCGAGGCGGTGGTAGATCCACTTCATGACCTGGTCCGCGCGATACGGCTTCTCGCCCAGGCTGGCGAAGAAATCGCGCAGGCCCTGGCGGTCGAAGTCGAGCAGGTTGACCTTGTCGGCAGGCGTATTCACGGCAGTTCTCAGTGGGAAACGACGTCCGCGTCGTTGAAGAAGTACTTGATTTCGATGGCGGCGTTTTCGAGCGAATCCGAACCGTGCACGGCGTTGGCGTCGATCGAATCGGCGAAATCGGCGCGGATGGTGCCCGGCGCGGCTTCCTTCGGGTTGGTGGCGCCCATGAGGTCGCGGTTCTTGAGGACCGCGCCCTCGCCTTCCAGCGCCTGGATCATGACCGGGCCGGAAATCATGAAGTTGACCAGCGCGCCGAAGAACGGGCGCTCCTTGTGGACGGCGTAGAAGCCTTCGGCCTCTTCGCGGGTCAGCTGCTTCATCTTCGCGGCGACGACCTTGAGGCCGGCCTTTTCAAAGCGGGCCAGGATTTCACCGATGACGTTCTTCTTGACGGCATCGGGCTTGATGATCGAAAGGGTGCGCTCCAGCGCCATACGGGTGCTCCGGGAAAGGTTGGAAGAAACGAAGCTTGCCGGACCCCACGCGGGCGCCCGGTGAAAGTTTGAGGGCAAAGCCGTCAGGAATGACTGACTTAGCTCACGAATTCTTGACGGATTCTAGCTCATTCGCCAGCCGATTGCAGGGTTGTGCGGCGCACATTGACCACCAAATCGGGGCAGGCGTATTCTCAAACGATCGTTTGATTCAAACTAACCCCGCCGGAGTGGCCCGCCATGACCAGTGCCCCCTACGCGTCACGTGAGCGCAGCACCAAGGAACGCATCCTGGGCGCCGCCGAGGCCCTGTTCGCCACGCACGGGTTCGCCGGGGCATCGCTGCGCCAGGTCACCGCCGCCGCCCGGGTGAACCTGGCGGCCGTGAACTACCACTTCGGCTCGAAGGACAAGCTGATCGAAGAGGTGTTCCGCCGCCGCCTCGACGAACTCAACAGCCGCCGCCTGGCCGCCCTGCACAAGGTCGCGGGCAAGGACGGCACCTCGCTCGAAGACGTGCTCGACGCCTACATCCGCCCTGCCCTCGACCTCAGCCGCACCGATGGCGGCGGCGCCGCCTTCGTCCGCGTCCTGGCCCGGGCCTACGCCGAGCACAACGAAACCCTGCGCCGCTTCCTGTCCGAGAACTATGGCCACATCCTGCGCCAGTTCGCCGCCGAGTTCGGCCGCCTGCTGCCGGGCCTGGCCAAGGAAGAGATCTACTGGCGCCTCGATATCGTCACCGGCGCGCTCACGTACGCCATGGCCGATTTCGGCATCATCCAGCGCAAGAGCGACGTCGCCGAGCGCGACCACCGCGAGACCGCCGCCGAGCACCTCATCCGCTTCGCCGCGGCCGGCATGCGCAACCCATCCGTTTCCAACGCCCCGGCCAGCCCCCGCTGACCGGCGCGCCCCCTTGCCCCCTCGGAGATCACCATGACCGCAACACCGCTACGCATTCGCAAGGCCGCGGTACTCGGCGCCGGTGTCATGGGCGCGCAGATTGCCGCGCACCTGACGAACGCCAACGTGGAAACCGTCCTGTTCGACCTTCCCGCCAAGGAAGGCCCGAAGAGCGGCATCGCCCTCAAGGCCATCGCCAACCTGGCCAAGCTCTCGCCGGCCCCGCTGGCCGAGAAGAGCCTGGGCGCCGCCATCATCCCCGCCAACTACGAGGATGACCTCGGCCAGCTGGCCGACGTCGACCTGGTGATCGAAGCCATCGCCGAGCGGATGGACTGGAAGCTCGACCTCTATACGAAGATCGCGCCGCACGTCTCCGCCACGGCCGTCCTGGCCAGCAACACCTCGGGCCTGTCGATCAACGGGCTGGCCGAGGCGCTGCCGGAGCAGCTTCGCCACCGCTTCACCGGCGTGCACTTCTTCAACCCGCCGCGCTACATGCACCTCGTGGAGCTCATCCCCACCAAGCTCACCGACGCCGCCGTGCTCGAGGGTCTCGAGGCCTTCCTCACCACCACCCTGGGCAAGGGCGTGGTGTACGCCAAGGACACCCCCAACTTCATCGGCAACCGCATCGGCGTGTTCTCGATGCTGAGCACCATGTTCCACACCGAGCAGTTCGGCCTGGGCTTCGATACCGTCGACGCCCTCACCGGCCCGGCCATCGGCCGCCCGAAGAGCGCCACGTTCCGCACGGCCGATGTGGTGGGCCTGGATACGCTCGCCCACGTGGTGAAGACCATGGGCGATACCCTCCCGGACGATCCCTGGCACAAATACTTCCAGCCGCCCGTGTGGCTGAAAGGCCTGATCGACAAGGGCGCGCTGGGCCAGAAGACCGGTGCGGGCTTCTACCGCAAGGCCGGCAAGGACATCGTGGTGCTCGACCTGCAGAAGCAGGATTACCGCCCGTCCGAAGGCAAGCCGTCCGATGAAGTGGCCGCCATCCTCGCCATCAAGGACCCGGCCGAGAAGTTCGCGAAGCTGCGCGCCTCGGCTGATCCGCAGGCGCAGTTTCTGTGGGCCGTGTTCCGCGATCTCTTCCACTACACCGCTTACCACCTCGCCGATATCGCCGAGACGGCGCGCGACGTCGACTTCGCCATCCGCTGGGGCTACGGCTGGAAGCTCGGCCCGTTCGAGCTGTGGCAGGCCGCGGGCTGGCAGCAGGTGGCCGGCTTCATCGCCGAGGACATCGCCGCCGGCAAGGCCATGAGCAGCGCCCCGCTGCCCGCGTGGGTCACCGATGGCCGCAAGGGCGTCCACGGCAAGGCCGGCTCGTACTCAGCCAGCGCCAACGCCGAGAAGCCGCGTTCGCAGCACCCGGTGTACGCCCGCCAGGCGTTCCCCGACCCGATCCTGGGCGAGGCCTTCGACCAGGGCACCACGGTGTGGGAAAACGACGGCGTGCGCCTGTGGACCACGGGCGACGGCATTGGCGTCATCTCGTTCAAGACCAAGATGCATACGGTGAACGACCACGTGCTGAATGGCATCCAGCATGCCATCGGCCTCGCGGAGCAGCAGTTCCGTGGCGTGGTGCTGTGGCAGCCGTCCGAGCCGTTCTCCGCCGGTGCCGACCTCAAGGGCGCGCTGGGCCTGCTGCAGGCTGGCAAGCTGGCCGAGTTCGAGGCCATGGTGGCGAACTTCCAGGCCACCAGCATGCGCATCAAGCACTCGCTGGTGCCGGTGGTGGCCGCCGTGCGTGGCCTTGCCCTGGGCGGTGGCTGCGAATTCCAGATGCATTCGGCCCGCACCGTCGCGGCGCTGGAGAGCTACATCGGCCTGGTCGAGGCCGGCGTGGGCCTGCTGCCCGCCGGCGGCGGCCTGAAGGAGCTGGCCGTGCGCGCCGCGCAGCACAACCCGGATGACCCGTTCGAGTACCTGAAGAAGGTGTTCGAGACGGTGGCCATGGCCAAGGTCTCCACCAGCGCCCTCGAGGCGAAGTCGCTGGGCCTGCTGCGCAAGGACGATATCGTGGTGTTCAACGCCTACGAGCTGCTCCACGTGGCGAAGGCCCAGGCGCTGGCCATGGCTGAATCGGGCTACCGCCCGCCGATGCCGGCGCGCGCCATCCCCGCCGCGGGCGATACCAGCACGGCCACGTTCAAGGCCTCGCTGGCCAACATGGCCGAAGGCTACTTCGCCTCGGCGCATGACATCGACATCGCCAGCCGCATCGCCGACACCTTGTCGGGCGGCCGCATCGAGCGTGGCTCGTCGGTCGACGAGGCATGGCTGCTCGCCCTCGAGCGCAAGCACTTCGTCGAACTGGCGCAGACCGAAAAGACCCAGGCCCGCATCGCCCACACGATGACGACGGGCAAGCCGCTGCGTAACTGACGCGCTGCCCACTTAAAGGAACCCTTCCATGAGCAAGCAAGTGCAAGACGCCTACATCGTCGCCGCCACCCGCACCCCGGTGGGCAAGGCGCCGCGCGGCGTGTTCCGCAACACCCGCCCCGACGACCTGCTGGCCCACGTCATCCGTGGCGTGATGGAGCAGGCCCCGGGCATCGACCCGGCGCTGATCGGCGACGCCATCATCGGCTGCGCCATGCCCGAGGCCGAGCAAGGCATGAACGTGGCACGCATCGGCGTGCTGCTGGCCGGCCTGCCCGAGCAGGTGCCGGGCGTCACCATCAACCGTTTTTGCTCGTCGGGCGTGCAGGCCATCGCCATGGCCGCCGACCGCATCCGCCTGGGCGAAGCCGACCTGATGCTGGCCGGCGGCACCGAGTCGATGAGCATGGTGCCGATGATGGGCCACAAGGTGGCCATGAACCCGGCCATTTTCGAGAACGACGAAAACCGCGCCATCGCCTTCGGCATGGGCATCACCGCCGAGAAGGTGGCCGAGCGCTGGAAGGTCAGCCGCGAGGACCAGGACGCCTTCGCCCTGCAATCGCACCAGCGCGCGCTGGCCGCCATCCAGGGTGGCGAGTTCAAGGACGAGATCACGCCGTTCCAGCTCGACGACCGCTACCCCGATCTCGCCAACCGCACGGTGAAGGAAGACCGCCGCATCATTTCGATCGACGAAGGCCCGCGTGCGGATACCTCGCTCGAGGTACTCGGCAAGCTGCGCCCGGTGTTCCGCAATGGCCAGTTCGGTGGCTCGGTCACGGCGGGCAACTCGTCGCAGATGTCCGACGGCGCCGGCGCCCTGCTGCTGGCCTCGGAGAAGGCCATCAACGATTACGGCCTCACCCCGCTCGCCCGCTTCGTGGGTTTCTCGGTGGCCGGCGTGGCGCCCGACATCATGGGCATCGGCCCGAAGGAAGCGATCCCGAAGGCACTGAAGCAGGCCGGCATGACGCAAGGCCAGCTCGACTGGATCGAACTCAACGAGGCCTTCGCGGCACAGGCCCTGGCCGTGATGCGTGACCTCGGCCTCGACCCGTCGAAGGTGAACCCGCTGGGCGGCGCCATCGCCCTCGGCCATCCGCTGGGTGCCACCGGCGCCGTGCGCGCCGCGACGCTTATCCACGGCCTGCGCCGCCGCAAGCAGAAGTACGGCATGGTGACGATGTGCATCGGCACCGGCATGGGCGCCGCAGGAATTTTCGAAGCACTGTAAAACCGGCACGAAACAAAACCTGTGGGAGCGCGCTTGCGCGCGATGGGCCTGCCGCAAGGCCCATCGCGCGCGAGCGCGCTCCCACATGGTCTTTCGGCGACACCATGCCATCACATGCCTTGGGTTTACGCTACGCGCATGCACGGCATCCACACCATCGACACCGGCTTTGGCCGCCCTGCGTTCGACGCGGCGTACCTCGTCGTCGAGCGCGGGCGCGGTGCGTTCATCGACAGCGGCACGACGCATTCGCTGCCGCGTTTCCTCGACGCCATCCACGCCGCGGGGCTCACGCCGGGCGATGTCGACTGGGTCATCCTCACGCACGTGCACCTCGACCACGCGGGCGGCGCGGGCGAGCTGATGAAGCACCTGCCCCATGCCAGGCTCGCCGTGCATCCGCGCGGCGCGCGGCACATGATCGACCCGGCCGTGCTGATCGCCGGCGCCACCGGCGTCTACGGCGAGGAAGCGGTGCGCCGCGACTACGGCACCATCGCCCCAGTGCCCAGCGAGCGCGTGGTCGAGGCCGCCGACGGCTTCGTCGTCGACCTGGCGGGGCGTGCCCTGCTTTGCCTCGATACACCGGGCCATGCGAAGCACCACATCGCCATCCACGACGAGCGCGCGAACGCGTTTTTCACCGGCGATATCTTCGGGCTCTCGTACCGCGAGTTCGACACCGCCCAGGGGCCTTTCATCATCCCGACCACGTCACCGGTGCAGTTCGACCCCGACGAGGCACATGCCTCCATCGAGCGGATGCTCGGCTACGGGCCGGAGGCGATGTACCTCACGCATTACGACCGCGTCGGCGACGTGCCGCGCCTGGCGCGCGACCTGCACGAACAGCTCGACGCCATGGTCGCCATTGCCCGCCGCCACATGGACGACCCCGACCGCGACGTCCGTATCGCCACGGAATTCACCGACCTCTACGTGGGCCGTGCGAAGCGCCACGGCGTGGCCCTGCCGGCGGACGACATCGCCCGCCTGCTGAAGATCGACATCCGCCTGAATGCCCAGGGCATCCTCGTCTGGCTGGACCGCACGGCGAAGGCATGAGCCCGCCGCTGGGTTCGGAAGCCCACCGCAACTGTGGGAGCGCGCTTGCGCGCGATCACCCCTCAAGCCGCGACTTGAACCAGTCCGCCAACTCCAGCTTCCAATACGTACCCTGCGCCGCGAGATACCCGAACGGCCGGTGCACCGGCTCCAGCCCAAAGGCCGCATACGCCGGCACCGCCTTCGCACCCGACGCGATCGCGTCTGCCAACGTCTCACCCGCCGCGCAGGTGGGCGCCAGGCCATGCCCGCCGAACGCCTGCGCGTACCACAGCCCATTGCCATGCGTACCCACCTGGGGCATCTCATGCCGGGCGTAACTCATGAGGCCCGACCACGCGTGCTCCACCGCCACGCCCTTGAGCGAAGGGAAGACCTTCAGCAGGTCGCGCATGAGCAGCTTCTGCACCGCGCGGGCGCTGCGGTCGCGCACGGAAATGCGGCCACCCCATAGCAAGCGGGTGTCGCTGAGCGGCCGGTAGTAGTCGAAGGCGAAACGCGTGTCGTACACCGCCGCCTGCGTGCGCAGGCAATCGCCGAGCCGATCGCCGAGCGGCTCCGTCACCATGACGTAGGTGGCGATGGGCAACACGGCCTTGTCGATGCGCCGGTCAAGCCCGGCGAGGTAGCCGCCGCAGGCCAGCACCACGTTGGGCGCCTCGATCTCTGCATCGCCCACGCGCAGCACCCAGCGGGGGCCCCGGCGTTCCAGCATCCGCACGCGCGAGCCTTCATGGATGGTGACCCCCGCCGCCTCGGCCGCGCTGGCGAGGCCACGGGCATAGGCCAGGGGATCGATGTGGAGCGCGTTCCGCTCGTATAGCCCGTCGTGGTAGCGCCGGCTGCGCACGAAAGCCTGCATGGCGTCAGCGGGTAGCCATTGCCATTCGGTGCCGTAATGCTCGGCCAGTAGCTTCTGCCGCGCACGGAGCAGGCGCGCATCGCGGAACCAGTTCGCCCACACCACGCCCGCATCCACCATGTCGCAATCGATGCCCAGGGTGGTGATGCGCTCGCGGATCAGGTTCACCGCAGCCACGGTGCGGCCGTAGAGGTCACGGGCGCCGTCGTCGCCCAGCTTCGCCAACAAGGCGCGCTCGCCCAGCGAATACCCAGCGAACACAAAGCCGCCATTGCGGCCGGAAGCACCAAAGCCGATCGCCTGCGCCTCCAGCAGCACCACGTCGCGCACGCCGCGCGCCGCCAGGCCCAGCGCCGTGTTCAGGCCGGCGAAGCCGCCGCCCACCACCACGACGGCGGCCTCCCGCTTGCCCTGCGGCGCGGGCCGGGGCGCTGGCAACGGTTGGCGGGCGTGGTACCACGACGCCATGTAGGCGAATCCTTACGAAAGGGACCGACGTTGTACGACACGGCGTGGCCGCCGGGAAGCCCCGGTGCCGGGGTATGATCGAGCGACACGCCCACGAAGCCAACCGCATGAGCCTCACGCCCCCTATCGACCTGCAGCGCTGGATCGACGAAAACCGCGCCCTGCTCAAGCCGCCGGTGGGCAACAAATGCATCGTCGATGGCGATTTCATCATCATGGTCGTCGGCGGCCCTAACGCGCGTACCGACTACCACTACGACGAAGGCCCCGAGTTCTTCTACCAGCTCGAGGGCGAGATGGTGCTGAAGGTGCAGGACGATGGCCATGCACGGGATATCCCCATCCGCGCCGGCCAGGTGTTCTACCTGCCGCCGCGGGTGCCGCATTCGCCCCAGCGCATGCCCGATTCCGTGGGCCTCGTGGTCGAGCGGCGCCGCGTGCCCGGCGAGCGCGACGGGCTGATGTGGTTCTGCGAGGCCTGTAACGCCAAGCTGTTCGAGCGCTACTTCGTGCTCGAAAGCATCGAGCACGATTTCCCCCCGGTGTTCGACGCGTTCTACCGTTCGGAAGCCGCACGCACCTGCAAGCAGTGCGGCACGGTGCATCCGGCCCCGGCCAGGTACGCCGAGGCCTGAGCCCTCAGGCCAGCGTGGCCTGGTGCGACTGCCATTTCGCCGCCATGCGGCGCAGCGAGGGGTCGGCCGTGCCGTCCGCCGCGATCTCGTCGATGGCCCGCCATGCCATGCCCAGCGACTCCTCGTTGGCCGCGAAGGCCTCCGAGCCACGCGCCACGACGACGTAACGCACGTCGTAGTGGAAGTGCGCCGGCTCGTGGCCGCGCGCGGGTATGACATGGCGGTCCACGTCGAACACGGCCGGCATCACGGCGAGATCCCGCAGGCCCGTTTCTTCCTCCGCCTCGCGTAGCGCCACGCCGGCAAGGTCGGCATCGCCATCCGCGTGGCCGCCGGGCTGCAGCCAGCGTTGCAGCTTGCGGTGGTGCATCAGCAGCACGCGCTGCCCGTCGGCGCTCACCAGCCAGGCAGAGCCCGTGAAATGGCCCTCCAGCGTCTCGCGGTGGAAGGGCTGGCGCGCCGTGGCGAGCCACGCGCGGAAATGCGCGACGTCGGTCTCCAGCGGGTAGCGCCTTGCGTAGCCGTCGAGCGCGGCTGCCAGAGATAGGTGTGTCTTGTCCATCAGGGAAATCCGATTCAACCGGCCGGCATTTTCGCACGTCATTTTCAGACTAATCCGATGTCGCTGGCTAGCGGCTCCTGCCTAGGATGGGTCGTGCGCAAGAAGCGCACCCCGCCATCCCATGCAAGGAGCCACGCATGCCCCCTCGTTCCCTCCGCCCCCTCGCCGCCCTTGTGGTCCTCGCCCCGGCGGCCGCCATGGCCACCACCGATCGCGCCGCGCCGCTGTTCACCGGGCCGCTCGTTACCCCGGCGGTCAACACGCTGCCGGCGAATACGCTGAATATTGAGCCATACCTCATCCATACCCATGTGCGCGGCGCTTATGCCAACGATGGCGGCCGCCATCGCCACGACATCACCGCGCGGCAATGGATGGTGGCGCTGCCGATGGTCTATGGCGTCACCGATGCGCTCGACGTGCAACTCACCCTCAACGGCTCGCGTACCTCGCGCGGCGGGGCCCACAGCGATGGCCTGCGCATGGGCGATTCGGTCGTGCGTGTCCTGCAGCGCCTCGCCGGGCCGGGGCCCGATGGCACCGACTGGGTCGTCGGCGTGGCCATGGCCGTGCGTATCCCGACGGGCAAGTACCAACGCCTGGATACCAATCCGTTCAATGGCACGGGCGCGGGGGCCATGGGCCTCTCGACCACCCTTGGCGCACAGAAACTCCAGTGGCTGGCGAATGGCCATGCGCTGCGTTGGCGCGGGCAGCTGGGCTGGGGCGACACGCCCGGGCGCATCGGCATCCATGGCGCAAGCACGTACGGCACCGGGCCGGGGTTCAGGGGCCATGCGCGCCCCGGCCCCTCGTGGACGGCATCGCTCGCCGCGGAGTACGTGCTCGCCGCGCGCTGGGGCCTTGTCGGCGAGGCCATCTGGAACCGCGGCGGCGCCACCACCGTGCACGGCGCCTGCGGTGGCGCCGCCTGTAGCCACACCCTTCGCCCTACGCAGCAATACAGCCTGGCACCCGCCGTGGCATACCACCTGGGCCCCACGATGGGGCTTATCGCCGGCGTGCAGTTCAGCGTGGCGGGGCGCAACGCCGCCAGTTATGTCGCGCCACAGGCCGCTTTCAACATGGTGTTCTGAGCCATGGCCCTTCGTTCCACGCACAACCGCCGTTAGTCATGGTGACAACCGCCGCCCCCCGTGCAAGGCCTTGCCTGGCCTCGCAATGCAGCTTGTACGCCCGTGCCCCGCTGGGCTATGGTGCCGTGCCGACTCACCGGGGAGCGGCGTTCCATCGCAACTGCCACGGCGGTCCCAATAATAAAGAGCACTTCCGGCAGTAGGGGAGACACATGTTGAAACACCTTTTCGCGACGCATCCCATCGAGGCCGCGCCGCATGTCGATGCTGGTGAACACATCGAGACCGGCGCCCATGGCGACGCGGGCCTCAAGCGCGTCCTCACCGCCAGGCACCTGATCCTCCTCGGCATCGGCGCCGTCATCGGCGCGGGCATCTTCGTCATCACCGGCCAGGCGGCCGCGATGCACGCCGGCCCCGCCCTCGTCATCAGTTTCGTCATCGCCGGCATCGCCTGCGCGCTCGCGGGCCTGTGCTACGCCGAGTTCGCGGCCATGCTGCCGGTCTCGGGCAGCGCCTACTCGTATTCGTACGCCACGCTGGGCGAGTACATCGCCTGGTTCGTGGGCTGGAACCTCGTGCTCGAATACCTCTTCGCGGCGGCCACGGTGGCCGCGGGCTGGTCGGGTTACTTCAACGAGCTGCTCGGCCTCATCGGCAGTTTCGTGGGCAGCGACATCACCCTGCCCGCCTCGCTGTCGTCCGCGCCGTTCCAGTTCGTCGAGGGCCACATCCAGGCCACGGGCGCGCTGATCAACCTGCCGGCGGTGGTCATCATCGCCGCGCTCTCCGGCCTGTGCTACGTCGGCATCACGCAGTCGGCCTTCGTCAACTCGATCATCGTGGCCATCAAGGTCACGGTCATCCTGCTGTTCCTGGCCTTCGCCATCAAGGTGGTGAACCCCGCCAACTGGCACCCGTTCATCCCGCCGAACGAAGGCGAGGGCGTGTTCGGCTGGAGCGGCATCTTCCGCGCCGCCACCATCGTGTTCTTCTCCTATGTCGGCTTCGATGCGGTCTCCACCGCGGCCGGCGAAGCGAAGAACCCGCAGCGCGACATGCCCATCGGCATCCTGGGCTCGCTCGCCGTCTGCACCATCCTCTATATCGCCGTGGCGCTGGTGCTCACGGGCATCGCCCCGTTCCGCATCCTCAACACGCCGGAGCCGGTCGCCACCGCCCTGGGCCTCTATCCGCAGCTCTCGTGGCTCAAGGCCATCGTCGTCTTCGGTGCCATCACGGGCCTGTCGTCGGTCATCCTGGTCATGTTGATGGGCCTGCCGCGCATCTTCTTCTCGATGGCGCGCGACGGCCTGCTGCCGCCGGCCATGGCCAAGGTGCATCCGAAGTTCCGCACCCCGTACGTGGGCACGGTCCTCGTGGGCGTCGCCGCGGCCGCCATGGCGGGGCTGTTCCCCGTCAGCGTGCTGGGTGAGCTGGTGTCCATGGGTACGCTGCTGGCCTTCGCCACCGTGTGCATCGGCATCCTCATCCTGCGCTATACCCGCCCCGACCTGCCGCGCAGCTTCCGCGTGCCGATGGTGTGGCCGATCTCCATCCTCGGCGCCATCGCCTGCGTCTACCTCTTCTGGCAGGCCTTCGAAGAGCACTGGCGTCTCATGGTGGGCTGGATCGTCATCGGCCAGCTCATCTACTTCGGCTACGGCTACGCGCACAGCAAGCTGCGCAAGTCGCTCGGCTGAAGCCACGCACCACACCCGGAAGGCCGGCGGCAACCCGCCGGCCTTCCGTATTTCAGCGCTATCCTCAACCCGCCAACACCAGGTTCGAGCCGCCCATGCTCAAGCAGCTACTCGCCAAGAAAGCACCGCAAGCCGAAGCCGACGACGCCCATGGCCCTGCCCTGCGCCGAACGCTGGGCCCGTGGGGCCTCACGGCACTGGGCATCGGCGCGGTCATCGGTGGCGGCATCTTCGTCATCACGGGCGTGGCCGCCGCGGAGCACGCGGGGCCGGCCATCATCCTGTCCTTCATCCTGGCCGCCATCTGCAGCGTGTTCACGGCACTGTGCTACGCCGAGTTCGCGTCGCTGGTACCGGTCTCCGGCAGCGCGTACTCGTACGCCTACGCCACGCTCGGCGAGGGCGCGGCCTGGTTCATCGGCTGGAACCTCATCCTCGAGTACGGCGTGTCGGCATCCGCCGTGGCGGTAAGCTGGACAGGCTACTTCGTCAGCCTGCTCGACCACGTCGGCATCCATATCCCGCCCGCGCTCACCAATGCGCCGGTCGATTTCATCGACGGCCACCTTGTCGCCACGGGCGCGCTGTTCAACCTGCCCGCCGTGGGCATCACGCTGGCGCTCACCTGGCTCTGCTACGTCGGCATCAAGGAGTCGACCGGCCTCAACATGGCCATGGTGCTGCTGAAGGTGGCGCTCATCGTGGTCGTCATCGTCGTGGGCGCAAGCCATATCGATACCGCCAACTGGCATCCGTTCATTCCCGAGAACCAGGGCGGCGACAAATACGGCTGGGCGGGCGTCATGCGCGGCGCGTCGCTGGTGTTCTTCGCCTACATCGGTTTCGAGGCCACCTCCACGGCGGCGCAGGAATCGAAGAACCCGCAGCGCGACATGCCCATCGGCACGCTCGCCTCGCTTGCGGTTTGCACCGTGCTCTACATCGCCATGGCGGCGGTGCTCACCGGCCTGGTGCCGTTCTCGCAGCTTGGCACGGCCGAGCCCGTCGTCACCGCCATCCGCCAGCACCCTGAACTTGGCTGGCTGCGTGGGCTGGTCGAAGTCGGCGCGCTCATCGGCCTGTCGTCCGTCGTGCTCGTCATGATCATCGCGCAACCGCGCATCTTCATGATCATGGGCCGCGACGGCCTGCTGCCGAAAGTGTTCACCAGCATCCACCCAAAGTACCGCACGCCGCACCTCAACACCGTCATCACCGGCATCGGTATCGCCGCGCTCGCCGCCGTGTTCCCGCTGAACCTGCTCGGCGACCTCACCTCGATGGGCACGCTCGTCGCATTCTGCGCGGTGTGCATCGGCGTGCTGATCCTTCGTCGCACCGCCGCCGACGTGCCGCGCACGTTCCGTGTTCCGTTCGCGACGGTGACGTGCACGCTCGGTGTGCTGAGCTGCATCGCATTGCTGTATTCGCTCGGTGTGCGTAACTGGGTTTTGCTTGGTGTGTGGACCGTGCTTGGCGTGATCGTTTACTTCGCTTATAGCTTCCGGCATAGCAAGATTCGAAAGGGTGGTTGACGGTTTTGCGGGCACCCATCGCCCGCTAGCGGGCTCCTACAGTAGAAGCGGAGCTTTAGGCGTTAAGTTTCTGTTTTTGCGATGAAATACGCAAAAACACGTTCGTCATTTAACTGCCATTGGCCGGTCGTGCCCCGAGGGGAGTATGATCCCGGTTCCGCGGGTAAATCACTTGGCAGTGGGCCCCGGATTGCCGCCCGGCGCGTCAGGCGGGTCAGCTCCTCGGCCTGGCGCGCTTGGGCTGCATTTTGCGATTCGCAACGAAAAGGCCAGCCCGTAGGCTGGCCTTTATTTTGCCCGGGTGAAACCAGGGCGATCAGATCATGACGGCGTGCGACACGCACCAGCCCTTCGCCGCCACGGCCTTGCCCGGGAAGAGCTGGCAGGGCCCCCAGGCGGCGCCGGCCTTGCCCTGGTAGAAATTGCAGTTCATGCAGGTATCGTTCGGCGTTTTCCTGCCCTGCGCCTTGCTGCCGTCTTCCACGTATTTCAGCGCCGTGGCCGTCGGGTCGGACGGGGACAGGTGCGGCAGGTCCTGGGCTTGGCCCAGCCGCGGGACGCCACCGAGGACGGCTGCGGCGGCGACCGAACCAGCGGCGGCCTTGAGGAAACGGCGGCGGCCCTCGATATCACGGGTGTCGTTCTGCGACATGGGTGTACCTCGTGCAATGGTCACCGGCCATCCTACGCAAAACCGAAAAATAGAATGGTTCGCATTACCAGCCCTGCGCCTGCCACGGGCCTGACAACACCTCCATGCTATAGTTGCCGTTCGATTTAGACGTCCAAACCCATGACCAAGCCCCTCGCCCAGCCCGACCCCGCCCTGCTCGCCTCGCGTGCCGACGCCATCGCCGATGCCGCGCGCGAGCTGGCCGCGTTCGGGTGGACGCCAGCCACGAGCAGCAACTTCTCGATGCGCCTGGACGAGGGCCTCGCCGCCATCACCATTTCGGGCCGCGACAAGGGCCGGCTGGGCCGCGACGACATCATGGTCATCGACATGGATGGCAAGGCCGTGGGCAGCGATTCGCGCCCCTCGGCCGAAACCGGCCTGCACACGCAGGTGTACAAGCGCTTCCCCGAGGCCAACGTGGTGCTGCATACCCATTCGCGCACGCAGAGCGTGGCCTCGCGCCTGTTCGCGGCCGAAGGGCGCATCCGCCTCGAGGGCTGGGAGCTGCAAAAGGCCATCACCGGCTACACGACGCACGAGAGCGTGCTCGATATCCCTGTCTTCCCCAACACCCAGCACATGCCCGAGCTCGAGGCCCAGGTCGACGCCTGGATCGACAGCGGCAAGCCGCTGCACGCCTACCTCATCAACGGCCACGGCATCTACACCTGGGGCCGCGACATGGCGGAAACCCGCCGCCACCTCGAGGCACTGGAATTCCTGCTGGGCTGTGAACTCGACCTACGGAGGCTTTCCCCATGAGCCGTCTGCGCATCTACGACGACACCAACCACGCCGCCCCGCTCGCCGACCTCACTGACCACGCCGCCATCGCCGCGGAACTCAACGCGGTGGGCGTGCGCTTCGAGCAATGGGCGGCCAGCCAGCCGATCCAGCCGGGCGCGAGCCAGGAGGAGGTCATCGCGGCCTACCGCGCCGACATCGACCGGCTCATGCAGGAAAACGGCTACCAGGCCGTCGACGTGATCAGCCTCAAGCCCGACAACCCCGATCGCGCCACGTTCCGGCAGAAGTTCCTGAACGAGCACACCCACAGCGAGGACGAGGTGCGCTTCTTCGTCGCTGGCGCCGGGCAGTTCACCCTGCACATCCATGGCAAGGTCTACGAGGTGCTGTGCGAAAAGGGTGACCTCATCGGCGTGCCGGACGGCACCCGCCACTGGTTCGACATGAGCGCATCGCCCTACTTCGTGGCCATCCGCCTGTTCACCAACACCGAGGGCTGGGTCGCCAGCTTCACGGGCGAGGACATCGCGGAGCGCTTCCCGCGCATGGATCCGCACCCCTCGGCCGCGCTCGCGTCGTAAAGCCGCCCCGGCTCGGCTATCCTGCGGCTCTCCCCGATCCGCAGGCTTTCCCCATGCCAGATATCCGCGCCGTCCTCACCGATATCGAGGGCACCACCAGCTCAATCGACTTCGTCAAGGATGTGCTGTTCCCGTTCGCCCGGCAGCACCTGCCGGCGTTCGTCGAGACGCACGCCGACGACCCGGAAGTGCAGCACTGGCTGCACGAGGCAGCGAAGGACGCCGGGCTGGTCGAGGCTTCGCGCACCGAGGTCATCGACCTGTTGATCCGCTGGATCGACGAGGATCGCAAGGCCACGCCGCTGAAAGCCCTGCAGGGCATGATCTGGCGCGAGGGCTATGAGTCGAAGGCCTATGTCTCGCACATGTACCCGGAAGTGGCCGCGCGGCTGCAGGCATGGCACGACCAGGGCCTGAAGCTGTACGTCTATTCCTCGGGCTCGGTGCCCGCGCAGAAGCTGATGTTCGGCTACAGCGAGCACGGCGACCTCACCCCGCTTTTCAGCGGCTATTTCGACACCCAGACGGGCCACAAGCGCGAGGTGGAATCGTACCGCCGCATCGCCGAGGCGATCGGCCTAGCGCCCGCGCAGGTGCTGTTCCTCTCCGATATCCGCGAGGAGCTCGACGCGGCCCGCGCCGCTGGCATGCATACCACCCACCTTGTGCGCCCGCCGCTGCCCATGGCGGACGCCGGCCACCCGGCCGTGGCGGATTTCAATGCCATCCAGCCTTGATCCGCGCCGCCGCACGGCGATCTACACGCTCGCGGGCTTCATCGCTGGCGCGCTGCTGAGCGCCGGCGTCCTTGGCTTCGGCCCCCGGCCGGTGGTCACGGGTATCGGCGTGGTCGAGCCGGCCACGGCGGCATCGTCGGCGGCCGCCGCGACACGTGCCGCGGCCGGCAAGCCGGGCAAGGATGCCAAACCCACGGCACCCGCCCCGACGGCCAGCACCACGCCCGCCCCGGCGGCCACCACGGCCGATGCCGACGCCGATGACGGTGGCATGCAGCTCGACATGGATAGCTGGCCGCAGGATGCCCCCACGCCTGAGCAGGTGTTCGTCGCGCAGCCCGAGGCCTTGCGCGTGGCGCTGGCAAGGCTGGCTAAACGCACGCCAGGCAAGCCGAACGTCTATGCCATCGCGTTTGGTGCCGATGGCTCCGAGGATGTGTTCCGCAACGAGGCCGAATACCTCGACCAGGTGGTGGCCACCCGCTTTGGCAGCCCGAACCACACCGTGGTGCTGGAGAACAACCCGGCGACGCTGGCCACGCGGCCCCTGGCCAGCTGGACGAACCTGGAAGGCGCGGTGGACGGGCTGGCAAAGGTGATGAACCCGAAAGAGGATATCCTCCTCGTGTACCTGGCCACCCACGGCGGCAGCGACCACAGCCTGCTCGTGGACATGGACCCCATTCCCCTCGACCAGCTCGACCCGGACGGCCTGTCGCAGATCCTGTCGAAGCACGATTTCCGCTGGAAGGTCGTGGTGGTGAACGCCTGCTATTCGGGCGGCTTCCTGCCGAAGCTGAAGGGTGACGGCACGCTGGTCATGTCATCCGCCCGCACTGACCGCACGTCGTTCGGCTGCGGCACCGATTCGGACATCACCTACTTCGGCCATGCCTGGCTCGCGGATGGCCTCAATGCCACGCCGGATTTCATCGCCGCCTTCGACAAGGCCAAGGTGGAAATCAGCGCGTGGGAAAAGAAGGACGCCGTGACGCCCTCCGAGCCACAGATCGACATCGGCGCGGGCATCGCGGACAAGCTGAAGGCGTGGGAAAAAGTCGCGAAGATCGGCCCCGCGGTGCCGTTCAAGCCGGCAGGCAACACCACCCCACACTAGCGCACCCTGTGTAGGAGCCCACTTCGTGGGCGACATCTATTTGCGAATGAGCAGCAGGCCCTGTTGCGTGGTCGCGAAAAGATGTCGCTCACGGGGTGAGCTCCTACATGGGGCGACATCGGTGCTTGGGACGTCAAAGATCGATCGAGAACCGGTCGGCATCCATCCAGGCCGGGAAGCGCTCGCGGTGCGCGAGCAACGGCGCCGGGTCGATGGTGACGGTGACGACCTGCTCCAGCGCGCCGAGTTCGACCAGCGGCTCGCCCACCGGGTCGACGATGACGCTATCGCCGCTGTAAGGGTGGTTGTTGCCGTCGGTGCCGACACGGTTCACGCCGATGACGTAGGCCAGGTTCTCGATGGCGCGGGCACGCAGCAGCGTGCGCCAGGGCTGGCGGCGCGGCGAGGGCCAGTTCGCGACGAACAGTGCCAGGTCGTAATCCATGCCACCCGCCGCCGCCTCGTCGCGGCCGTTGCGCAGCCATACCGGGAAGCGCAGGTCGTAGCAGACCTGCGGCAGGATGCGCCAACCCTTCAGTTCCACGATGAGCCGCTCGCGGCCGCCGCCGTAGCGTGTGTGCTCGCCCGCCATGCGGAACAGGTGGCGCTTGTCGTAATAGGCCAGGTCGCCGTTGGGCGAGGCCCACATGAGGCGGTTGAAGACCGTGTCGCCCTCGCGGATGACCAGGCTGCCGGTGATGGTGGCATCGACCTCGGCGGCCAGCGCGCGCAGCCATGCCACGCTTTCGCCATCCATGGTCTCGGCATTGGCCAACGTATCGTTGGTGAAGCCCGACAGGAAGGTCTCCGGTAGCACGAACAGGTCGCTGGGCGCCGCGCCACGCACCAGCTGGCCGTAATAATCGCGGTTGCCAGGCGCATCGTGCCACCGGGTGGCGCCCTGGACGAGGGTGACGGTCAGAGTTTGCACAGCAGCTCCGCGGCGGCTTGCATCGTGGCGTCGTTCTTCGCGAAGCACAGGCGCACCAGGCGGGTATCCGGTGCCGTCTCGTAGAACGGGCTGAGCGGGATGGCGGCCACGCCGCCCTCGCGCACCAGCCACTCGCTGAAATTGATGTCGTCGGTATCGCGGATGGCGCTGTAATCGACCAGCTGGAAATAGCCGCCCGGCACGTCGAGCAGCTTCAGCCGCGACGGGGCCAGCAGCTGGCGGAAATGGTCGCGCTTGGCCTGGTAGAACGCCGGCAGCTCGAGGTAATGCTCGGGGCTGGATTCCAGGAACTCGGCGAACGCCCATTGCGCCGGGTTGAAGGTGCAGAAAGTGAGGTACTGGTGCACCTTGCGGAATTCGGCGGTGAGCGCCTTGGGCGCCACGGCGTAGCCGACCTTCCAGCCGGTGCAGTGGTAGGTCTTGCCGAACGACGACACGACGATGCTGCGCCCGGCCAGCTCCTCGTGGCGCAGCACGCTCTGGTGGTCGGCGCCATCGAACACGATGTGCTCGTACACCTCGTCGGACAGCACCACGATGGGCGTGTTGCGGACGATGCCGGCCAGCTCGTCGAGATCGGCCCGCGACAGCACGGCACCCGAAGGGTTGTGCGGCGAGTTGATGAGGATCATGCGGGTTTTCGGCGTGGTAGCGTCGCGCACGCGCTGCCAGTCGATGCCGAACGAGGGCACGGTGAGCGGGATGTGCACCGCCCTGGCGCCCTGCAGCTCGATGGCCGGCTCGTAGCTGTCGTAACACGGGTCGAACACGATCACTTCGTCGCCCGCGCGCACCACGGCGGCGATGGCCGAGAACAGGGCCTCGGTGGCGCCGGAGGTGACGGTGACCTCGGTATCGGGGCTTACACGGTGGCCGTAAAGCCGTTCGGTTTTCAGCGCGATCTGCTCGCGCAGCTTCGGGATGCCCACGCCGGGTGCATACTGGTTCCTGCCCTCGGCCATGGCGCGCGTGATGGCGTCGCGCAGCGGCGCCGGCGGCTCGAAATCCGGAAAACCCTGGCCGAGGTTCACGGCCTTGTGCTCCAGCGCGAGCTGGCTCATGACGCTGAAGATCGTGGTGCCGACCTTCGGAAGCTTGGTTTCGACCTGCATCGAACGCCCTTATTCGTTTGGACGGCCAAACGCGGCCGTATTTTCCGATCCTAGCATGCGGCGCATGGCGATCGCCCCCCTGCTGGCGGGGTCGTCGGCCACCTTCTGGCAATCCTTGTGGAATTCGGCCTGGGCCTTGGGCAGGCGGTCGGCCAGGAAATCCACGAAGCTGCGCACGGCCGGCAGCAGGCCGCGGCGGCTGGGGTAGACGAAGTGCAGCGTGCCCTGCGCCGTGGTGTATTCGGGCAGCACCCATTCCAGCTGGCCATTGGACAGCATGGGGGCGCAGTAGTCCTCGGGCAGCAACGCCACGCCGCAGCACTGCACGGCGGCGGCGATCAGCACGGTGAAATCGCCGCTGACAAGGCGCGGCTTCACTTCCACGGCCGCTTTCTTGCCGCTGGCATCCACCAGCTCCCACACCTGGGCGCCCTCGTGCTCGTACATGCTCAGCGCCGGCAGCTGGGCCAGCTCCTCGAGGGATTTGGGCCGGCCATGGCTGTCGAGGAATTTAGGGCTCGCCACGAGCAGGCTGCGCGCGTAGCCGATGCTGCGCAGCACCAGCGTCGCGTCGGTATCCAGCTTCTCGCGCACGCGCACGGCCACGTCGTAGCCCTCGCCGATGAGGTCGACGCGGCGGTTGGTGGCCGTCAAGCGCACCTGCACCTTGGGGTGCTCCAGCATGAAGGCCGGCAGCATGGGCCCGACGATGTTCTGGGCGATGGAAATGGGGCAACTGATGCGGACGATGCCGCGCGGCTCGGTGCGCAGCTCATCCACCGCGTCCTGCGCCGCCTTGGCCTCCTCCAGCACCGCCCGGCAATGCTGGTAGAAGCGCTCGCCGATTTCGGTGACCACGAACCGGCGCGTGGTGCGCTGGAGCAAGCGGACGCCGAGGCGGTCCTCGAGCTGGGCGATGCGCTTGGAAAGGCGCGACTTGGGTATCCCGAGGGCCCGGCCGGCCGACGAAAACCCGCCATGCTCGACCACGGCAGCGAAGAAATAGAGATCGTTCAGGTCCTGCAGGGCGCCGTCTAGCATGGCTGGCCTCGGTCGTTTCCCATCCAGAACAATCAGTCTACTCCATGCGGGCTAATCAAGTGATTGTTCGAGGCGTACCTTCTCTCCATTCCCGCCGCCTGCGGGACAGCCGAAAGAGGATTCGCCATGAAACTCCTGCACGTCGATGCCAGCGCCCTGGGCGCCTACTCCGTCTCCCGCGGCCTCACCCAGGCTATCGTCGCCGAGTTCGTCGCCAGCCACCCGGGTACGGAAGTCACTTACCGGGACCTGCACGCCACCCCGCTGACCCATTGGGCCCTGCCCGCGGGCGAGGACGACCCGAACGCCGCCGAAGGCGAGAAGGTGCTCGAAGAGTTCCTGGCCGCCGACGTCATCGTCATTGGCGCCCCGATGTACAACTTCAGCATCACCAGCTCGCTGAAGGCGTGGATCGACCGCATCGCCGTCAAGGGCCGCACATTCAGCTACGGCGCCGATGGCCCGAAGGGCCTGGCCGTGGGCAAGCGCGTCATCATCGCCTCGAGCCGCGGCGGCATCTACAGCCAGGGCCCGGCGGCCGTCATGGATTTCCAGGAGCCGTACCTGCGCGCGGTGCTGGGTTTCCTCGGCGTCACCGACGTGGAATTTGTCCGCGCCGAGGGCGTGAACATGGGTGACGAGCACAAGGCACAGGCCGTGGAAAACGCCGTGGCCGGCATCAGCGGCCTGCTGCGCAAGGCGGCCTGACGGTGCCACCTTTGTGGGAGCGCGCTTGCGC
>NZ_JZRB01000046.1 GCF_000964085.1 Luteibacter yeojuensis
GCGCGCAAGCGCGCTCCCACATAGTTGTTCTACGATAGGCGCGCCCACCCGATGGATCCGCCCCCATGAACGCCCCCGAGGACCTCCAGCCCACCCAGGCCAACGCGCACGCCGATTCGTCGGTCGGCGACAACCGCCTGGTGGTGGCCATCTCCTCGCGTGCGCTGTTCGACATGGGCAGCAGCCATGAGCTGTTCGAGCGCGACGGCCTCGATGCCTACCGCGCCTTCCAGATCGAGCACGAAGACGAACTGCTGAAGCCCGGCGTGGCGTTCCCGCTGGTGCAGAAGCTGCTCGACCTCAACAAGCTCTCGGGCGACGTGCCGGCGGTGGAAGTCATCCTGCTGTCGCGCAATTCCGGCGATACCGGGCTGCGCATCTTCAACGCCATCCAGCACTACGGCCTGGGCATCTCGCGCGCGGCGTTCACCAGCGGGGCGCCCACGTCCGACTACATCGCGCCGTTCAAGGCCGACCTGTTCCTCTCCGCCAACGCCGAAGACGTTGGCCGTGCACTGCGTGCCGGTGTGGCGGCGGCCACCATCCTGCCGTCCGTGGCGCCGCCGCGCTCCACCGAGCAGCTGCGCGTGGCCTTCGACGGCGATGCGGTCATCTTCGGCGACGAAGGCGAGCGCGTCTCCCGCGAGCAGGGCCTCGACGCCTTCCACCGCAATGAAACCGAGATGTGGGCCGAGCCCCTCTCCGGTGGCCCGTTTCGCGGTTTCCTGTCGGCGCTCCACCGCCTTCAGGCGGCATTCCCGGCCGAGACCTCACCCATACGCACGGCCCTGGTCACGGCGCGTTCCGCGCCGGCGCACAAGCGCGTCATCCTCACCCTGCGCCGGTGGGGCGTCCGCATCGACGAGGCGCTGTTCCTCGGCGGCCGCGACAAAGGCCCGTTCCTCGACGCCTTTGGCGCCGACATCTTCTTCGACGACAGCCCGGCCAACGTGGAATCCGCCCGTCGCGTCGTCGCCACTGGGCACGTCCCACACGGCGTAAGTAATTCTTGAGGTTGAGAATGTCCGGATTTACGGAGGGTCGCGGCGTTTGCTAAGATCGCCGCCAGACGCCAAAGCCGAATGGGTAACACCAGCGTCGCCTGCCACGTTGTGGCTCTGCCCGGTGCGGACGTAAGAGGTTTTCGGACTACGGAGCCCCGCTTTTGCGGGGCTTTCGCTTTTCTAACGTGGCGGTTTCGGCCGCGTTCCCCGAAGCGTGTGGCGGAGCACGGTGTCGAAGCCGAGGCGGCCCCGGACGGGGAGTGCGGGGCCTTTCATTAAGGCGCCGACTCAGCCGGCAACGGTTTCAGCAACGCGGTAACCACGTGGTACTCCGCATCACCCTTGGCTCGGCTGAGCGTGCCGCGCCTGCTGAAGAACTCGGTGTAGCCCAGCGATGCACCCTTGTTGTAGAGCGCGCCATCGTCGTGTTCCCACACCTGGCCTTGCCACGTGGGCCCGCACGGCAGCCACGCGGGCGACGACGCGACCGGATCGATCGAGAGGCATTCGCCGCGCTGGTTGACGATGGTGCCTTCATATCCTTCAGCCGGCAGGGTGACGTCCGCCACGCCGTGGCTGAGCAGGCGCTCCAGCTCGTCGGCGGGCCACAGGAACCGGGGTGCGCTACCCGGGCGCGCCACCGCGTGCGCTTCGAGCGTGCCATCGGCGGCGATGCCGAGGTAGGTGCCCGCGGGCGAGCGGAGGACGAAGGGGCCGGCAAGGCGCGACGACGTTTCGGCCACCGCCGGGCCGGCGGCCGCGAGCAGGGCACCGGTGGCGGCGAGTACGGCAAGGGAACGCAATGCAGTGTTCATGGCACATCCTCTGTGGTGGGGTGCGCCATGCTCGCAAGGCCGGGACGGCAGGTATGTAGGCGTGGGCTGCGCGCCGTGTAGGCGCACGCCGCCACCCTACGTAGGCATCAGACGATATTCGTCCACCGCCACCAGTTCGTCTTCTTCTCCTCGCGCACGAACGTGAACAGGCCGGCACCCAGGATCAGCACGATGCCGATGAGCATCGGCCAGTCGAGATGGTCGTGGAAGATGAGGTAACCAAAGAGGATGGCCCAGAGCATCTGGCTGTATTGGGTGGGTGCCACGCGGGCCGCGGGCGCGTTCTGCGTGGCGAGCATGAGCAGCACGGCACCCGCGGCGGCGAACAGGCCATAGCCGAGTACCAGCAGCCACTGGTGGAAGCCGGGCCACACGAAGTGCGGCAGCATCATGATGAAGCCGGCGATCATCGGCCCGACCACGCCCGCGCCGTACAACGTGATGCGCTTTTCGCTGGCACCCGCCATGCGCAGCGCGATGATCGACAGGGCGCCGGTGATGCCGCAGATGATCGCCGCCACGTGGCCCACGCCCAGCTGGCGGAACCCGGGGCGCAACACCACCAGCACGCCGAGGAAGCCGACAACCACGGCCGACCAGCGCCGCCAGCCCACGTGCTCGCGCAGGAACACCACCGAGAGGATGGTGACGAAGATGGGTAGCAGGAAGATGAGGCAGAAGGCCTCGGCCATGGGCAGGGCGGTGAAGGCCATCACCGCCGTGACATTGCCGATGGCGCCGGCCATGGCGCGGAGCAGCCAGAGGCCGGGCATCTTCGATACCACGACCTCGGTCCAGCGGTCGCCGGGCTTCTTGAGGAAGGGCAGGGCCACCAGGGCCAGCACGGCACCGAAAAAGACAGCTTCATAGGCGGGGAGGGTGCCCTCGAGGGACTTTACGAAGGCGTCGCTCCACGCGTAGGCGGCGTAACAGGCGAAGCCGAGCATCACACCCTTGAACATGGGGCCATTCCGGTGAGCGGGGACGGCCCCATTATGGACCCGGGGCGGTGGCGGCGCCGTACGCGGCCGTTTCCGGGCCCCTGGCCCATGTTGCGGCCCGCCATGACCGTGCCACGGCGAGGTCGCTACAATCGGGGGCTCACCCATCGACGAAACGACCCCGCATGGCAACCCGTCTCGACCCGCTCGATCTTTACGACGTCCGCTCGCTGCTCACCGAAGAGGAGCGCATGGTCCAGGATGCCGTTGGCCGCTTTGTCGATGAAAAGGTGCTGCCGATCATCGGCGACGCCTTCGAACAGGGCCGGTTCCCGGCCGAACTGGTGCCGGAAATCGCCTCGCTTGGCCTGCTCGGCGCCACGCTGCCCGAGGCATACGGCTGCGCCGGCATGAACGGCGTCAGCTACGGCCTCATCTGCCAGGAGCTCGAGCGCGGCGATTCCGGGCTGCGTAGCTTCGCCTCGGTGCAAAGCTCGCTGTGCATGTACCCCATCTTCGCCTACGGCTCCGAGGAGCAAAAGCGCGACTACCTGCCGCGCATGGCCGCGGGCGAGGTCATCGGCTGCTTCGGCCTCACCGAGCCGCATGGCGGTTCCGATCCGGCCAACATGAAAACCGTGGCACGCCGCGACGGCGGTGACTGGGTCATCAACGGCGCCAAGATGTGGATCACCAACGGCAACATCGCCCACATCGCCATCGTGTGGGCGCAGACCGACGACGGTATCCAGGGCTTCATCGTCCCCACCGATACCAAGGGCTTCGCCGCGCAGGAAGTGCACAAGAAGATGAGCCTGCGCGCCTCGGTCACCAGCGCGCTGTTCTTCGACGACGTGCGCGTGCCCGATAGCGCCCGCCTCCCCAACGTCAAGGGCCTTAAGGGCCCGCTGGGCTGCCTCAACCAGGCACGCTACGGCATCACCTGGGGGCCCATCGGCGCCGCGCAGGCCTGCCTGAAGGAAGTGCTCGACTACACGTCGCAGCGCATCCTGTTTGGCCGCCCGCTGGCCGCCAACCAGACCACCCAGGTGAAGATGGCCGACATGGCCCGCCGCATCACCACCGCGCAGCTGCTGTCGCTGCAGCTGGGCCGCCTGAAGGATGCCGGCCGCCTGCAGCCGACGCAGGTGTCGCTGGCGAAGTGGAACAACGTGCGCATGGCGCTCGACATCGCCCGCGATTGCCGCGACATCCTGGGTGGCGCCGGCATCACCACCGAGCACTCGGCCATCCGCCATGCGCTGAACCTCGAATCGGTCATCACCTACGAAGGCACCGAGACCGTGCACCAGCTGGTGGTGGGGCGCGAGCTCACCGGCATCAACGCGTTCTGAGCCCACGGCCATGCACGGTCCGCGCATCGAAACCGACCGCCTCATCCTGCGGCCTACCGCGCCGGAGGATTTCGACGCGTGGGCCGAGTGCCTGGCCGACCCGGTGGTCACCCGCTTCCTGGGCGGCCCCCAGCCGCGCGCGCTGGCCTGGCGCAATTTCATGACCATGGCGGGTAGCTGGGCCATCCTCGGCTTTGGCATGTTCTCGGTCATCGAGCGCGATACCGGCCGCTGGCTGGGCCGCCTGGGCCCCTGGCAGCCCGAGGGCTGGCCTGGCCACGAAATCGGCTGGGGCCTCGTCCAGGGCGCGTGGGGCAAGGGGTATGCCCTCGAGGGCGCCGCCGCTTCCATGGACTGGGCGTTCGAGCACCTGCCATGGGCCGAGGTCATCCATTCGATCAACCCCGAAAACATCGCGTCCATTGCCCTGGCCGAGAAGCTCGGCTCCACGCGGCTGGGCCCCGGCACGCTGCCCGCGCCGTTCGAGGGCGATCGCGTCGACCTCTGGGGCCAGACCCGCGAGCAATGGCTGGCGCGCCGCCGCCGCTGATCCACAACGCATTCCGTACGAGCACCCCATGTCCGTCCCGCACCCGATCGCCGCCCGCCACAAGGGCTTCAACCGCGCCGAGATCGTCGACCAGAACTTCGTCGAGTTCGTGCAGTTCTGGCAGGGCGATGTCGCCCGCCCACCACGTGACGACGAGCCCGTGCTGCCCGGCAGCACGCTCGATGCGCGCGGCTTCCGCGAGCTGCTCGAATCGCAGCTGATCAGCCGCCACCTCGACCTGATGGCGCGCGTGCTCCGCGTGCAGAACAAGGTGTTCTATACCATCGGCTCGTCCGGCCACGAAGGCAACGCCATGGTGGCGCGCGCCACGCGCCACACCGACCCGGCGTTCCTGCATTATCGCAGCGGCGGCTTCATGGCCGAGCGCTTCCGCAAGCTGCCCGGCATGGATCCGATCATGGATTCGGCGCTGTCGTTCGCGGCCAGCGCCGATGACCCGGCCAGTGGCGGCCGCCACAAGGTGTGGGGCAGCAAGCCGTTGTGGGTGCTGCCGCAGACCTCCACCATCGCATCGCACCTGCCCAAGGCGCTCGGCACCGCCATCGCCATCGAGCAGGGCAAGCGCATCCGCCACGCGCTGCCCATCCCGGACGATTCGATCGCCATCTGCTCGTTCGGCGACGCGTCGTCGAACCACGCCACGGCGCAGACGGCCTTCAACGCAGCGGCCTGGACGGCATACCAGAAGCTGCCCGCGCCCGTGCTCTTCGTCTGCGAGGATAACGGCATCGGTATCTCGGTGAAGACACCGAGCGGCTGGGTGGCCAACAACTTCCAGCGCCGCGCCAACCTCGATTACTTCTATGCCGATGGCCTCGACCTGGCCGGTGGCTACGCGGGCGTGGCGCGCGCGGTGGAGCACTGCCGCGCCACGCGGCGGCCCACCTTCCTGCACCTCAATACCACCCGGGTGATGGGCCATGCGGGCACCGATTTCGAAATCGAGTGGCGCTCGGTGGAAGAACTGGTGGCCCTCGAGGCCACCGATCCGCTGCTACGTAGCGCCACCATCGCGCTGGCATCGGGCCTGTACGACCGCGATAGCCTGCTCGGCCTGTACGACGGTATCCGCAAGCGGTGCTTCGAGGCGGCGGATGCCGCCGACCGCACGGCCAAGATCACCAGCCTCGCCGAGGTGATGCGGCCGCTCGCACCGTATACGCCCGATGCGGTGCGCGTGGAGGCCACGCGCGCGGCCGACGCGGCCGAACGCGAGCGTGTGTTCGGCGGTGCCGCGAAGCTGCCCGAGGCGCAGCCGCCACGCCACCTGGCCATCCAGGTCGGCATGGCCCTGCACGACCTCATGGCCAAGTACCCCGAAAGCCTGCTGTTCGGCGAGGACGTGGCCCAGAAAGGCGGCGTCTATACCGTCACCAAGGGCCTGCACAAGGCGTTCAGGAACAGCCGCGTGTTCAACACGCTGCTCGACGAGACGATGATCCTGGGCCTGGCGCAGGGCTACGCCAACATGGGCATGCTGCCGCTGCCCGAAATCCAGTACCTGGCGTATTTCCATAACGCCTGCGACCAGATCCGCGGCGAGGCCGCCTCGTTGCAGTTCTTCTCCAACGACCAGTACCGCAACCCGATGCTGATGCGCGTCGCCTCGCTGGGCTACCAGCGCGGCTTCGGCGGGCACTTCCACAATGACAACTCCATCGCCGCGTTGCGCGATATCCCCGGCCTGGTGGTGGGCTGCCCGAGCCGTGGCGACGACGCGGCGCTGATGCTGCGCACGCTGGCGGCGCTGGCGAAGGTCGACGGCCGTGTCACGGCCTTCCTCGAGCCCATCGCGCTGTACATGACCAAGGACCTGTACGAGGCCGGCGACGGGCAATGGCAGTTCGCGTACCCGGCGCCGGGCCAGGCCATGCCGCTGGGCGAGGGCCGCGTCTACGACGAGGCCGCCGACGACCTCGTCGTATTCACCTTTGGCAACGGCGTGCCCATGAGCCTGCGCGCCGCGCGCCGCATCGAGGCCGAGCACGGCTGGAAGGTGCGCGTCGTGGACCTGCGCTGGCTGGTGCCGCTCAACGATGCGTTCATCGCCGCCCAGGCAAAGAGCGCGAAACGCATCATCGTGGTGGATGAAGGGCGCAAGAGCGCGGGCGTGGGCGAGGGGGTCATCACGGCCATCGTCGAGGGCGGCGCCGGCGCAACGCCACTGCGCCGCGTCGTCGGTGCGGATACCTTCACCCCGCTGGCGGGCGCCGCCTTCCTGGTGCTGCCGGGCGACGATGACATCGTGGCGGCGGCCGCCGAACTAGCCTGAGGTCCATGTAGGAGCCAGCTTGCTAGCGATGGGCGATGCCGGGACGCCATCGCGCGCAAGCGCGCTCCCACATGATTCAAGCGCTTGGCGCGGCCTTGCTGCGCACCAGGGTGGGCCCGGTCGGGCCGGAGCACACGACGCGGTTGCGGCCGCCCAGCTTGGCCGCGTACATGGCCTGGTCGGCCCGCTCGATAAGCGACTGGACCGTATCGGCGGGGGTGCGTACCGCCACGCCGATCGATACCGTCAGCATCTCGTGGTTGCCCACGTGCACGTCCAGGCGGCTGACGCGGCGGCACAGCCGCGTGGCGATCTGCACGGCGTTCTCGCGTTCGGCGCCGCGCAGCAGGGCCACGAACTCCTCGCCGCCGAAGCGGCCCAGCAGGTCGTTCGGGCGCAGCTCGTGGCGCAGCGCGCTGGCCACGGCCACCAGCGCGCGATCGCCCGCCGCGTGGCCGTGGCGGTCGTTCAGGGCCTTGAAGTGGTCCAGGTCGAGGAACAGCAACGCCACGGGCCTGTTCGCACCTTCCTCCAGCATGGCCAGGGCCGATTCGGTCCATGCGCGGCGATTGAGTACGCCAGTGAGCGGGTCGGCGTCGGCGAGCTGGCGGGCCTTGTCGCGGTCGTGGCGGATGGTGAGGGCGCGATCGGAGAGGCCGATCGAAAGCACGATGGACTCGACCGCACCCACGGCCAGGGCCACGTCGGGTAGCCAGGGCGCATCGGCGAACATGCCCTGCAACTGCGCGCCGCATGCGGCCGTGAGCAGGAGCGGCGGGGTCCAGCCGCCGAGGAAGAACCACGCGTGGCGCGACCCACGCGCGGCGGCGATGGCGCCCGCGGCGAGCAGCAGCAGCGCGCCCAGCAGGAGCAGGGGCTGCAGGAGCAGGTGGGCCGTGTCGACGAGCAGGGGCAGGCCGGTCATCTGGCAGGTGGCGATGACCGGCATGCCGACGGCGAAGGCGAGCACGGGCATGCGGAGCAGCGGGACGTAGTCGTCGACCTTGCAGAAGCGCAACATGAACAGCGCCGCGAACGACACGGAGAGGGCGGTGGCCGCCATGCCAAGCGAATCGCCCAGCCCCGACAGCATCTGCATCTCAAGCGGGTGGAAGACGTAGCCGGTCTTCAGACCCTGGATGAAGGCGTAGCAGACAAGGTAGGCCGCGTACCAACCGAAGGTCATGTCGCGGAGGATCAGGGTGAAGCACAGGGCCATCAGCGCCATGGTCAGCATGACCGCGAAGCAGGCCGTGGCGAACGCCAGCCAGCTGGCATCGTCGCGGAGGTAGTCCGGCCAGCTTTCGACGCTGAAGGTAACCGCCCCCGGCCCCTGGCTCGTGGGTTCCAGCTTGAGCAGGAGCGGGCGCGAGGCGGGGACCGAGGCCGGGATGTCGAAGATAAGCCGGCCATGGCCGTGCAGCGGGGGGCCGAAGTCGTCCAGCGCGGTGGTGGAGGCCTCGTTGGGCCCGTAGTACAGCGTGACCCGGCCCGCACCGGGGTTGTGGATGCTGAGCACCCGACCGCCCGACGTCCACGGCGGCGTGGCGCGCAGGATCACCCAGGTACCCGCATCGCCGACGCGGAACACCTGCATGCGGGTGGGATCGAACTGCGGCATCGGCGCCGACCACGCCTCGGCCAGCACCTTGGCCTGGTCATCGCCGGCGTGCGCGTCGCGATAATTCCCTATGAGCGTGCCATCGGCCTGGGCCACGCCGGCCAGCATAAGCAGGACGCAGCAAACCGCCGCCTTCAAAAGGCGGACCACCCATGCATGCTTCCCCTGATCAACCATGCCCCATCCTGCGAAGACACCGCGGCGCGAAATCCTTCAACAGCGCCTCCATTGTGCCCTGTTTGCCGGAACTGTGTCTTGCCTGCCGTACGGGAGAGGTGAAGACGCCCCCGGGGGCCTCAGCCCGCGGGGACCGCCACGCCGCCGTAGCGCTCCAGGAGCTGGGCCTGGGCATCGCGTACCGGGGCCCCGCTCGCCGGTTGCACCAGGGCATAGGTGCCATCGGGCTGCTGCAGCCAGGCCGAATGGTTGTCCGCGAGGTACAGGTCGAGTTCCTTGCGGACCCGCTGCTGCAACTTCTTGCCCTCGATGGGGAAGCAGGTCTCGACGCGGCGGTCGAGGTTGCGCTCCATCATGTCGGCGCTCGCCAGGTAGAGCTCCGGCTCGCCGTCGTTGTGGAACCAGTACACGCGGCTGTGCTCGAGGAAACGGCCCACCACCGAGCGCACGCGGATGTTCTCCGATACCCCCGGCACGCCAGCGCGCAGGCAGCACATGCCGCGGACGATGAGGTCGATCTTCACGCCTGCCTGGCTCGCCCGGTAAAGCGCGCGGATCATCTTCGGGTCGGTGACGGCGTTGAGCTTGCAGACGATCTCGGCCTTCTTGCCCGCGGCGGCGTTGGCCGCCTCGCGCGCGATCAGCTCGAGCAGGGTTTTCTTCAGCGTGAACGGCGCATACAGCATGCGCTTCATCTTCAGCGCCTTGCCCATGCCCGTGAGGAGCCGGAAGAGCTTGTGCACGTCGTCGCACAAGGCTTCATCGGAGGTGAGGAGGCTGTAATCGGTGTAGAGGCGCGCGTTGCCCGAGTGGTAATTGCCGGTGCCAAGGTGCGCATAGCTCACCAGCTTGCCGTTCTCGCGGCGCTGCACGTAGGCGAGCTTGGCATGCGTCTTCACGCCCACCACGCCATAGGTGACCACCGCGCCTGCCTGCTGCAGGCGCGAGGCGAGGCTCAGGTTCGACTCCTCGTCGAAGCGGGCGCGCAGCTCGACCACCGCGGTGACCTCCTTGCCCGCGCGTGCCGCTTCCACCAGCGCGTCGACGATCTCGGAATTGGCGCCGCTGCGGTAGAGCGTCTGCTTGATGGTGAGCACCTGCGGATCCTTCGCGGCCTGGCGGAGGAAATCCACCACCGGCGAGAAGGATTCGAACGGGTGGTACAGCAGGATGTCCTGCTTGCCGATGACCGAGAACATATCCTCGGCGGCCGCCAGGGCCTTCGGCAGGGCGGGGACGAACGGCGGGTATTGCAACTTCGCGTAGTCGGGCTTCAGCGTCATCTCGAAGAGGCGCGCCAGGTTCACCGGGCCGTTCACTTCGTAGAGCGAATCCGCATCGAGCGCGTACTGCTTCAGCAGGTAGTCGACCAGCGGCTTCGGGCAGTTGTCGGCCACCTCCAGGCGCACGGCATCGCCATAGCGGCGCGAGAAGAGTTCGCCGCGCAAGGTGCGGGCAAGGTCTTCGACGTCTTCGGGGTCGATGGAAAGATCGGCGTTGCGGGTGAGGCGGAACTGGTACGAGCCCAGCACGCGCATGCCCGGGAACAGGTCGTCGGCGTGTGCGTGGATGATGGACGACAGCAGCACGTAGTTGTCGCCGTCCTCGCACACGTCCGCCGGCAGGCGGATGATGCGCGGCAGGATGCGCGGCGCCGGCACGATGGCCAGGCCCGAATCACGGCCGAACGCATCGGTACCCTCGAGCTGCACGATGAAATTAAGGCTTTTGTTGACCAGGCGCGGGAACGGGTGCGTCGGGTCGAGGCCGATGGGCGTGATCAGCGGCGCCACTTCATGGCGGAAATAACGGCGCACCCACAGCTTCTGTTTCTGCGACCACTGGTTGCGGCGCACGATGCGGATGCCTTGCTCCGCCAGCGCCGGCAGGATCTTTTCATTGAGGATGGCGTACTGGCGTTCGATCTGCTTGTGCGCGATCTCGGAAATCTCGGCGAGGACGCGGCGCGGGGGGATGCCATCGGCGCCGATCACCTCGTGGTCGAACGCGATCTGCTGCTTCAGGCCCGCGACGCGGATCTCGAAGAACTCATCCATGTTGGACGAGAAGATGAGCAGGAACTTCAGGCGTTCGATCAGCGGCTTGGATTCATCCAGTGCCTGGTCGAGCACGCGGATGTTGAACTGCAACTGCGACAGTTCGCGGTGGATATACAGCGCGGGGTCGTTGACATCTGCGGCGGGCACGTCCGCGGGCGGCGGCGGGGGTGCCTTGGCGGCGGGCACCTTGGCGCTGGGCGCCTTCGCGGGGGCGGTTGGTTCGGTGGCGTTCGTCATCGTGTCCAAGCGTCAATCCTCGTCGCGGCGTGCGACGTCCCCGATGGTACGCCGCCCGGGGAGGATATGACCGCGCTTTTACACGGCCGTGACATCGATCAGGGAAAACGGCCCGGGTGGCTAGACAATGAGCGGCTCGGGCTCGAGCGTGATGCCGAATGCCGCCTGCACGCCCGCGATGACCTTCTGCGCGAACGCCCATAGCTGCGGGCCCGTGGCCTTGCCGTGGTTGACCAGCACCAGGGCGTGCCGGTTCGACATACCCGCATCGCCGTCGCGCTGGCCCTTGAAGCCCGCGGCCTCGATGAGCCAGCCGGCCGAAATCTTCGCCGTGCCGCCGGCATGGGGCCACACCGGCAGGCCGGGGTGGGCGAGCGCGAGGGCGTCGGCCTGGGCCTGGGCCACCACGGGGTTCTTGAAGAAGCTGCCCGCGTTGCCGATGACCGCCGGATCGGGCAGCTTGCGCGAGCGCAGGCGCACGACGGCCTCGGCCACGTGGTAGGGGGTGGGGCGCGCGATGCCCATGTGTTCCACTTCCTCGCGGATGCCTGCGTAATCGAGTGATAGCGGCCGCTCGCGGGGCAGGGCGAAGGTGACCGCCACGACGATCCAGCGGCCGGCCTGCTGCTTGAAGCTGGAATCGCGGTACGAGAACGCGCACGCGGCCTTGTCGAGCACGACGAACTCGCCGGCGTGCGTGTCGTACGCCTCGACGGTATCGATGAACTCCGCCACTTCCACGCCGTACGCACCGATGTTCTGGATGGGGGCGGCACCCACCGTGCCCGGGATGAGGATGAGGTTCTCCAGGCCGGCGTAGCCCTGGCCCAGCGACCAGCGCACGAAATCGTCCCAGCGCTCGCCCGCCGCCACGCGGATGAGTACGCGGTCGTCGCGCTGGAAGGTCTCGACGCCCGCATTGGCCACGGCCAGCACGGTGCCGTCGAAGTCGCCCTTGATGAGCATGTTGCTGCCTTCGCCCAGCACCATGACCTTGCCCGCTTTCACGGCGGGGAAGGCAAGGATCCCGGGGATCTTCAGCGGGTCGCGCACCTCGGCCAGCAGCTTCGCGCGCGCATCGACGCGCAGCGTGTTGCGGCCGCCGAGCGGGGCGTCGGAGGTGAGGGTGAAGCCGCCCATATCGACGGGCGCATTGTTGAGCGTCATGCGAGGATCCCGCGGCGGCGGATTTCCGCCACCGCCTCGTTGATCAAGCCGGGGCCGCGATACACGAGGCCCGAATACACCTGCACCAGCGAGGCGCCGGCCTCGAGCTTGGCGGCGGCGGTGTCGCCGTCGAGGACGCCACCCACGCCGATGATGGGCAGGAGGCCACCCACGCGCCGCGCCATGCCGCGCAGCACCGCCGTCGATTTCTCGAACACGGGCTTGCCGGAGAGGCCGCCGGCCTCGCTGGCGAAGCGATGGCCCGCCACGGTATCGCGGTCAACGGTGGTATTGGTGCAGATCACGCCGTCGATGCCCGAGGCAAGGAGTACCTCGGCGATGGCGTCGAGCTCGGCCTCGGTGAGGTCGGGTGCGATCTTCAACAGCATGGGCTTGCGCTGGCCGTGCTGGCCCGCGAGGCGCTCTTGCGCGTCGCGCAGCGTGCCGATGAAGCGGCGCAGCGTGTCTTCTTCCTGGAGATCGCGCAGGCCCTGGGTATTGGGTGAGCTGATGTTCACCGTGATGTAGCTCGCCAGCGGGTAGGCGCGTTCCAGGCACAGCAGGTAATCGTCGGTGGCGCGCTCGTTGGGCGTGTCCTTGTTCTTGCCGATGTTGATGCCGAGCACGCCGCGGTAGCTGGCCTTCTCCACGTTGCGCACGAGCGCATCGATGCCGCCGTTGTTGAAGCCGAGGCGGTTGATGACGGCTTCGTGCTCAGGCAGGCGGAACATGCGTGGCTTGTCGTTGCCCGGCTGCGGCCGTGGCGTGACGGTGCCGATTTCCACGAAGCCGAAGCCCAGCGCGGCAAGCCCGTCGAGGTGCTCGCCGTTCTTGTCCAGGCCGGCGGCGAGCCCCACGGGGTTGGGGAAGCGGATGCCGAAGACCTCAACCGGCAGGTCGGCCGGCGGCGTGTTCACCAGGCGGGAAAGCCCGCTGCGCTGGGCCACGTCGGCTGCGTAGAGCGTGAGGCCGTGGGCTGTCTCGGCGTCGAGCTTGAAAAGGAGCGGGCGGATCAGGTCGTACATCAGGCGTCCGGGCGGCCCGCGAACACGCGGGTGTCGTAATCGTAATCGACCGTGCCGGCGTCCTGCGTGGCCTCGAACAGCGAGCGCAGGGCGGCCAGCATCGGCTCATGGTTGGGGTGGCCTGGCTTGGGCGCGTAGGACGACGACATGAGCCTGCCCTGCAACTGGTCGTAGTCCAGCTTCTGCCCATGCGGGAACGACGCCATGCCGCGGTAGCCATGGCCGAACCAGCGCGCCATGGCATCGTCATCGGCGTAGCGCTCGGCGACGCTGACGTAATCCACGCCGTACTCGTGCAGGATGCGCTCGTAGCCCTCGAGGAACGGGGTGCCGACCAGCCGGCGCGTGTTCCACATCACGGCGACGAGGCCGCGCGGCGAGAGCAGGCGGCGGAATTCGTCGCGCGTGGCGGCCTTGTCGAACCAGTGGAACGCCTGCGCGGCGGTGACAAGGTCGACCGAGCCCCCGGGCAGCCCGGTGGCCTCGGCCGTGCCCTCGGCCGCCGTGAAGCGCCCCTCGCCGCCGAGCCACTGCGTGGCGGCGGCGCGCATGGCGGCATTCGGCTCCACGGCGGTAACCCGGTGCCCGGCATCGAGGAACAGCTTGCTGGAGATGCCGGTGCCCGCACCGATGTCGGCCACGGCCCAGTCGGGGTCGACGCCCAGGCCATGCAGCCAGCCGACCACCGCCGCGGGGTAATCCGGCCGGTAGCGGACATAGTCCGCGACGCGGTCGGAGAAACGTTCCGTCGAGCGCAGGTCGGCCATGGCGTTACCCTTTCGTCAGAAGTCGAACTTGATGCCCTGGGCCAGCGGCAGCGCATCGGAGTAGTTGATGGTGTTGGTCTGGCGGCGCATGTAGACCTTCCATGCGTCGGAGCCGGATTCGCGGCCACCGCCGGTTTCCTTCTCGCCACCGAAGGCGCCACCGATCTCCGCGCCCGACGTGCCGATATTGACGTTGGCGATGCCGCAATCGGAGCCCGCGGCCGACAGGTACTGCTCCGCCGCCTTCAGGTCCTGGGTGAAGATCGACGACGACAGGCCCTGCGGCACGGCGTTCTGCATGTCGATGGCTTCGTCCAGCGAGTCGAACGGCATGACGTACAGGATGGGCGCGAACGTTTCGGCCTGCACCACCTCGTCGCTGTTCTTCAGGCCCGTGACGATGGTGGGCAGCACGAAGTTACCCTTCCGGTCGGAAAGCGCCTTGCCGCCCGTGCGGATGTCGCCGCCGGCCGCCGTGGCCTTCTCCACCGCGGCCAGGTACGCCTGCACGCCTTCCGGGCTGTTCAGCGGGCCCATGAGCGTCGTGCCCAGGGTCGGGTCGCCGATCTTCTGCTCGACCTGGCCGTAGGCCTTCACCAGCGTGTCGACGACGGCATCGTGGATGGACGCGTGCACGAACAGCCGGCGCGTGGTGGTGCAGCGCTGGCCCGCGGTGCCGACGGCGCCGAAGACGATGCCCGGGATGGCCAGCTTCAGGTCGGCCGACTTGTCGAGGATGATGGCGTTGTTGCCGCCGAGCTCGAGCAGGCTGCGGCCCATGCGGCGCGCGACGCGCTCGCCCACCATGCGGCCCACCTTGGTGGAACCGGTGAAGCTGATGAGCGGGATGCGCTTGTCGTCGACGAAGGCCTCGGCCAGCTCGGTGCCCGCGTCGTTGAAGAGGAAGAAGATATCCGGGAAACCGGCATCCTTCAGGGCCTCGTTGCAGATCTTCATCGTGGCGATGGCCGAGAGCGGGGTCTTCGGCGAGGGCTTCCAGATGCAGATATCGCCGCAGATGGCGGCAAGGAAAGCGTTCCACGCCCACACGGCGACGGGGAAGTTGAAGGCGCTGACGATGCCGACCAGGCCCACCGGGTGCCACTGCTCGTACATGCGGTGGCCCGGGCGCTCCGAGTGCATGGTGTTGCCATAGAGCATGCGGCTCTGGCCGACGGCGAAATCGGCGATATCGATCATTTCCTGCACTTCGCCATCGCCTTCGGGCTTGATCTTGCCCATCTCCAGCGCCACGAGCGAGCCAAGGGCATCCTTGTGCCGGCGCAGGGCCTCGCCGCAAAGGCGCACGGCCTCGCCACGGCGCGGTGCCGGCGTGGTGCGCCATACCGCGAAGGCTTCCTGCGCGCGCTTGATGATCGCCTCGTAATCCGCCTTGCTGCTGGCGTTGACCGTGGCGATGACCTCGCCAGTGGCCGGGTTGGCCGGCGAGAGCGTGCCGGCGCCCGCGCCAGTGGCCCATTCGCCGCGGCCAAGGTAGGTGCCGGACTCGGTCGCGTTGAGGCCGAGCGCTTTCAGGATCTGGGCGGACATGACGACTCCTCGTTAAAACGGGGATTCTAGCAAACGACTCCTTCACAACCCGTTGTGCGGCGCGGGACGAACGTCTAGGCCCCGTCGAGACGCCAGGAACTTGCGACCACCGTGCGATGACGCCCGCAAGCCCATGCTCTGCCTGTCTTTGTGCTTCCTGGAGCCATCCATGACCCACGTCTACGAGGTGCCGTACTTCCCTGAAGAAGACCTCGGCTGGCCTGTGAGGGTCGACGGCAGGGTGGTGGCGCGGTGCGGTTCGCGCTATGACGCCCTTATGACCGCCATGAACAACGCGGCCGCCGAGGGCGGCGACGCCAGCATCGGCATCGAGGGGGCGGATGGGGTCTGGCGGCCGTTCGGCAGCGACGCCAAGCGGCCCGCCCGGGTGCCACGGATGCCCGCGCGGCGGTTCTCCGTGGTGCGTTGAGGCCTACCTGAGGTAGGGCAGCCAGCCACGTACGCCATCGTCGATGCGGGCGTACACATGTTCGAAGGCTTCGTGGCCCTGGCGGTAGGGGTCCGGTACATCGCGCTTGCCGGTCCAGTGGTCGAGCAGGTAGAGCTTGCCGCGGGCCTCGGGGGCCAGCCGCGCCATGGCATCGAGGTGCCACTGCTCCATGCCGAGCACCAGGTCGGCCTCGTGGAGCATCCTGACGGTGAGCTTGCGTGCGACGTGCGGCGTGCCGTCGATGCCATTTGCCGTGAGCAGCGTGAGGGCATCGGGTTCGACGGGGTGGCCATCGAGGCCGGAGAGGCCCGCGCTGGTGACCTCGGCCGACGAGCCCAGGTGATGGCGCAGCACGTACTCCGCCGTGGGGCTACGGCAGATGTTGCCTACGCATACGATCAGGATCTTCTTGAACACCCGGGCATGGTACATGATCGCCGATACCGCGATAATTCGACCTTGCCGGCAGGGTGCCCGGCGCGCACGAGCATCGCATGCAAAACCTTGAAGTGGCAAAGATCGCGGTCGTGGGCCTGGGTTACGTGGGCTTGCCGCTGGCCGTCGAGTTCGGCAAGGTGTTCGATACTATCGGGTTCGACATCAGCGCGGCACGCGTCGATGCCCTGCGGCAACGTGACGACCACACGCAGGAAGTCGGTGCCGACGATATCGCTGGCGCCACCCGGCTCAGCTTCACGGCGCAGGCCGCCGATATCGCTTCGTGCCATGTCTACGTCGTCACCGTGCCCACGCCCGTGGACGAGCACAAGCGCCCTGACTTCAGCCCGCTCATCGAAGCCAGTCGCACCATCGGCACGCTGCTGAAGCAGGGCGACATCGTCATCTACGAATCCACGGTCTACCCCGGGGCCACCGAGGAAATCTGCGTGCCGGTGCTCGAGCGCGCATCGGGTCTTGCCTTCAACGAAGGCTTCTATGTCGGCTACAGCCCCGAGCGCATCAACCCGGGCGACCGCGAGCGCCGCCTCACCACCATCCCGAAAATCACCTCGGGGTCGACGCCGGAGGCGGCGGCGTTCGTCGATGCGCTTTACCGGCGCATCATCGTCGCCGGCACGCACCGCGCGCCGTCGATCAAGGTGGCCGAGGCCGCCAAGGTCATCGAGAACACGCAGCGTGATGCCAACATCGCCTTGATCAACGAGTTCGCGCTCATCTTCCATCGCCTCGGGATCGATACCACCGACGTGCTAGCGGCCGCGGGCACCAAGTGGAACTTCCTGCCGTTCAAGCCCGGCCTGGTGGGTGGCCACTGCATCGGGGTGGATCCTTACTACCTCATCCAGAAGGCACAGGCCGTCGGTTACTTCCCCGATATCCTGCTTGCATGCCGCCGCATCAACGATGCGATGGGCAGCCACGTGGCCAGCGAGGTGGTGAAACTCATGATCGGGCGCGGCCATGCCATCCGCGATAGCCGCATCCTGGTGCTTGGGCTCACCTTCAAGGAAAACTGCCCCGACCTGCGCAACACCCGCGTGGTAGACCTCGTGCGTGAATTCGAGGGCTACAGCGCGCGCGTGGATGTCTACGACCCGTGGGCCAACGCACGCGAGGCGCGCGAGGAATACGGCCTCTCGCTGCTCGATGCGCCCCCCGCGGCAGGCGAGTACGACGCCATCGTGGTCGCCGTGGCGCACGACCAGTTCCGCCAGCTGGGTGCAGAGGGCATCCGTGCGCTCGCCCATGGCCGCGCGGTGGTCTACGACATCAAGGGCATCCTGCCTCGCGACGCGGTGGACGGCCGCCTGTGATAGCACCAACGGCATAGCCGGCCCATGTGGCCGCCCGGGGCGGCCGCCGTTATCCTAGCGGGGCCCAACCAAGCAAGGTCGCACCATGAAAGTCCTCGTCACGGGAACCGCCGGCTTCATCGGCTCGCACGTCGCCATGAAGCTGCTGGAGCGCGGTGACGAAGTCATCGGCTTCGACAGCATGAACGACTATTACGACGTCACGCTGAAGCATGCGCGCCTGGCCCGGTTCATCGACCACCCCAACTACACGCACGTGCAAGGCGACCTGGCCGATCGCGACGCGGTGGAGCGCCTCTTCGCCGAGTACGCGCCCGAGCGCGTGATCCACCTCGCCGCGCAGGCGGGTGTCCGCTACGCCGCGCAGAACCCGCATGTGTACGTGGCCAGCAACGTCACGGGCTTCCTGCACATCCTCGAGGGCTGCCGCCACCACGGTGTCCAGCACCTGACCTTCGCCTCCACGAGCTCGGTATACGGTGCGAACCGCCTCATGCCGTTCTCCGAGCACCGTTCCACCGAGCACCCGCTCACGTTGTACGCGGCCACCAAGAAAGCCAACGAGCAGATGGCGCACAGCTACGCGCACCTGTACGGCATCCCGTGCACGGGCCTGCGCTTCTTCACCGTGTATGGCCCCTGGGGCCGACCCGACATGGCTTTGTTCCTGTTCACCAGGAACATCATCGAGGGCAAGCCCATCGACGTGTTCAACCATGGCCACCACAAGCGCAGCTTCACCTACATCGACGACATCGTCGAGGGCGTGGTGCTTGCCAACGACCGGCCGGCGGAAAACGATGCCGCCTGGGATGCCCTGGCGCCGGACCCGGCGACAAGCGGGGTAGGGCCGTACCGCATCTACAACATCGGCAACGAGCACCCGGTGGAACTGCTCACCTACATCAAGACCATAGAGAAAGCGGTAGGCAAGGCCGCGGTGATGAACCTGCTGCCGTTGCAGGCCGGCGACGTGCCCGATACCGAAGCCGACGTGACTGATCTGCGCGAGCAACTGGGCTACCAGCCCAAGGTGCCGGTGGAGGAGGGTGTCGCCCATTTCGTCGACTGGTACCGCGGTTACTACAAGGTTTGATGCGCAGACGGTATCCTTAGCCCGATTGGCCCCGTAGCTCAGCTGGATAGAGCGTCCCCCTCCTAAGGGGAAGGTCGCCCGTTCGAATCGGGCCGGGGTCACCATTTCGAAGCACTTCTGGCCATGGGCCGGGCGAGGCCATAAGCTCGACGGGACGCCTTTGCCCCCGGAGCGATCCATGCCACGCACCTTCGACGCCATCATCATTGGCGCTGGCCAGGCGGGCCCCGCGCTGGCCGGGCGCCTTACGGCGGCAGGAAAAACCGTAGCGATCATCGAGCGGCATCTCGTCGGTGGCACCTGCGTGAATACCGGTTGCAAGCCCACCAAGACCCTGGTGGCCAGCGCGTATGCCGCCCACCTTGCGCGGCGGGGTGCCGAATACGGCGTGCAGTACGCGGCCGACCCCGGCCCCGTGCGGTTCCACCTGCCGACAGCCGCCGCACGCGCCCGCAAGGTCATCGAGGATTCGCGCAAAGGCAACGAGGACTGGCTCGCCGGCATGCCGGGGCTTACGCTTATCCGCGGGCACGCCCGATTCACCGGCCCGCGCCAGGTCGAGGTCAACGGCGAGACGCTTGCGGCACCGCAGGTGTTCATCAACGTCGGTGGCCGGGCCAACGTGCCAGCGTTCCCGGGCATTGGCGAGGTGGATTACCTCACCAACAGCACCATCATCCCGCTTGAAACACTGCCGGAGCACCTCATCGTCGTCGGCGGCAGCTATATCGGCCTGGAGTTCGCCCAGATGTACCGGCGCTTCGGCTCGAAGGTCACCGTCGTGGAAATGGGGCCGCGGCTCATTGGCCGCGAGGATGCCGAGGTATCGGCCGAAGTGCAGGCCATCCTGGAAGCCGAAGGCATCGAGGTGCGCACGAACGCGTGTTGCATCCGCCTCGGGAAGAAGGGTGCCCAGGTAACCGTCGGCGTGGATTGCACGGAGGGCGTGCCCGAAGTCATCGGGTCACACGTCCTGCTTGCCGTTGGCCGCCGGCCCAACACGGACGACCTTGGCCTCGACGCCGCGGGCATCGCCATGGACGAGCGCGGGTACATCACTGTCGACGACCACCTGAAAACCACGGCCGATGGCGTCTGGGCCATGGGCGATTGCAACGGAAAGGGCGCGTTTACGCACACGGCGTGGAACGACTACGAGATCGTGGCAGCCAACCTGCTCGACGGGGGCGACCGCCGTGTCAGCGAGCGGATCCTTGGTTACGCCCTCTACGTCGATCCGCCCCTGGGCCGCGTCGGCATGACCGAAGCGCAGGCGCGCGCGAGCGGGCGCCCGGTGCTCACCGCAAAACGCCCCATGAAGCGGGTTGGCCGCGCGGTGGAAAAGGGCGAGACGCTGGGCTTCATGACGATGGTGGCCGACGCGCAGACCCGGAAGATCCTGGGCGCGGCGGTGCTGGGCACCACCGGCGACGAGGTGATCCATGGCGTGCTGGACATGATGAATGCCGGCGCCACCATCGATACCTACCAGTGGGCCGTGCCCATCCACCCCACCGTTTCCGAGCTCATTCCCACGCTGATCGGAAGCCTCGCGCCGGCCACCTAGGCGCGAGGCCTACACCTCGCGCATCACCATGAGCCGGAGCTCGCTCATGTCATCGATGGCGTAGCGCACGCCCTCGCGGCCGATGCCCGACGACTTGGCGCCGCCGTAGGGCATGTTGTCGACGCGGAAGCTGGGCACGTCGTTGACGATGACGCCGCCGGTATCCAATGCCTCCCACGCCTGCATGGCGTGGCGCAGGTCGTTGGTGAACACGCCGGCCTGCAGGCCGAAATCCGAATCGTTGGCGAAGGCCACGGCCTCGTCGAACGTCATGAAGCGCTGGAGCAGCGCCACGGGGCCGAACGCTTCCATGCGCTGCAGCTTCGCATCGGCAGGCACGTTCTCGAGCAGCGTGGCTTCGAGCATCGCACCCTTGCGCCCGCCACCGCACAGCACGCGGGCGCCGGCCTTGCGCGCCTCCGCTACCCAGCCTTCGAGACGCTCGGCAGCCGCCTCGTCGATCATGGGGCCGAGGAAGGTGCTCTTCTTTTTTGGGTCGCCCGCCTTCAGGGTCTTCACCTTGGCCACGAGCTTCTTCTTCAGCGCGTCGTAGACATCGTCGTGCACGAGGATCCGTTGCACGCTGATGCAGCTTTGGCCCGACTGGTAGAAAGCGCCGAACACGAGCCGGTCGACGACGGCGTCGAGGCGGTCGGCCTGGTCGGCATCGACGATGCACGCGGCGTTGCCACCCAGTTCCAGCGTCACCTTCTTGTGGCCGGCCCTGGCTTTCAGGTCCCAGCCGATGAGCCCACCGGTGAACGACAGCAGCTTCAGCCGCGGGTCGGTCACCAGCGCCCCGGCCGCCTTGCCGTCGAGCGGCAACACCGAGAACGCGCCCTTGGGCAGGTCAGTCTCGGCGAGGATCTCGCCAATGATCAGCGCGCCAAGTGGCGTGCGCTCCGACGGCTTGAGCACGAAGGGGCAGCCCGCGGCGATGGCCGGCGCCACTTTGTGCGCCACGAGGTTCAGCGGGAAGTTGAACGGCGTGATGAACGAGACGGGGCCCAGGGGCACCTTGCGGGTGAAGCCCTGGTAACCGTTGGCCCGTGCCGAGATCTCGAGGTTGATGGTCTCGCCGTTGATGCGCACGGCTTCTTCGGCGGCGATCTTGAACGTCTCGATGAGGCGGGTGACCTCGCCATGCGCATCGTTGATGGGCTTGCCCGCTTCCACGCATAGCGCATAAGCCAGCTCGTCCTTGCGCTCGCGGAAACGCGCGACGCAGTGCTCCAGCACGGCCTGGCGTTGCCAGGGGCGGAACGCTTTCATCGGGCCGGCGGCCGCGGTGGCGGCGGCGATCGCTTTCTCCAGCGCGGCGGCATCGGGCATCGCCACGCGCGTGGCCACCTTGCCCGTGTACTTGTCGATGACGTCGAGTTTCGCCTTGGCCTTCACGGCTTTGTTGGCGAGGTAATAGGGGTAGCTCTTCTCGAGCATGGGCAGGGCCCTCGTTGCCAGCGTTGCCGCCCATGATCCAGCCGTTGGCGTTCAGTTGTCGTGAGGCGGTTTGCCGCGTGCCGGGAAGGGGCCTAGAGTGCATAGATCGCCCGAGGAGACCCCCATGCCCCTGGATACCGAGATCACCGAAGCCCGCGGCCAGTGCCATTGCGGCAGCGTGCGCTTTACCGCCCAACTGGTGAAGGGCCTGGCGTCGGCCCGCCGCTGCAACTGTTCGTATTGCCGCATGCGCGGCGCCGTGGTGGTCTCCGCGCCCGTGGGGGGCATCACCATCGAGCAGGGCGAGGACACACTCACCCTGTACCAGTTCAACTCGATGACGGCGAAGCACTACTTCTGCTCGAAGTGCGGCATCTACACGTTCCACCAGCGCCGCTCCAACGTCGGCGAGTTCGGGGTGAACGTCGCGTGCCTGGAGGGCCTCAGCCCGTTCGATTTCGACGACGTGCCCGTGATGGATGGCGTCAACCACCCCTCCGATGGCGCCGCGCCGCGCGGCCCCGTGGGCCACCTGCGCTTCGTGCCCTCGTGATCAGCCTTCGCGCGTGAGGCGCAGCTCGCCTTCGGCCAGCATGACGCGCACGCGCTCGCCGATGGCGACATCGCCTTCGCGGCGCACCACCGCGTCGCGCTGGTCGAACACGATGGCATAGCCGCGCTCCAGCGTCGCCAGCGGGCTCACCGCGTGCAGCGTGCGGCCCTGCTCCTGCACGCGCTGGCGGTCGCGCTCCAGGCGCCGCGCCATGCTGGTGCCAAGGCGCTGGCGAAGCTGCGCGATGCGGGCCTCCATGGGCACCAGGCGCAGCCGCGGATGCTGGGCGGCCAGGCGGGCCTGCAGGCGATCGAGCCGTGCACGGCGCAGGGCATTCGACTGGGAGATGGCGCCATGCAGCCGGCGACGCAGCGCCTCCAGGCGCTGCGCATCGCGGGCGAGGCGCGCCTGCGGCCGCTGCGCGTTGAGGCGGGCGTGCAGGTGGTCGACGCGTTGGGCCGACGATTGCAGGCGCCGCGTGGCCAGCGTGGCCATGCGCTGGCGCAGGCGCCCGAGCTGGCGGGCAAGGTCGGCACCGTCGGGGACAAGCAGCTCGGCCGCCGCCGAGGGCGTGGCCGCACGCAGGTCGGCGACGAAATCGGCGATGGTGAAGTCCACTTCGTGGCCCACGGCCGATACGACGGGCACGTCGCTGGCGTAGATGGCGCGCGCCACCTGCTCGTCGTTGAAGGCCCACAGATCTTCGAGCGAGCCGCCGCCGCGGGTCACCAGCAATACGTCGTAACGCCCGCTGGCGGACGCGCGCTTCAGCATGGCGGCGATCGCTGGCGGCGCCTCGCGCCCCTGTACGGGCACGGGTAACACGTCGACCTCCGCCAGGCGCAGGCGGCGGCCAAGCACGCTGAGCACGTCGCGGATGGCCGCGCCGGAGGGCGAGGTGATGACGCCGATGCGGCCCGGGAACGGAGGCAGGGGGCGTTTGTGGTCGGCGTCGAACAAGCCCTCGGCGCCGAGCCTGGCTTTCAGCTGCTCGAACTCCCGTTGCAAGGCGCCTTCGCCCGCCGGTTCCATGTGCTCGGCCACGAGCTGGAACTCGCCACGCGCTTCGTACAGGCCCACCTTGGCGCGCATGAGCACATGCATGCCATCGACGGGACGGAAACGCAGGCGCGCGGCGGCCATGCGGAACATGGCACAACGCACCTGGGCGTTGGCATCCTTCAGGGTGAAGTAGACATGCCCCGACGCGGGCCGCGCCACGTTCGATAACTCGCCTTCGATCCAGACGCCCATGGGCAGGGCGTCTTCCAGCAGGTCGCGCACCAGCCGGTTCAGGCCAGAGGGCGTGAAGACTTCAGGGGCCGCGCGGTCGAAGGTGTCGGACATAGGACCGGCGAGGGTATCACGCCCGCGAAAGCCCTGTGGGAGCGCGCTTGCGCGCGATGGGTGCCGGCGGAAGAGCCATCGCGCGCAAGCGCGCTCCCACAAGGGTTGCCTTACATGCGGAAGACGCCGAAACGGCCCTGCTCGATGGGGGCGTTCATGGAGGCGGAAAGGGCCAGGCCCAGCACCCGGCGGGTGTCGGCGGGGTCGATGATGCCGTCGTCCCACAGGCGCGCACTGGCGTAGTAAGGATGGCCCTGGCGCTCGTACTGGTCGCGTACCGGCGCCTTGAAGGCCTCCTCGTCGTCGGCGCTCCAGGTGCCGCCGCCGGCCTCGATGCCATCGCGGCGCACCGTGGCCAGCACCGAGGCGGCCTGTTCGCCACCCATGACGCTGATACGCGCATTGGGCCACATCCACAGGAAGCGGGCGCCGTACGCGCGGCCGCACATGGCGTAGTTGCCCGCGCCGAACGAGCCGCCGATGACGACGGTGAACTTGGGCACGTGCGAACAGGCCACCGCCGTGACCATCTTCGCGCCATCCTTCGCGATGCCCGCGTTTTCGTACTTGCGGCCAACCATGAAGCCGGTGATGTTCTGCAGGAACACCAGGGGAACGTTGCGCTGGTTGCACAGCTCGATGAAGTGCGCGCCTTTCTGCGCACTCTCGCCGAACAGGATGCCGTTGTTGGCGATGATGCCCACGGGGTAGCCGTGGATATGCGCGAAGCCGGTGACCAGCGTCTTCCCGTAGCGCGCCTTGAACTCGTGGAACTCGGAATCGTCGACGATGCGTGCGATGACCTCGTGGATATCGAACGGGCGGCGCGTATCTTCCGGGATGACCCCGTACAGTTCTTCGGCGGCGAAACGCGGCTCGAGCGGTGCGCGCACGGCGAGCGGCATGGCTTTCACGCGGTTCAGCGAGCCGACGATGTCGCGGGCGATGGCCAGCGCGTGGGCATCGTTTTCGGCGAAGTGGTCGGCCACGCCAGAGACCGAAGTGTGCACGTCGGCACCGCCCAGGGCCTCGGCATCCACCACTTCGCCCGTGGCGGCCTTCACCAGCGGCGGGCCGCCCAGGAAGATGGTGCCCTGTTCGCGCACGATGATGGTTTCATCGCTCATGGCGGGCACGTACGCGCCACCGGCGGTGCACGAGCCCATGACCACGGCGATCTGCGGGATACCCTGCGCGCTCATGCGGGCCTGGTTGTAGAAGATGCGACCGAAATGCTCGCGATCGGGGAACACCTCGTCCTGCAGCGGCAGGAACGCGCCACCGGAATCGACGAGGTAGATGCACGGCAGGCGGTTCTCCATCGCCACCTCCTGCGCGCGCAGGTGCTTCTTCACCGTCATGGGGAAGTAAGTGCCGCCCTTGACCGTGGCGTCGTTGGCCAGTACCACCACTTCCTGGCCCATGACGCGGCCGATGCCCGCGATGACGCCCGCGGCGGGCGCGGCATCGTCGTACATGCCGTGTGCGGCGAGCGGCGCAAGCTCGAGGAATGGCGAGCTGGGGTCGAGCAACGCACGGATGCGTTCGCGCGGCAGCAGCTTGCCGCGGGCGACGTGTTTATCGCGTGCCTTCGCACCGCCGCCTTCCGCCGTGCGTTTCAGCGTCTCGTGCAAATCACGGGTTAGCGCGCGGAGGCGCTCGCTGGCGGCCTGGAACTCCGGGGAACGGGTATCGAGCTGCGACGAGAGGATAGGCATGGGGGCGGATCGCGGACGGGCCAAACCACCATCATAACGGCGGGGTGGCCGGTGCAAACGCTGCGCTGCGGCAGGGCAAAAAAACGGCCACCGCGAGGGTGGCCGTCTTGGTGCGAAGCAGGCCCGCTGGGCTTACTTCTTGGTGTCGTCCTTCGCGCTGTCGGCGTTGGAAGCGGCATCCTTCGCCTGGTCAGCCGACTTGTCGGCCTGGTCGGCGGCATTGGCGGCCGCATCCTTGGTCGCGTCGCTGGCGCCGCCAGCGGTGGAGGCCGAAGCGGCGTTGCTGGCCTGGGCAGCGGCGTCCTTCGCCTGGTCAGCCGACTGCTGGGCCTGGTCGGCCGCCTGGTTCGTGGCCGCGTTCTGCGACTGGTCGGCCGCCTGCTGGGCCTTGTCAGCCTGCTGCTGGGCATCGGCCGCGGACTTCTGTGCATCCTGCGCGGAATCCTGCGCGCCGTTGCTGCAAGCTGCCAGAAGTGCGACGAGCCCGGAGGCGAGAAGGGTACGCGTGAAATTCATTGTGGTTCTCCTTAGCCGTGGAATGCCGTTAGGCGGGCACATTAATAGCTCAGTTACCTGGGCATCGCCAGCAATCGCCGCGGTTGGCTTCAGGGCGCGTTAAACGCCATGCAAACCGCGTGATGCTGGCGCTAAAACGTGCCAGGCACCTCGACATCGTCTTCACGCCAGTTCGATGGCGATCGCCGTTGCCTCGCCGCCACCGATGCAAAGCGAGGCGACGCCCCTTTTTGCCCCACGAACCGTCAACGCATTGAGAAGAGTGACCACGATGCGTGCGCCGCTGGCACCGATCGGATGCCCCAGCGCACAGGCACCGCCATTGACGTTGAGCTTGTCGTGGCCGACCCCGAGCTCACGCATCACCGCCATGGGCACCACGGCGAAGGCCTCGTTGACTTCGAACAGGTCGACGTCGTCGACCTTCCAGCCGGCCTTGTCGAGCACCTTCTGGATGGCACCCACCGGGGCCGTGGTGAACCATTCCGGTTCGTGCGAATGCGTGGCGTGCGCCACGACGCGGGCGAGCGGGGTGGCGCCCCTGGCTTTCGCATCGTCGGCCGACATGAGCACCAGCGCGGCCGCGCCGTCGGAGATGCTGGAGGAGCTGGCGGCGGTGATGGTGCCGTTTTCCTTGCGGAACGCGGCGCGCAGCGTGGGGATCTTCGCGGTGTCGGAGCGGCCCGGCTGCTCGTCTTCGGCGAAATCCTGCGCACCCTTGCGGCCCTGGACGGTGACGGGGACGATCTCGCCCGCGAAGGCCCCGGCCGCCTGCGCCGCTTTTGCCCGGTCGACCGAGGCGATGGCGTAGGCATCCTGCTCTTCGCGCGTGAAGTGGTATTTGTCGGCGCACTGCTCGCCAAACACGCCCATGGCCTTGCCGTCATAGGGGTTGGTGAGGCCATCCCACGCCATGTGGTCGACCAGCTGGCCATCGCCGTAGCGGATGCCGGTGCGCGCGTTGACCATGTGCGGCGCGTTGGTCATCGATTCCATGCCGCCGGCCACGACCACCCCGGCGGAGCCGGCCTTGATGAGGTCGTGCGCGAGCATGATGGCCTTCATGCCGGAACCGCACACCTTGTTGATGGTGGTGCAGCCGGCCGACGTGGGCAGGCCGGCCTTGAGCGAGGCCTGGCGTGCCGGCGCCTGGCCGAGGTTGGCGGGGAGCACACAGCCCATGATCACTTCGCTGACGTCGCCCGCGGCCACGCCGGCCTGTTCGAGGGCGGCCTTGATGGCGACGGCACCCAGCTCGGGCGTAGGCACGCCGGTGAACTGGCCAAGGAAGGAACCGATGGCGGTGCGCTTGGCACCCGCGATGACGATGTCGGACATGGGGACTCCGTGGATACTGCGAATGGCCGCCCCGGGGGGCGGTAGCCGACGGAGTATCGCAGTGGGCGGCGGGAGCGGGCAATGCGCACCGCCGCAAGGATCACATTCCAAGGCAGCCTTTTGTGCGAGGATCCGCACCAGGGGCGCCGTCGGGCCAGCTTGCGCGGCGGCGCGACATTGATGTCGAATTTTCTGGGGTAAAACACGTGAAGGGACGGAATATCCTGCGCCAGCGCGACCTTGCACTGGCTGTCTGCGTCAGCCTTGGCCTTGCCGCATGCGGTGGCGGTGGTGGTGGCGGTGGTGTCAAGGGCGGTAACAGCGGCGGTGGCGCCGTGGTGGTTCCACCCACCAACCCCACCCAGCCCACGCAGCCCACGCAGCCGAGCACCCCGCAGCCGCCGCTCGATGCGCAGCTCTCCCTCACCAATGCCACGGCCGCCCAGAAGCTCGGCTTCAACGGGCAGGGCGAGACCATCGGTGTCATCGACACCGGCGTCACCCACGCGCACCCGGCGTTGTCCGGCCGCGTCACCGCCAACCTGAATTACGTCGACCCGTCGGTGAACAACCTCAACGTCGATGATGTGGTCGGCCACGGCACCGCGGTGGCCGAGATCGCCGCCGGCCGCCCGTTTGGCAGCTTCGCGGGCGGCGTGGCGCCGTCGGCGAACATCGTTTCGGCGCGCATCATCTCCGACAAAGCCCCCACCGACGATGGCTCGGGCCAGGGCAACAAGGCCACCACGGCCGATCCGCTCGGTACCATCAACGCCGACGTGGCCGCGCGCGGCGCCACCATTTTCAATAACTCCTGGGGCGGCATCTATTGGGATGCCACGGACGCGGCTGCCAACAAGAGCTTCCACGACGCCTACGCGTCGCTGACGGCGAACGGCTCGCATCTCTTCGTGTTCGCCGCGGGCAACGACGGGCGGGCCGATCCCTCCGATATCGCCGCGCTACCCGCGCGCTCGCCTGATGTGGAGCAGGGGTGGCTGACGGTCGTCGCCCTCGACAGCAACAACCCGACGCAGATTGCCTCGTACTCGAACCGTTGCGGCATCGCCAAGAACTACTGCCTCGCCGCGCCAGGCGACGTGGTGGTCGCCTCGGCAGCCACCACCAGCACCGCCAACGCCACGTACCAGATCTGGGAAGGCACCTCGCTGGCCGCGCCCCAGGTTTCGGGCGCCGCGGCCGTCGTGCACAGCGCGTTCCCGTCCTTCGATTACAACGCGGTGCGCCAGATCATCCTGGGCACGGCGGATGACCTGGGCGACCCGGGCCCGGACGCCATTTACGGCTACGGCCGCCTCAACGTCGGCCGCGCCGTCATGGGGCCGTCGCGTTTCGACTGGGGCGACTTCAACGCCAACGTGGCCGGTAGCGCGTACACCTTCAGCAATGACATCGCCGGTGCGGGTGGCCTGCAGGTCACGGGCGCGGGCAAGCTGACGCTCACTGGCAACAACAGCTACACGGGCGTGACGAGCGTGATGTCGGGCGCCACGCTTACCGCCGTCCACGCCATCCCCGGTGCGCTGAACGTGGTCAATGGCGCCACCGCCGTCGTCAACGGCGACGTGGGTGGCCCGCTTGTCAGCGGCGGCACGATCACCACGGGCGCCACATCGGTGCACGTGGGCGGTGACTACACGATGCTCGGTACGGGGCGCTTGTCGCAGCTGCTTGGCGCACCGCTGGTCGTGTCGGGCACCGCACGCCTCGCCGGCGATTTCTACGTGGCGGGCGCCGTGCCGAACTATACGAAGACGGCGCACCAGCAAGTGGTTACGGCCAGTAGCGTGCAGGGCACTTTCGGTACCACCACCCTTGGTAATGGTGTGTTCCTCACCTCCACGCTGCAGTACGCACCGACCGAGGTGTGGCTCGATACCACCTCGCTCAGCATCTCGCAGGTGGCCGGCTCCACCATGGCCCAGTCGCAGGCGGCGGTGTCGTCCGCGCAGCGCGTGGACGGGGCGATGACGCAGATCAGCAACAGCCTGGCTCCGGGCGCCACCGCGGCCGGCAGCATCAACACCAATATGCTCATCGCCGCCGGCGGCATCCAGCAGGCGCAAACCACCGCCAGTGCACAGGCGTCGCTTGAATCGCTCTCGGGGCAGTTGTACGCGGCGGGCACGGCCGTGACGCTGGCCGGCATCGACGCCGGCAACGACGCGCTGATGCAGCACCTCGACGCCATGGGCAAGGGCGGGGCGTGGGTGCAGTCGCTCGATGCGCAAGGTGGCCTCAGCCGCGGCGGCTTCGGCAACGTGGGCTTCAACATCGGCGGCAGCATGGTCGGCAACGACGTGCGCCTCGGTAACAACGGGTTCGCGGGTCTCGCCGTGGCGCAGATGCGCAGTGATGGCCAGCTGTCGGGCAACTACGACCGCCAGCGCAACCGCGCGACGGAAGGTTCGCTTTACGCGGGCACGCAGGGCGCGAACTGGTACGGCGTGGGCCGCTTCGGCTTCGGCAGCTACCGCGGCGATACGCAGCGCCTGCTGCGCTTCGGCGATGCCGGTGCCTCGTTCAGCGGCGCTGATTACAGTGGCCGCTACAACGTGGCCTATGGCGAGGTCGGCTACCGCACGCACCTGGGTGCGTTCGATTTCACGCCGTATGCCGACGTGCAGTACGCGAGCGTCCGTCGTGATGGCTTCTCGGAATCGGGCGGCGACGGCTTTGGCCTTGCGGCCGACGGCCACACCACCTCGCGCTGGCAGGCCGGTCTTGGCATGCGTGCCGGCAGCTCGTGGCTCACGTCGTACGGCAAGTTCCGCCTCGACATGAAGCTGGGCTGGCAGAACGCGTTCGCCACGCGCGGTGAAGTGTTCTCGGCGCGCTACACGGGCCTGGCCCAGTGGGCACCGGTGAACGGCATCGGCCTGTCGCGTCGCGCCGCCACGTTCGGCCTCAACGCCGGCATGGACATCGGCTCGCGCACGCAGCTGGCGTTCGGCGTCGACCAGCGCTTCGCCGACCGCGACCATTCGCGGCAGGCGACGGCTAGCGTCAGGGTGGCCTGGTAACCCGCCTGCACTGTAGGAGCCCACACCCGTGGGCGACAGCTCTTCGCGAAAAGCTGTCGCCCACGGGGTGGGCTCCTACAACAGGCAGCAACTGCTCAGGACTTGCCGTGGAACAGCTCGCGGCCGATGAGCATGCGGCGGATCTCGTTGGTGCCGGCGCCGATCTCGTAGAGCTTGGCGTCGCGCAACAGGCGGCCCGCCGGGAACTCGTTGATATAGCCGTTGCCGCCGAGCGACTGGATGGCTTCAAGGGCCACCTGCACCGCGTTCGTCGAGGCATTGAGCAGGCACGCGGCCGGGTCGATGCGCGACTTCACGCCGTTGTCGAACTGCTGGGCCACCATGTACGCAAAGCCACGCGACGACTGCAGCGCGGTGTACATGTCGGCCACCTTGCCCTGCATGAGGCCAAAGGTGCCGATGGGCGCGTTGAACTGCTTGCGCTCGCGCACGTAGGGCAGCACCAGGTCCACCGCGGCCTGCATGATGCCGATGGGGCCGCCCGAGAGCACCAGGCGCTCGGTGTCGAGGCCGCTCATGAGCACGCGCACGCCTTCGTTCACTTCGCCGACGATGTTTTCTTCCGGGATTTCGCAGTTATCGAACACCAGCTCGCAGGTGTTCGAACCACGCATGCCGAGCTTGTCGAGCTTCTGCGCGGTGCTGAAACCGGGCATGCCCTTTTCGACGATGAAGGCGGTCATGCAGCGGCTGCCCGCGGCGCGGGGCGCGGTGCGCATGTAGACCAGCAGCACGTTGGCATCGGGCCCGTTGGTGATCCACATCTTGGAGCCATTGGCGACCCACTTGCCGTCGACCAGCTCGGCCCGGCAGTTCATCGAGCCGACCACGTCGGAGCCGGCGCCCGGCTCGCTCATGGCGAGCGCGCCCACCCATTCGCCGCTGGCGAGCTTGGGAAGATATTTGCGGCGCTGCTCGTCGGTGCCGTTGTGGTAGATGTTCTGCACGCACAGGTTCGAGTGGGCGCCATACGAGAGGCCCACCGATGCCGAGGCGCGGGAGATTTCCTCCATGGCCACCATGTGGGCGAGGAAGCCCAGGTCGGAGCCCCCGTACTCGCCGGGGATGGTGATGCCGAGCAGGCCCATCTCGCCGAACTTGGCCCACAGATCGTCCGGGAACACGTTTTCACGGTCGATCCGGTCGGCGCGTGGTGCGATTTCTTTCTCGGCGAACGCGCGGACGGTTTCGCGCAGCAGGTCGAGGTCTTCGCCAAGGGAAAACGGACGCATGGGTACCACTCCGGGGAAAAAGGCGGGGAAAACCCCGCCATGCTAGCGGTTTGGCGCCATGGAGCCACGGCGCGACGCAGCAATCAGCCTCGCACCATGGCCGCGATGCGGTCGTGTACGCGGTCCAGCAGCAGGCACTGCCGTTCGACGAGGCGCAGGCCCTCGCTGCCGGCCAGGGGCCCGGCCGCGGGCCCCTCTGTGGCGCGCGGCGGCGCTGGCGTGCCCGCGCGCAGGTGCTCCGCGAGGGCGTCGAACCCCAGGATGACGCGGTGCGCGGCCGTATCCACCGCGGCTGCCTCGCTGGCGGCCAGCGCCCGGCGGTGCGTGCCCAGCGTGGAGAGATGCGACAGGGCAGCCTGCAGCGCCGTCAGCAAGCGCAGCGCGCGCTCGCCGTGGGCAGGGTGGTGGCCCGGCTCGCCCATCAGTTCGGCCACGTTGCCGGCAACCACGGCGTGGGCGGCGTGGGCATCGCGGCGCGCTACGCGGTAAGGCAGGTCGTCCACCCGGCCGTTGGCATACTGCGTGGCGATCTGCTGAAGGTACCGGCCGTACGCCAGCAAGGCATCGGCAACCAGGTCGTCAAGGCGGCGCACGCGCCAGTCCGGCAGCACGTAGCGGATGGCCACGGCCGCCACGAGCGCGCCCGCCACGGTATCGAGCAGGCGTGGCCCGATCGCGTCGTAACCGGCGCCCACGCGGTCGAAGCAGAGCAGGACGAACAACGTGATGACGCCCGTGGCCAGTGCATAGCGGCGCAGGCGGAACGCGAAGAAGCCCGCGCCCGCGGCGACAAGCACGGGCAGCCGCCAGTTGCCGCCGGGTAACGCGCGCAGCAGCGCCCACCCCACGAGCAGGCCAGCCGTGGTGCCCACGATGCGCTGGATGAAGCGCCGCCGCGTGGCGCCGTAACCGGGCTGGCAGACGAACAGCGTGGTCATGAGGATCCAGTAGCCGTGTTGCGGGTGCAGTGCCTGCATCAGCAGGTAGCCCGCCAGCATGCCTATGGACAACCGCACGGCGTGGCGAAAGTGCATGGAACGGCGGTTGAGGCGCAGCCGCACGCGGCGCAGGGCATCCCCCAGCGACGATGGTTCGTTGCCCTGCAGGGCGATATCGGTATCGCCGCGCAGGCTGCCCTCGTCCTCGATCAGCGCCTGCAGGCTTTCCATGTTCCGCAGCAACGCGGCCAGCGCATCGTCGAGGGCATCGTCGGCGGGGTGCGTCCGCTGGTGGAACGCCAGCGCATCGCGCAGGTCTTCCAGTGCCGCGCGGGGCAGCGCGATGGAGCGCAGGGGCGCCACGCGGCGGATCGCATCGGCGCGCTCGCGGCAGGCCAGCGCCTGCAGGCGCAACAAGCGACCGAAGCGGAACATGAGGTCGCTGTGGTACAGCGCGCCGGCCAGTTCGTCGTAGGGGTAGTGCGACGACGTGATGCGCTCGTGGATATCCTGCGCCACGAAGAACATGGCCAGGCGCGACGCGGCCCTGCCGCGCGGCTGGCGGCGGCCGATGCGATCGATGAGGGCCACGCGCGCCTCCGTAAGCGCCTGCACGGTGGCCTGGTTGCGCCGGGACACCGCCAGTGCGAGCGCATCGTGGTCGAGGCCGCGCACGGGTTCGAACTGCGCCGCCTTCGCTTCGATCAGCGTGGCGAGTGATTCGAAAAGGCGCGCCAGCGCATGCCGCACCGCCCGCTGCGGCGCCATCGCGCTCCACAGCAACGACAGCAGGCCGTACCACGCGGCGCCGGCGAGCAGCGCCCAGGTGCTTTCCGCCCCACGGCCGCCGGGCGCGTCCGACGCGATCATCGTGTACACCGCGAGGATGAGCGTGGCCGTGGCGATGGTGGCGTAGCGGCCGCTGGCCGCGCCCAGCATCACGAGGAGGAAGGTGCCCAGGCCCAGCAAGGGGGCAAAGGCCAGTGGCGTGCCGATCGCCGCCTTCACGGCCGTGGCGGCGAGGCCGAAGCAGGCCAGGGTGACCACGAGGCCACGCAGGCGGCCGCGCCAGGCATCGTCGGTTTCCGCGAGCGCGCAGGCGATGGCGCCGAGCAGCGCGGGGACGATGGCGGCCGGCGGCCCGCGCAACGTGCACCACGCCGTGATGCCAGCCAGCGCCAGGAAGACGCGCAGCACATCGGCGAAGCGGTCGGATTCGGCGAGGTGGCGGAGGCTGGGCATGGGGCTAGGTTAACCCCTCAGCAGAGCCCGCCATTCACCGCGAGCACCTGGCGGGTGATGTACCCGGCATCGGGGCTGACCAGGAAGCGGACGGCGGCGGCCACTTCCTCGGGCGTGCCGCTGCGTTCCATGGGGATCACCTTCAGGATCTGCTCCACCGGCACCTCCGGCTCGAGCATGTCGGTGTCGATGAGCCCAGGCGCCACGCAGTTCACGGTGATCTTGCGCTTGGCCAGCTCCACCGCCAGGGCCTTCGCCGCGCCGATGACGCCAGCTTTCGATGCGCTGTAGTTCACCTGGCCGCGGTTGCCGATGATGCCCGAGACCGAGGTGATGCAGACGATGCGGCCGGCGGCGCGGCGGCGGATCATGGGCATGACCAGCGGATGCAGCACGTTGTAGAAGCCGTCGAGGTTGGTGCGAAGCACCTGATCCCAGTCGTCGGCGGTGAGGCCCGGGAACGCGCCGTCGCGCGTCAGGCCCGCATTGCATACCACCCCGTAATACGCACCATGCGCCGCCACGTCGGCTTCGAGCGCGGCGGCGGTGGCGGCGCGGTCGGCCACGTCGAACTGCAACACGCGGGCGCCGCGGCCCTTTGCTTCGATCTCGGCCTGCACGGCTTCGGCTTCGTCGCGGCGCGAGCGGCAATGCACCACCAGGTCGTAGCCGGCATCGGCCAGGGCCAGCGCGATGGCGCGGCCGATGCCGCGGCTGGAGCCGGTGACGAGGATCGTTTCAGTCATGGGTGGGTCCGGTGGGATCGAGGCTGTTGCGTGGGTCGAGGAAGGGGCCCGGGTCGGGCGGGCTGAACACGGTCAGGCGTGCGTCGGCCTGCACGGCATCGCCAATGACGATGCGGCAGGCGAACGAGGCCATGCCGTCGTCATCGTGGAACGTGCGCGTGGCTTCGACGCGCAGCAGCGCGCCCACCGGGAACAGGTCGGTATTCGATCGATAGGCCCGCGTGCCGAGCAGGAATCCCGGGCGGATGGCGCCACCGGCCGCCAGCACCTGGCACCCGTTCCATGCGGCGATGGCCTGGGCCATCAGTTCGATGCCAGCCCAGGAGGGCAGGCCATCGGCGGTCACTTCCAGGCCGCCGCGGCGCACGGTGCGCTCGCAGGTGATGTGCTCCGCATCCCAGGCAAGCACGCGGTCCAGCCACACCATGCGGCCCGCGTGGGGCAGCAGCTGCTCGATGGGCCACTGGCTCATGGTTCGCCGCTGGCGCGCGCGAGGCGGCGCTCCACGTCGTGGATGAAGACGGAAGGCGACACGAGTTGCATCTCGCCATCGGCGAGGCGCACGGCCACCTGGATGGTACTGGCGCGGGTGAGCCGTTCGCCGCTGGCGGCGTCGCTCACGGTGTAATGGATCTTCAGGCGGTTTTCCCACTCCACCAGCTCGGCGCGCACGCGCAGGGCCTGGCCGAACCGGGCCGCGCGCACGTAGCGCAGCTGCAGGTCGATGATGGGCCAGGCGAAGCCGGTGGCCTTCATGCGCACGTAGTTGTGGCCGACATCGTCGAGCAGGGCGCAACGCGCCACCTCGAGGTATTTGACGTAATGCCCATGCCACACTACTTCGAGCGAATCGACGTCGAAGAAAGGCACGACCACGTCCATCTCGGCCGCAAGCACGCCCCTACCGCGCATGGACCGTCCCCGCCACGGTGCCGACGCGCAGGTGCGCGGACGAACAGGCCTTGTCGCCGACGCGGTAGGCGAAATGCAGGCGGCCGCGCGTGGTGTCGTGGCGGAGCGAAAGCGCGACACGATCGCCGGGGCGCAGCAGGTGCTGGAACTTCAGCTGGTCCATGCCGTGGCAGGTCGTCGGCGTGCCGAAACGCGACGACGCGAACTCCAGCGCCCACGCGATCTGCAGCACGCCGGGCAGCACGGGGGCATTGGGGAAGTGGTCCGAAAAGCAGGCGAGGTCGAGCGGCAGTTCGAGCGAAAGCACGTGCGTGCCGCCCTCGGTGCGCTCGGCGCGCACCGCGGCGATGCGTGGCAGCGGCGCCTGGAGGAGCAGGTCGATGCGGGCAGCCTCGGGCATCGTCTCGACGAAGCGCCACGCCAGCGGCGTGGCCAGCGCGTCATCGCCCGCCGCGTGCTGGCCGAGCTCGGCGGTGACGCCGGCGCGGCCATGCCGCTGCAGGGCCAGCCGGCCGGAGGCGGTGAGTGCCACGACCATGCCGGGCGCGTTCTTGCCAGCGTTGCCGCCGCGCGCATCCTCGACCCACGGGTGCGAGGCCAGGCGCGCCGCGGCGGCGTTCATGGGCGCATGGCGGATGCGGCGGCGCATGCGCTGCCGGCACAGCCATTCCACGGCGAAGAGCGTGCCGAGAGCGACGTAAGCCAGCACGCCGTTGTAGAAGGTCCACCAGCTCAGCGGGCCCCAGGCGGCAAGCAGGGCGGAGCAGGTGCCGTTGATGGCGAAGAACGCCACCCACACCCACGTCACCTTGCGCGTGTAGGGCACCGCGGCCTGGGGCAGGTCCGGCTCGATGAGGCGCGCGAAGCGCTCGATCATCGGCGGCCCGAACTTCAGGCTCAGCGCAAAGGCGGCGAACATCAATGCGCAGATGAGGCTCGGATACCAGCGCAGCAGGTGGTCATGGCCGCCGAACGCGAGGACGGTGCAGTAGGCAAGCGTCACGGCCAGCATCCACTTGCCCCCGGGCTGGCGCACCAGTGCGGGTGCGCGCACCAGCCACAGGCTGCCGAGGATGAGGCCGAAGACCGGTGCCGACACGTGGTCGCTGCCGAAGTAGACGATGAACGGGTACAGCACGCCCACGACCACGAGCAGCAGGTTGGCCAGCTTGCGCGAGTTGGATGCCGCCGCGGGCGTGGTCATGCCTGCAGTTCCTTCGCGTAAAGGCGATGGAGGTGTTCGTTGATGCGGCGCGACGCGATGGGCGCTGGCGCGTCGTCGCTGAAGCGGGCCACGTCGATGTCATCGCCCACGCGCAGGTGCATGTGCACGCGGCGGTCGGGGATGCGGTACCACGGCTCGGCCTTGGTGAGCGTCGTGGGCACGACCGTAACGAACACGGGCGTGATGACCTTCGCGCCACGCACGGCGATGGCGGCGGCACCGCGATGGAACACCGGTGATTCCCCCGGGGTGGTGCGCGTGCCTTCGGGGAAGATGATGAGCGTCTGGCCATCGCGCAGCACGTCGGCCGCGCGGTCGAGCATCTCGGCGCTGCCGTCGTTGCTGATGTACTGCGCGGTCCTGACGGGGCCGCGCATGAACGGGTTCTCCCACAGCTTGTGCTTCACGACGCAGTTGGCGTCGGGCACGTGGCCGAGGATGAACACCACGTCGATGAGCGAGGGGTGGTTCGCCACGATCATCTGGCCGGGGCGGCCGAGCTTCTCCAGTCCTTCGAACTGGTAGGTGAGCACGCCCGTGCGGGCCATGAACTGGGAGTGCATCCAGAACGCCCGGCCCACCGTGCGGCGCGCGCGGCGGCGGCGCACCTCCATGGGGGCCGGCCAGTGCATCACCACGGGGAGCACGAACGCGCGCAGCACCAGCCCGCCCAGGCCGAAGAAGGCGAAGGAGAGGGCGGTGAATACGAAGCGGCTGGCCCAGGCATCGGTGCGGCGCTTCGTCGTGGTGGCGGCGAGGTGCATGGTCGGTGGCTAGGCGTCGGTGGCGGCGTCGGGCTCATGGTAACGCCGGATGACCAGCGCTGCGCAGCTTCCCCCGAAACCGAAGCTGTTGGACAGCACGGCGTCGGCGCGTGCCTCGCGGTCGGCGTCGAGCAGGGGCGCGTCGGCAAAGGCCTCGTCGAGCTGCCGCGGCGGCGCGCCGGCCAGCAGCACGCCGCGTTCGATCATGCCGATGGCCGCGATGGCGTCCAGCGCGCCGGCCGCGGCCGGGGCGTGGCCCACCAGGCCCTTGATGGACGACATCCACGGCACCGCGTGGCCGCGGTCGCCGAAGACGCGGCGCAGGGCCTCCCATTCGGCCAGATCGCCCTGCACCGTGGCGCAGGCGTGGGTGTTCACGTAATCGGGGATGACGCCGGCCAGGTCGATGGCCTGGTGCATGGCCTCGGCCATGCCGTCGGCGTTGGGGCTCACCATGCCGTCCGGATCCGAGGCCGCGCCGTAGCCCGCCAGTTCCGCGAGGATGGTGGCGCCGCGGGCCAGGGCGTGGTCCAGCGATTCCAGTACCAGCACGCCAGCGCCGCCGCCCAGGAGGAGGCCATCGCGGTCGGCATCGTACGGCGTGGAGACGCGGCTGCCGGCCACGCTGGTGGTCGAGAGGGCGTTCATCACGTCGAAGCTCATGGAGGCCTTGTCGTGCAGTTCTTCGGCGCCGCCGCACACCACGATCTCCTGCCGGCCGAGCTGGATCAGCTCCATGGCCTGGCCGATGGCGTGGGTGGCGCTCGTGCAGGCCGAGCCCACGGTGAAGCTGCGGCCGCCGAAGCCGAACGCATGGACCAACGTCGCGGCCACGGCACTGCCCATGGTGCGGGTCGTGGTGAACGGCGAGATGCGGCCGTAGCCCTTCGCCTGGTAGGTGGCGAGGCCGGTTTCGTACTCGGAGAGCGCCGAGGCGGCGCCCATGACGAGGCCTACATCGCGCTCGCGGATGCGGGTGCCATCGAGCCCTGCCTCGGCGAGCGCTTCGCGGGCGGCGTGCCATGCGTACTCGGCGGCTTCGGGGAAATAGCGGCGTAGCTTGCGCGGCGGCGGTTCGAGGCCGTCCATGTCGGCAGGTGCGGCCACGCGGCAACGCATGCCCAGCGCCGCATAGCCCGGCATGTCGCGGAAGCCGTCGCGGCCTGCGCGCAGGCCCTCGAACAGGGCGTCGCGTCCCGCGCCCAGGCACGAGACGGCACCCATGCCGGTGACGACGACACGACGCATCAAGCGTGCGCCTTGAAGATCAGCGACGTGTTGATGCCGCCGAAGGCGAAGTTGTTGTTCATCACATGGCTGGTGCGGATATCGCGGCCCTCGCCCGTGACGTAGTCGAGCGCGGCGCATTCGGCGTCCGGCGCGTCGAGGTTGATCGTGGGCGCGAACCAGCCGTGCCGCATCATCTCGATGGCCCACCAGCTTTCCAGCGCGCCGCAGGCGCCAAGCGTGTGGCCCACGTAGCTCTTCATCGAGCTGATGGGCACGCCGCCGCCCAGCACGTCATGCGTGGCGTGGCTCTCGGCGACGTCGCCGCGGTCGGTGGCGGTGCCGTGTGCGCTGACATACCCGATGGCCGAGGGCTCCAGCGCCGCGTCGGCCAGCGCCATGCGCATGGCCGCGGCCATCGTTTCACGCGTGGGCTGCGTGATGTGCGCGCCGTCGGAGTTCGTGCCGAAGCCCACCACCTCCGCGTAGATGCGCGCGCCGCGCGCCACGGCGTGGTCGTAATCCTCGAGCACCAGTGTCACGGCGCCTTCGCCCACGACGAGGCCGTCGCGCTTGCCGTCGAACGGGCGCGGCGTGAGCGCGGGGGTGTCGTTGCGCGTGCTGGTGGCGAACAGCGTATCGAACACCGCGGCGCCGGGGCCGGAGAGTTCCTCGGCGCCACCGCACAGCATCAGCTTCTGCTTGCCCTGCTGGATGGCCTCGTAACCGTAGCCGATGGCCTGGCTGCCCGAGGTGCACGCGCTGCTGGTGGTGATGACGCGGCCCTTCAGGCCGAAGAACACGCCGACGTTCACCGCCGTGGTGTGCGCCATCATCTGGATGTAGCTGGTGGCCGTCACGCCCTGCATCGAGCCGGTTTCCAGCATGCGGCCGACGGTGCGCGCCGGCTCGATGCTGCCGCCCGACGAGCCATAGGCCACGCCCATGCGGCCATCGCGGATGCTTTCATCGTTGAGCAGGCCGGCGTCTGCCAGGGCGCGCTCGCTCGCCGCGGTGGCCAGCAGCGCCACGCGGCCCATCGAGCGCGTGTGCTTGCGCGACCAGTGCGCGGGCGGGGCGAAATCGTCGACGGGCACGCCGAGGCGGCCGTTCAGGGCGTCGAAGTAATCCCATTCGCCCATGCGGCGCACGGCATTGCGGAACTCGCGCAGGCGCGGTTCGATCGTGGCCCAGTCGTTGCCCAGCGGCGTGATGCCGCCCATGCCGGTGACGACGACGCGTTTCGGTGCCGTGGTGTTCATGCTTGCGGTCCCGCTGGCGAAGGTGCGCTCACCGGTGCGAGGAGGGCGGTGAAGCCAATGCCCAGCAGCAGGGTGAGCCCAAAATGTTGCAAGGCGGGCATCGTACTCAACGCGAGCAGCCCGAACGAGAGGAGGGCGGTGACGGCCGACAGCAGCACGCCCGCATAGGCGGCGCCCGGCGTATGCGCCGAATGGGGCTCGCCTTCGCGCAGGAAGACGGCGTAGTTGGCGCCGACGCCGAGCACGAGCATCAGTGCCATGAGGTGGAACAGTGTGAGCGGCTGGCCAAGGTAGCCCAGCGCCGCGACGCTGAAGACGATGCCGGCCAGCGGCGGCAGCAGCACGCGCAGCGCGCCCTTGCGGCCGTAGCGCCACGCGAACGCGGCGGCAACAAGCAGCATGGCCGCGCCCAGCCACACGCTGGCGAACCCGCGGTATTCGCCGAACAGCGTGGAGATGCTGGCGGGCTTGTCGATGACCGAGACGCCGGGCAGGCCTTCCGCCATGGCGCGCATGCGCGCCACGTCGACGTCGCCCTGCGGCACCACGATGCTGCCCTTGTCCATCCACAGGTACTGGAACGGCATGTACGCCGGCACGCGCTTCCAGTCGTCGAGGGTGAAAGGCTTGCCGGGGAACGATGCGATGTATTGATCGGCCGTGGCTTCCTTGAAACCGGCTGCCACCATGTGGGAGCGCGCTTGCGCGCGATCGGCGGTGCCGCAGGAGCCATCGCGCGCGAGCGCGCCCCCACAGAAAACGTGGGCGACGGCGGCCGCATTGGCCGCCTGGCGCTTTTGCGACGGCAGCATGCCGCTCACGCCGGTCCACGCGATGCCTTCGGCTTCGAGGCGGTCGGCTAGGGCTTCTTCGTGCTGGAGCACGGCTTCGGGCGTATCGCCTTCCACCAGCCAGAACTGGCTGCCGCCGCCGTAACCGGCGATGTCGCGGATCTGGTTGGTCTGCGCTTCGAGCGAGGCGGGCGGCGAAATGAGCAGGTGGATGTCGTCGTCGTGGCCCAGCTTCAGCCAGCCCGGGATGGCGGCGAGCACCAGCACGCCGATGACGAGGAAAGCACGGCGGCCGGAGGCCACGCGCTGCCACGCCAGCGCGACGCGCACGAACGGCGTGGCCAGTGGGGCGTGGGCCGGTTTGCGCAGCAGCGCGGGCAGCAGCCAGAACACGCTGGCGCACGCGACGGCCATGCCGGCGATGGCGAACACCGCCATCTGGCGCAGGGCGGGGAAGGGTACGAGGGCGAGCAGGGCGTAGCCGAGCAGCGAGGTGGCCAGCGCGAGCAGCAGGGCGGGGCGCACCTGGCGCACGCCGCGCAGGGGCTCCCACGTGGGCCCCGCATTGGCGCGCGCGCACAGGTACTGGATGGAGTAATCCACCGCCTCGCCCAGCAGCGCCGCGCCGAACACCAGCGTGAGCAGGTGCAGCTGGCCGAAGACGAGGATGGTGGCCACGGTGGCGCCGACCACGCCCAGCGCTGTGGAGAGGAATGCGATGCCCAGCGGGCGCAGGGAGCGGAACACGAACAGCAGCAGGATCGCGATGCCGATGGTGGAGGTGATGCCCACCACGTGCGTGTCGCGCTCCGCGCCCGCGCGGGCGGAGGCGGCGTAGAAGATGGCCCCGGTACGCATCAGCTGCGTGCCGGGGTGCTTTGCGGTGACCTCATGCTCGGCGGCATCCAGCGCCGCCAGCGCGCGGCGCTGCACGCCATCGTCGTACGACGAGCCATCCAGCGTCGCCACCACCAGCACGTAGCTGGTGTCGTCGCGGTGCGCGGTAAGCAGGTCGTCCTCGGGCACCAGCGTGGAGCGGTTCCACGGCTGGCGGTCGAGCCAGTGCTGCAGCCAGCCGAACGGGTCGTCGCCCAGCTTCGGGCCCACGGTGGCGCCGAAGGGTTCGTTGAGGCGGCGCTTCAGCGTATCGACGGCGTTGAAGCCGGGCGCCGACAGCGCATCGCGGTCGTCGCGGGTGAGGAGGTGGAAGCGGTAGGGCAGGAACGGATTGACCAGTTGTTCCATGTCGAACGGCGGCAGCTCGGCCAGCACGTGCGCGAACACCTTGTCCTTGCCCAGCGCGGCGCCGAGGTCGCGCGCGGCGTCCTTCGCCGCATCGTCGTCCTTGTTCGCCACGAGCAGGATCATGCGATCGCCGCTGGCGCGCGAGAGGCGCTCCACGGCATCTTCCGCCAGCGCGTTGCGCTCGGTGGCCGGCAGCATGGCCAGCAGGTCGGTCTGCAGCGGCGAGGCGCCCCGGCCAAACAGCAGCCACGCGCCCAGCGCGGACACGAGGAGCGACGCCGCGGCGAACAGCACCGCGCGGAGCGTCGTCGGCTGCGCCTTCATTTGACGCCGAGCACCTGGCTTTCCTGCGCCGTGAGCGTGCCGGCGTCGCGCGTGCTGGCGAAGCGGATGGCGGTGGTCTCGCCGCTGGCGAGGTTCACGTCGATGGACTGCAGGAACGCATCGCCCTTCAGCGTGATGCCGGCCAGGACGCGCGCCACGCGGGCCTGCTTCGGCACGAAATGCAGCGTCCACGCATCGACCGTGCCCTCGGCCGTGATGGTGAACTGGCGCGAGGCTTCATCGGCCTTGCCCGCGAGCATGCCCTGCAGCATGCCGGAGACCTGGCTCACGCCACGGTTGCCGTCGCGCACGCGCTCGAGCTTGCCCTGCGCGTTGAGGCGGCGGGCATCGCCCGAGGTGAGCACGAGCGTGTCGTCGAACGGCTCGCGGGTATGCCACACCATGCCCTTGCCCACGACGAAGAGCAGGTCGCCCTTGCTCACCTGCGGCTCGGCCAGGTCAGGGTTGGTGCGGCTCTGGGTGAACTCGGCCCGCACCTGCTGGTGCTTGCCCAGGTGGGCCAGCACGTCGTCGACCAGCGGGGGCGTCTGCGCATGGGCGGTGAGGCTGGCGCAGCAGAGCAGGGCGAACAGGGCGATCAGGCGACGCATCAGGCGGTTTTCCTCGTGAGCTTGCGGTACAGCAGGCGCGGCGCACGCGGCAGCATGCCCAGCAGCAGCCGGGTGTGCATGGCCGTGATGCGGGCGTTGTCGCGCCACATGCGGAAATGGGAGAGGCCGTTTTCCGGGTAGATGACCCGGGTCGGCACGTTGCGCACCGGGACGCCGCGCCAGAACAGGCGCACCGCCACTTCGGTGTCGAAATCCATGCGCGGTGGGAAGGGCTTGCGATTCATTTCCTCGCACGTCGCCGCCAGGGGGTAGAGGCGGTAGCCCAGCATCGAGTCTTTGATGTCGAAGGACAGTGTTTCCAGCCACACGCACGCATGCGTGAGGTAGCGGCCGTACAGGCGCGCCTTGGGGATCGATTCGTCGTACACCGGGCAACCGCAGACCATGGCGGCTGGCGCGGCCTCGGCTTCGGCCAGGAAACGCGGCACGTCGGCCGGGTCGTGCTGGCCGTCGGCGTCGATCTGCAGCACGTGGGTGTACCCGGCCTGATGGGCGGCACGGAACCCCGCGGAAAGGGCCACGCCCTTGCCGCCGTTGCTCGGCTGGCGGATCAGGCGCAGGTCATCGCGCCCGGCGACCAGGTCGTCGAGGATGCGGCGGGTTTCGTCATTGGAGCCATCGTCCACGATGAGGACGGGCAGGCCGTGCGCGGCGAGGGCATTGGCCGTGGCCGCGATGGTGCGGCCATGGTTGTAGATGGGCACGACCGCGCAGGGCGAGAAACTGCGTGCCGCGTCAGCGCGCGGTCCTGCCGGGCCCACCATGCGCTATCAGCGGGCGACCAGCTGCTGCACGGTGGCGACGACATCGCCCACGGTGCGCACGCTCTTGAAGTCCTCGGGCTTGATCCGGGTGCCAGTCATGTCCTGCACCTGGATGGCCAGGTCGATCGCGTCGATGCTGTCCAGTTCCAGGTCGGTGAAGAGGTTGGCCTCCGGGGTCACCTTCGCCGGGTCGATCTCGAACGTCTCGTGCAGGACGGTGCGGAGGCGAGCCAGGATGTCATCTTGATTGAAGGTTTCGGCGGGGATCGCGCTCATAAGCTCGGTAAGTCCATTTCAACCCCCAATGGCGTGCCGGGCCGCCCACAAGGGGCAAAACTCCGGGTAACGCCGCCGGGGCGACGAAGGTCATGATCATAAGTTGGTGGACCCGCCACGCGGCGGACTTCCCCTCTGCCCAAAAGGCCCATGCAGGCAACGCCTTACAAGACCCCGGGTGGGGCAAAGTGTAGCAGAACATGGCCGCGGGGAACCGCTGGGCGCACATTCCTGCGAGCCACCCCGCAAACCGCGCCGTGGCGCCATTTCGGGCGAACAAAGGTTCCTCGAGCATTGCCTCAATTGGCGGCGCGCCTGCAATCGGTTCATTCGCTAACGGCGAATGCATGCAACCAGCGGCTTGCGCCGCCTCAGGCTGGTGGGGTTACGGTGGTCGGGGGCGGGCAGGCCCTTGGGGCCGCCAGTCGCGGACCTTCGGACCGGGCCGTAGTGCCGCTGTCGCGATAACCGATACGTCTGGCGGCCCTCCGCTCATGTCGGCCCCAAGGGCCTGCCCGCCCCCGAGCCGATGCGCCGCGTTTCGTGTGGCACAAGCAGGTGCCTCGTGGCGCTTCGCTCCCTCAGGCGTATGGCGCGCGCATGCGCGGATAGATCCAGGCCCGGCGGATCGCGGCCGCTCGGAATTCGCCGTGGCGCGCGGCGTCCCAGTCAGCCCAAGGCGAGCTGCCGTCGGCGATGGATTAGTTTCGCTTGCCCACTACGTAGCGCGACGGAAGGCTCGCCTCGCTACCCCGCTCCTGCCCCACGAAACGAGACGAATGGACTCGGCGGCGGGTGGGCCGCTGGGGCCGACATGAGCGGAGGGCCGCGCAACGCCATGCCATGGCGATAGCGGTGCTACGGCCCGGTCCGAAGGTCCGCGACTGGCGGCCCCGGCGGTCCACCCGCCGCCGACCGCCGAACCCCTGCCAGCCTGAGGCGGCGCAAGCCGCTGGTCTCATGCATTCGCGCACGCGAATGAACCGACACCCAGGCGTGATGCAGCGACCGAAGAATAAAAAAGCTACCGGATTGCGCCGGTGGCTTTTAAGTGCCAGGTGGCTAGCGGGCTTACTGGCCGCGCATGCGGCCTTGGAAGCGCGGGGCGCCATTGCCCATGTGCGGCAGGCGGATCTTGCCGATGGCGTTGATGCGCTCCTCGGCCATGCGATCGGCCGCCTTGTACGTGGCGATGTTGTCGCGGTTGGCGATCTCGAAGATGCGGCCCACGTTGTAGTAGATGGTGCGCATCATGCGCATGGCGCGCTCGCGGTTGTAGCCGTCGATCTCGAGCGAGACGTTCATGACGCCGCCGGCGTTCACGGCGTAATCCGGGGCGTAGAGCACGCCGCGGCGCGACAGCTCGTCGCCGATGGCGTCGGTGGCCAGCTGGTTGTTGGCCGCGCCGCAGATGATCTTGGCCTTGATGCGGTCGATGGTCTGCTCGTTGACCGTGCCGCCCAGGGCGCAGGGGCTGTAGACATCGGCGTCGACGTCGTAGATCTCGTCCAGGCCCACGGCCTCGCAGCCCAGTTCATCGACGCAGCGCTGCACGGCATCCTTGTTGATGTCGGTGACGAACACCTTGGCGCCCTGCTCGCGCAGCAGCTTGATGAACTCGCTGCCCACGTGGCCGCAGCCCTGCACGGCGTAGCTGTACTTGCCCACGTCTTCGTTGCCGTGCTTGGCCTGCAGCGCGGCCATCAGGCCCTGCAGCGTGCCGAACGCGGTGAACGGCGAGGGATCGCCCGAGCCGCCGTGCACCTGGTGCACGCCGGTGACGAATTCGGTTTCACGGTAGACGTATTCCATGTCGTTGACGTCGATGCCCACGTCTTCGGCGGTGATGTAGCGGCCGTTGAGCGAGTTGACGAAGCGGCCGAACGCGCGGAACAGCGCCTCGGACTTGTCCTTGGAGGGGTCGCCGATGATCACGGCCTTGCCGCCGCCGAGGTTCAGGCCAGCCACCGCGTTCTTGTACGTCATGCCGCGCGAGAGGCGCAGCACGTCGTTCACGGCGTCCTGCTCGGACTTGTAGGGCCACATGCGCAGGCCGCCCAGCGACGGGCCAAGCACGGTGTTGTGGATCGCGATGATGGCCTTCAGGCCCGCGTCCTTGTTATGGCAGAAGACGACTTCTTCGTGGCCCGTGTTGGCGATGGTTTCGAAAATCATCGAACGCAAACTCCAGTGTTCAGTGTTAGCAGCCCGCCCCGAAGGGGGTGGTACATCCAAAAAAATCGCCCCTGCCTTGGCGGCGGGGGCGAGATGTCGTGTCAGCTGCGTAGTTTAAGCTTTAATTCTGGAGTTGGTAGATGCGGCGCAGCACGCAAATGTTAAGAATTTAGCGGTGCCAGTGCGGGTCGCGCACCCACACCTCGCGCTCGTAGTGGTAACCGCCGCGGTACGGGCGCCAGGCCGGCGGGCGGTAGACGTAGCCCGGGCGCACGCCGACCCAGCGGCCGGTCACCCATACATACCGGCCGCCGTACCAGTTCCAGTAGCCGGGGGCCCAGGTGTAGCCCACGCGCGGCGGCGGTACGCGTTCGAAGCGCGGCGCGGGCGGGGCGGTGCGGATGACCACCACTTCCCGCGCGGCGGCCGGCGGGGTGTACGTGGCGGCGCCAGCGGCCAGGCCCAGGGCGGCCACGGCGGCGAAAGTGCGGGTAAGGTTGCGCATGCGCTGTCTCCTCGGTTCTCGCCTGCGAACGTGCAGGCTCGTGAGGAAAAACGGAGTGGCCGGTATCAGGTTGACCCCGCCTCCGTGAGATATTCAGCTTCGTGAAAGCTTGCCTACAGGCCCGGCTGGCACGCTAATAGGCGCCCACCCCCGTCCCGCCCCCAGGATCACGACCCTTCCATGAAGCCCGCCCGCCGTTTCGGCGTCCGTACTGTCGCCACCCTGCTGGGGATCCGCTTCGCTTACCGCTTCGGCAGCCGCCTTGCGCCGGCCCGCACCGTGGCGCACGCCGCGCGGGTCTTCCAGACCCCGCTGCCGAGCAGCCGCGAGCGCGCGGCCCAGGCATCGGCCAGCACCACGGCGCGGCGCGAAGACATCGTGGTGGATGGCGAGCGCATCGCCACGTACGTATGGGGCGACCCCGCCACCCAGCCCTACATCCTGCTGGCGCATGGCTGGTCCAGCATGGGGCTGCGCTGGCAAGGCTGGGCGGCGCCGCTTCTTGCGAAAGGCTGGGCCGCGGTGGCTTTCGACCAGCCAGCGCACGGGCATAGCGGCGGCCGGCTCTGCACGCTCACCGATTTCATCGCCACGGTTCGCGCCGTGGGGCGCCATTACGGGGATGCCGAGGGCGTCATCGCCCATTCGCTCGGTGGCGCGGCCGTTACCGTGGCGCTGGACGACGGCTGGACGGCGAAGCGCGTGGTGCTCATCGCGGCCGCCGCCGACCCCGAGGCCGCCACCTCGCGTTTCGCCCGGTTCGTGCGCCTGGCGCCGCACCTGCGCGGGCCGCTGCACGAGCGCCTGGCCCTACGCACCGGCTTCTCCATCGGCGAGCTACACATCCGCCACCACGCACCCAAACGCCAGCAGCCCGCGCTCGTCATCCACGACTTCTTCGACAAGGAGGTGCCGATGGAAGAGGGCGAACTGCACGCCAGCCTGTGGCCCAACGCCACCCTGCTGAAAACCCGCCGCCTCGGCCACCGCGCCATCGTCGACGACGAAGGCGTGCAAACCGCCGCCATCGCCTTCCTGTCCGGGGTGGATTTCCAGTAGGAGCCCACCTGTGGGCGACAGCTTTTAGCGACACCGCGACAGGCCCTGACGCGCGGTCGCGAGAAGCTGTCGCCCACGGGGGTAGGCTCCTACGTTGCAGTGCGTCAGAGGCCCGTGCGCCCCCGGCGGTAGAATCAGCAGGTTCCCCACCCGCCGTCCGTTCGACCCCGGAGTTTCCATGAGCTCGCAGCCCAAGCACATCCCCGCCAGCAGCACCGACGCGGAGGCGACGCCGCTGCGCTTCGTCACGGCGGCGAGCCTGTTCGATGGCCACGATGCCGCCATCAACATCATGCGCCGCATCATCCAGGGCCAGGGCGCCGAGGTGATCCACCTGGGCCACAACCGCTCGGTGGAAGACGTGGTGCGCGCGGCCCTGCAGGAAGACGCCGACGCCATCGCGCTGTCGTCGTACCAGGGCGGCCACGTGGAGTACTTCAAGTACATGGTGGACATGCTCCGCGAGCGTGGGGCAGGGCATGTGCGCGTGTTCGGCGGCGGTGGCGGCACCATCACGCCGGAGGAAATCCGCGAGCTGCAGGCTTACGGCGTCGAGCGCATCTACCACCCCAACGATGGCATGAAGCTCGGCCTCGTCGAGATGATCGAAGACGTGATGACGCGCACGCGCAATGCGCAGAAGGCGCGCGCCGAGGTGGCACCGGCCACCACGTCCATCGACGACGAAATCTCCATCGGCGCCATGCTCTCGGCCATCGAGGAGGATGCCGTGCCGGCCGCCGACCTCGAGCGCCTGCGCAAGGAGTGGAAGCTGGCCGGCGGCAAGACGCCCGTGCTGGGACTCACCGGCACTGGCGGCGCGGGCAAGTCGTCCGTGGTCGACGAGCTGCTGCTGCGCTTCCTGCATGCCTTCCCGCAGATGCGCATCGCCGTGCTCGCGGTGGACCCCACGCGCCGCCGCAGTGGCGGCGCGCTGCTGGGCGATCGCATCCGCATGAACTCGCTGCGCAGCCACCGCGTGTACATGCGCAGCATGGCCACGCGCCGCCAGCACGCCGCCACCTCGGTGGTGCTGCACGATTGCATCGATTTCCTGAAGGCCCAGGCGTACGACCTGGTCATCGTCGAAACGGCCGGCATCGGCCAGAGCGATTCGGAGATCGTCGACCTCGTCGATTTCCCGGTCTACGTGATGACCAGCGAATACGGCGCGGCCAGCCAGCTCGAGAAGATCGACATGCTCGATTTCGCCGAGCTGGTGGTGCTCAACAAGTTCGATAAGCGCGGCGCGGAAGACGCGCTGCGCGATGTGCGCAAGCAGTGGAAGCGCAACCGCACGGCGTTCAGCCTGGCCGACGACAAGGTGCCGGTGTACCCCACCATCGCCAGCCAGTTCAACGACCCGGGCGTCACGTGGATGTTCGACAACCTGTGCCGCCTGCTGCGCGAGAAACTGTCGCTGCCGGGCGCGGGCTGGACACCCGACCTCGACACCAGCCTGCGCGAGCCGCGCGCCACGGTGCTCATCCCGGGCAGCCGCGTCCGCTACCTGGCCGAGATCGCGGAGCAGGGCCGTGGCGTGAATGCCGGCATCGCGAAGCAGGCCGAGGCGGCCGCCAAGGCGCAGCACTATTACGAGTCGCTGAAGGATATCGGTGACGAGTCGTTGCCGCGGGCGTTCGACCTCTACGACCACGCCTTGCTCAGCGTCGATGGCGACCGCTCGCTGGCCACGCTTCGCCAACGCTACAACACCGCGGTACGCGAGCTTTCCAGCGAAGCCATCCACCTGCTGCGCGAGTGGCCGGCCCGCTTCGAATCCGTGACCGCCGAGTACAACGAGTACACGGTGCGCGACAAGGTCATCCGCGTCGAAAACTACCGCGAATCGCTGAGCCACCAGAAGATCGCCAAGGTTTCGCCGCCGAAGACGAAGGACTGGGGCGAGCTGCTCTCGTTCCTCATGCGCGAGAACCTGCCGGGCTACTACCCGTACACCGGCGGTGTGTTCCCGTACCGCCGCGCTGGCGAAGACCCTACCCGCATGTTCGCGGGCGAGGGCACGCCCGAGCGCACCAACCGCCGTTTCCATTACCTGTCGCTGGGCGGCGGCGCGGCACGCCTGTCCACGGCGTTCGACTCGGTCACGCTATACGGCGAAGACCCGGCCCCGCGCCCGGATATCTACGGCAAGATCGGCAACTCGGGCGTCAGCATCGCCACGCTCGACGACATGAAGAAGCTGTATTCCGGCTTCGACCTGTCGGCACCGAGCACCTCGGTGTCGATGACGATCAACGGCCCGGCGCCCATCATCCTCGCGATGTTCATGAACACCGCGATCGACCAGAACATCGAGAAGCACCTCAACGAGGAGCCTGCGCGCTGGGAGGCGGTGAACGCCCGCATCGCCGAGCTCTACCCCGACGGCAACCGGCCGCAGTACAACGGCGAGCTGCCGGCCGGCAACAACGGCCTGGGCCTCGGCCTGCTGGGTGTCTCGGGCGAGGAGGTGGTGGATGCCGAGACCTACGAGCGCATCAAGGCGTACACGCTTGCCACCGTGCGCGGCACGGTGCAGGCCGACATCCTGAAGGAAGACCAGGCGCAGAACACGTGCATCTTCAGCACGGAGTTCGCCCTGCGCATGATGGGCGATATCCAGCAGTACTTCGTCGACCACAAGGTGCGTAACTTCTACTCGGTGTCGATCTCGGGTTACCACATCGCCGAAGCGGGCGCCAACCCGATCAGCCAGCTGGCCTTTACGCTGTCGAACGGCTTCACCATCGTCGAGTACTACCTCGCCCGTGGCATGAAGATCGACGATTTCGCGCCCAACCTGTCGTTCTTCTTCTCCAACGGCATGGACCCGGAATACACGGTGATCGGCCGCGTGGCCCGCCGCATCTGGGCTCGCGCCATGCGCGAACGCTACGGCGCCAGCGCCCGCAGCCAGATGCTGAAGTACCACATCCAGACCTCGGGCCGCTCGCTGCACGCGCAGGAGATCCAGTTCAACGATATCCGCACCACGCTGCAGGCGCTGTACGCGCTGTTCGACAACTGCAACAGCCTGCACACCAACGCCTACGACGAAGCCATCACCACGCCGACCGAAGAAAGCGTGCGTCGCGCCGTGGCCATCCAGCTCATCATCAACCGCGAGCTGGGCCTCAATTTCAACGAGAACCCCTGGCAGGGCAGTTTCGTCGTCGACGAGCTCACCGACCTGGTGGAAGAGGCCGTGTACAAGGAGTTCGAGGCCATCAGCGAGCGCGGCGGCGTGCTCGGCGCCATGGATACGATGTACCAGCGCGGCAAGATCCAGGAAGAATCGATGTACTACGAGCACAAGAAGCACGACGGCTCGCTTCCGCTCATCGGCGTCAATACCTTCCTGCCCAAGGACCACGGCGGCGAGATCGCCACCGAGATCGAGCTCATCCGTTCCACGCCGGAAGAAAAGGGCCAGCAGATCGACAACGTGCAACTCTACGGCAAGGCCCGTAACGGCCTGGCGCCGGAAAGCCTGCGCACCCTGCAAAACACGGCGCGCGACCGCCGCAACGTGTTCGAGCAGCTGGTGGAAGCTGTCAAGCACAACAGCCTCGGCCAGATCAGCCACGCCCTCTACGACGTCGGCGGCGAATACCGCCGCAACATGTAACGCACGCCCTCACTTCGATGGATACGCGACATATGGACATGCGACCTGTAGGAGCGCGCTTGCGCGCGATGCTCTTGAAGCTATCGCGCGCAAGCGCGCTCCCACAGTTGGCCCCGGTGGCCCTCGCGGTGCTGTTGCTCTTCGCATCAGGCGCCCACGCCACCGAGCCCCCCCGCCGCGTCCTCTTCGTCGGCAACAGCCTCACCTACGTCAACAACCTGCCCGCGGCCACGGCATCGCTCGCGCCGCCCGGCGTGGAAGTGGACGCCTTCGCGTTGCCCGGCGCATCGCTCAACGACGACGAGCACAACGCCCGCCTCGCCGGGCTGCTGGCGCACGGCCACTACACCGACGTGGTGTTCCAGGAACGCGGTGGCGACGCGATCTGCCACGGCGACGGCTGCCTCACGGCGCCGTACCACCTCGAGGTCGTGCGTGGCAGCAAGGTGCTCGCAAAAATGGCGCGCGATGCGGGCGCCAGGCTGTACTACCTCGGCACCTGGCAGCTCAACCCCGTCATGGAGCCGGAACTCGTCAAGGGCGAGCGGGATATCGCGGCCGCCATGGGCGCCCGTTACATCGAGCTGGGCGAAACCTGGCTGCGCCTGCGCGCCGCGGACCCTGACGCCGCGTGGCTGCACAGCGATGGCCAGCACCCAGGCCACGCCACCACGGCCCTGATGGCCGTGCGGGTGTGGCACGCCCTCTCGGGCGAGCGGGCGACGCAGCCTCCCTGTGTCGGCGGCACGCTCTACTACCACGCGCCCAGCGAGGACGGCTTCTTCCACGTTGACCGTGCGGCCAGGCCTGTCACGTGCCTGGTATCGCCAGCAAAAGCGGCGAGCTTCGCCATGTCGGTCGCCGACTGACGCTGGTAGGCTAGCCACCAGCCAGCGAGGGGGAGCAGATGGCAGGGGAGGGATCGTCGGTGCGGGCTGCCCCGGTGGCTCCCGGGGTAACGGCGCCATGGGTGCCGGCCAAAGGGTGGCTTAGCCTTGGCAAGGGCGTGATGTGGGCCTACATGTTCGCGCTTGGCATGCTGATGGGCGTTGTCGCCGCGATCGCCCATGCGCCGCTGGCGGCGTTGGCCGTAGGCATTTCCACGCTTTTCATATCGGTCGCCATCCACGAAGCAGGCCATTACATGGCTGCCCGGCGCGGTGGCATGACCGTGCTGTTCATGAGGCTCTTTGTCTTCGAGCTGGCGCCGCGCAGGCGCGGCTGGGCATGCCGCGTGAAGCGCTACGCGCACCGCGTGCCGGTGGGGCTAGTCATGGCCTTGCCCAACCTTGCCACGCCGTGGCGCCCGGTATTCATCGCATTCGCGCTGGGCGGGGTGGTGGCGAACACGTTCCAGCTGGCCTGCCTTGCCATCGCCCTGGCACTGACGCACGACGCATACGCACGGATGTTGCTGGGCGTGGCCTGCTGCGTCACGGCGATGCTGCTGGCCAACGTGATTCCGTTCAAGGCCGGCATGGAGTCCGATGGCCTTCTCGCGCTGCGCTGGTGGCGGCACCCGCCGGACCCGCGTGCGTACCCAGGCATGCGTGCGCTCGCGCGCATGGTCTCGGGCACGGCCATCGCGGACATGCCGCCAGCGGACGCGCAAGCACTGAAAGGCATGTCGGCCATGCATGCGGTGTGGTATGCGGTGAAAGCGGACCAGCAACGCGGGGAGTGGGCGGCCGCGGCGGCCCAACTCGACGCGTGGAAAGCCGCGATCCCCGCTGCGAAGCCCTTGCGCTCGGCGTTGTCGGACCTGACCGAGCAGGTGCGTGGTGAGATCGCCTTCGCCGCCGCTATCTCGCAACGCGACGCAGCGCTGCTGCCCGACAAGCGCGCCTTGCGGGCCGCAGGCTGGGGCAATCCGGGCCTTGCACCGCGTTGCCGGGCCGTCGTCGCGTGGCTCGATGGCGACATCAACGCCGTCATTGTCGCGACGATCGAGGCCATGGCATTGGCTGATGACTGCACGGACCGCTCGCTGAAAGAAAGCGAGCGCCTCATCGGCGAGGCGCTCGCAGCGACACCGCTTGAACCCGCCGCGCCTTAATCCGACGCGAAGTCGATCCGGCTAAGCCCGTGCGCCTTCACGAGGGCGAGCACGCGGGCGACATCGTCGTACGCGGCCTCGTCGCGGGCATGCAGCTCCACGTTGGGTACACGGTCCTCGCCATGGCTGGCGGCGATATCCAGCTGCGTGGCGAGGGTGGCGTCGGAGACCAGCGCGCCGTTGAGGAACACCATGCCACCCGGGTCCACCGTAAGCCGCAACGGGTCGGGGTGGTCGGTGGCGGCACGGCCCGGCCCGGGGAGGTCCACCCGGTTCTTGTGCGTGAGCACCGGCGCGGAAATCATGAAGATGATGAGCAGCACCAGCAGCACGTCGACAAGCGGGGTGACGTTGATGCCGGCGATCGGGGACGACTCGACCTTCGCAGAGAAAGCCATACTTCCTCCTTACGGTTTTCGATGTGGATGAGCCCTGGTGCCGGGCCATGGGGGGACGCCCGGCGGCCCAACTATGCCGTGACGAGGGGGACTTCCCGCAAGGCGGCCAGCGGGTGCATGATCGGCGGATTCAGGGAGGGCGGCATGGATACCGATTCGCAGGACGCGGCCACGCCCGCGGCCACCCCGGCTGCACTGGCCGGCATCTGGCGCCGCTGGGCTGCCTTCCTCATTGACTGGGTCATCCTTTCGCTCGGTGGTTTCATCGCCGGCCTCGTGCTGTTCGATGTGTTCGTCGCCATGGGCGTATGGACGCGTGTCATGGGTTTCGCCATCGCCACCACCTACTTCGGCATCTTCGACAGTGGCTGGGGCGGTGCGAGCTCGCCCGGCAAGAAGGTGCTTGGCATCCGCGTGGTTGACAACGGCGGGCGTGTCATCGGCATGCCGCGTGCCTTCCTGCGTGCCGCGCTGATCTGCGCACCGCTCATCCTCAACAGCTTCTACGCGGTGCGCCAGGGGGATTACGCCCACCTTGCCGTCAACGGCCTGTTCGGCGGGTGGATGGTGGGCTCCTTGTACATGCTTGCGTTCAATCGCGGCACGCGCCAGGGGTTGCACGACCTCGCCACGCGCACCTTCGTCATCCGGGGACGGGCCACGCGCCTGGGGTTGTCGGGTTACCGCTTCTGGCGGCCGCACCTCATGATCGTGCTGGGCATCTTCGCCCTCCTGCTGCCCGTCGCGCTCGCGGGGCTCCCCATCTTCCTGCACTTCGCACCGGGCTCGATGATGCGCGCGGAAAAGGTGCCGGTGGGCCCGGTGGAGGTGGTGAACGCGAAGCTGTCGTGGAAGCTGCGCAAGGGCGGGGCGGGAGGCAAGCCGGAATGCCGGGCGGCCCTGGTTTACCTCACGGGCCCCGGCATCGACGACGCGTCCTTGGCGCGCAAGGTGGCGATGGCGCTGGTGGCGCGGTCGCCCTGCCAGGTCGTCACGAACTTGAGCGTGCGGATGCAATACGGCTACGACATGGGGTTTTCCAGCGGCACGGCTTACCGCGATTACCTCATCGATGAAGCGGACATGACCGCCGCGCCTTGAACCAACGGGTGGATTCGTAGTCCCATGGGGGCTGGTTCCACTTAGGGTGTGTCGCGTTGAGTAGTCAGTCGTCGGGTTCGAAGTGGTTGGCGGGCGTCCTTGTCATCGCCATCGTTGCGCTGGGTGCGGTGTTCTTCTACCGCGAGAAACAGGCTCGCGACACCACGCAGCCGCAACCTCCCGCGGCCACGTCCGCGGCCCTTGCCCACGCGGGCACCGTGCACGAGGCCGCGCTGCCCACGCACCCCATCGGCCCCGCCGGGGCGTCGACAGCGGGCCTGCCAGCGCTCGGCGCCAGCGACGACGCCATCATGGCCGGGCTTCTCGCCCTCACCAGCGATGGCGCGCTGAAGACGCTGCTGCGCCCGGAAGCCATCGTGTCGCGCATGGTCGCCACCATCGATGCGCTGCCGAAGCAGGTCATCGGCATGAACATCCTGCCCATGCGCACGCCAACGGGCCGCTTCCAGGTCGAATCCGACGATGGCATGTTCGTCGAATCGAAGAAGAACCTGGAACGCTACGACACCTACATGTACGTGGCCGACCACGTGGAACCGAAGGCCGCAGCCGCCTGGTACAAGCGCAATTACCCGCTGTTCCAGCAGGCTTACCGCGACCTGGGCACCGGCGGCTATTTCAACGACCGCCTCATCGAGGTCATCGACCACCTGCTGGCCGCGCCCGAACCGAAGGGCCCGCTGCAGCTGTTGCCCGAGAAGGTGGGCTACGTCTACGCCAACCCGCAGTTCGAGCAGCTGTCGGTGGGGCAGAAGTTCATGATCCGCGTGGGCGCGGCGAACGAGGCGAAGTTGAAAGCGAAGCTGCGTGCGTTGCGCGAGGCCATCGTGGCGGATGCGCCGCAGGCGGCGCACTGAGTCTGTTTTTTGTAGGAGCCCACTCCGTGGGCGACGCTCTTCGCGAGAGGCGTCGCCCACGGAGTGGGCTCCTACGATGGCATCGCGTTACTTTGCCGACGGGTCGCGCGTTGGCACGTTGATGTTGCACAGATCGATCTTGCCCGCCGGGCGGGTGTAGAAGTCGTCGCGGCGGTTGCGCTTTGCGTCGACCACCGCGGCGAACACCTTGCTGTCGGTGCGTAGCACCTGGATCGGCGTGCGCTCGGCTTCGGGCACGTCGGTGGCGAGGCGCACGCTCTTGATCGTCACGCGCTGCTCGGGCTTGTCGTAGAAGCCCATGGGCTCGCCGCCGCGCGGGTAGGCGGAGAGGAGCTCCATGCCCTTGATGACCTTGCCGGCCACGGCCAGGTTGCGGTCGAGGTTGCGCGGGGCCTGGCCGATGATCGCGTACAGCGAGCTGCCGTTGCCGGTTTCCGCGCCGGTGTCACGGGCCACGCCCACCGTGCCGTAACAGTGCGTGATCCAGGCTTCGCCGGCTTTCGCATCGCGCGCGACAGGGAAGCCATCGGAGAAGCCCACTTCCGGCGCGTACACGTCGCCATCGGCCAGTTTCGTGAAGGGGTAAGCCTTGCCGCCCTTGCGGGTGAATTCCGGTGGCAGGGTTTCTTTCGCGGTGCCGAGGCTCTTTGCCTTGGCCTTGTCGTCGCCATCGGGGTCGCCCCACTGGGTGACGAAGTTGTCCTGCACGCGGATGACCTGCGTGCCGTCGAAGTAGTGCTCGCGGATCAGCGTGCGGATGTTGGCCGCGTGCAGCGGGGTCCAGTCCTGGGCCAGCTCGATGACGACGCGGCCCTGCGGCAGGTCCATGTACACGAGGTTCTGCGGATCGGGCGTGCGCCAGTCGGCGGGCGTCGACTTCGCGAGCAGTTCCTTGGCGGTGGGCGATTTCTTCGCCTCGTCGGCGAGGGCGGGCAGCGCCACCGCGGCGGCAAGGGCGAGCGCGAGGCAGGTACGTGCGAGCATGGTATCCCCGGGTTTGGTTTGGCCCGGGGAACGTTAGCAGACTCTACAGCCCGATGATGGCCTTCGGCTCGAGGTAGGCATCGAGGCCGAAGACGCCGTTCTCGCGACCCAGCCCCGACTGCTTGAAGCCGCCGAACGGCGCCTTCGGCTCGTGGGTGAGCGTGTTGACCATGACGCGGCCCGAGTCGATCCGTGCGGCGACGCGCGCACCGCGCCCAAGGTCCGTGGTGGCGATGTAGGCCGATAGGCCGTACGGCGTGTCGTTCGCGATGGCGATGGCTTCCTCTTCCGTGTCGTAGGGCAGGATCGCCAGTACGGGCCCGAAGATCTCGTCGCGGGCGATCGCCATGTCGTTGCGCACGTCGGTGAACACGGTAGGACGCACCAGCCAGCCGCGGTCGTACCCGTCCGGGCGGCCCTCGCCGCCCGCCAGCACGCGGGCGCCCTCGGCGATACCCGTGCGGATATAGCCCTGCACGCGATGCCACTGCTTCGCGCTGACCATGGGCCCAATGGTGGTCTCCTCGCGTGCCGGGTCGCCCGATACCTCGGCCGCGACGGCATCGCCCACCCGCGCCTCGAACTCGGCCAGGCGCGAGCGCGGCACGAGGATGCGCGTACCCGCGATGCAGGCCTGCCCGCTGTTCATGAAGCCGGCCTGGATCGCCATCGGTACAGCGGTGGTGAAATCCGCATCGTCGAGGATGAGCGTGGGCGACTTGCCGCCGAGCTCCAGCGTCACGCGCTTCACGTCATCGGCGGCGGCGCGCAGGATGCCCTTGCCGACAGCGGTGGAACCGGTGAAGGAAATCTTCCGCACGTCGGGCGATTCGACGATGGCGTTGCCCACCGTGTCGCCGCGGCCTGTGACGATGTTGAACACGCCCGCGGGCGCACCGGCTTCGTGCAGCGCCGCCATCACCACGCTCGTCTGCAGCGCGCTCATCTCGCTGGGCTTGATCACCGCGGTGCAGCCCGCGGCGAGCGCGGCGGCGAGCTTGCCGGTGATGAAGCTGGCATTGCTGTTCCACGGGGTGATGAGGCCGACGACGCCCACCGGCTGCATCACCACCTTCGCGATGCCGAGCTGGCGCTCGAAGGCGTAGTGCTCCATCGCGTGGATGGCATCGAGGAACACCTGCGCGGCGTACCGCACCATCCAGCGGGCACGCGACACCGGTGCGCCGTATTCCTCGGTCACGGCGGCAAACAGTTCGTCCTCGCGGGCGGCCACGGCATCGTGCATGCGCCGGAGCAGGGCGGCACGCTCGGCCAGGGTGGTCCGGGACCAGGCGGGCAGGGCGCGTTTGGCGGCGGCGATGGCCCGGCGGGCGTCGTCGGCGTCGGCAAGGCGGACCGTGCCGATCACCAACTCGGTGGCCGGGTTGAACAGCTCGAAGCGCTCCTCGCCGTGCGGGGTGGCAAAGGCGCCGTCGATATAGATCTGGGTGAGGTCGTGCATGGCAGGGCTCCCGTGGGTTGGCGACACAACCAAGGGTGAGGCCTGGCCATTGATTTGATAAGGTGGACTAAGCCGAATAGGTTATTAAGCGGGGGCGGATAATGCGCAGCGGGCTGACGGAACTCGAAGCGGTGCTCGCGGTGGCCCGGCACGGGAGCTTCCGTGCCGCCGCGGCGGAGCTGGAAATGTCCACGTCGGCGCTCAGCCAGGCCGTGGCCGCCCTCGAGGCGCGGCTTGGCGCGCGCCTCTTCCACCGCACCACGCGCAGCGTGCGGCTCACCGATGCCGGCACGCGTTTCGTGGCGGATATCGGGCCCGCCGTTTCGGGCATCCGCGACGCGATGGCCCGCGTGGGGGAGGCTAGCGATGAGCTGGTCGGCACCTTGCGGCTCAACACCTCGGTCGGCGCGGCCCGGCGGCTCATGCAGCCCCTGCTGATCCCCTACATGCGGCGCTACCCGCGCGTGCAGGTGGAGCTGGTGACCGAGGCGCGGCTCATCGACATCGTCCGCGAGGGCTACGACGCCGGCTTCCGCACCACCGACGTGGTGCCGGGCGACATGGTGGCCGTGCCGCTGGGCGCGCCCATCCGCCACCTCGTGGTCGGCGCGCCATCGTACTTCGCGGCACACGGCCGCCCGGCATCGCCCGGCGATCTCGGTAAGCATGTCTCGGTCCGCGCCCGCATGGCCTCGGGCAGCATCTACCACTGGGAATTCGAGCGCCACGGCGAGGAGACCATGGTGGACGTGCCGGGCACCGTGACGCTGGACGAGCCCCACCTGCTGCGCGAGGCGGCGCTGGCGGGGCTCGGCCTGGTCTACCTCAGCGAATATGACGTGGAAGCGGACATCGCCGCCGGGCGGCTGGAGAGCGTGCTGGACGAGTGGACGCCGCCGTTCGCGCGCCTGGCCCTTTATTACCCGGGCCGGCGCCATGTGCCGGGGCCGCTGCGGGCGCTGGTCGAGCTCATCAGGGAAACCGGCTAGGCGCCCGTGCCACCGGTCATGGCGAACCTTTTTGCGCCGGGAGGCATCCTTCCCCGCAGGAACTCACGACCGGATCCCGCATGCGCCGCCGCGCCACCCTTCTGTTCGCCCTGCTGGCCCTTGGCACCACCGCCGCCCACGCGGAGGTGGTGGTCGATGGCCATATCGACCCAGCCGAATGGCAGGGCGCGCGGCACATCACCGATTTCCGCCAGACGCAGCCGCGCACCGGCAAGCCGGGCTCCCAGCCGACCGAGGCGTGGGTGCTTTCGACCCCGAAAGGCCTGGCCGTGGCCATCCGCGTCACGCAATCGGCCGATATACCGCGTTCGCGCCAGGCCGCGCGCCGTGACGAGGACGCACTGGTCGATCGCATCAACGTCATGGTGGATTTCGATGGCAACGGGCGGACGGGCTTTGATTTCGAGGTGAAGTCCACGGGCGGCATCGCGGACGAGGTGATCACCAACGAATCCGATTTCAGCTACGACTGGGACGGCATCTGGGACCACGCGGTAAGCGAGGACGCCGCGGGTTACAGCGTGGAGGTGCTCATCCCGTGGTACGTGGCGCAGATGCGCAAGCCAGCCGGCGATACGCGCACCATCGGCCTCTACATCGACCGCGTCATCGGCAGCACGGGCGAGCGCATGGCGTGGCCCGCGGTGAGCTTCGACCAGGGCCGCTTCCTGTCGGTGTTCAACAAGGTGGAGCTGCCGGCGTATTCGCAATCGCTGTTCGCCGTCACGCCGTATCTTGTCGGCCGCGTGGCGCAGGGCCATGCGGGGGCGTCGTTCCAGGAAGGCGCCGACATCCTGTGGAAGCCGAACGGGCAGACCCAGCTCACGGCCACCATCAACCCCGATTTCGGCCAGGTGGAAAGCGACGACCTGGTGGTGAACTTCTCGCCCGAAGAAACGTTCTTCACCGACAAGCGCCCGTTCTTCACCGAGAACCAGGGCATCTTCGATTTCAGCCTGCTCGACGATGATTCGCAGCTGATTTACACACGGCGCGTGGGCGGCGAAGCCGACGACGGCCACGGGCCGGCGGATATCTCCGCGGCCGTGAAGGTCAACGGCAGCGTGGGGCAGACAAGCTACGGCATCCTGACCGCGCAGGAGAAAGGCGATGCCGGGCGTACGTTCGGCGCGCTGCGCCTGTTGCGCAGCCTCGATACGCAAAGCTTTGGCATGCTGGCCACGCGCGTGAACCACCCCTACGAAGACCGTGACGCGAACGTGCTGGGTTTCGACCACCGCTGGCAGCCGAACGACGCGTTCAACATCACCAGCAACGTGGTGGGCAGCAAGATCGACCAGCCGCAGGCGAACAGCGCGGGCCTGGGCGGAACCTCCATCGCGTACTGGCAAATGAACGATACGTGGGCGCAACAGTGGCTGGGCATGTACTTCGGCCGCCGCCTCGACATCAACGACTTCGGCTACCTGCCGCGCAACAACATGGCGTACCTGCACTGGGAGGTGCGCCAGCGCGTCACCAGCATGCCGGCGGATTCGGCGTACAGCTCGCTGCTGTGGCGCTATCGCGTCTCCGCGCTCGACAGCACGCAGGGCCTCACCGTGCACCGGCGCTTCCGCGTGCAGCTCAATGCCAACCGCAAGGACGGCGGCATGGAACTGTGGCGGCTGGATGGGTTCACGGCCTCGTACGACGACCTGCTCACCCGCGGCGGCAACCCGCTGCACAACCCACCCACGGCGAAGCTGCAGTACGAGCGCGAGCGCCCCCGCATCGGGCGCTGGGCCTGGACGGCCGAAGGCTTCATCGGTGGCAACGAGCTCACGGGCTTCCACCGCCTCGGCTACTACTTCAAGTTCGTGCCGACCTACTTCATCACCGATGCCTTCAGCGTCTTCGCCGGCGCGAGCTACGAGTGGGACCCGAACTGGCTGATCTGGCAGCACGACAACCTGGTGGGCTCGTTCGACGGCCGCACCGTCGGCATCGACAGCGGCGTGAACTGGAACTTAGGCAACCGGCAGGAGCTGCGCATCAAGCTGCAGACGCTGGCTGTGGGGGCGAAGCTGCGCGGCGCGTACGAGATCGGGCCCACGGGCCACGCCATGTCCAGCGACGAACCGATCGACGGCCTCGGGGTCGCGAACCTGGGCTTCCAGGTGCGCTACCGCTATGAGATCGCACCGCTGTCGAATCTCTACATCGTGTACAACCGCGGCGGCTACCAGCAGGACGCGAACGACGAGGTCGATTCGCAGTTCCGCCACGGGTTCTCGCTGAAGGATGTGAACGAGGGGCTGGTGAAGGTGGCCTACCGGCTGGAGTTCTAGGCCCCGTCTGCCAAATATTCACATGGACCATGGCATTCCTCCCCCGTCTCTGGTGAAGGAGCAAGGCCGTGCCACACCACGCCAACCCCGTCCCTGGCCGCCACATCAGCGAACACGGCATTGTCGGCGACATGGATACCGCCGCCCTGGTCGCCACCGACGGCACCGTGGATTTCATGTGCTGGCCGCACATGGATAGCCCGACGATCTTCGCGGCGCTGCTCGATCCGGAGAACGGGGGCGAGTTCAGCGTCGTGCCATCGCTGCAAGACGCGAACCGCATGCAGCTCTATGTTCCCGAGACCAACGTGCTGATCACGCGCTGGATGGCGGAGGAGGGCAGCATGGAGCTGGTCGACTTCATGCCCCACCCGGATGCGAACCTGCGCGTGCCGCGGGCGCTGGTGCGTTGCGTTCGCGTGCTTCGCGGCAAGGTGGACGTGCACGTGCGTTGCCGGCCCAGGCTGGATTACGCGCGCGAAGTGCCTGACGTGGAGGCTTACGGCGACACCGCCGTGTTCCATGCGGGGAAGCACTCGCTGCGCCTGGCGGCCACGGTGCCGCTGCAGATCGGCGACGGCGAGGCGGGCGCCCGGTTCCCGCTCGCGCCGGGCAAGGATGTGTGGTTCGTCCTGGGCGACGAGGAGCATGACCCCCTCACCACCGGCGAATGCGAGGCGGCGTTCAAGGAAACCCTGGATGCCTGGCGCCGCTGGATGCACCAGTCGCATTACAAGGGCCGCTGGCGCGAGCGCGTTGAGCGCTCGGCGCTGGTGCTGAAGCTGCTCACCTCGCACAAGTTCGGCTCGATCGCGGCGGCCGCCACGTTCGGCCTGCCCGAAGCCACGGGCGCCGAGCGCAACTGGGACTACCGCGCCACGTGGATACGCGATGCGTCGTTCACCGTGTACGCCTTCATGCGGCTCGGCTATGTCGACGAAGCGGAGCACTTCCGCGAGTGGATCGAGGCCCGCGTGGCAGCGCTGGACAAGCACTCATCGCTGCGCATCATGTACGCGATCAACGGCGACGAAGCGGCGGAAGAGAAGACGCTGGACCACTTCGCCGGCTACGCGAACTCCGTGCCCGTGCGCATCGGCAACGCCGCGCGCACGCAGACCCAGCTGGATATCTTCGGCGAGCTGATGGATAGCCTGTACCTGGCCAACAAGTACGGCACGGCCATGAGCCACAGCGGCTGGATGCACGTGCGGCACATGGTCGACCACGTATCGCGCCACTGGCGCGACCCCGACGAGGGCATCTGGGAGATCCGCGACAAGCCGCGGCATTTCCTGCATTCGCGGCTTATGTGCTGGGTGGCGCTGGATCGCGCGTTCCGCCTTGCCGGCAAGCGCTCGCTACCGGGCCCGATGGTGGAATGGGCGGCTGAGCGCGACCGTATCGCCGAGGATATCTGGGCGAACTTCCGCCACCCGGAGAAAGGCTACTTCGTGCAATCGAGGGGCGGTACCGAGCTCGACGCATCGCTGCTGATGATGCCGCTGGTGCGTTTCGTCTCCGCCACCGACCCGGTATGGCTGGCCACGCTGGATGCCATCCGCGACGAGCTGACCGACGACGGCATGGTGTTCCGCTACCGCAACGCCGACGGCCTGGAAGGCGGCGAGGGGGCCTTCACCACGTGCACGTTCTGGTACGTCGAGTGCCTCGCCCGCGCGGGGCGCCTGCACGAAGCACGCGAGATCATGGCGCGGGGCCTGTTGTACTCGAACCACCTGGGCCTCTTCGCCGAAGAACTGGGCCCGCGCGGCGACCAGCTGGGCAACTTCCCGCAGGCGCTGACGCACCTGGCGTTCATCAGCGCGGCCTATTACCTCGACCGGCAGCTTTCGAACACTACAGGCCAGGTGTGGCAGCCTTGAAGGCTGTCGTAGGAGCCCACACCCGTGGGCGACAGCTTTTGCGCGGTGGTTGCGAGGAGCGGTCGCCCACGGGGTGGGCTCCTACACCAGCTGCAAATCCTTCGGCTTCGCGCTCGGGAACACATTGCCCACGTCCGTATCCGACAGCCCATACATACGCTTCATCAGCCCGCCCAGCACGTCGCGGTAATTGTTGAGCACCGGGTAATCGCGGTTCTGCAGCAGGCTGCCCGCGTTGATCGCGACCTGGTTGCCGGCCACGCGGCCGCCGTTGATCTTGCCGCCCAGCACCCAGTAGGTGGTGCCGTGGCCGTGGTCCGTGCCCTTGTTGCCGTTCTCGCGGAACGTGCGGCCGAACTCGGAGACCACCACCACCACCGTGTTGTTCCACTCGGCTTCGCCCAGGCCATCGGCGAAGGCGGCGAGGCCTTGCGACAGGTTGTCGAGGTTGTTGGCGAGCAGGCCGTCGGCGCCGCCCTGGTTCACGTGCGTATCCCAGCCGCCCACGTCGACGAAGCCGAGGCGGAAGCGGTCCTTCATCAGCGTGGCCATGCGCTGCCCCTGCTGCGCGAAGCCCCGCGCGTTCACGGCACCGCGGCTGGCGGCCACCATCTCCGTTTGCAGGTCCTGCGCCACCTGCTGGCGCAATTGCAGGCCATCGGTGGCGGCCGCCTGCAGCGGCGTGCCCTCGTACATGCCGGCCAGGATCTTCGACTGGCGATCGTCGAAGACCGCCTTGCCACTGCCCTTGAGCGAGATGTTGGGCACGTCGCCCGTGCCGCGGAACGAGAGCGGCAGCGCGTCGGTAAAGGCGATGGGCGGCACGCCACGAAGCACGCCGCTGAGCCGGCCCATGAAGCCGGAGGCATACTGGCGTGCATCGCCGGCCTCACCCGATTCGATGTTGTCCTGCGTTTCGAAGTGGCTGCGCGACAGGTCGTCGGTACCGGCGAACGGGATGAAGGCCAACTGCTTCTTGTCCCACAGCGGCCCCATGCTTTGCGCCACGGCCGGCGCGAGGCCCCAGTTCGCATCGAGCGCGCGCACGGATTTCGGGTCGCCCGGGGTGGGCTTCGCCAGCGCGATGTGCGGCCGCGATTCATAGTAAAAATCGCTGCCATACGGCACGAGCAGGTTGTTGGCATCGTAACCGCCGCGCAGGAACACCAGCAGGAAGCGCGGCGAGGTGGCGGGTGCGGCGAACACCTTGCCGCCCAGGGTGAGTGCGGGGACGGTGGCGGCGAGGGCGAACAGGAACTGGCGGCGGTCCATGGGGAACCTCAGCGGTAATTGAACTCGGGCGACGCAAGCAGGAACGTGTTCCATTCCTGCTGCGAGGTGGCCTGGGAAAGGGCGTTGCGCGTTTTCGGGCCGAGCGAGGGCTCGATGGTGGCGTAATACGTGGGCGTGGTGAGTTGCGGGAAGCCACCGACGCTGCGCGTGCCCGCTTCATCCAGGTCGAACAGGTGGTTCGCGCCGCTGCCGATGGCGCGGGCGATTTCGAAGCGCTTGGCGACCTGGCCCGAGCTCGACCACTCCGAATCCGTCGTGGGCCAGCCATCGGGCGTGATGCGCCCGAACGGGGCCTGGCCCAGCTGGTTGATCCAGTTCACCAGGGGGCGCGGGTTTTCCACGGGCTTGCCGTCGTAGGCCAGCCGCATGGTCGATACCAGGAACTGCGTCGGGTCCTTGTAACGCTTGCCGAGCGAGGCGGTGAATTCCTTCGAGGTAAGCATCGTGTCCATCACCTCGGCGATATCGCCGTCGCTGCGGCGGAAGGTCTTGGCCATGGCGGCGATGAGCGACGGCGGCGGGTTATCGGAGACGAAGTATTTCGCCAGCTTCGTGGAGATGAACGTCGCGCATGCGGGCTGCGAGACGATGAGATCGACGGCTTTCTCCACTTCGTCGAAGCCGCCGCCCTTGATCGTCTTGCCGAGCAGCACCTGGTCGCCGAAATCGTGGCGGTTCGGGTTGAACTCGAACACGCCCTCCTGCACGTAGTAGGGCTGCAGGTCGCGGCGGAGCCTGCGCGGCTGGCCATCGAAATTGACGCCCACGCCAGTGAGGATGCGCGCCAGGCTTTGCACGTCGGCCTGGCTGTAGCCGCTGCCCACGCCCAGCGTGTGCAGTTCCATCAGCTCGCGCGCGTAGTTCTCGTTCACCTTGTCGCGGGCGTTCTGCGCATTGTCGAGGTACTCGAGCATGGCGGGGCTTTTCAGCGTCGCCATCACCAGGTCGCGGAACTTGCCCAGGGCATGCGGGCGGATGGTGTTCTGCGCGTAATCGGCCACCAGCCAGCGCACGCGGCCCTTGTTCTGGAACACGCTGAAGTGGTTCAGCCAGAACCACACCAGCTGCTCTCGTAGCTGGTTTTCGTCGTAGACGGCGCGGAGCAGCTCCGCGGCCTGCGCCTGCTGGGCATACTGGTTGCCCTGTTTCTGCAGCGCTTTCTTCGTCTCCTGCTTCGCGTCGCCATCGGGCATGTCCTTGATGGCCTTGTACTGGTCGCGCACCTGCGCCAACAGGACGTTGGTGGGGGTCTTCATGACATCGAAGGCGGCGATCTGCTGGGCGATGGGCTGGGGCAGGCCGTCGCCCTTCGGGTGCAGTTGCGCGTCGAGGAAGCGACGCTTGCCCAGGTCGCGATAGCGCGCCACGGTGGCGCTATCGACGCCGAACGTGACCCGATCGAGCCACGCGGCGTCTTCCGGCGTCAGCGGCTTCTCCGCGGCGGCGGCGGGCAGGCAGAGCAGGGTGGCCAGTGAAGCCACGAGGAACGCACGCATCCGGGTTCTCCGTTCGAGGCGGGTCAACCTACAAACGGCAGAGGCGGATTGAGGTTTACGCAGGGTGTTTGCGGGCGTTCACATTTTCGTGGGGAGCGTCGCGCGCGAGCGCGCTCCCACACGGGTGGGTCGGGCGGGGCTGGGGTGTCAGATCTCGTTTTCGTCGGGGTAGACGAATTCGATGGCGGCCTCGCGGCTGCCCGCGGTCTCCTCGGCCACCTCGCGGACGCGTTCGCCCACCTTGTCGTTGGGCACCTCGATCTCGACCGTGTAGGTTTTCGAGCTCATGTCGTCGGAAAGGTTCTGCGAGCTGGAGTCGTCGCGGAAATCGTTCATGAAGTCGTCGATTTCCTCGACGTATTCGATCCGGTCCAGGCCGTGGATCGCATTGATCACATCGTCGAATACGTCGCGGTCGCCGGTGATGCGGAGCTGGATGCGGGGCATGGGTGTCTCCTGTGCGAGGGAGCCAAGATGCGTCGGCAGGCGTGTGCTCGAAGTGTACGCCCGGTACGATGGGCATTTCCGGTGGACCGCCCGCGATGCCCAAGACCTACGACCAGGCCTATTACGACAAGTGGTACCGCAGCGCGGGCCACGCGGTGCGCTCGCCGGCCGAGCTCACCCGCAAGGTGGCCATGGTGCTGGGCCAGGCCGAGTTCTACCTGGGCCGCCCGGTGCGCAACGTGCTTGACGTGGGCTGTGGCGAAGCACCCTGGCGCGCCGTCTTGCGCCGGTTGCGGCCCGGCATCGCGTACCAGGGCCTCGAGGCCAGCGAATACGCGGTGGCCCGCTATGGCCGCTCGCGCAACATCGGCTACGCCCGCTTCGGCCAGCTGGCCGAACTGCGCTTCGACACCCGGTTCGACCTCATCGTCTGCACCGACGTGCTGCACTACCTCAAACCGGCGGAAATCCGCGCCGGGCTCACCGGCATCAGCGACATGGCCGAGGGCATCGCCTTCCTCGAGGTGTTCGCCCGCGAGGATGACCCGGCGGGCGATCGCGAAGGCTTCTTCGGCCGCCCGGCCAAGTGGTACCGCGGCGAATTCGCCAACGTGGGCCTTATGCCCGTGGGTTCGCAGTGCTACGCCAGCCCACGGCTGGCGCGCAGCGTGGCGTCGCTCGAGCGCCTCTAGCTGAACCAGGCCAGCGTGGCCAGCGAGTTGTTGGCCGCGTGGCAGGCGAAGGCCGGCCAGATCGAGCGGCTGCGGATGCGCAGCCAAGCGCAGAAGGCGCCCACCAGGATGAGGTTCGGCACGGCATACCACAGGCCGCCTAGGTCGGGCAGGTGGATGACGCCGAAGACGATGGATGACACGGCGATGGCCCAGCCATCGCCCAGGCTCAACCGCAGGCGGGCGAGCAGGGCGCCGCGGAAGAGCACCTCCTCCACGAGGGGCCCCACGAGGACAGCCACCGGCAACAAGGCGATGCGCATCACCACATGGGCGCTATCCGCCAGCTCGCTCACCGACTGGGTGAGGGGGTGGTCGCCCGCCAGCTGCTGGGTCAGTAGCCCGCCCAGGATGGGGGCGACGATGCCCATGACGGCGCCGGCGAGCATCTGGCCACCCGTGGGCGCCGCGAAACCGATGCCCGCCGGCCCCCCATCACGGAGCTGGGCCGCCCAGCGGCGCGCCACCATGGCCAGCGTGATCGCGGCCGACAACGCCAGCGTGAGGATCACCACCACCACGAGGCGGTCGCCAGGGCCCGGCATGGTGTCGGGGAAGGCCTTGGCCAGGCTTTGGGACGCAAAGCCGAACGCGCCGCCCAGCGCGAATTGCAGGGCGAAGTAGGCCACGATGATGAGAATTGTCTCTAGCCAGCCCGGGCCTGGGCGGGCGCCGGCGGCAGCGCCGGGCGTGGGGGCGGCAAAAGGCGTGAAAGCAGGATCGTTAGGCATGCGCCAACGTAGCCGAGGCCCTTCCGCCCACGCAACGATGGCTTCCGGCACAGACCTTCACCATTGCCCTGTATAGTGTCCGGCCACCATAGGAGGAAAGGTGGCGCCCCCGGCGCCGACCCATGTTCGCATTCGACTGGCTAGCCGACCCCTCGGCCTGGGCGGGTCTCCTCACGCTGATCGTGCTGGAGATCGTCCTCGGTATCGACAACCTCGTGTTCGTCGCCATCCTCGCCGACAAACTGCCCGCCCGCCAGCGCGACCACGCGCGCCTGCTGGGCCTTGGTCTCGCGCTCATCATGCGCCTGGGCCTGCTCGCCGCCATGTCCTGGCTGGTCACGCTTACCAAGCCCTTGTTCGACTGGAACGGGTTCGGGCTGTCCTGGCGCGATCTCATCCTGGTCATCGGCGGTGCGTTCCTGCTGTTCAAGGCCACGCTTGAGCTGCACGAGCGGCTCGAGGCCGGCGACGACCACGAGGGCAAGAACGGCCGCCGCGCCAGCTTCTGGCTCACCGTCGCGCAGATCGTCATCCTCGATGCCGTGTTCTCGCTGGATTCGGTCATCACCGCCGTCGGCATGGTCGACCACCTGTCGATCATGATGATCGGCGTCGTGGTGGCCATGGCCCTCATGATCACCGCCAGCAAGCCGCTCACCGCGTTCGTCAACGCGCGGCCCACGGTGGTCATCCTGTGCCTGTCGTTCCTGCTGATGATCGGCTTCAGCCTCATCGCGGAAGGCTTCGGCTTCCATATCCCGAAGGGCTACCTGTACGCCGCCATCGGCTTCTCGATCATGATCGAGGTGTTCAACCAGACCATGCGCCGCAACCGCCGCCGCTCCATGCTGCTGGGCGGCCGGCTCATGCGTGACCGCACCGCAAAGGCCGTGCTGCGCCTGCTGGGCGGCACGGCCGACGAGGAGGGCGACAGCAAGAAGGCGCCCGAGCACGAGCAGGCCGAGGCCGCCGTGTTCGGCAAGGACGAACTGGAGATGGTGCAGGGCGTGCTGGATCTCTCCCAGCGCCCGGTACGCTCCATCATGACCCCGCGCACCGAGATCGTCTGGGTCGACCCCTCCGACGACCTGCCCAACCTCCTCACCGAGGCCCGCGAATCACCGCACCACTGGATGCTGGTGGCCAACGGTGACCTCGACCAGCTGGTGGGTGTCACCTCCTCGCGCGACCTGCTCGCCAGCCTTACCGAGCACGGCAGGCTCGATACCGAAACCGCCGTGCGCAAGCCCATCACGGTGCTGGAATCGCTGAGCGTGCTGCGCCTCATCGACGAGTTCCGCCGCGCACCCCTGCAGGTGGCGCTGGTGGTGGACGAGTACGGCAGCATCCTCGGCCTCATCACGCCGGCCGACGTGCTCGAGACCATCGCGGGCGAGTTCCCGCACGAAAGCGGCGAGGGCGACCCGTCCGCCGTCAGCGAACCAGATGGCGCATGGCTGCTCGATGCGAGCCTCGACGTGCGCCGCGTGCAGCACCTGCTGGGCCATCGCCTGCCGGGCGCGGGCGAGGGTAACTTCTCCACCCTGGCGGGATTCGTGCTGCAGCAGCTCGGCCGCCTGCCGGGCGTGGGCGATTCGTTCACCAGCGAGCGGCTGGCCTTCGAGGTCACCGCGATGGACGGCGCCCGCATCCAGCGCGTGCGCGTGGTCGAACTTCCCCCCGAAGAAGACTGATGCCGGTCAGCCCTGCTGCCCGGCCTCGTCGGCCGGCGCGGCGTTGTTTTCCATGATGGCCATGCCGATGCCGCCAGCGGCCATCAGCATCAGCACCGCCCAGGCCAGCATCGAGACCATGTAGCCCGGGCCGCGGCGCGAGGCGTCGCGCAGGTACGAGAGGGCGTACCACACGCGGCCCGCCAGCCACACCAGCCCCGCGATGCCCGCCCACAGCGGGTCGACGTACTGCGCCGCCAGCCACAGCGCCGGGATGAACATCACGGCGTTCTCCAGCGTGTTCATCTGCACCCGCCAGGCGCGCTCGAACGCCGGGTCGCCCGAGATCGACGGCGCCTTGATGCCATACCGCGTGCGCGCCCGGCCCACGGAGTACACCGTGAAGAACATGAGGAGCAGGGTGAGCAGGGTGACGACGGCAGGGAGCTGACTGTTCATGAACCGATCCGGGGGACGACGCAAACCCCCGAGTCTACCGGCAACCAGCCGTGCGATCATGCGCACCAGGTCTCGCGGGGGCCCGCGGGCAGACGAGGAGGGCGCCATGCTCTGGGATAAAGGCCGTAGAAGCGACAACGTGGAAGACGCCGGCACCGGCGGCGGTGGCCCTTCATTCGGTGGCGGCCGCGGCCTGGGCATCGGCGGCATCATCCTGCTCGCCATCCTCGGGCTGGTGTTCTACAAGGACCCCACCGCGCTGCTCAGCCAGGATGGCGGCGGCGTGGCACCGCCCCAGGCGCAGGCCCAGCAACACACCCAGCAGGCCGAGGCCAGCGATCCGCAGGTCGATTTCGTGCGTGCCATCCTCGGCGAAACCGAAGATACCTGGGGCGAGATCTTCGCCGCCAATGGCCAGCGCTACGTGCAGCCCAAACTGGTGCTGTTCCGCAATGGCGTGCGCACCGCCTGCGGCTCCGCCTCGTCGGCGGTGGGCCCGTTCTATTGCCCCACCGACCAGCGCGTGTACCTCGACCTCGGCTTCTTCCAGCAGATGCAGCAGCAGTTCCACGAATCCGGCGACTTTGCCCGCGCGTACGTCATCGCGCACGAGGTGGGCCACCATGTGCAAAACCTCGTCGGCGTGTTCGACAAGGTCAACGAAGCCCGCCAGCGCGGCGCACGCATGGAAGGCGCCAACGGCCTGTCGGTGCGCCAGGAACTGCAGGCGGACTGCTTCGCTGGCGTGTGGGCCAACCATTCGCAGCAACGCCAGCAATGGCTGCAGGCCGGCGACATCGAGTCGGCCCTCCACGCCGCCACCGCCATCGGCGACGACCGCCTGCAGGAGCAGTCGCAGGGCCGCGTGGTACCTGATTCGTTCACCCACGGCACCTCGGCGCAGCGCGTGAAGTGGTTCAAGACAGGCTTCCAGTCGGGCGACATCGGCAAGTGCAACACGTTCTCGGGCGCGCTCTGACCTATGACCCACCCTTGCCTGCGCTGTGGCGCATGCTGCGCGACATTCCGCGTCGCCTTCCACTGGATGGAAACCGATGCGGCCGGCGGCATCACGCCGGCTGAACTGACGGAGCACCTGGATCCGCACCGGGTGAACATGCGTGGCACGAATGCGTACGAGCCGCGATGCAAGTCGCTGGTAGGCACGGTGGGGGTGGCGGCGCATTGCGGTATCTATGAGGTGCGGCCGTCGCCGTGCCATGACTTGAAGCCGGCATGGGAGGATGGCGTGACGCCGAGCCCGCAATGCGACAAGGCACGCCTCAAGCACGGCATGGCACCGTTAACCCCCGCAGACTTCGCCCTCCTGTAGGAGCGCACTTGCGCGCGATGCTCTTCAATCGGTTCATTCGCGATAGCGAATGAACCGATTGAAGAGCATCGCTTGCAAGCAAGCTCCCACAAATGAGCGGCCGGCACAAAAAAAGCCCGGCGTTGGCCGGGCTCTTGTTTGCTCAGTAATCGCGCTTCTTGCGCGGCGGCTTGCCGCCGCCCGGGCCGCCGGGGCCGCCCGAACGGGCGCCGTGCGGGCGGAAATTACCGCGCGGACGCGGGCCGCCCGGGCCGGGGCCCGATTGCGGCTGCTCCGTGCCATCCCACTCGCTGATCTTCAGCTGCTGCTGCGCCACCCACACCTTCTTCAGGTGCGTGAAGGTCTCCGGCGGCATGCCATCGGGCAAGTCGATGAGGCTGTAGTTGTCACGGATGCTCACGCGGCCGATGAACTTGGCCTCCACGCCACCCTCGTTCGCGATGGCGCCCACGATGTTGCCCGGCTTCACGCCGTGCTCGTGGCCCACTTCGATGCGGTAGGTTTTCTTGCCGTTCTCGGTGACGTGTGCACGCGGCTGGCGCATGCCTTCGCGCACCGGGCGGCGATCCTGGAAGCCATCGTTGCCGTGGTCGCGCTCGCGGTCGTATTCGCGCGGCGGGCGTTCGGTGTACTCGCGCTTGGCCGGCGGCTCGAGCAGCAGCGGCTGGTCGCCCTGGGCGATCTTGGCCAGCGCGGCGGCGATCTCGATGGCAGGCACGTTGTGTTCCTGCTCGTACTTCTCCACCAGCTGCTGGAACATGCCCAGGTCGCCCGAGGCCAGGGTATCGGTGATGCGCTGGTTGAACTTGTTGACGCGGGTGTCGTTCACCGCCTCGATGGTCGGCAGCTGCATCTGTTCGATCGGCTGGCGCGTGGCGCGCTCGATCTGGCGGAGCAGGTTGCGCTCGCGCGGCGTGACGAACAGGATGGCCTCGCCGTTGCGTCCCGCGCGGCCGGTGCGGCCGATGCGGTGCACGTACGATTCGGTATCGTGCGGGATGTCGTAGTTCAGCACGTGGCTGATGCGCTCGACATCGAGGCCGCGCGCGGCGACATCGGTGGCGATGAGGATATCGAGCTTGCCGTTCTTCAGCTGGTCGATGACGCGCTCGCGCTGCGCCTGCGCCATGTCGCCGTTGATGGCGGCCGCGGCGAAACCACGCGCCTGCAGCTTGCTGGCGAGCTCTTCGGTGGCCGACTTGGTGCGGGCGAACACGATCATGGCGTCGAAGCTTTCGGCCTCGAGGATGCGGGTGAGCGCATCGAGCTTGTGCACGCCGCTGACCCACCAGTAACGCTGGCGGATGTTCGCCGCGGTGGTGGTCTTGTTCTTGATCGTGATCTCGACGGGGTCGTTCAGGTAGGTCTGTGCGATGCGGCGGATGGGCGAGGGCATGGTGGCGGAGAACAGCGCCACCTGGCGGCCTTCCGGCGTGGCCTGCAGCAGCTTCTCGACGTCGTCGATGAAGCCCATGCGGAGCATTTCGTCGGCTTCGTCGAGCACCACGAACTTGAGGGCCGAGAGGTCGAGCGTGCCCTTGTCGAGGTGGTCGATGATGCGGCCGGGGGTGCCAACCACGATCTGCGCGCCGCGCTTCAGGCCCTGCAGCTGCGGGCCGTAGCTCTGGCCGCCGTAGATGGGCAGTACCTGGAAGCCCGGCATGTAGGTGGCGTACTTCTGGAAGGCTTCGGCCACCTGGATGGCCAATTCACGCGTGGGTGCGAGCACCAGCGCCTGCGGCTTGCCCGGCTTGACGTCGATGCGCGACAGCACCGGCAGCGCGAACGCGGCCGTCTTGCCGGTGCCTGTCTGGGCCTGGCCGATGACGTCGCGGCCGTCGAGCAGCGGCGGGATGGTCGCGGCCTGGATGGGGGAGGGGGTTTCGTAGCCCACGTCGGTCAGGGCGCGGACGACGTTGGCGTCGAGCGCGAGCGCGCTGAAACCGGGCAGGGCCGGAGCGTTGTCGGTATCGGGGGATGTCATGGCAGCCTCGGGGAGGGGCGCGGCGGCGACGGTCGGCGCCGGGCAGTAACGGTATTGTAGCAGCGATCAGGGGTTTACGTCGTCCGTTACACTCGCCCATCAGCTTTCCAAGGGAGAACGGCATGGCGGCGATCGAGACGGTGTCGGAGCAGCGTTGCTTCGGGGGCACCCAGGGGTTTTACACCCATGCCTCGGAGGCCTGCGGCGGGCCCATGAAGTTTGCCGTTTACCTGCCACCGGCGGCGGAAAACGGCCCGGTGCCGGTGCTCTGGTTCCTCGCGGGCCTGACCTGCACGGCAGAAACTTTCACGACAAAGGCCGGCGCCCAGCGTCTGGCCTCGGAGCTGGGCCTGGCGCTGGTCATGCCCGACACAAGCCCGCGCGATACCGGCGTGGCCGGTGCCACGGGCGATTGGGAGTTCGGCGAGGGCGCGGGCTTCTACCTCGATGCCACGGAAGCACCGTGGAACAAGCGCTTCCGCATGTACAGCTATGTGGTGGACGAATTGCCGCGCCTGCTGCAGGAACGATTCCCATTCGACATGGGCCGGCAGGGCATCTTTGGCCATTCGATGGGTGGGCATGGCGCGCTTACGCTTGCCCTGCGCAACCCCGGGCGCTACCGCTCGCTGTCGGCGTTCGCGCCGATCGTCGCGCCGGCCAGCGTGCCGTGGGGGCAGAAGGCGTTCCCACGTTATCTCGGCGACGACAAGAAGGCGTGGCGAAAGCACGATGCCAGCGCACTGGTCGCGGACGGCGCGCGTTTCAACGGCACGATCCTCATCGACCAGGGCGAGGCCGATGGCTTCCTCGTGAACCAGCTGCAGCCACAACGGTTCGAGGCCGCGTGCGAGGAGGCGAAGCAGCCGCTCGAACTGCGCATGCAGCCGGGCTACGACCACAGCTACTACTTCATCCAGACCTTCATCGACGACCACCTGCGCCACCACGCGGCGGCGCTGGCCGCATGAGCGAACCCGTCCGCATGCGCACGCCGCGCCTGCTGGTCCGCCTGCTCGACATCGACGAGGCGGAGCTGCTGCTGCGCTACCGGGTGGAAAACCGCGAACACCTGCGGCCATGGGAGCCGTTGCGCAACAGCATGCATTACACGGTGGAGGGCTGTCGGCAGACGATCGAGGCAGGGCTGGAAGCCGCCCGCTCCGATCGTGGATACCCGTTCGCGATGCTCCCGCCCGATGGCGGCGAGGTGGTGGGGACCTTCACCTTCGCCAACGTGGTGCGCGGGGTGTTCCAGGCCTGCCACCTCGGCTACGGCATCGGCCGGAAACACGAGGGGCAGGGGCTGATGTTCGAGGCGCTGGATGCCGCCGTGCGTTATGCGTTCGGCCCTTTGGACTTCCATCGCGTGATGGCGAACTACATGCCGCGCAATGATCGCAGCGGCCGCCTGCTCGAGCGCCTGGGCTTCGAGAAGGAGGGCCTGGCGAAGCGTTACCTGAAGATCGATGGCCTGTGGGAGGACCATGTCCTCACGGCGAAGGTCAGAACGCAGGCCTGAGCGGCGACGGCTCGGCGGGCGTGGTGGTGTTCGTGCGCGCATCGGCCGCGAACAGGGCGGCCCACGTGGCACGCTGTTCCCACGCCAGCCACAGGTAGATGGCCATCAACACCCAGTGGATGCCGAAGCTCTCGCCTTCGGTGACGAAGTGGTAGCCGAAGATCACCACGATGGGCGCGGCCAGGAGCAGCAACGCCAGGGCGACCATGCGCCGGGCGATGAGCGCCACGCCGGCGTAGGTGAACAGCACGCCGAGCAGGGGCACGATGAAGCCGCTGGCGCCGAGGCCCGCGAGGAACGCGTGGCCGGCCGTGGTATGCGGCGCGGGTGGCTGCCAGAACGCAAAGATATGGTTCAGGCCGGAGAAAACGAAGAACGCCCCGAACAGGGTGCGCAGGGCGTGCGTGGTGTAGCGATGGAAACGGGTCATGCGGGGTGCTGCCTACATCGGTGTTACCTGCCAGCCCCGCATGATGCTGGCGGCCGCATGGGAAAGGTATTTCCCATGCGGCCTAGGCCATCAGGCCTTGTGGGTGGCCGGCCCGCGGCGCTGGCGGCGGCGCTTGTGGTTGCCCGTGTTCTCACCCGTGCCCGCGGCGGCGTGGCCGTGCGGGCGGTGCGAGGACGGACGGCCACCGCCGTTACCGCGGCCTTGGCCGGCTTCCGCGCGCTCGGGACGGCCCTGGCCACCACCGTGGCGCTGCCCGCCACCTTGGCCGCCCTGGCGACCACCGGCCTGGCGCTGCTGCTGCTTCGGGCGCGGCGCGCCCGCGTCGAGGCGCAGCGGCGTGCTGGGCTCGAAGCCAGCCACGTTGACCAGTTCCAGGTCGGTCTTCAGCAGGCGGCGGATATCGCGCAACAGGCCCGATTCGTCGTGGCTCACCAGCGAGACGGCCTGGCCCTCGGCCCCGGCGCGGCCGGTGCGGCCGATGCGGTGCACGTAGTCCTCGGCCACCATCGGCAGGTCGAAGTTGATCACCACCGGCAGCTGGTCGATATCGATGCCGCGGGCGGCGATGTCGGTGGCCACCAGCACGGTGACGCGCCCGGTCTTGAAGTCGCTGAGCGCGCGCGTGCGGGCATTCTGGCTCTTGTTCCCGTGGATGGCGGCGGCGCGGATGCCGGCGGCTTCGAGGAAGCGCACCAGCTTGTCGGCGCCGTGCTTGGTGCGGCTGAACACGAGGGTCTGGCGGCGGCTGTCCTCGGCGAGCAGGTGCAGCAGCAGGTCGCGCTTCTTCGCCGCATCCACCGGGTGCACGCGGTGGGTGACGGTGTTGGCCACGGTGTTGGCCGGTGCGGTGGAGACCTCGCGCGGCTCGCGCATGAACTGCTGCGCCAGCGCCTTGATCTCGGGGGCGAACGTGGCCGAGAACAGCAGGGTCTGGCGCTTCTGCGGCACGGCCGCGAGGATGCGCTTGAGCGCCGGCAGGAAGCCCATGTCGAGCATGCGGTCGGCTTCGTCGAGCACCAGGACCTCGACCTTCGACAGGTCGACCGAGCGCTGCATCATGTGGTCGATGAGGCGGCCCGGGGTGGCCACGACCACCTCGACGCCACGGCGCAGGGCGTGCAGCTGGTTGCCCATGCCGACGCCGCCGAAGATCACCGTGCTGCTGACGCGCACGTACTTGGCGTAATCGGCGAGGTTGTCCTGCACCTGCGCGGCCAGCTCGCGGGTGGGGGTGAGGATGAGCACGCGGATGGGGCGGCGGCCCTCGAGCATCGGCGTGTTGGCGAGCCGGTGCAGGACGGGCAGCAGGAACGCGGCGGTCTTGCCGGTACCGGTCTGCGCGGCGGCCATCAGGTCGTGGCCGGCGAGCACCTCGGGGATGGCGGCGGCCTGGATGGGGGTCGGCTGCTTGTAGCCCGCCTCGGAAAGCGCGCGCAGCAGCGCCGGCGCAAGGCCCAGCGAATCGAACGACATTGGGGGGTAACTCCTGTGGGCCCGAGCGTTCCCTGGAACCGCGCTACGGGCGATGAATTTGGCGGCCGCGCGTGCCCAAGGGGGCGACGGGCTGGCCGGTGTCGTGCGCGCTGTTCGGGGGTGGGGGAGCAGCGGAACGCTCCGCAAGGGAGTCGATAGCGGCGGCACGACCGACGGAGTCTACCACGTTTTGCGGCGCAACATACGCCTTGGGCGACAACGGCCCCGGACGCTGCGGGCCTGGCAGTGCAGGCCCGCAGCGCCCGGCGCAGCAGGCTACTGCGTCTTCGGGGCGCTCGTCTTGTTGACGTAGGCGTTGTATTCCGAGGCATCCACGCGGCCGTTGTGGTCCTGGTCGGCCTCGTTGAAATGCGCGCGGAGCTGTTTCAGCGCTTCATTGTCCTTCGGGATATCGCTGCGCTGGATATAGCCCTTGCCCTTCTTGTCGAGGTCGGAGAAGGCCGGCGCGGCCGAGTCCGGCTGCGGCGCGCCAGCGTCGGGCATCGCCGCGGGCAGCTTCTCCTGCGGCGGCGGTGGCGCGGCCTGCGGCGAGGCCTGCTGGGCCAGGGCGGCACCACTGGCAAGGGCACCGGCCAGCGTGAGCGAAACGATCAAGCGCGGATACTTCATGGGGTACTCCGTCTGTCGTGATGGCGGCGGCCAGTGTATCGGCGTGCTGTCGTCGCCCCGTGAGCCGGATGTTGGCGTTTTGCGCTGTGCTAGCCTTCCCCGCGCCCCAAACAATTGAGGAAATTCGGATGCCGTTGCCCGCCGCACTGCGTGAACTGGACCCCACCCAGCGGCATACCGTCATCGCCAGCTTCCTCGGCTGGACCCTCGACGCCTTCGATTACTTCCTGCTCACATTCGTGATCCTGGCCGTGGCGCAGGAGTTCCACGTGCCCAAGGCCGAAGTCACCTACGGCCTGTTCCTGACGCTGGCCGCGCGCCCGCTCGGCGCGCTGGTCTTCGGGCGCCTGGCCGATCGCTACGGCCGCCGCCGGGTGCTGATGTTCGACATCGTGCTGTTCTCCATCCTGGAGGTGGCCTGCGCGTTCGCGCCGAGCCTCGCCATCCTGCTGGGGCTGCGCTTCCTTTTCGGCGTGGCGATGGGCGGCGAGTGGGGCATCGGCGCATCGCTGGCCATGGAGTCGATCCCCGCGGCGTCGCGCGGCTTCGTCTCCGGCCTGCTGCAAAGCGGTTATCCCTGCGGCTTCTTCCTCGCGGCGCTGGTGAACTGGTTGCTGGTCGATCACATCGGCTGGCGCGGCCTGTTCATCGTCGGTGCGATGCCCGCGCTGCTGGTCTTGTATATCCGCCGCAAGGTGCCCGAGTCGCCGGTGTGGCAGGCCCAGCAGGCGAAGCCCCGCCAGGGCGTCATGGCCTCGATGCGCGGGCACTGGAAGCTCTTCATCTACCTCATGCTGCTGATGGCCGCCTTCAACATGTTCAGCCACGGCTCGCAGGACATGTACCCGACCTTCGTGCAGGAGACGCTGAAGATCCCGGCGGGCTCCAGCACGGCCTTCCTGCTCACCGCGCTGTTGAACATGGGTGCGCTGGTGGGTGGGCTCACGTTCGGCTCGATGTCGGAGAAGATCGGCCGGCGCAAGGCCATCATCATCGCCGCGCTGCTGGCCATCCCGGTGATCCCGCTGTGGACGTATGGCGGCTCGCTGCTACTGCTCGGCCTGGGCGCCTTCCTCATCCAGGTGATGGTGCAGGGAGCGTGGGGCGTGGTGCCCACCCACCTGAACGAGCTTTCGCCCGATGCCGTCCGCGGCACCTTGCCGGGGTTCGCCTACCAGATGGGCAACCTGCTGGCCGCCATCACGGCCACGGCCCAGACCTGGCTGGCCGAGTGGCGCGGGGGTGACTTTGCCTTCGCCATGTCGGCCTGGATCGCCGTGGTGGCCGTGGTGCTGGCCCTGCTGACGTGGCTCGGCCCCGAGGCGCGGGGCCGGGGCTTCGGCAAGGATGGCGGCCCGGCGTGACGCCGGGCCCGGCCCCCGGTAAAATCCCCGGTTTTCATCGGGTAGAAACCAACATGCAGGCTGGCAAGGACAAGGTCATCGCGTTCCACTACACCCTCTCGGTCGACGGCAACAAGGTCGAGAGCTCGACCGATGGCGGCGAGCCGTTGTGGATCCTGCTGGGCCACGGCCAGCTCATCCCGGGCATGGAAGCGGGCCTCGAGGGCAAGGCCGAGGGCGACAAGTTCGACCTCGAGATCGCCCCGGAGCAGGGTTACGGCGCGCGCCGCGAGGGTGCCACCCAGCGCGTGCCGAAGAAGTACTTCCCGAACCAGGGCAAGGGCCTCAAGGCCGGCGACACCACCGTTCTTTCGATGAAGGAAGGCGGCCAGCAGGCCGTCGTCGTGCAGAAGGTGGGTTCCAGCGTCATCGACATCGACACCAACCACCCGATGGCCGGCAAGACCCTGGCCTTCAACATCGACGTGCAGACCGTGCGCGATGCCACCGACGAAGAGAAGGCCCACGGCCACGCCCACCCGAACGGCGACGGCGCGCACTAAGCCTTCCAGATAGAAAATGTAGGAGCGCGCTTGCGCGCGATCCGCCGCCAGGCGGAAAAAGCATCGCGCGCAAGCGCGCTCCCACATCAAGCATTAAGCTGTTTTCGGCCACCGCCATGCGCTGGCAACGGTCGCCAGGCTGAGCAGCACCTCGATCACGCCCAGCGTCACGTAGAACGCCGGCGCCCCCTGCATCGTCAGCAGCATGATCGCCGCATAGGCGAGGCCCAGCACCACGTTGAGCCACTTGCACGCGATGGCCGGCAGCACCATCGAGCCGAACACCATCAGCGCCGGCACGGCCATCATCAGGCTCACCCCGACGAGCACGCCGCCCGTGGTCGGTCCCAGCGGCCCGAAGCTGCCCTCCATCATCCCGCGCAGCTTGCCCTGTTCGTACAGGCCGAAGTAATCGCCGTACACGTAGCAGAACATCAGCGATGTCCAGAGCCCGGCGAGGCGCAGGCGGACGGGTACTTTCACGTCTTCAAGCCTGGCCATCACGTGGCCTCCTTCAGTCGGAAACCGGGGCGCGCACCGAACGTTACGAGCCATAGCGCGAACACGATCTCGCCGAACTGGATCGGCGCGCAGATCGTCGACAGCGCGGGTGCGACGGTGGGGAACGCGAAGCCCGCGACACACTGCGCGATATAGGCGATGCCATTGAGCAGCAGCCATGCGCCCAGCAGCTTCGGCAGGAAGGTCGAATGCCATACAAGGGCGCCCAGGGGAATGAGCCACAACCCCCAGAACAGTTCCGACGCCACCACCATGCGCCCGTGCAGGTGCAGGAACAGGTCGGCGAGCGCAAAGCGCTGCGCTTCGTTGAAGGCATCAAGCCAGCTCGCACCCGTGGCAAGGAGGATCGCCGCCGCGTCGTTACCCACGTTCACCACGTAGAACGCGGCGGGGAGGATGCCACCGAAGATTACAAGCGTATTGGCGAGGCCGCGATGCACGCCAAGCAAAAGCCGGCGTAGCGCGAAGGTGAGGAACAGCATGGCCACGGCGCAGAGCAGGTCGGCGACGATGCCGGCGCGGTAGAGGGCGAAGTGGTCGAGGATGTCCCTGGCCGAGCCATCGGGAACGACGACGAGCCGCAGCGGGGCGGCGAGGATGACGACGAAAAACCAGAGCCCGGCGGTGCGGGCCTGCTTGCCCAACGGTGACATGCCCCATCCCTGTGCGGTGGCGTTGCCGCACTGTGCGGCAAGCCACGGCCATTTCCCTGTGCCGGAAGGTGGGGGCGGGGCGCGCCCCCACCCGGCGCGGCTTAGGCGAGCGGCTTACCGTTCACGCTGACGTCGACATCGACATTGCCGCGGGTGGCGTGCGAGTACGGGCAGACGTCTTCGTGCGCGGTCTTGACGATCTCCTGCGCCGTGGCGTCGTCGACGCCCGGCAGGGTGACGGCCAGCTTCACCTGGATCGCGAAGCCCGAGCCCTCGCGCGGGCCGATGCCCACTTCGCTCTTCACCGAGGCGCCATCGACCTTCACCTTCTTCTGGCCGGCGACGAAGCGCACCGCGCCCTCGAAGCAGGCAGCGTAACCGGCGGCGAACAGCTGCTCGGGGTTGCTGCCGCCACCGTTGCCGCCCATTTCCTTCGGCAGGCGCAGCTGCAGGTCGACCAGCCCATCGTCGCTCTTGACGTGGCCTTCGCGGCCGCCGGCGACTTCTGCCTTGGCGGTGTAGACGATCTTCTGGACTTTGGAGAGGTTGCTCATGGTGGCTTTCCTTTCGCGGGAGGGTGGGAAGAAGCCGGCTCGACGCCCGGCCTTGGAGCTAAGTAAAGCACGCAATTAAATCGCGCGCAAGATAAACGGCGTGCGGAGACGATGCACGTTGCCATGGGTTCAGTTGAGGACGCGTCGACCGTAGACGAAATTTTCCTTCCAGTACGCCCCGTCGAGGTCGTCCAGGCGCACGGCGCCGCCGGAATTGGGCGCATGCACGAAGCGGCCCTTGCCCACGTACACGCCCACGTGGGTGACATGGCCACGGCCGAAGAACACCAGGTCGCCGCTGGCCAGGTCGCTCTCGCCCACCTTGGGCTTGTCCAGCGCCGCCATCTCGGCGGAGGTGCGCGGCAGGCGCAGGCCGGTGGATGTCATGTAGATGTAGTTGATGAGGCCGCTGCAATCGAACCCGCCGGCGGGCGTGTTGCCGCCCCACCGGTACGGGGTGCCGACGAGGCCGATGGCACGGAACAGCACGTCGTTGGCGGCGTCCGGCGGCGGGGCGTCGGCGGGCTTCATCGACCAGTTGAGGTTTTTGGCGATGGGGACGTTGGCGGCCGGGTTATGGCGCTGGGACGACGATGGCCGGTGCGTCGGCGCGCTGCCACAGGCCGCCAGCAGGGCCAGCGTGGCCGCCAGTGCGGCGACCCCGAGGGCGCGGATGGGGCGTAGCGGTGTGGTGGCAGCGTGCATCGGGCGTTTCCCCTGTCAGGATCGGCAAAGTGAGGTTATCAAATCAATAGTTTGCGTGGAATACCTCGTAAGCCGCGTGAATTTGTCCCGCGGGCCGGCCGCCGCGCGCCGCTCGCCCGTTAAACTTGCCGGATGGATAGATCCCGAAGTGACGTACTGATCATGGGCGGCGGCGTGATCGGCCTGGCCTGTGCGCTGTACCTCCTGAAAGCCGGGGCCCGTGTCCGCGTGCTGGAGCAGGACACCCCGGGCGCGGGCAGCTCGCATGGCAACTGCGGCACCATCACGCCCAGCCACGCGGGCCCGCTGACCATGCCAGGCATGGTCGGTACCGCCTTGCGCTCCATGCTGCGCAAGGACGCTCCCCTGTACGTCGACCCACGCCTGGACCCCGAGCGTGCGCGTTGGTTGCTGGGCTTCGCCCGCCGCTGCACGTGGCGCGATTTCCAGGCGGCGGGCGAGGCCCGCGGCGCCATCCTCGCGCGCTCGCGCGCGCTTATCGGCGAGCTCATCGCCAGCGACGCGCTCGATTGCGAGTTCGAGGACGTAGGCGAGCTTTACGTCTACCGCGACGCACGCGCCGTGCAGCACGACCGCCCCCACGTCGAGCTGCTGCGCCGGCTGGGCATGGATGTGCGCGTACTCATGGGCGATGACGTGCTGGCGCTGGAGCCGTCGCTGCGCGAGGGCGTGGTCGGCGGCTTGCTGCATCCCGGCGACGCGCGGCTGCGCCCGGATCGCTACGTGGCGGAGCTTGCGCGGCGCGTTCGCGAACTGGGCGGCGCCATCGAAACCGGCGCGCGCGTCGATTCGTTCGTCATGGACGGCGCGACGGTGTCGCACGTGCGCACCACCGGCGGCGTGTTCAGCGGCGACCGTGTCGTGATGGCGCTGGGGGCGTGGTCGCCCCTCGTCGGCCGCCTGCTGGGTATCCGCCTGCCCATGCAGCCAGGCAAGGGCTATTCGCTCACATGGCAGCAGCCGCCCGTGGCCTCACCTACGCATTCGCTGGTGCTGCGCGAGGCGGCGGTCTGCGTCACGCCGTGGGCCACCGGCTACCGGCTGGGCAGCACGATGGAGTTGTCCGGCTTCAACGAAGGGCTGAACGATGTACGCCTCGCCGCGTTGCGCCGCGGCGCGGCCGATTACCTGCTCGAACCCGAGGGGCAGGGCGAGGCCACGCCGTGGTGGGGCTGGCGGCCCATGAGCGTCGACGAGCTGCCGATCATCGGCCCCAGCGCACGCTGGTCGAACCTGGTGTACGCGACGGCGCACGGCATGCTCGGCATCAGCATGTCGGCGGCGACGGGTGAACTGGTGGCCAACCTGCTCGCGGGGCCAGCGCCCGTGCTCGACGCCTTGCCGTATTCACCGGTGCGGTTCGGGTTGTAGCGGCGCGGCTTGCTTTCACGCACCCGCGCCCGTGCGCTTTGCTACGGTGTGCGGACCCCAACCCCAAAGGAGCCCGTGCCCATGGCTGACGAAGCCTTCGACCTCATCGTGATCGGCGGCGGTTCGGGCGGGCTCGCTTCGGCCATCCGCGCCGCGAAGCACGGCGCGAAGGTGGCGCTGGTCGAGCCGAAGGAACTGGGCGGCACGTGCGTCAACGTGGGCTGCGTGCCGAAGAAGGCGATGTGGTACGCCGCGCAGATGGCGGAGGCGCAGTACATCGCGTCGGACTATGGCTTCACCGACAAGCCGGGCAAGCTCGACTGGCCGGGCTTCATCGACCGCCGCAACGCCTACATCGACCGCATCCATGGCAGCTACCAGCAGCAACTCGATAAATGGAAGATCACGCGGGTGAAGGCGATGGCGCGCTTCATCGAGCCGCGCCGCATCGCCGCAGGCGAACGCGTGCTGGTGGCGCCGCACGTCATCATCGCCACGGGCTCGAGCGCCAACCGCCTCGACAAGCCAGGCTTCGAACACAGCGTAACCTCCGATGGCTTCTTCGCCCTGCGCGCTTGCCCAAAACGCACGGCGATTATCGGCGGCGGCTATATCGCCGTGGAACTTGCCGGCGTGCTGCGCGCGCTGGGCAGCGAGGTAGATCTTTACGTGCGCGACCGCCTCATGGGCAGTTTCGACGAGGAGATGGCCTACCAGCTCGGCGAGGAGATGACCAAGCATGGCATCACCATCAACTACACCTGCCAGATCGAGGCGGCGCACGAAACCCACGGCGTGCTGTTGCTCGATTGCGACAAGGGCACGAAGCCCGGCCCGTACGACCTGCTCATCCAGGCGGTGGGCCGCCACGGCAACACGGCGTCGCTCGGGCTCGATGCGATCGGCCTGGGCGTCAACGCCGAGAAGCAGATCGACGTGGATGATTACCAGGAGACGGGCGTGCCTGGCGTTTACGCCGTGGGCGATGTCACCCAGCGCCTGGCGCTGACGCCGGTGGCAGTGAACGCGGGGCGCAAGCTGGCCGATCGCCTGTTCGGCAACCTGCCGAACGCGAAGCTTGATTACCAGAACATCCCCAGCGTGGTCTTCTCGCACCCGCCGCTGGGCACCGTGGGCCTCAACGAGCAGGAGGCGCGCGCGGTGTACGGTGCCGAGGTGCACCTGTACAAACAAACTTTCGTGCCCATGCAGCTGGCGCTGGCGCACCGGCCCATGTACGTGCGCTTCAAGCTCATCTGCGTGGGCGAGGACTCACGCATCGTCGGCATGCAGATGCTGGGCCCGGGCGTGGACGAGATCCTCCAGGGCTTCGCCGTGGCGATCAAGATGGGCGCCACCAAGGCCGACCTGGACGCCACCCTGGCCATCCACCCCACCTCGGCCGAGGAAATGGTGACCATGGGCGATCGCGTCCCCGGTTGAGCGTTACACTGGCCCCATGACCCCGTATAGCCTGCACCGCGGCACCGCGCCGCTCCTGATCAGCCTGCCGCACAATGGCAGCGTCGTCCCCGATGAGATCGCCGCGCGCATGAAGCGGCCGGCGCGCCGTTCGCCCGATACCGACTGGCACGTGGGCGAGCTCTACGATTTCGCCAAGGGCATGGGGGCCAGCGTCATCCGCCCGGTGGTATCGCGCTACGTCGTCGACCTGAACCGGCCGTCCGATGGCCACGCGCTGTACCCGGGCAAGAAGGAAACGGGCCTGGTGCCCACCATCATGTTCGATGGGCACGACATCTACCGCGCCGGCGCCGAGCCCGACGGCAAGGAGATCGCCGACCGGGTAAAGCATTGGTGGAAGCCGTACCACAAGGCGCTGGCCGACGAGCTGGCGCGCCTGCGGGCCCAGTTCGGCCACGTGGTGCTGTGGGATGGCCACTCCATCCGCAGCCACGTGCCCATGCTGTTCGAGGGCCGCCTGCCCGATTTCAACCTGGGCACCGCCGACGGCATCAGCTGCAACAGCGCGCTACAGGCGCGGGTGGCCGCCGTGCTCGAGGCGCAGGGCGATTACTCGTTCGCCGTGAACGGCCGCTTCAAGGGTGGCCACATCACGCGCCACTACGGCCGCCCCGAGGAAGGCATCAACGCCATCCAGCTCGAGCTGTCGCAGATCACCTACATGGACGAAGACAGCTTCGAATACCTGCCGAAGAAGGCCGCCCGCGTACAGGTGCTGATCGGCGAGATGCTGCAGGCGTGCCTCGAGGGCACGCAGCAGCTCACCGCCTAAGGCGCCGTTCGCCGATACGACGCCGCCCCCTGTAGGAGCGCGCTTGCGCGCGACATCTGTCGCGATACCGCGACAGGGCCTGCTGCGTTTCGGCGAAAGATGTCGCCCGCAAGCGGGCTCCTACAAGAGAGGCATCACGCTTGCGCGATGTGCGCGATGCACTTCAGCTCGATGGCGATGGGTGTTGGCAGCGACGTGATGCCTACCGTTGTGCGGCACGCATCCACGCCCGCGAACACGTCCGCGTAGACGCGGTTGTAGGTGGCGAAATCGCGCGCCATGTCGGTAAGGAACACCGTCACGTCCACCAGGTCCTCCCACCGCGCGCCACTGGCTTCGAGCACGGCCCGCACGTTGGCAAACACCTGGCGGCACTGTGCCTCGATGTCGTGCGCCACCATGATGCCGTTCTTGTCGAACACATTGCCGGGCACGTCGTTCGACCCGGGCACGCGTGGCCCCACGCCCGACAGGAACAGCAGGTTGCCCACGCGGCGCGCATGGGGGTAAGCACCCACCGGCGCGGGCGCGCCGTCGGTGCGGACGATGTCAGAGCCCGTGGTCGATGCAGACATTCCTGGCCTCGGTAAAAAAGCGCATGGCGTCGAAGCCGCCTTCGCGGCCCACGCCGGATTGCTTGCTGCCGCCGAAGGGCGTGCGCAAGTCGCGGAGCATCCAGCAGTTCACCCACACGATGCCGAAATCAAGTTTCGCCGCCATGCGGTGGGCACGCGATACGTCGCGCGTCCACAACGATGCGGCCAGCCCATACGGCGTGCCATTGGCGATGGCGAGGGCCTCGTCTTCGGTATCGAAGGGTATCAAGCTCACCACCGGCCCGAAGATTTCTTCCTGGTTGGTGGGGGCATCGAAGGGCAGGCCTTCGATCACCGTGGGCGCCACGAACCAGCCCTCGGCGCAGCGGCCACCCACGTGCACCTGTTCCCCGCCAGTGAGCACCGTGCCGCCTTCGCTCCGGGCGCGCTCGATGCAGCCCATCACCTTGTCGAAGTGCGGTTTCGAGACGAGGGCGCCGAGATCGCTGGCCGCGTCGGCAGGGTCGCCCACACGCAGCGCGCGCACGCGTTCCAGGTACGCGGCGCGGAAGCGTTCGTAGATGCCGCGCTGCACGAGCAGCCGGGAGCCGCACAGGCAGATCTCACCCTGGTTGGCGAAGCCCGAGCGGACGAGCGTGGCGAGGTTCGCCTCATTGAACTCGAAATCGTCGAAGACGATGGCCGGGTTCTTGCCGCCCAGCTCAAGCGATACCTTTTTCAGGCGTGGCGCCGCGACGGCTGCGATGGCGACACCGGTGCGCGTGCTGCCCGTGAACGAGACGGCCTTGACCGCGTCGTGCACGACGATCGCTTCGCCCACCGCGGGCCCCGTGCCGTGCACGATGTTGAAGATGCCATCGGGGAACCCGGCTTCCTTTACCAGCGTGCCCAGCAGCCACGCGGTATGCGGCGTGACCTCGGAGGGCTTGGCCACCACCGCGTTGCCAGCGGCGAGCGCGGGTGCCACCTTCCACGTGAACAGGTACAGCGGCAGATTCCACGGGCTGATGCAGCCGACCACGCCCAAGGGCAGGCGCAGCGTGTAATTGATGGCACCGTGCTCCATCGCGTGCGACTCGCCCGCGAATTGGGTGGCCGCGGCGGCGAAGAAACGCAGGTTGGCGATGGCGCGCGGGATATCGAGCGAGCGAGCCAGCGCCAGCGGCTTGCCGCTATCCTGCGATTCGGCGGCGGCGAAGGCCTCAAGCCGTGCTTCCACCAGGTCGGCCAGCCGGTAGAGGCAGCGTGCGCGCGCATCCGCCGGCATGGTCGACCAGCGGAGCAGGGCGCGTGACGCGGCGTCCACCGCATCGGCCACGTCATCCGCGCTCGAATCGGGGCAGCGCGCATAGGGCTGGCCGATAGCCGGGTCGATCACATCCAGGTAGCGGCCGCCACGCGGGGCGCGGGGCTCGCCGTCGATGAGGTTGCCGAGCGTCAGCACGGGCGCGGGCTCAGTTGAGGCTGCGCGTGCGGCCGCCATCCACCGCCAGGCTCACGCCGTTGACGTAGCCGGCGGCCGGGCTGGCGAGGAAGGCGATGACGGCACCCACTTCGGCCGGGTCGCCGAAGCGCGCGGCAGGCACGCTGGCCAGCAGCCCGCGCTCCACCTCGTCGCGCCCACGGCCGGCCTTGACGCTGGATTCCACCAGGGCATCCAGGCGTGGCGTGCGCGTGTAACCCGGCAGCACGCTGTTGACCGTGATGCCGTCATGCGCCACTTCGGCCGAGAGCGTCTTCGCCCAGCCGGCCATGGCGGCCCGCACGGTGTTGGATACGCCCAGGTTCGGGATCGGTTCCTTCACCGAGGTGGAGATGACATTGATGATGCGGCCGTAGCGGGCTTCGCGCATGCCGGGCAGGCAGGCCTGGGCCAGCACCTGCGCGCTGATCACATGCTGCCGGTAGGCGGTGAGGAAGGCCTCGGTATCCGCCGCGTGGATCGCCCCCGGCGGCGGCCCGCCGCTGTTGTTCAGGAGGATGTGCACGGCGTGGTCCTTGACCACGCTGGCCACGGCGGCGGCAAGCGCCTCGGTATCGAGCATGTCGACCGGGAGCACATCGTGTGTTTGCCCGGGCTGCGTGGCGGGCAGCTCGCTGGCCAGGGCCTTCAGCGCATCGGCCGAGCGCGCGAGCAGGGTGATGCTGGCGCCCAGGGCGGCCAGTTCGAACGCCGTGGCCCTGCCTATGCCTTGCGAGGCGCCGCAAACCAGTGCGTGACGGCCGGTGAGGCGAAGATCCATGCGGCGCTCCTTGGTGGGTGGCGGGCGGCTAGCCCTGTTTCATCGCCCACCACTGTATCGCCATCGCGGCGAACCAGCACGGCCACGCCAGCCACGGCGCGCGCCGCCACCAGCCTTGCCAGCGGGTAAGGCTGGCGTCGTTGAACAGCGCCGGGGCATCGGAGCGCATGACGCGGCGCACCCGCAGCCAGTTGGCCAGGCCGTTGGGGCGGCCGGTATCGGCCTCGGTGATCGTCTTCCACTGCCCGGGGTAGCGCGTGCGCAGCAAGCGCGTGAAGCGCCACTGCGCGACGATGTGCAGCAGGAAGAACAGCACCGCGCCGATCAGGAGAAGCAGGTAGGCGTAGACCGCGATGACCATGGCGCTCAGGTGCCCTTTGCCTTCTTCTGCGCATCGTTGCCGAGCAGGTCGGTGCTGACCACGTCCTTCAGCGTGTTGATGACGCCGTTGCCCGGGGCGGCCTGGCCGCAAACCGCGTTTTTCAGCGCGCTCTTATAGGTGCTGTTCTCGATGCCGACGTAGACCACGCCATCGGGGCCATGCTGGATCTTGAAGCTGCCGGCCGAGTTCATCTTGATGGGGGCCTCGGCCGAGAACGTGGTGGGCGACTGCTCCCAATACGTCTGGCTTTTCTGCTGCTTGGCCGACGAATACACCACGAGGTAGCGGGCGCGGTCGTCCTCCACCTTGAACTTGCCGAAGGCGCCGGTGGTTTCGCTGGTCCAGCCGATGTACTCGCACAGCTGGATATCCTCGGCGTGCAGTGGCTGGAACGCGTCGTCGAGCAGCACCACCGTGGGCGCGAACAGGTAGCTGGAGCTTAGCCAGCGCCCGTTGAGCTCGGACTTCATCGCCACCGTGTAGGGCAGGGCGGCGCCCTGCGGCAGGCGGAACGCGAGGAAGTAGCTGCGGTCGCCGTTGAGGCTGGCCACCGGGGTCTCCTTGGTCAGCGCGAAGCGCTGCGGCTGCCAGGGCAGCATGTCCTGGTAGGAGAGGTCGGCGAAGCTGCCGCAGCACGGGTTCGCGTCGTCCAGCGCCTTGCGGGCGATATCCACCGTGATCGATGGGTTATCGGGCGGGCGGAAGTTGGGCGGCACGATGGTCTTGCAACCGCCCAGGACGGTGAGGGCGACAGCGAGGGGGAGCAGTCGGGTGAGGATGGGGGGCATGGTCTTGTCGGTGTTTTAGAACTCGGCGCTCCCTGCAGCGCGGGGATAGGGGATGGCGTCGCGGATGTTCGTGAGGCCGCAGACGTACACCAGCAGGCGCTCGAAGCCCAGGCCGAAGCCGGCGTGGGGCACGGTGCCGTAGCGGCGCAGGTCGCGGTACCAGTTGTACGTTTCCTTGTCGAGGCCGAACTGGTCCATGCGGCGATCGAGGTAGTCCAGGCGCTCTTCGCGCTGGGCACCGCCGATGATCTCGCCGATGCCCGGGGCCAGCACGTCCATGGCGGCCACGGTCTTGCCGTCGTCGTTCAGCCGCATGTAGAACGCCTTGATCTCTTCCGGGTAGTTCATGACGACCACGGGGCGGCCCACATGTTCCTCGGCCAGGTAGCGCTCGTGCTCGGTCTGCAGGTCGACGCCCCAGGCCACCGGGTGCTCGAACTTCTTGCCGCTGTTCTGCAGGATGGTGATCGCATCGGTGTAATCAATGCGCTCGAAGGGCTTTTCGATGAAGTTTTCGAGGCGGGCCACGGCGCCCGGCATGACGCGCTCGTCGAAGAACGCCATGTCGTCGGCGCGTTCCTCCAGCACCGCCTTGAAGATGCCCTTCAGGAACACCTCGGCCAGGCTGGCGATGTCGTTCAGGTCGGCGAAGGCCACTTCGGGCTCCACCATCCAGAACTCGGCGAGGTGGCGCGTGGTGTTGGAGTTCTCGGCGCGGAACGTGGGGCCGAAGGTGTACACCTTGCTCATCGCCATGGCGTAGCCCTCGACGTTGAGCTGGCCCGAGACGGTGAGGAAGGCTTCGCGGCCGAAGAAATCCTTCTTCCAGTCGATGCCACCCTTGTCATCCCGGGGCAGGTTGGCGAGGTCGAGCGTGGAAAGGCGGAACATGTCGCCCGCGCCCTCGGCATCGGAGGTGGTGATGATGGGCGTGTTGATCCAGAAGAAGCCCTGCTCGGTGAGGATGCGGTGGATCGCCATCATCATGGTGTGGCGTACGCGGGTCACCGCGCCGAACAGGTTGGTGCGCGGGCGCAGGTGAGCCACCTCGCGCAGGAACTCCATGGAGTGCTGCTTGGGCTGGATCGGGTAGGTGAGCGGGTTCTCGACGAAGCCGGTGACCTCGACCTTCGTGGCCTGGATCTCGAAGGCCTGGCCCTTGCCCTGCGACGGCACCAGCTTGCCGGTGGCGATGACGCCGGCGCCGGCCGAGAGATGCTTCACTTCGGTCTCATAGTTGGCGAGATCGGCCGTGGCCACCACCTGGATGGGGGCGAAGCAGGAGCCATCGCTCACGTTCACGAAGGAAAGGCCGCCCTTGGACTCGCGCAGGGTGCGCACCCAGCCACGGACCGTGACTTCCTGATCCGCCGCGGCCGTGCCGCCGGCGAGGGCCTGCTTGACGCTTACCACCGTCATCGATTGAAACTCCGTACTGGGCACCGCATATGGGCGCAATGGGGACGCGACCTTGCATGATAATGTAAGGGTCACGTGAACGGCACCGTTCCCGGGTATACCACGGCCAGAAATCGATTACATGAGCATCCAGATCACCCCCGCCGCCTCCGACCGCATGCGCGCCTTCCTCGCCAAATCGCCCGAGGCGGCCGGCGTGCGCTTTTCCGTCAAGCGGATGGGCTGCTCCGGCTTCGGCTACGTGGTCGACCTGGCCGGGGCCGTGGCGGCCGACGACCAGGTCATGGATATCGACGGCATAAGGGTCGTGGTTGACCCGAAAAGCCTGCCGCTGGTCGATGGCACCCTCATCGATTTCCAGCGCCAGGGGCTGAATGCCTCGTTCGTGTTCCATAACCCCAATGCCACCGGCGAATGCGGCTGCGGCGAGAGCTTTACGGTCTCGTAGAGGCGTGAGTCGCCTGCTGCGCAGGCTGTCAGTCGCGGCCTCCGGCCGCTGTAAAGCGTCAGTTAGCCTGCTTTCCCTGGCGATTTACGCTTCACAAGGCCGCATCGCGGCCGCTCTCCCGGCCTAAGCGCTTGAAAGCGCGCCAGTCTGCCCGCTACAATGCGCGGCTACCTCTCCGTCCGGAGGGGTTTCTTGCCTCACCGGCCTGTCCGGGAGGCTGCCATCCCCGCAAGGGGTGCATCCACAAGGAGCCACCATGCGTCATTATGAAGTTGTGTTCCTGGTCCACCCGGACCAGAGCGAACAGGTGCCCGCCATGATCGAGCGTTACAAGACGCTCATCGAAGGCGATAACGGCACGATCCACCGTCTCGAAGACTGGGGCCGCCGCCAGCTGGCCTACCCGATCGAGAACCTCGCCAAGGCTCACTACGTGATGCTGAACATCGAGGTTTCCCAGAACGCGCTGAACGAACTCGAGACGGGCTTCCGTTTCAACGACGCCGTGCTGCGCCACCTGGTCATTCGCCGTGACGAAGCCGACACCGAGCAGTCGTTCATCCTCAAGAGCAAGGAAAAGGATGAGCAGAAGGGTTCGCGTCGCCGTGACGACGACAGTGATGACCGCGGTGGTCGCGACAGCGACAACGACCGTGACAGCGACGACTAATCGGGGAATATAGCCATGTCCAAGTTCTTCCGCCGCCGTAAGTTCTGCCGTTTCACCGCCGAGGGCGTGAAAGAGATCGATTACAAGGATCTCAACACCCTCCGCCAGTACATCACCGAGAACGGCAAGATCGTCCCGAGCCGCATCACCGGCACGAAGGCCCGCTACCAGCGCCAGCTGGCGACCGCGATCAAGCGCGCCCGCTTCCTGTCGCTGCTGCCGTACACCGACAACCACGACGTCTGATCCGGCTGGCGCCTCGCTCCCTTGAGGGGCGGGGCGCCAGCCCCAGGCGAACATTTCGGACAACCGTCCTGGCTGCATGGGCCACACCCGTGCTAACGAAAAGGAACATCCCATGGAACTCATCCTCCTCGAGAAGGTGAAGAACCTCGGCAACCTCGGCGACAAGGTCAAGGTGAAGCCGGGTTACGGCCGCAACTACCTGCTGCCGACCGGCAAGGCCGCTCGCGCCAACGCCGAAAACATCGCTGCGTTCGAAGCCCGCCGCGCCGAGTACGAAGCCAAGGCCAAGGACCAGCTCGCCGGTGCCGAGGCACGCGCCGCCAAGCTCGACGGCGTCGAAGTCACCATCGAAGTGAACGCTTCGCCGGAAGGCAAGCTGTTCGGCTCGGTCAGCACCCGCGACATCGCCGAAGCGCTCACCGCGCAGGGCTATGACGTCGACAAGGCCGAAGTCATCCAGTCGGAAGGTCCGTTCCGCAACACCGGCGAGTTCGACGTCATCGTCAACCTCCACGCCGACGTGCAGCAGACGGTCAAGGTCAAGGTCGTCGGCGCGTAAGCTCCGCACCACCGTTGATCCCGAAGCGGGCGCCCTTGTGGCGCCCGTTTTCGTTTCAGCTTCTCTGTAGGAGCGCACACCGTGCGCGACATCTTTCGCCAAGACGCTCAGGCCCTGTGCGCGGTCGCGAAAGGCGTCGCGCACAGCGTGCGCTCCTACATTTCTCATGCGAGGTGGTTGATTGCGCTTATCGCATACGCCTGCGAGACCCGCTTCTCCCAACGCATTGCGCCCCATCGCCTTGGCCCCCGCCCACCACCCTGCCTACATTCACCGATTGCGTAGAAGGCAGGCTCGGTAAACGATGAAGCAATGGTGGTGGCGGTCGTGCATGGGCATGGCCGGTAGTTCGATGGCGGGGATGTCGGCGTTCGCGGCCGAGGCGCCCCAGGAAAGCGCGCCATACATCGAGGCGCGCTACCGCTACAGCAACCTGCACAACGATGCCGCGCCCAAGCGCGGCCACGCGAACACCATGCGCCTGCAGGTCGGTTACCTCTGGAACATCGGCGAGGGCTGGAGCGCCTACGCCGAAGGCATCCGCACGTGGTCCCTGTTCGGGCAGCAGTACGACGATGGGTCTGGCCGCGTCACGCCGTACCCCGCCGAGGCCGACCCGGCATCCACGGGCGTCACCAATGCATGGGTGGATTACACCCAGGGCGCCTTCTCGGCCCGTGCCGGCCGCCAGTACGTCGTCCTCGACAATGGCCGCTACTTCAGCAACAACCCGTGGCGGCAGAACCTGCAGTCGTTCGACGGCATCCGCCTCGGCTGGAAACCCTGGCAGGGTGGCGAGCTGCGCTACTACTGGCTGGGCCGCGTCAACCGGACCACCGGTGCCGATTTCGATGACCGCGACCAGCGCCGCTGGAAGCTCGATGCGCACCTGCTCCACGTCGACCAGGCGCTGCCCGTGGGCAAGCTCACCGCGTTCGGTTACTTCGTGCGCAACGACACCATCGCCACGAACGCGGTGAAGACGCTGGGCGTCCGCTACAGCGGCAAGGAACCACTGGGGCAGGGCGGCCCCGCGCTGGGCTGGTCGGCCGAGGTCGCCCGCCAGCACGATTACGCCAACAACCCCGGGCGCTTCAGCCTGGGCTACCACCTGCTCGACGCCACGTTCGGCTACGACGCGCTGTCGGTGCGCGTAGGCGAGGAAAAGCTCGAGGGTGATGGGCGCCACGCCTACAACGTGGCCTACGGCGCCGCCCGCGCGTTCAATGGCTGGGTGGTGGCCTTTCGCATCCCCACCACGGGCCTGCGCGAGCGCTACGTCGGCGTACTGGGCAGCCTCGATGCCGGCCGCAAGGTGAACTGGCAGGTGACCTACCGCCATTTCCGCCCCGTACGCGGGCGGGCCATGCTGGGTGACGAGGTGGATGCGGGCGTGCTGGTCGACCTGGGCAAGGGCTTCTCGGCGGAGCTGCAATACGGCGATTACCGCGCGCACCGCCATGGCGTGGACGAGCGGAAGCTGTGGCTCATCGGCGAATACCGCTTCGGCAAGGCGCCGAAGTAGGGCTTTTTCGCCTTTCCCACAACTTATCCACAGACTTATCCTCTCAACGCCTGAGACCCCTGCGCGTATCATGGCCGGACGGCGACCCGGGCCCGGGTCAGCGCCGTCTGATGATGAGGTAGTCCATGTCCTTCAATCCCGAGCGCAGCAACCGCGGCGACCGCGGTGAGCGCGGCGAACGCCGCCGCCGCGAGCCATCCGCCATGGATGCCCTGCGCGTCCCACCCAACTCCATCGAAGCGGAGCAGGCGGTGCTGGGTGGCCTGATGCTGTCGCCGGATTCGCTCGACAAGGTGGCCGACAAGCTCACCGACGACGATTTCTACCGTAAAGACCACCGCATGATCTGGCGCGCCATCAACGAGCTGGCCGGCAAGGGCATGCCCTGCGATGCCATCACGCTGGGCGAGTGGTTCCAGGCCAACGGCATGGACGAGATGATGGGCGGCCCGGCGTACCTGCTGGAACTGGCCAACTCCACGCCCAGCGCCGCCAATATCGCGGCCTACGGCGATATCGTTCGCGAGAAGTCGGTGCTGCGCAAGCTCATCGACGCCGGCACCGCCATCACCGAAGACGGCTTCCGCCCCGAGGGCAAGAGCGTCCAGGAAGTGATGGAACTGGCCGAGCAGCGCGTGTTCCGTATCGCCGAATCCGGCGCGCGCGGCAAGAAGGATATCGTCTCGATGCGCGAGGCCGTCAGCGACGCCTTCCGCCAGCTGACCGAGCGTTACGAGAACCGCGGCCAGCTCACGGGCCTGTCCACCGGCTTCACCGACCTCGACGAACTCACCGCCGGCCTGCAGCCATCCGATCTGATCATCATCGCGGCCCGCCCGTCGATGGGTAAGACCGCCTTCGCGCTGAACCTGGCCGAGGCCGCCGCCATGCGCTCAAAGAAGGCGGTCGCCGTGTTCTCGATGGAAATGTCGGCCTCGCAGCTGGCGTTCCGCCTCATTTCCTCCCTCGGCCGCATCCACGCGCAGCACCTGCGCAATGGCGACCTGGCCGAGGAAGACTGGCCGCGCGTCACCTCGGCCATCACCATGCTCTCCGACGCCAAGATCTTCATCGACGACACGCCCGCCATGTCGCCGGTGGAGATGCGCTCGCGCTCGCGCCGCCTGCAGCGCGAGCACGGCCTGGGCCTCATCGTCATCGATTACCTGCAGCTGATGCAGGTGCCGGGCCACAGCGAGAACCGCGCCACGGAAATCTCGGAGATCTCGCGCGGCCTGAAGGCCCTGGCGAAGGAACTGAACGTGCCGGTCATCGCGCTGTCGCAGCTCAACCGCTCGCTCGAGCAGCGCGCCGACAAGCGGCCCATGATGTCCGACCTGCGCGAGTCCGGCGCTATCGAGCAGGATGCGGACGTCATCATGTTCATTTACCGCGACGACTACTACAACAAGGAATCGCCCGATAAGGGCCTGGCCGAAATCATCATCGGCAAGCAGCGTAACGGCCCCACCGATACGGTGAAGCTGGCCTTCCTCGGCCACTACACCAAGTTCGAGAACTGGGCGCCGGATTCCTACGTAGGCACGTTCGACTGACTCGGCGTAACCTCCGTCCCATCGACGGGGGTGGCGCATGGGCACCGACCACTACGATGTGCTGATCATCGGCGCCGGGCTCTCCGGCGTTGGCATGGCCTGCCGCCTGGCGGCCGCCTGCCCGGGCCGGCGCGTGGGCATCCTTGAGCGGCGCCGGGCCATGGGCGGCACCTGGGACCTGTTCCGCTACCCCGGTGTCCGCTCGGATTCGGACATGTTCACCTTCGGCTTCGGGTTCCGGCCCTGGAATGACCTGAAGGTACTGGCCGACGGGCCCTCGATCCTCAAATACATCCACGACACAGCCCGCGATTACGAGGTCGAGCGCCTCGTGCGGTTCGGCATGCGGACCACCCGGGCGTCGTGGTCGTCCGGGGCCTCGCGGTGGACCGTGGCCGCGGAAGACGAGGACGGCGACGAGCATGTCTTCACCGCGTCGTTCCTCGTGGGGTGCACCGGGTATTACGCCTACGACCAGGGGTTCGTGCCGCGGTTCGAGGGCATCGAGTCGTTCCAGGGCGAGTTCATCCATCCACAGCACTGGCCTGCCGACCTCGACTGGGCGGGCAAGCGCGTCGTCGTCATCGGCAGTGGCGCCACGGCGATGACGCTGGTGCCGGCGCTGGCGCGCACCGCCGCGCACGTGACGATGCTGCAGCGCTCGCCCGGCTATGTGTTGTCGGTGCCGTCGCGCGATGCCATCTCCGCGGCGCTGCTGCACGTGCTACCCGCACGCATGGTTTACGGGTTCGCGCGGCGGCGGAATATCGTGCTGCAACGGCTGCTCTACCGTGCCGCCATGCGATGGCCAAGGCGTGTGCGGGCGCTGCTGCTCGCGGGCGTGAGGCGCCAGCTGGCTGGCGCGGCATCGCTGGATGATTTTTCCCCGGCGTACGATCCGTGGACCCAGCGCCTGTGCGTGGTGCCCGACAACGACCTGTTCGACGCCCTGCGCGCGGGCGGGGCGTCGGTATGGACCGACACGGTGGACCACTTCACCCCCGCCAGCGTGCGGCTGGCGTCCGGCGCGACGCTCGAAGCCGACATCGTCGTGTGCGCCACGGGGTTCCAGTTGCAGGTGCTCGGCGGCGTCGCGCTGGACGTGGACGGGCGCGCCCGCGATCCCGGCGCGCTGATGACGTACAAGGGCGTGTTGCTCGATGGCATCCCCAACGCGGCGGTGCTGTTCGGCTACATCAATGCATCGTGGACGTTGAAGGTCGACCTCGCCGCGCAGTACGTGTGCCGATTGCTGTCGTGGATGGACGAGCAGCGCGTGCATGTCGTCGTGCCACGCGCGCCAGCAGGGCAGGCAACCGACGCGTGCATCCTCGACGCGTTGAAGGCCGGCTACGTGGCGCGCGGCGAAGCCCAGCTGCCCAGGCAGGGCAGGGACGGCCCGTGGCGTGTCTCACACCGTTACGAAGTGGATCGCCGCGTGCTGCTCGACGATCCCATCGATGACGGCCTCCTCGGTTTCCACTGAAACCATTGCCCTTGGCGCTACCAGCCACGGTGGGAGCGCGCTTGCGCGCGATGCCTCAAGCCCGTTTCAGATAAGGCCCCACCTTGCGTTCCAGCATGGCGCCCATCCTAGCGGGTCTGTGACGTGAGGCCGTTGCATGGCCGAATCATTTGGCCGACTATCCGGCGACGGTCGCCGTCCTCGCCGTCTATCCGCTGGTCCATTCCCGGTGCCGTTGACCGGCGCCCTCGCAGGAGGCATGCCATGCTTCGTACCATCATCCTCGGCTTTGCGTGTTCGCTCGCTTCGGCAATCGCCATGGCCGATACCCCACGCCAGGTGCTCCCGGAACACCCCACGGCCGACCAGAAGGCGGATATCGAGCGGCGCCTGAACGATTGGCCGCAACTGGAACGCTTCGCGAGCGAAAACGCCGCTTACCCGCCACTGAAGCCCGGCGAGAAGCGCGTGGTGTTCATGGGCGATTCGATCACCGACGGCTGGGGCCGCCCCACCGGTGAGTTCTTCCCCGGCAAGGGCTACATCAACCATGGCATCAGTGGGCAGACCACGCCGCAGATGCTCGTGCGCTTCCGGCCCGACGTCATCGCGCTGAAGCCCGCCGTGGTGGTGATCCTGGCCGGCACGAACGACATCGCCGGCAACACGGGCCCGTCATCACTGCAGGCCATCGAGGGCAACCTTACGTCGATGGCCGAGCTGGCGAAGGCCAACCACATCCACGTCGTGATCGCGAGCCTGTTGCCGATCAGCAACTACAACGACCCGACATCGAGCGCGCGCCGGCCGCCGGCGACCATCAACGCGCTGAACGCGTGGATCCGCGATTACACGAAGCGCGAGCAGTTCGGCTACATCGATTATTACTCGGCGATGGTCGACAAGACCGGCCAGCTGCGTGCGGAGCTCAGCGGCGATGGCCTGCATCCCAACGCGGAAGGCTACAAGGTCATGGCGCCGCTCGCGCAGAAGGCGATCGATGATGCGCTCGCTGGCAGGACGCATTGACGTGTAGGCGTTCGCCCACAGCACGCCGCAGCAAATTCGTACGCAATTTTAGGAGTTCTCCTAGTCCGGTCCTTGTGCGCTGGCCGATAGCATTTCCGGTCCTGCAACCAGCCACAAGGAAAGGACCACCCATGGAGTTCCCCATCAAGCCCGCCACCGTCGCCGCGGTGGCGCTCGGCGCCACGTTCGCGCTCTCCGCCTGCAACGCCAGCAACCCGCTCGTCACCAAGTCGCAGCGCGAGCACGAGGCCAAGGTGCAGGCCATTCCGCACTGCACGCGCAAACTCGGTTCCATCTCGGTCATCGAGCCCGAGGGCAGTGTCCACTGGTGGACCCAGCAACAGCTGCCGTCCCCCACCAAGCTCATCAAGGTGTTCGTGCAGAAGTCGGGCTGCTTCTCGCTCGTCGACCGCGGCATGGGCATGGGCGCGGCCATGCGCGAACGTGAACTCGCCGCCGGCGGCGACCTGCGCG
>NZ_JZRB01000047.1 GCF_000964085.1 Luteibacter yeojuensis
CCACCACCCACCACCCACCACCCATGACCCTTGGCACGAGACACCCGCCCCGCCAACCATTTCAATCGAGATAAATCCAGCCCAACGTGGAGGTTTCCCCTTGCGCGCACTCCTGCCGCTCGCCCTTGCCGCCGCCCTGCTCCCCGCCCTGGCCGGCGCCACCTCCGCGCCTGCGGACCTCGTGAACCCGCTGATCGGCACCACCAACGGGGGCAATGTGTTCCCGGGCACCGTGGTGCCGTTTGGCATGTTCCAGTTCACGCCGGAGGCCTCGCCCCTGCCGGGCAAGAAATCGCCGATCGCGGCGCCGGGTGGCTACGAGTACCGCGCGGATGCGATCCGCGGCTTCGCGTTCACCAACGTGGAAGGCTGGGGTTGCGGCGGTGCCTCGGGCGATGTGCCCGTGATGCCCATCACCGAGGAGGTCACCACCTCGCCGAGCAGCGATTTCCGCCACGCCTACGCGTCGAAGTTCAGCCACGCCAACGAAAAGGCGAAGGCCGGCCACTACCAGGTGAAGCTGGATAACGGCGTCACCGCCGACCTCACCTCCGCGCTGCATAGCGGCGCCGGGCGTTTCGCGTTCCCAGCCGGCAAGCCGGTGAACATCCTGGTGCGGGCGTCGGATTCGGAAGTGGGTTCGGAAAACGCCACCGTCAGCGTCGACAAGGCCAACCACCGCATCAGCGGTTCGGTTACCAGCGGCAATTTCTGCGGCTATATCGACAAGGCCGACCGCCACAGCTACTACACCGTCCATTACGTCATCGAGTTCGACCAGCCGTTCGCCAGCACGGGCACCTGGAAGGACACCACGGTGAGCAAGGGCGGCACCAAGAGCGACGGTGGCTCGGGCTACGGCGACAAGGGCTGGCCGAAGGAAGGCAAGGGCTCGGGCGCGTGGGTGGGCTTCAAGCCCGGCACGAAGGATGTGAACATCCGTGTCGGCATCTCGTATGTCAGCGCCGCCAACGCGCAGGCCAACCTCGACGCCGAAGTGCCGAAGGGCACGACCTTCGAAAGCGTGCGCGACAACGCCGTCGCCGCGTGGAACAAACAGCTCTCGCGCATCACGGTGGAGGGCGGCACGCCCGACCAGCAGACCACGTTCTACACCGCGCTGTACCACGCGCTGATGCACCCGAACGTCTTCAGCGACGTCAACGGCGAATACATGGGCTTCGACCAGCAGGTGCATAAGGTCAGCGGCACGCAGAAGGCGCAGTACGCGAACTTCAGCGGCTGGGATGTGTACCGCTCGCAGCTGCCGCTCGTGGCGTGGCTGGAACCGAAGATCGCCAGCGACATCGGCCAAAGCCTCTACAACCAGGCCCAGCAGAACAAGGGTGTGTGGGATCGCTGGACGCACAACAACGGCGCCACGCACGTGATGAACGGCGACCCGGCCGCGCCGTCCATCGCCGGCATCTACGCCTTCGGCGCGCGCGACTTCGACGTCAAGGGCGCCCTCGCCTCGCTCGTCCATGCCGCCGACAACCCCACCGAACTTGATAAGTCCATGGATGGCTGCCCCGTGGAATGCGTGGGCCAGCGCCCCGGCCTGGAGCAGTGGCTGAAGCTGCACTACATCCCGGTAGGGGCGCCGTCGTGGGGCCCGGCCGCCGATACGCTGGAGCTGGTGGCGTCCGAGTTCGCGCTGAGCGCCCTCTCCGACCGCATGGGTGACAAGGCCACTTCGTCGCGCTTCCTCGAGCGCGCGCAGTACTGGCGCAACCTGTTCGATCCGAAGGCCACGCCGGAAGGCGGTTATATCCGCAACCGTAACGCCGACGGCACCTGGGCGCTGGTGAAGGACGACGACGACAAGGAAGCCCATGCCTTTACGCCGGCGACGGGCGATGGCTTCGTCGAAGGCAGCGCGGCGCAGTACGTGTGGATGGTGCCGTTCAACGTGCACGGCCTGTTCGAAGCGATGGGCGGCATGGCCAAGGCCACGAAGCGCCTGGACAACTACTTCTACCAGCCGGATGGAACCTTCGCTGTAACCAAATCCGGTCCGCTGCATGCCGAGCTCGACAACGAACCATCGATCGGTGGCCCGTGGCTCTACAACTACGCCGGCCAGCCGTGGAAGACGCAGGAACTGGTGCGCCGCGTGCTCGACACCATCTGGCTCAACGCGCCGAACGGCATCCCGGGCAACGACGACCTGGGCGAAATGTCCTCGTGGTACGTGTTTGCCGCGCTGGGCATCTACCCGAACATCCCTGGCCGCGCGGAGTTTATCGTGGGCAGCCCGATCTTCACCAAGGCCGTGGTGCACCGCGAAGGCGGCGACGTGACGATCCTCGCGCCGAACGCCGGTGCGGGCAAGCCGTACGTGCAGGCACTGAAAGTGGACGGCAAGGCCACCGACCGCTCGTGGCTGCCCGAAGACTTCGCGCTCAAGGGCGGCACGCTGGAGTTCGACCTGGGCAACACACCCAACAAGACATGGGCCAGCAAGGCCAAGGACGCCCCGCCGTCGTTCGACATCAAGAAATAATGCGTTGACCTAACGATGCGTTGACTACCCATGTAGGAGCTCACTAGTGAGCGACAGCTTTTCGCGAACGAATCACGTTGCCCGCTGCGTTATCGCGAAAAGATGTCGCCCACAGGTGGGCTCCTACATCAACGTCATAGCCTGGTTGTGCGCAGGCGCAACGCGTTGCCTACCACCGATACCGAGCTCAGGCTCATTGCCAGGGCGGCGACCATCGGTGAAAGCGTGAGCCCCAGCACGGGGTAGAGCACGCCGGCTGCCAGCGGCACGCCGATTGCGTTGTAAACGAACGCGAAGAACAGGTTCTGGCGGATGTTCTTCACCGTGGCGGCCGATAGCGCACGTGCACGCGCGATGCCGGCGAGATCGCCCTTGAGCAACGTCACCGACGCGCTTTCGATCGCGATGTCGCTGCCGTTGCCCATGCCGATGCCGATATCCGCCTTCGCCAGTGCAGGCGCATCGTTCACGCCATCGCCCGCCATGGCCACCTTGCGGCCCTCTTCCCGTAGCTGCGCCACGATGCTCGCCTTGTCTTGCGGCGAGGCACCCGCGTGCACGTCGTCGATAGGCAGCGTTGAGGCCACGGCCTTCGCGGTGGCGGCGTTGTCGCCGGTGAGCATCACGAGATGCACGCCCGCCTCATGCAGCGCTTCCAGTGCGGGCTTCGTTGAAGGCTTGAGCGTGTCGGCCAGCGAGAACGCTGCGGCAAGGCGGCCATCGATGGCCAGGTACATCGCCGAGGCACCCTTCGCGCGCCACTTCTCCGCAACCTCGCGGCCCGCGGCGGCGTCGATGCGCTCGTCGTCCATCAGGCGGCCATTGCCCACGGCCACGTCATGGCCATCGACACGTCCGGTGACGCCGCGGCCCACGATGGCCTGGAAGCCCGAGACCCTGGGGATCGCGATGCCCTCGCCTTCCGCCGCCGCAACCAGCGCGGCGGCCAGCGGGTGCTCGCTCAGCCGCTCCACCGCCGCCGCATAGGCCAGCACTTCGGCGCGCTGGCGGCCGAAGGTGCGCACGTCGGCCAGCGTCGGCTTGCCTTCGGTCAGCGTGCCCGTCTTGTCGAACACCAGCGTATCGATGCCCTGCAGCGTCTCGATCGCCGCCGCGTCGCGGAACAACACGCCGGCCTGCGCGCCGCGGCCGCTGGCCACCATGATGGACATGGGCGTGGCCAGGCCCAGCGCGCAGGGGCACGCGATGATCAGGACCGATACCGCCGCCACCAGTGCGTGCGCCAGCACGGGCTGCGGACCCAGCAGCCACCACGCGGCGAACGCCACCGCGGCGGCGACCACCACGGCTGGCACGAACCACGCGGCCACCGTGTCGGCGACACGCTGCGAGGGCGCCCGCGAGCGCTGCGCCTCGGCCACCATCATCACGATGCGCGACAGCACCGTATCGGCGCCCACATGGTCCACGCGCAGTACCAGCGCGCCATGCTGGTTCTGCGTGCCACCGGTGAGCTTGTCGCCCGCGCGCTTCGCCACGGGCACGGCTTCGCCCGTGAGCATGGCTTCGTCGACGTGGCTTTCGCCGTCGAGCACGGTGCCATCCACCGGCACCTTCTCGCCGGGGCGGACGCGGACGTGGTCGCCGACGTGGAGGTGGTCGAGCGCGATGTCTTCCTCACGCCCATCGGCATGGATGCGGCGGGCCGTCTTCGGCACGAGCCCCAGCAGGCCTCGCAGCGCGGCACCCGTCTGGCGGCGGGCGCGCAGCTCGAGGAAATCACCCAGCGTCACCAGCGTGACGATGACGGCCGCGGATTCGAAATAGACGGCCACGTGGCCGTGCATGTCACGCATGGCGGGCGGGAACAGACCCGGGAGCAGCAAGGCGACGACGCTGTAGAGCCATGCCACGCCCGTACCCAGCGCGATCAGCGTGTACATGTTCGGCGACCATGGCACCAGCGAACGCCAGCCCCGCGCGAAGAACGGCGCACCGCCCCACAGCACGACGGCAGTGGCAAGCACGGCTTCGCCCCAGCGCGCGACCGCATCCCACGGCGAAGGCCACATCCACCCGAACAGGTGCGGTCCCATGGCCACGATGAAGACGGGGAGCGTCAGTGCGGCGAGCAGCCCGAGGCGGCGCGCCATCGCGCGCACCTCGCCGTCGTCGTCCTCCAGCGAAGGCATCGCCGGCTCCAGGGCCATGCCGCACTTCGGGCACGCGCCCGGGCCTTCCTGGCGCACCTCGGGGTGCATGGGGCAGGTGTAGATCGTGCCGGCCGGCATCGGGGCCTCGGGCACCTTGGGCGCCAGGTACTTATCCGGGTCGGCCATGAACTTCTCGCGGCAACGCCCGCCGCAGAAGTGGTAGTCGTGCCCGTCGTGCGCGTGATGGTGTGGCGTCTTCGCCGGGTCCACCGTCATGCCGCACACGGGATCCAGGGCCGCCGCCGCCACCGGCTCGGCCTTGTGGGCGCAGCAACCCTGGCTCATGGGTTCGGCTCCGCCAGGGCGTTCAGGATGGGGCAGTCCTCCGGTGCGCCATGCCCCGGGCAGGCCTCGACCAGCTCGGCCAGGCCATCGCGCACCCGCTGCAGCTCGGCAATACGGTCGTCGATGGCCTTCAGCCGCGCGGCGGCGCGCTCGCGGACACCTTCCACGCCCACGTGGCGGTCGGCCGACAGGGCCAGCAGCTCGCGGATCTCCTCGAGCGTGAACCCCAGGTCCTTGGCCCGGCGGATGAAGCGCAGGCGGGAGACGGCGGAGGCATCGTATTCCCGGTAGCCCGAGGGCCGACGCCGCGGCTCGGGCAGCAGCCCCTCGCGCTCATAGAACCGGATGGTGTCGATGGCCACGCCCGCGCTCTGCGCGATGCGGCCGATGGTGAGGGAGGTTTGAGTAGTCATGGAGCAAGTCTAGACCCTTGAGCTAGGTCGAGAGTCAAGCCCCGTCGTGACCTCCCGCCACCGCTTGCCCTACAGTGCCCGGCTCATAAGGAAAAAAAAGCGCACCGCAAGGCATGGCCCACACGGAATTTCCCGCCGCACAGGCACCCCAACCCGCCCGCCAGCACTTCCCGGCCCTTGACGGGCTACGCGGCGTCGCCGCCCTCGCCGTCGTCGTCTTCCATTTCATGGAAATGGTGATCAGCGACTACAGCCACCTGTTCATCGGGCACGGCTGGCTAGCGGTGGATTTCTTCTTCTGCCTCTCGGGGTTCGTCATCGGGTACGCCTACGACGAGCGCATCGGCGCGATGGGGCTGCTTACGTTCGCGAAGGTGCGGCTGATCCGCCTGCATCCGATGGTGGTCTTTGGCTCGGTGCTTGGGCTGATCGCGCTGTACGCCGATCCCTTCCGTGCCAACCCACTCGGCCTGGGCACCGGCCAGGTAAGCCTGATCTTCCTCGCATCCATCTTCCTGATCCCCTACCCGGCCATGCAGGAGCGCAGCTTCTGCCTCTTCAGCCTCAACTCGCCGGCGTGGTCGCTGTTCTGGGAATACATCGCGAACATCGTCTACGCGCTATTCCTGTGCAGGCTGGGGCGGCGTGGACTTGTCGTGGCCACGGTTATGGCGGCGGCCATTCTTTGCGGTGTCGGCTATACGCAGGGAAACCTGTGGGCGGGATTCAACGGCGAAACGTTCTGGGTCGGCGCGGCGCGGGTGAACTTCTCGTTCCTGGCGGGGCTGCTCGTTTACCGGTCGCGGTTCGTGCTGAAGACGAAGCTCGGTTTCACCGCGCCGGCCGTGCTGCTCCTGCTTGCGCTCATGACGCCCTACGCCACCGGCAGCTGGATTCGGGAAGCTGCCGTGATCATGCTGGTGTTTCCGTTCCTGGTGATGCTTGGAGCGGGCGTGACGCTCAATGAGCGGGCGAAGCGCTTCTGCAAGCTCGCCGGGGATATCTCGTATCCGTTGTATACGACGCACTATGCCGTCATTTATGTCTTTGGGAATTACGTCGATCGCACGCGCCCGGCCACGGCAACGCTGGTGCTGGTCATCGTGGGCGGCGTATTGGCGACCTTGGCCTTCGCCTGGGTCGTGATGCGTTGCTACGACATGCCTCTGCGAGAGTATCTCAGCCGCTCGGCGAGACGCGGCGAAGGCGTATCAGCTACCGGGTGATGCGGCTCGTGCGGAAAGCACCGACAGCGCCCCCGACGGCTCGCCATCATCAAACACCACCCGGTTCCGCCCCATCCGCTTGGCCCGGTACAACGCCGCATCGGCGGCGCGGCATAGCGCGGCCAGGTCGTAGCCCAGCGTATCGGTGCAGGCCACGCCGATGCTCGCCGAGAACGGCACCACCAGGTTGTCGATAACCAGGGGCGATGCCGCCAGCGCCGCGCGGATGCGCTCGGCCACGACGCTGCCCTGCAGGCGCGGGGTGTCCATCAGCCACATGGCGAATTCCTCGCCGCCCAGGCGGCCGAAGAGATCGCTGGTGCGCAGTTGCCCCTTGCACACGGCGACGGTGTGCTTCAGCACCGCATCACCGATGGCGTGGCCGTGCGTGTCGTTCACCTGTTTGAAGTGGTCGAGGTCGAGGAAGACGAGGCAGCCATCGCCGCCCCGCCTTTCCAGCGCTTTCAGCGTGCGCCCCGTCTCGGCCATGAAGTGCTGGTGGTGGGCGATCCCCGTGAGGCCATCGCGCGAGGAAAGCCACTTGAAGCGCAGCTGCGAGCGCTTTATGCGTACGCTCCACAGGCCGATGGTGAGCAGGGCCAGCAGCATCACCACGACGTAGAGGCGGCTGGTTTCGACCGCCTTGGCATCCAGCGCCTGCTGCAGGCGCAGGATGTTGTTTTCCTTGCTCAGGCCCTCGGCCTGCAGCTTCTGGTCGAGGAAGTGCTTGCGCGCCGCTTCGTAGGCGGCGTTGCGGACATTGGCATCGCGCAGGTAGCCCTGGTCCTGCACCACGTAGTGCTCGTAGTCGTCGAGCGCCTTGGCCGTGTTGCCATCCGCTTTTTCGATGCCATAAAGGATGTGGTAGGCGTAGCGCAGTGCCTCGTTCACGTCGCCGGGGTGGCTCATCGCCACGGTTTGCATGGCGGCGCGCCTGGCCTCGTCGCTGTTGCCCATTTGCTCGAAGGCACGGGCCCGTGCGCTGGCCACGTCCACCATGTGCGGGAAATACTGCGCGGCCTGCACGGCCGGCGCGATGCGGTCAAGCATGGCCAGCGCGTCGGGTTGCTTGTTCTCGGCCAGCAGGCGGTCGACGAGGATGAGCGACACCGTGTTCGCGAACACGGGCTGGTGGTCGGCCGTGCAGGTGTCGATGGTCGAAAGCAGCACGGGGCTGCGCGAGGTAAGCTTGCGGGCGCCCTCGAGCGCCGTCACTTTCTGTACCAACGCCTGGCACGGCGAGTAGCCCGGCGGAGTGGCAGCCAGCATCATTTCGGCGTATTTCAGGCCGACATCGGGCTTGCCCGCGAAGGTGAGCATCTGCGAGAGGTTCGCCAGCAGCACGTAGCGTGCTTCACCATCGGAGATATTGGGCAGGTCGTCGCCCGCGCGCGAGGCCATGGCATAGGCCTCGGCGTAGTTACCCTGGCTGCTCAGGTTGTTCATCAGCAGGGCCAGCGCGCGGATACCGAGCGCATCGTCGCCATCGCCCGCGATCACCTGGCGGAAGATGGTCTCGGCCTCGGGGTAGTGGCCTTCGTAGTTGGCTTCCCAGCCGTCGAGGAACAGCAGGTGGCGTTTCTCGTCGGTCGAGAGGTGGTCCTGGTCGCGGTGCAGCCCGGCCAGTTGTTCCACGAACTGGTCGTGCGTGGAGGTGCGGATGGCGTCCACCGCCGCGACACGTCCGCCCGCCTGCGCCTGTGCCCACGCCGATGGCGCGCACAGCAGCAGCCCGGCCAGGCCGAGCCAGTTCCAGAGGCGGGTCTTGGGGAGGACATCCATGCGTGGCCCGATGATACCACCGGCGCGCGGCAGGCCCGGGATTGGCCTCGCGACGACGCCTGGGCCACACTAAGGGTCTTTCCCGCCACGTGCCCGCGATGGATACGCAACCGAACATCAGGCCCTACACGCCGGGCGATAACGCCCCGCTCTTCGCCCTCTGGCTGCGCTCGGTCCGCGCCACGCACACGTTCCTCAGCGAAGGGGATGTCCAGGCCATCGCACCCCTCGTACGCGATGGGGCCCTCGTGGCATTGGAGGTCTGGGTGCTTGAGGGCGGCGACGGCGAGCACCTTGGCTTCATGGGGCTCGATGGCAGCAAGCTCGAAGCGCTGTTCATCGACCCGGCGCACGCGGGCCAGGGCGGTGGCACGCAATTGCTTGCGCATGCGCGCGCCATCAAGGGCGCGCTCACGGTCGACGTCAACGAACAGAACCCGGCTGCGCTGGCGTTCTACCAGGCCCGTGGCTTCGTCGTCACCGGCCGATCGCCCACCGATGGTGATGGCCGTCCGTTTCCCATCCTGCACCTTGCGGAAGCATCCCGGTAGCGCCCCACGGCTGCCCTGGATTTGCCCGCACGTGCCCGCGGCGGCCACATTTGCCGGGTCGCCGCGGATTAACCTGCCCGGCAACGTCCGCCACGGTGCCCGCCATGAAGCCCTTGCTCGCGCTCCCGCTCCTCATCGCCCTCGCCTGCGGCACGGCCCATGCCGCGGAACCCACCTGGCAGCCATCGGCCGGCCACGCCCAGGTGCCGATCTGGCCAGGCAAGGTGCCGAACGCGTTGCCGAACCCGAAGCCGGAAACCGTGGGCAAGGACTGGGCCCGCATCGACAACGTCAGCATCCCGACCATGACGGTGTATTCGCCGGCATCCACCAACACCGGCGTCGCCGTCGTCGTATTCCCGGGCGGCGGCTACCAGATGCTGGCCATGGACCTCGAAGGCACCGAGATCTGCGACTGGCTCACGTCGAAGGGCATCACCTGCGTGCTGCTGAAATACCGGGTGCCGAATTCCGGGCCCACGTGGACGGACAAGGGGCGCTACTACCCCAAGGTGCAGACGGCGCTGCAGGACGCCCAGCGCACCATGGGCCTGGTGCGCCAGCACGCCGCCGAGTGGCACGTCGACCCGCACAAGGTCGGCGTGATGGGGTTTTCGGCGGGCGGCCACCTGGTGGCGGCCGTGAGCACCCATTTCGACAAGCGTACCTACCCTGCCATGGACGCGGCCGACCGGCTGAGCTCGCGGCCGGATTTCGCCGTGGCCGCCTATCCCGGGCATCTGTGGATCCACGAGGACGACGACAAGGCCACGCGCAATCAGGAGGACCTGCGCCTGCGCCCGGATATCCACGTCACGAAGGATACGCCGCCCACCTTCATCGTCATGGCCGAAGACGACCACACCGATGGCGTGGAGCAGTCGCTCGCGTATTACGTGGCGTTGCAGAAGGCGAACGTGCCCACGGAACTGCACCTCTACGCCAAGGGTGGCCACGCCTTCGGCCTGCGCAAGCCCACGGAACCGGTGGGTGCGTGGCCCGCGCTGGTCGAAACGTGGTTGCGTGGCATGGGCATGCTTCCGCCGGCGAAATGATTTACCCGGGCCCTGGCACTGGCTGCGCTGCACGCGTTTCACGCCTGAGAAGCCACAGATTCCGCCCGTACAACACCGGCAGGAACACGTAGCTGAGTATGATGGGCGCCTTGTCGATGTGCAGCGCGTACACCAGCGACACCACGCTGCCCCAGAAGCTCAGGTGCCAGAACACCGGCGGAATAGCGAGCCTGCCCTGTCGTTCCGAGTGGATCCACTGCAGGATGAAGCGGCTGGAGAAGAGTGCGCCACCTGCCAGGCCCACCATGGTCCAGGCCGTTGAATCCACGTAGAGCCAAGGGGCATACGCCCCAAGATGGTTTTGCAGGAACGATTCACTTGCCATGCCTGACACACTTCCTTGTGGTTGGGAGCGTACGATAGCGCGTAGCTCCCCCGAGGGCACCGCCATGCCACGCAACAGCGTTTCGGTTCGCACCGCCGCCGCCGGCCTGCAGGGATTCGACGCCGACACGCCGATCACCGCGGCCACCGCGAAAGCGTTCGCGGCAAGCGGCTTCCGCTTCTGCGTCCGCTACCTTTCGCGCACCAGGCCATCGAAGGGCGACCTCTCTTCGGCCGAGCTGCAAGGCCTGCTTGCCGCCGGCCTTGGCGTCATGGCCGTGCAGCATGTGGACACGCAAGGCTGGTCGCCGTCCGCCGAGCTGGGCATGGCGAACGGCCAGGCCGCCGCCGCGAATGCGACGGCGGCCGGCCTGCCCATTGGCGTCACGGTGTGGCTCGATCTCGAAGGCGTGGCGGCGCGTACCGCGAAACAGGACGTCATCGACTATGCCAACGCCTGGTTCGCCGAACTGGCGGCCGCAGGCTACGAACCCGGTGTGTACGTCGGCGCAAGCTGCGGGCTTACGGGCGATGACCTCTACTGGCGGCTGCAGACAAAGCATTACTGGAGGGGCGGCAGCAAGGTGCCCGACCTGCCGCACCGCGGCTACCAGCTCGTCCAGCGGATCACGACGAAAGCCGATATCGTGAACGGCATCGCCATCGATCGCGACGTGACCTACGTGGATGCCTTCGGCGACGCGCCCACGTGGGCTGCGCTGTAGCCGCGGGCGCTATAGCTTGCTGTGCTCCACATGCCGCTCGCGCTGCATGAGCGTCCACTCGGCATGCTCGGTGAGCGCGGCCTCGCCCAGGGCCAGCAGGATGGCCCGCTGCTGGGCCGGGTCGTGTGTGCGATCCAGTGCGGCCCGCGCCGCGGTGAAGATGCGCTGCATGAAGCAGTATTGCCGCATCAGTTCGCGGTCGGCCTTGCGGTAGGCGTATGCCTCGCGCACCGCGGCGATGATCGACAGCACCGCCATGATGGTGACGAGGGTCACCTTTGCTTCTTCGTGCAGGTGCAGGGCGAACACGGCGAGGAAGACGCTGATCGCCACGCCCGCCCACAGGCTGATGCGCCCCACGGTTTCGGTGATGTGGTGCAGGCCCTTGCGCTCGGCGGTCTTGGTCTCGTAGTAGTGCAGCTGGCCCGAGGTGCCGCGCTGGCCCACCCACTCGTCGATCACCTCGCGCAGGCTCGCTTCGCCGGGTTCCTCGGGGTGCGTGGACGGGTACAGGCTGGCCGCGCGCATCACGTTGCGGATCCAGCCCAGTTCGATGTTCTGCTTTTGCAGGAAGTTGTCGTGCGCGAACTCATGGTCGGCGCTGGCGGCGATGCCGGCACGGCGCCAGCACGACTGGATGCGCAGGCCCTCGGCCAGCGCGCGGTAGTCCAGATACTTGCGGTGCCATCCGCGCCGGCCCGCCAGCATGGCGACGAAGCCGCCGGTGCCGAACAGCAGCACGAAGAGGTAGATGAGCGAATCGTGCCCCGGCAGGTGCGCGTAGAAGGTAAACGCGATACCCATCAGGGCAGCGACCGTGTACGTGGCCCGCAGTGCCAGCACCACGCGCTTGCGGAACTGCACTGCCAGCCAGTCGGCGGCGTGGAACACGGCCTCGATGGTGGCGGTGGCGCCGCAGGGGCTGCCATGCAGGCGGCGTGGCGCGGCCTCGATGGCCTCGGCGTGCCGTTCCGTGTCGTCGTTGAACTCGGCCATGCGATCGAACATGACGCGGAAGTCGTCGGGCATCGCGGGCCGGAACGAGAGGTCGTCGGCGGTGCGCCAGCCTTCGGCGAAGGGCGCGAGGCCGTCCGCGACGTCGCCATCGCTACGCGGGCAAACGATGTGGTAGAGCAGGCTCTCGTCGCCGCCGGCCAGTACATGGCGGAGGTGCTCGTGGCGCCGGCCCACGCCGGGCAGGCTGCCGGTGAGGTGGTAGTGCACGATCTGCGCGGTGCCGCCCACGCCGTTGGCATCGTTGCCATCCCATAGGGCCAGCAGGATATGGCAGTGGCTGGCGATGTAGACGCCGGCCTTCGCGTATTGGCTATCGCGCGCCGCGCCCGGCGTGCCCACCACGTGGCGCGGCATGGCCATCAGCCGCGGCAGCAACACCACCTCGGCGCGGCGGCTCAGGGATGCAAAGGTCGCGTGCACGCCGGCGCTTTCGAAATCATTCACGTACAGGTCGGGCGGTAGTGGCAGGGGCGCGACCAGCCGCGCGCCGATCGCCAGGGCCTCTTCCGCGACCAGTTGGTCGCCTCCTTCCGCGAGCGCGGAGAGCACCAGCAAGGGCAGCCCGGGGAAGGCCTCCTGCAGGCCAGCGAAAAAACCGCGCACCTTATCGCGGACGACGGGTAGGTCGGCGTCCGCGATGTCGCGATGGCTGGTGACACCGATGACCAGGGGAATCATGGGCAAGGTTCCACGCCGAAGGTGCGCGCTGGCGGTCAGTTGTTCTTGATATTGGGTTTGGTCGTGACGTTGGACGGGTCCAGCGGGTTGCCGACACCGTGGCCCAGCTCGTCGGTATCGTTGTCGCGAAGGTCCTGGCGCTCTTCGTCTTCCTGCGGTTTGTCATTGAAGGTGTTGCCCATGTCGTTCTCCTGTCGCGTTGGTGGTGGTTGCACGGCCGGCCCTGCTACCGGCTTCCTCCGGTCGCCGCCAAAAGCTCGCGCTGGAACGCGGCGTTGACGGGGTAGTCGATGCGCGCGCGGCGCAGCTGTTGCACGAGGGCGGCATCGCGGTAGCCGCCGCCCCATAGTTTCTGGATGAGGGGTTCGGCATCGGCGCGGCGCCCAAGCGAGAGCAAGGCATCCACTTGCAAGGCCAGCAACCGGGGATCGCCATGCCCGCGCTTCACGCGGTTGGCATCACGCACCGCTTGTTCGCGCAAGGCCCGGGCTTCGGCCGCGTCGCGCGTCACGCTGGCGAGGGCGAGCCGGGCACCGATGGCGGCAAGCAATGTGGCGCGGTCGTCAGGCTGGCTGCCCTGTAGCGGCCCCAGCACGCGCAGGGCCTCGGCGGCCGTCGCCAGCGCCGCCGCGGCGTCGCCGCGCTGCCGTGCCTGCAGCGCCTGCTCGATGCGGGTTTCGGCGTACTCGCGCTGCCATGCGGTGTTGTCCGGGTCGCTTGCGCGCAGCGCCTGGAAGAGCGGCAGCGCCTTGTCGGTGAGCGCTGTTGCCGCGCGGATGTCGCCCGCCGCGCGCTTCAGCCGTGCCAGTTGCGTCGCATACAGCGCCAGGTGTTCCTGCAGGTCGGTGTTGGAGGCATCGAGGAGCATGAGCGCCGCGGCCATGTCCACGGCGCGCTGCATGCGCTGCATGCCGGCCTGCGTGTCGCCCGCGAGCGCCTGCGTGCGGCCCACGATGGCCAGCACGGTGAGCAGGCTGTCGCGGCGGTTGGCGTCCTTGGGCTCCGCGCGGGCCAGCCGTTCCTGGATCGCCTCGTCGGCCAGGTAGTGGCCCACCGCGCCCACGAGGTCACCGCGCATCAACGCGAGCTTGCCGAGGTTGTTGTACGCCGAGCCCAGCGTGTCGGCCCATTCGGCGTTGCCCGGCTGGGCACGCGCCAACGCCTGCATCAGCAACAGCATGCGCTGGTACTGCCGCCCTGCCTCGTCGAGCTCGCCGCGTGCTTCCATGACGTGGCCGATGTTGTTGTCGAGCATCGCCAGCTGGAATCGCAGGTCGCGGTCCGCAGGCGCGACACGCGACGCGGCGTCGAGCACGGCTTGCGCGTCGAGGAACACCTTGCGCGCTTCGTCCAGCCGCCCCTGGCGCCAGTGCACCATGCCGATGAACGAGAGGATCTCGGCCAGCTGCAATTGGTTCGGCACGCTGGCCGGCGTTTCCTGCGCCAGGCGCGCCGCCACCACGCGGGCGGCTTCGTACGACGCCAGCGCGGCATCCAGGCGCCCCTGGTCCAGCCGCACGCTGCCGATCTTCTCCAGCGCGGTCGCGCGCTGCATGAGCGCACGCGCACCCAGTTCGTGCGTCGGCTGTGCCTGGAAATACGCCATGGCCCGGTCGTCCACCGCCTCCATGATGTCGAGGCGCGAGACCTGGGCGAGGCGCTCGTTGAGGTCGCCGAGCATGAACGCCACCAGGTCTTCGGCATCTTTCTGCCGGCGCTCGGCGACGTGGCTGGCGGCGACGGCATCGCGCCGCGCCAGCATGGCGTTGATGGCGAGGCCCGTGGTGGCCACCATGATGGCGAGGGCCACCGCGGCCAGCGCCATCGCGCGCCGGGCCCGGCGCTGCAGCGCCCGCCGTTTGAGGGTATCGAGGTCGAGGCCGAGCATGCCCGCGACGAGCTTGTAGCGCGCATCGGCCTTGCCATCACCGCCGGGGCGCACGTCGGCGGCAAGGGGTTCGATCACATCGTCGAGGACGTTGCCATCGCCGTCGCAACGCAAGCGCAGTGACGGCGGGAAGCATTCTTCCGCCTCGCGCCCTGGCGTGCGGCTGGCGTTCGGTTCACCGGCGACGACGAGGCAGAAGATGCGCTCGCCGCCGCCCAGGCGCTGGTAGGTGCGTATTTCTTCGTCCACCCAGCGCGAGCGCGCCGCGTCGGGCGAGCACACCACGAGGAGGCATGCCGACGCCTCCAGCGCCTCGGCCACCTTCTGCCCGAGGTCGCGGGCCGTGGCGAGTTCGTCGCTGTCGCGGAAGATGGGGGCAAGGCGCGCAGGCACCGGGCCTGCCGCCGTGGCGCGGCCGACAAGCCGACGGGGGACCGCATAGGTTTCAAGGGCACGGTGAAGCCACGCCGCCCAGGTTTTATCCCGGTGGCTATAGCTGATGAAGGCCCGGTAGCGGAACGCCACGCGTGCTCTCTCCACGACATGAAGCCGAGGACACCCCATCCACCCCCGCGGCTACGCTAGCACCAATAAGTGATGGGCATCACACTATTTTGCGTTTTATCCGGAAAGAAACGCCCGGGCGAGCCGGGCGTCGCGTCAGTGGCGTTCGGCGAGGATGCGCTTCGCGGCGTCCACGCCGATGACCCACGCCCCGGCCAGCATCAGCGTGTCCTTGATCACCAGGCGGCCGGCCCCCGAGAGGTACGGAAAGCCATGCTGCGCGTCACCCAGCGCGGGCACCCAGGCTTCCGGGGTGGTGAACAGGAACGACAGCGTCACCAGCGTGGTGCCGAAGGACAGGAAGGCACCGAGCAGGCCAAGCCGCTTTGAAAACGGGAACGACAGCACGAGGAACGCGATGGTGAGCTCGACCACGCCCAGGCCGCGCGAGAACCCGTAGGTGTTGTTCTGCGCCTGCCAGGCACGCTGTTCCGGCACCAGTTGCCCTTCTTTCGTCAGGTGCGGCTTGTATTCCGCGGGGTGTTCGTAGAAGAACGACATGACCGGGCTGTTCGCCACGAAGGGCGTAATGCTGTCCGCTTCGTAGGGCACGAACTTCAGGCCACCGATCCAAATGAAGACGATGGCGATGGCGACGCGGACGAGGTTGGGCCCGACGGCTTCGAGGCGGACGAGGCGTTCCAGGACGGAACGGAATGCGGTGTTCATGGCGGCTCCAGGGGTAGCGGGCAGGCTTGCCCGACGGCTGGAAAGCTTCCTCCGCCACGACCGAGACGATAAGACTCGCTTGCGGCAAGTTCTGGCTTATTCGTCTCACCACGCACAGAGCGTTGGCGCGGCGTCTTTTTCGCCGCATTCAGCAAATCCGCAGGGATTCATGCGATGCTGGCCCCGCACTCAGAAAAATATGAGTCGACCCCGACGGGAGCCCCAATGAAGCGTTTCACGATCCTGGCAGCGATCCTGGCCCTGGCCACCACCCTCTACATGGCCGGCGTGGCCACGGGTGCGATGTTCCTCTTCGCCGCCGCGGCGCTGTTCGAAGCCGCCTTCTGGGTCCAGCTGATGCGCAAGCCGCGCCCACAGCGCGTCATCGCCAAACGCGATCCTCGCTACCGCCGCTAAGCCACGCGGGCAGCCTCAAGATCCTGGCCTGCCCGCCGTCATCCAAGGGAGCCTATGACGAAGGATCGTTGTGAACCCCTTGCGGCCAACCGCCACCGCTAGCCCTGCCGTTTCCTGGCAGGAGCGGCTTTACGCCGCCTCATCGCGCGCCACCGCGCCGGCCACCGGGGCCACGAGGCCTGCCGTGCTGATCGGCGCCGCGCCCGCGGCTACCGACCCGACCTACGCCGGCGCGCTTAACGGCACACCCGACCCTTCATCGAACGACGCCATCACGGCGCGGGCGCAGCGCAACGTCACGGCCACCGATACGCAAGGTTTGTTCACTGGGCTGGGGCAGGCCTTGCTTGGCCGGTTCGCGGCCGATGGCGCCGATTTCGTCGCCGACATACCTGGCGCGGGCGACGTGGATGCGTCCATGCAACTGGGTATCCGCACGGCCAGCGGCGCGACGGTGAAGCTGTCGCTGAGTGGCACGGACAGCGGCCTCGCGATCCGCCTCACGTCGGATCGTGCGCTGGCCGACGGGGAACGCGATGCCGTGGCCGGGCTTGCCCGTGCGTTCCAGGATGCCGTGGATGGCCTGGGCAAGGTACCGCCCAGCGTGTCGGTGGACGGCCTGCTTGCGGCCGACGCTTCGGTGCTCACCCGCATCGACCTCGACGCCTCCGTGGCCACCGCGTCGGGCGCGCACATGGCCGTGGCGCTCCACGCCGGCGGGGATACCCGTTCGCTGAAGGTCGATGGGCCCGGCGGCACGGTCGCGCTCAGCCTCGACATGAGCCAGCCCGCGTCGTGGGGTAACCGCACGCAACGCGATGCGTCGGTAGCGAGTTATCTGGCGCAAGTGGATGCGGCCGCACGACGCGGCCATGCGGATGCATCGCTGGTGGCGTTGTTCAAGGATGGCTTCGCGCAACTCAATAGCCACTACCCGGCCACGCCTGCCGCGGCGGCCCTGCCCGGCAGCGTCCATAACCTCTCGCGCGGCGACCATGCACTGCTCACGGGGCTCGCCGATTTCAAGGCGTCGATAGCGCAGGCCGCCAGCGCACCCAACCCCCGGCACGGCGACGAACTCGATACGTTCCACTTCGATGTGGCGCAGTCGACGACGCTCAGCGGCCGCAACGCACGCGACCGCCACATCACGCAGGCGCAGGACAGCCACCTCACCGCGAGCTTCCACACCTCGCCGTGGCCGGATTCGCCGCTGAACCTCACCGCCGACCCCATGGCGCAGAACTACAACTACACGCAGATCGATGATGCCGCGCACGCGAGCACCGATCTCGCGTATGCGAAAGGCCAGCTGGCCAGCGCATCGGTGACCCACGAGGCCAGCCAGTCCACGCGCGTGCGCAAGTACATGATGGCCGCGCTGATCGAAGACACCACGTCGCCATCGCACCGCCAGGCCACGCGTGACCTGCTGCCGCTGCTCGCGTCGAGCAGCGCGGCGCCCGATGCATTGCACGCGGCGATCCAGCTGCAGGCCGATCCTGCGCGCCTGAACACCTAAGCGGGGCCTAAGGTTTCGTAAGCTGGCTGTCATGCTGCTGACAGGCGGCTCTAAGGTGCGGGCGGCACCGTAGGCGCACGGCCCGCTTGCCGGGCGCCCCACGGAACGCGCATGTCCTCGATCGCCGCCACGCAACGCGCCACCGCCGCCACGGACAGGCAACGCGCACCCATGCACGGGCGCCTGCAATCCTTCCGCCGCCAGGCGGTGGCGTGGCTGGTGCGGCGCGTGCTGCCCGATAGCGGCAACCAGGTGGCACCCGGCACGCTGCCCCGCCAGGGCATCCAGCGCATCCTCGTCTGCCGCCCCAACCACCGCCTCGGCAACACGGTGATGGTGACGCCGCTGCTCGCCGAACTCGAGGCGCGCTTCCCCGGTGCGGAAGTCGACGTGCTCGGCTCCGGTGGCGCCACCCGCTGCGTGTTCGCGGGTTTTCCTTCCATTGGCGAGCTGTTCCTGCTCGACCGCCGCGCGCTGCGCCGGCCCCTGACGACGCTCGGCACGTTGCGCCGCCTGCGCGCGAAGCGCTACGACCTTGTTATCGACGCGGCCTCGGGCTCGTCCTCGGGCAAGCTGGCCGCGGGGATGGCGCAGGCGCGCTACCAGGTGCGCGTCGAGGGCACGCCGGATGCGCCGCTGCATTTCGCCGCGCGCCCCGTGCATGCGCTGCGGGTGGCGCTGGGTGAAAGCGCGGGCGCGCAGCCCCCGCTCGACCTGCGCCTGGATGATGGCGAGCGTGCGAAAGGCATGGAAACCCTGCAGCGCGTGCTGCATGCCGGCCCCGCCAGCGCGGCACCCGTGCTGGCCATCTTCCCGAACGCCACCGGGGCCAAGTGCCAGGACACCGCGTGGTGGCAGCGCTTCCTGGGCGCGCTGCTGGCCCGCGTCGGCGAGCGCCGCGTGGTCGAACTGGTGGCCGCCGATGGCGTCTCGCGCCTCGACAACGCCTACCCCACTTACTTCACCAGCGACCCGCGCAAGCTTGCCGCCGTGATCGAGGCCGCCGGCACCTACGTAAGCGCCGATTGCGGCGTGATGCACCTGGCCGCCGCCACGCACGCCACCACGATCGGTTTGTTCAGCCGCACCGACCCGAAACGCTACGCCCCGTATGGCCAGGGCAATGCCGGCATCACCTGCGAAGACGGCTGCCCCGAGCGCACCGCGGCGCGCGTCGCCGCCCTGCTGGAAAGCTCAGCGCCCCGCGCCGCCTGAAACACGCGCGCCGACGGGCAGCCGCACGCGCACTACCAGGCCGCTTCCCGACGGGGCATCTTCCAGCGACACACTGGCGTGGTGCAGTTGCGCCACACGCTGCACGATCGACAGGCCGACGCCGAAGCCATCGCCCAGCGACGTCGCCTCGCGGTGGAAGCGCGTGAAAACGGCGGCGCGTCGCGCGGCGGGTATGCCCGGGCCGTCGTCGGCCACGTCGAGGGTGACCCCGCCCGCGCCCGTGGCGGCCCTGAGTGCCACGTGGCCGCCGACGGGCACGTGGCGCGCGGCGTTTTCCAGCAGGTTGCGCAACATCGCCGCCAGCGCGGTGGGGTAGCCGTCGATCGGCGGCAGGCCTGCCGGCACCTCGACCGCCAGCGTGAACCGCGTGCGGTCCACCGTGGGCGACCACTCCGCGACGACGTCATCGATGAGCCGTGCCAGGTCGACACGCAGCAACGGCAGCTCGGCATGCTCGTCAAGGCGCGCCAGCACCAGCAATTGCTCCGTGCGCCGCGCCAGCAGGCGCAGGCTTTCGAGCGCCTCGGGCAGCGAACCCGCCGCGCCCTCACCCGTGCCGAACGCGTGGGCGCTGTCGAGGTTGATCATGGTCGAGGCGAGCGGCGTGCGCAGTTCGTGCGCCACGTCGGCGCTGAAGCGGCGCTCGCGCTCCAGCGCGGCCTCGATGCTCTCGATCTGCGCGTTGAGCGCGTCGACGATGGGCACCACTTCGCGCGGCGAATCCGCCAGCACGATGGGTTCGCGGGAGCCCGCGCGCCGCGTGGCAAGCAGCGCGGCCAGGCGCTCGAGCGGCAGCAGGCCGCGCCGCACGGCCCAGCGCAGCGCGATGAACAGCAGCGGCAGGCCAATCAAGATGGGCAGCGTGCGCTCCAGCGCCACCGCGTTGGTGACATCACGGCGGGTATCGTGGCGTTCGGCCACGCTGATGGTGACGCCCAGTGTTGGGTCCACCCGGGTGTAGACGTGCCAGCGGCGCCGGCGCACGTGCAGCGATACGATGCGGCCATCGCTGGGCAGGTTGCGCGGCAGCTCGCGCATGTTATCGGTGACGAGCAGGATATCGCCATCGCGGTCGGTGACCCGGTAACCTACCTCGGCTTCGTACGTGGACGCCGGGCCCGCGCCGTTGGCAATGACCGGCACGGAAGGCAGGGCTTCCAGCCGCGCTTCGTTCGGGAAGGCGGTGATGCCCGTCTGCCGCACCAGGGCGTCCAGCGTCTCGGCGGTCTGCCGCAGGCGCACGTCGGAGAGCTCGTTGAGTTCCGATAACGTGCGCCACGCGCCGAGCAGGCCCAGCGGGATGAGCACGGCCACCACCACGGCGCCCACGCGGCGGCGAAGCCGGCGCTGGAGCGAATCGCCTGTCACGCCGTGCCCGTCGGCACCATGTAGCCGAAGCCGCGCACCGTGCGGATGCTGTCGGCGCCCAGCTTGCGGCGCAGCGCGTGCACCAGCACCTCCAGCGCGTTCGGCCCCACCTCGGATTCGTTGCCGTATACCGAGCGCTCGATGGTGTCGCGGCGGACGATGCGGCCGGCGCGCTCCATCAGCACGTGCATGAGGGCGAACTCGCGGCGGGTGAGCTCGATGCGCTCGCCATCGCGCGACAGTTCCATGCGGCCCACGTCGAGCCGCAGCGGGCCGGCGTCGATGACGTTATCGGCCAGGCCCTGCGCACGGCGCGCCAGCGAGCGGATGCGGGCCGCCAGTTCATCGAGGTGGAATGGCTTCACCACGTAATCGTCGGCACCGGCATCCAGGCCCTCGACCCGCGCCTCGATGCTGTCGCGCGCCGTCATGACGAGGATGGGGGTGCGGATGCCTTCACGGCGGGCCTCGCGCAGTACCTGGACGCCATCCTTGTTGGGCAGGCCCAGGTCGAGCAGCACGAGGTCGACGTCGGGCTGGCGCAGCGCCTCCAGGGCCTCGTTGCCCGTGCGTAGCCACATCACCGCGTGGGTGAGCTGTTCCAGCGCCCGCTTGATGGCGGCGCCCAGGCGCTCGTCGTCTTCGACCACGATGATGTTCACGGGCGGGCTCCTCGAAAGATCGGCCCCTATTCTGCTACATCAACAGTCCTGTAGGAGCGCGCTCGCGCGCGACATCTTTTCGCGAAGAGCCTGCAGGCCCTGTGGCGGCTGTACGGAGGGATGTCGCGCGCAAGCGCGCTCCTACAGGGGGGGGTGCGGTTAATGGGGTGCTCGTTGGCCGCCTACCTGGCCTACCAGCGTGGCGCTGGCGGCGTTCATTCCGCGGGTGTCGACGGCGACGCCGGCTTCGCGGAACTTGAGCACCACCTTCTCCAGCGCGCCCACGGCGGTGAGGTCCCAGAAGTGCGCCTCCTCCACATCGATGACGACCGCGGCCAGGCCGTCTTCACGGACATCGAACGCCTCGACGAAGAGATCGGACGAGGCGAAGAACACCTGGCCTTTTACCGAATACGTGCGTACGCCGTCGTGCGAGAGCGAGCTGTCCACGTCGAGCATGCGCCCCACCTTGGTGGCGAAGAACACCGCCGAGAGCAGCACGCCCGTCAGCACGCCGCGCGCCAGGTCGTGCGACCACACGGTGACGACCACGGTGGCCAGCATGACGACGCTCGAGGAGGTGGGGTGCGAGCGCAGGGTGGCCAGCGAGCGCCAGCTGAACGTGCTGAGCGAGACCATGATCATCACCGCCACCAGCGCGGCCATCGGGATCTGGCTGACCCAGGGCGCGCCGAACACCACCAGCATCAGCAGCACCACGCCCGCGACCAGCGTGGACAAGCGGCCCCGGCCGCCGGATTTCACGTTGATCACCGACTGGCCGATCATGGCGCAGCCCGCCATGCCGCCGATGAGGCCCGTGGCGATATTGGCCAGGCCCTGCCCCACGCATTCACGGTTCTTGTCCGCGCGCGTATCGGTCATGTCGTTGACGATTTGCAGCGTCATCATCGATTCGAGCAGGCCCACCACCGCCATGGTGAGCGCATGCGGCAGCACGATGCCAAGCGTCTGCAGGTTCAGTGGCACGTCGGGCCACAGGAAGGTGGGCAGCGCATCCGGCAGCGCGCCCATGTCGCCGACGCGATGGATGTCCATCCGGAAGTACACCGCGACGAGCGTGAGCACCACGATGGCCACCAGCGGCGACGGCACGGCCTTCGTCACGTACGGGAACAGGTAGATGATGGCCAGCCCCGCGGCGCACATCGGGTACACCAGCCAGGGCACGCCGATGAGCTCGGGCAGCTGGGCCAGGAAGATGAGGATGGCCAGCGCGTTAACGAAGCCCGTGACCACGGAACGCGAGACGAAGCGCATCAGCGAGCCGAGCTTCAGCGCGCCAACCGCCATCTGGATGACGCCGGTGCAGATGGTGGTGAGGAACAGGTACTGCAGCCCGTGCTCCTTCACCAGGCCCACCATGAGCAGGGCCATGGCGCCCGTGGCGGCGGAAATCATGGCCGGGCGGCCACCGGCAAAGGCGATCACCACGGCCATGGAGAACGAGGCGTACAGGCCCACCTTCGGGTCCACGCCGGCGATGATCGAGAAGGCGATGGCCTCGGGGATGAGGGCGAGTGCCACGACGAGGCCCGAAAGGACATCGCCGCGCACGTTGAAGAACCATTGCTGGTTCCAACGGGTGGTATGCATGTGGAATTCCTGGTGCGCGAAAACCCCGCGGCCTCGTGGCCACGGCCGTCAAGGGAAACGGCGGCGTATCAGGGTGGCGTAGGCACCGGGAGGGTCTCGGGGGCTTGCGTAAGGCGCGAAGCTTACCACGCCCCCAGGCTCGTGTAGGAGCCCACACCCGTGGGCGACAGCTTTTGGCGACTGGGGCGAAAAGATGTCGCCCACGGGTGTGGGCTCCTACCGCGGCGACGGGCTTAGTAGTCGTAGGTGAGCGAGAAGCGGACGTAGCGCGGGTCTTGTAGCACCAGGGGGGTGCGGTACAGCGGGTTGGGCGTGGCCGTGGCGTCCTGGTAGTAGTGCGGGTTGAGGCTCAGGGTGGCCTGTTCGTTGGTGACGTTGAACAGGTCGAGGTTGAGGCCCAGCTTGTGGTCGGCGAACGCGGGGGTCCAGTGCACGCCGAGGTCGAGCTGGCGCTGCCAGGGCATGTTGCCGGTGGAACCCGGGGGTGCGGGGCGGCCGTTGCAGAAGTGGTAGTTGGAGTTGTAGCCGGCCGGGTCGCTGTTGTCGTCGCCGAACAGGCCCAGGCAGGTGGAGGGGCTGCCGGAGATGAGCGTGAGGTTGCCGGACACCATCCACTCCGGCGTGAGCTGCCAGTAGCCGTACATCTTCAGCTGGTGCTTGTGGTTGTTGCCCTGCAGGCCATTGCTATAGACCATCAGCGCCGGGAAATCCCAGTCCTCCGACTGCGAGGGGCCGTCAGATTGCACGTTGGATTGGGTCAGGCCCTCGGTGTTGCCGTAGCTGCGCGAATAGGTGTAATCGACGCGGCCGTACCACGTGCCGTCGAACGGGTGCTCAAGGAACGTGTCCAGCGCGTAGTAGTTGCGCTTGATCTTGGGGAAGCCCATCTCGACGTTGCTGAGCTTCACGTCATGCGCGTTGCCCTGCCCGTCCAGCACCACGAAGGTGTTGGCCTTGCCGGGGTTGATGAGGTAACAGCTGTTCACCGACGCCGCGTCGATGCCCTGCGCGGCGGCCGCGTTGGTGATGCGGTCGACGTCGCAGAAATCATCGATGCCCGTGCGCAGCACGCGCCGCGACACCTTCGCACCGTACACCCAGCGGTTGTCGATGCTCTTGCTGAAGCCGAGCATGAACTCGTCCTGGTACTCGGATTTGAGGCCCTTGGCCGTGACGGTGCGCGGGTCGGGCGGCACGCCGAACGCGTTGTTGGCCGAGACCGGCCCGGACATGGCCGTCAGCCCCGTGGGCACGCCATCGGCGCCAATGCCCGAGTACGTGAAGTACTGCGTGGTGCTGGTGTAGCCGGCGGCCGCGCTCAGGGCCGGTGCCAGCGGCGAGCCCAGGTAGTAGCGGCCCGCGTTGCCGTAGACCTTGAACGTGGCATCGCCAAACACATCCCAGCTGAAGCCCAGGCGGGGTGCCCATTGGGGCCGGGTCTGCGCGATGTACGGCTGGTTGTCGCTGTTGTAGTTGGTGAACTGGTCGTTGCGCAGGCCCAGCGAGAGAAGCAGCCTGTCGTCCACCTGCCACTGGTCCTCGATGTACTGCGCGCGCTCGGTGCTGCGCACCGTGGCCACGGCGGACGACACGTTCTTCATCACGTAGTAGCCGCCGGCGCCGTTCGGGTAGTTGGCCGGTGCGCCCACGCCAAGGCTCGGCGCCGGGCTGTTGCCCGGCCGGGTGGTGAACCCGTACGACCACGAGTAGCCCGGCCCGGAGGTGCGCGAGCCCTGGTCCTCCGCCGTCGCCGTCAGGTTGTCGATGCCGGCGGTGATCGTGTGGTCGCCGATCGCCCAGGCCAGGCTTACGCGCAGGTTGGTGGAGCGATTGCCCTGGTTGGGGTCGTAGATGCTGGAGACCGTCTGCCCCGCCGACCGCGGCGCGCCCCCGGTGATGGCCGGGTTCTGGTTCTCGGTGCCGGTGACATAGGTGAGCGCATCGTTATAGCCCACGGGCGCTTCGAAATTGCGCGTGTGCATCTTGCCGTACTGCGCGGTGAGCGTCAGCGAATCGGTGAGGTAGCCGGTGTACTTCGCGTTCCACAGGTTGCCACCGGTCTTGATGGTGTCGGCGTGGCCGATGAGGTCGCCGCGCTTCAGCGCGTCGAAGTCGTAGCCGTAGATATCGCCGCTGGTTTCGCGCGTGTTAGACGCCCCGGTGAGCTCGAGGATGTTGCTGTCGTTGATGTTCCAGTCCAGCTTGCCGTACCACTTGGGCATGCGGTACGCGTACGACGTATAGGGGCTGCTCGAGGTCACGGTGCCGAGGCGGTCGCCCTCGCTCTTGGCCCACTCGCCGGCGGCGAAGAAGAACAGCTTGTCCTTGATCAACGGCCCGCCCACGTAGGCGTCGTACACGGTGTTCCAGTTGCTGTTCTTGCTGCGCGGCGTGTAGAGGTTGCCCGCCACCGGCACGGGCGGCAGGCCGTTCTCGTAATACGTGTTGTCGTACGAGGCGCGCAGCGACGCGGGGTCCCAGCTCAGCTTGCCGCCGAAGTGCCAGTCGTTGGTGCCGCGCTTGCCCACCATGTTCAGCACGCCACCGTCGGAGCGGCCGTATTGCGCGCTGTAACCGCCGGTGTACACCTCCTGCTGGTCGATCGAGCCATACGGCAGGGTCAGGCCACCGGCCGCCTGCAATGGGTCGGTCGTGTTGAATCCGTTGATGTAGTACGCGTTCTCGTTCGCCGCGGAACCGCCGAAGCTGATCAGCTGCTGGCCCGTGGGGCCGCTGAAGCCACCCGCGTTGCCGACCACGCCCGGTGCCAGCCGCGCGGCGGCCTCGGCGTTGAAGCCCAGCGGTAGCCTGGCCAGCTGCTGCGCGGTGATCACGGTGCGCGAATCCGTGCTGGCCACGTCGATCGGCGGCAAGGCGTTGGCCGAGACCGAGACGCCCTCGAGGTTCTGCGCACCGGGGGCCGCGGCCGGTGCCGCGAACGAGACATCCGTCGCCGCGCCCACCCGCAGCGCGACGTTCTCGTGGGATTGCACCGTGGCCCCACTCTTGCGCAGCGATACCGTGTAGTTACCCAGCGGCAGCTGCGCGATGGCGTAGCGGCCACGCGCATCCACGGGCACATCGCGCTGGAAGCCCGTGCCGCTTTCGATATGCACCGTGTCGCCGGTGCCCGGTGCCACCTGGCCGCTAAGGGTGCCGGTGGTGGATTGCGCCAGCGCTCCCCCGCTGGCCAGGCCCGCCGCGATCACCGCGGCCAGAACGCGCTTGCGATACTTCATGCCCTGCTCTCCCCGATTTTCAGGCAACACTCTCCCCTCGCGACGAAGCCCCCCGCGTGCGCTTAGGTCGAGCGATATGGGCGCCCCCTGTCTTGTGGGAGCGCG
>NZ_JZRB01000048.1 GCF_000964085.1 Luteibacter yeojuensis
GGCCGGGGCGGTCGAGGCAGCAGCCGGCTCAGCAGCGGGAGCGGCAGCCGGGGCGGCGGTCGAAGCAGCAGCCGGGGCCTGGTCGGCCGGGGCGGCGTCTTCGCTCTTGTTGCAGCCCGAGAGGGCGGCGACGGCGATGAGGGCGAAAGCAGCGATCGGGGCGAACTTCATGGTGTGTGGCTCCTCAAAATAGTTGTTATGAAGCAATTGCGGCAGTGGATACCCACCTGTTCCGGCGGAACCCTCCACGGCTACCACCGCAATGGCGGGCTTATCTGTGTAACACCCAGGACGAACCTACCCGAAGATAACCGCGTCTAGGGCACCACGACAATGGTGAAGCGAGCCTGTCCGGCGTGCAGCGCAGACGCGTTCCCCGCCATTTTCGGGATAAACGCGGCGCCACGCACGGGGCTGGGCTCGCAACTTGTCATTACCAAGTTGGCATTATGACATGCCGTATACATCGCATGTCCATGCGCGGGCGCGCCCGTGCGGCGGCAAGCCGCGTGCAGATGCCTATATGCGCGACATTTGCTGAGCCGCGCCACGCGTGCGTGCCAGGCGAAACAGCCCGTCGCGAGCGCCCGGTGCTTGGCAACGGCGGCTGAATTCCTATGAATCGCGCCACGCCACACGACACGGCACGATTGACAAGTTTTGCCTATCCGGCGAGCTCTGGCGCCTCGGGGCGTGCGCGCCGCGCGGTGATCGTGCTGCCAACGGACGCCAGGACGATGAACCCGATGGCCAGCCACTGGTGGGCGGTGAGCATCTCGCCGAGCAGCAACATGGCAAGCAGGGAGGCCACGGCGGGCTCGAGGCTCACCATGATGCCGAACGTCTGGCTGGGTAGCCGCTTCAGCGCCATCATTTCCAGCGACATGGGGATGGCGCTCGATACGATGGCGATGCCCACGCCGGCGGCGAGGATGCCCGGGTCGAGCAGGCTCGCGCCGGCCTTCGCGATGCCGACGGGCACGACGACGACGCTGGCCGCCACCAGGCCCAGCGACACCGAATGCCCCGCGTGCAGGTGCCCGGCCTGCTTGCCGAACAGGATGTAGAGCGCCCAGCACACGGCCGCGCCGAGCGCGAACATGACGCCGGTGGGGTCGAGCGCAGCGTGCTGCCCAAGCGGCAGCAACATGGCGAGGCCGGCGATGGCGCTGGCCAGCCAGACGAAATCGACGGCCCGCCGCGACGACAGCATGGCCACGGCCAGCGGCCCGCTGAATTCGATGGCCACGGCCAGCCCGAACGGGATGGTGCGCAGGGCCATGTAGAAAAGCAGGTTCATCACCCCAAGGGTGAGGCCGTAGCGGATGACGAATCCGGCATCGCGCCGGCCAAGCGGCCAGCGCCACGGGCGCCAGAACAACAGCAACACCAGGGCCGAGAACCCCACGCGCAGCGCCGACGTACCCTCCGCGCCGACCAGCGGGAAAAGCTTCTTGGCGAACGAGGTGCCGATGCACAGCGAGGTGACCGACCCGAGCACGGCAAGCGCGGGTAGCCAGGGGGTTGGGCGGGAATCCATTCCCGCACTTTAGCCGATCAGCCCTTCGTGCCGATGGCTTCCAGCTCGTCGAGCACATCCTTCGGCAACACGATGCTGGCAGCCGCCAGGTTCTGGCGCAGGTGCTGCGGCGACGACGTGCCGGGGATCAGCAGGATATTGGGCGAGCGATGCAGCAGCCACGCCAGCGCCACCTGCATCGGCGTCTCGTCCAGGTGCTTCGCCACCGCCGCCAGGCGGTCGGACTGCAGGGGGCTGAAGCCGCCCAGCGGGAAGAACGGCACGTAGGCGATCCCCATGCCGTCCAGCGCATCGACGAACGCATCGTCGCCGCGCTGCACCAGGTTGTACTGGTTCTGCACGCACACCACCGGCGCGATGCGCTGCGCCTCCTGCACCTGCGCCAGCGTGGCGTTGCTGAGCCCGAGGTGGCGGATGAGGCCCTTCTCGCGCAACTCGGCCAGGGCCGTGAACTGGGCCTCGATCGAACCCTCCTTCGGGGCATGGATATCGCCCATCAGGCGCAGGTTCACCACGTCGATGACATCGACGCCCAGGTTGCGCAGGTTGTCGTGCACGCCAGCCTGCAGTTCGGCGGGCTTCTGCGCAGGATTCCACGACGCGTCGTCGCCACGCACGGCGCCGACCTTGGTCACGATGGTGAGATTGCCCGGGTACGGGCTGAGCGCCTCGCGGATCAGGCGGTTGGTGACATGCGGGCCGTAGAAGTCGCTGGTATCGATGTGGTCGACACCCGACTCGATGGCCTCGCGCAGCACGGCGAGCGCGGTGGCGGGATCCTTGGGCGGGCCGAACACGCCCGGCCCGGCGAGCTGCATGGCGCCGTAGCCCATGCGGTGCACGGTGCGGTCGCCGAGGGTCCAGGTACCGGCTTTCGAGATATCAGTGCTCATGGGTGGCTCCGGGTTGGGTGGATGAAAGGACTATAGGCGCCCGCTGATTGCGCGATAATCCGTTCAAACCGGCACGGGCCGTACGGCATACCGAACAATGAGCGATTTCCAGGATCTCTCCGCCTTCCTCGCCGTAGTGCGCGCTGGCGGCTTCCGCGAAGCGGCGCGCATTGCTGGCCAGTCGGCCTCCAGCCTCAGCGAAGCCGTGCGCCGGCTCGAGGCGGCGCTGGGCGTGCGCCTGCTCAACCGCACCACCCGTTCCGTGGCGCCCACCGAGGTGGGCGCACGCCTCGCCGAACGCCTGGTGCCCGCCTTCGGCGAAGTGGAGGCCGCGCTCGACGTGGTGAACCACTTCCGCGACCGCCCCGCCGGCACCCTGCGCATCAACGTGCCCGCCAACATCGCGAAGACGGTACTGCAACCCATCGTGTTCCCGTTCCTCGAACGCTACCCCGATATCCGTTTCGAGGCCGTCGTGGAAGACAGCTTCGTCGACCTCAACGCCGCCGGGTGCGACGCGGGCATCCGCTACGACGAGCGGCTGGAACAGGACATGGTGGCACTGCCGATCGGGCCACGCGTGCAACGGCTGGTGACGGCGGCGGCACCGGCTTACCTCGCCGCGCATGGCGCGCCAGCGCACCCCCGCGACCTGTTGCAGCACCGCTGCGTGCGCGGGCAGTTTTCCGGTGGCCGCATCCCCGCCTGGGAGTTCGAGCGCGATGGCGAGGTGGTGCTCGTCGAACCACGGGGGCCCTTGCTGGTGCGCCAGGCCGCGGCCTTCGACCTGGCCGTGGACGGTGCCGTGGCGGGCCTGGGCATCGTGCACCTGTTCGATGACTGGCTGGCCCCGTACATCGAAAGCGGCGCACTGGTGACGGTGCTCGACGACTGGGTGCAGGAATTCAGCGGCCCCTTCCTTTACTACCCCGGCCGCAAGCACCTGCCCTCCCCCCTGCGGGCGTTCGTCGATTTCGTGCGCGAACAGGCCTCAGGCTGAGGGCGCACCAGGTCGCCGAGATGGGCCTCGCCTCTCCCTGATGGACGACTAGCGCCCCGCAAGGTGTTGCGGCAAGATCGCCAGACCACAGGGGGACACAACATGGAAGCGATGCGATGGGTGGGCGCGCCCGGCCGTACGGCCGTGGGCGCATGGGGCAGGCCGGGCACGATGGCCCTGGCCGTGGCGCTGGCACTTGGCTTGTCAGCCTGTGGCGGTGGCGGTGGCGGTGGCGGCAACGTGCGCGCCACGCCCACGTCACCTCCACCCGTCACACCGCCCTCCAACCCGCCCACGACGCCTCCGGGGACGCCTGGAACGCCGCCTGCCGGCACGGGCTTCACGGGCGGCGAGATCGATGTCGATGCCGGCACCGCGACGGTGCTTTCCCAGGATGTCACCGGCGCCGTGGCCCTCACCAAGGGTGGCGCCGGCACGCTCACGTTGACCGGCACGAACACCTACACGGGCGACACGACGGTCAACGCCGGCGCGCTGTACGCCGACGGCGACATGTCCGGAGCGACCGGGGCCGTAAGGGTTGCCCGGGGCGCGACCTTCGGCGGCAAGGGCACCCTCGGCGGCGATGTCTTCGTCGCCGAGGGCGCGACACTCGCACCGGGGGCGAGCGCGGCCATTGGCACGCTTACCATCAACGGTAGCCTCAACCTGGCGGCGGGCTCGGCGCTTGCCTATGACTTCGGCCCGGCCACGGGCGGCGGATCGCAAGCCAGCGACCTCATCAACGTCAAAGGCAACCTCGTACTGGACGGCACCTTGAACGTCGCGGTCGCCCAGGGCGGCGACATCGGCCCTGGCGTGCACCGCCTCATCAACTACGACGGCACGCTGACCGACAATGGCCTCTCGCCTGGCACCATGCCGTCACCGGGCTGGGTCGTGCAGACCGGCGTGGCGCACCAGGTCAACCTCGTCGACACGCGGGGCATGTCGTTCGCGTACTGGGATGGCGATGTCGGGCCGAAGGGAAACAACCGCATCGACGGTGGCGACGGTACGTGGCGCGTGGGCGGTGATAACTGGACCGATGCCAGTGGCGCGGTGAACGCCGGCTATGCCAACGGCACGTTTGCCGTATTCCAGGATGAAGCCGGTTCGGTCAAGGTCGATGACAGCAACGGTGCCGTCACCACGTCGGGCATGCAGTTCACCATGGGGGGCTACTACCTCTATGGCGACGCGATTCGACTGGTGGGCAGCGCCAGCGACCCGACGCACACGGTGATCCGCACCGGCGATGGTTCCGGCGCGAGTTATTACAACACGATCTACAACGTGCTCGAAGGCGACACGGGCCTCGTCAAGACCGACGCGGGTACGCTCATCCTCGGCGGAAACAACACGTATGCCGGCGGCACCACGATCAGCGGCGGCACCCTGCAGGTGGGCGACGGCGGCAACACCGGCTGGATCACGGGCGGCGTGGCGAACAATGGAGCGCTGGCGTTCAAACACAGCGATAACGTGGTCTTCGGTGGGGCGATCAGCGGCACCGGCACGGTGGCACAGGCCGGCACGGGCACGCTGACGCTGACCGGGAACAACACTTATACCGGCGGCACGCTGGTCCTCGGCGGTGTACTGGATATCGTCGACGCGGCGTCGGTGGGCAGCGGCGCCATCACGATCGGCAATGGCCGGGGCCAACATCCGAATGGGGCATCGACGCTCGTGGTCGAACATGGCGTAACGCTGGGCAACGAGGTCCTCCTGCAAGGCGATGGCGCGCTGACGAACGCCGGCGCGCTCGGCGGCAGCCGGGATGTTGGCGTCGGCAATGGCGCGGCTTACTCAGCCTACGGCGTCACGCTTCTCAACCAGGCCGGCGGTACCATCCGCGGGACCCACGCTGGCGTCTCGCTCACCTCGGCCATGGGCACGATCGAGAACCGGGGGGGTAGCAGCATCGAAGGTGGCGATACAGGTGTCATGCTGGCTGGCGGTGGCAGCGTCCTGAACGACGGCATGGGCAGCGTGATCCGCTCGCCGGCCGGTGTCGCCATCGATGTTTATCAAGGCAGCGCGAAGAACACAGGGGGCGGCCTTGTGTCCGGCGCCACGGGCGGCGTGGTCCTCAGGGGCGGCGCAAGCGTGGTGAATGATGGGGCAGGCAGCGCCATCACGACCATGCACGGCGATGCCATCCACGCACTCTTCGACGCCGGCTCCGTGACGAACACCGGCGGCGCGGCCATCACCGCCCCGGGGACGGCCATCTACCTGGCGGCCGGTGGCCAGGTCACCAACGGCGTGGGCTCGACGATCACCGCGACGGGCACCGAGACCAGTGCATGTGCCGGCAACGCCGCATGCGCGATCTACGTGGCGGCGTCCTCCATGCCGTCTGCCTACACCGATGGCAGCCTCCGGCTCACCAACGCCGGCACGATCAACGGCAGCGTGGTAATGATCCCGACGCTGGCGAACGACGTGACACTGGTCGCGGGGAGCACTATCCACGGCGACCTTGTCGCCGCTTCGACGATCAACTCGTTCCTGACGCTGACGTCGGCGCCAGGCACCGTGACATCGTATGCCGCGACGGTGACGGGCTCGACGCTGTTCAACGGCGGACGCCTGACCGCCAACGGCGGTGGCACCTGGCTCATCGACAAGGACGACCTCGCACCCGCGGGCACCACGATCAGCCAGGGCACAACGCTGCGCGTCGGCGACGGCAGCACGCACGGGTGGCTGGGCGACACCGCCTACATCAACTACCGCGGCACACTCGTCTTCGACCGTAGCGACGACATCACGTTCGCCGGCAGCTACCAGAATTCGGGGAGCGAGCCGTACAGCGATGTATTCGTCAAGGCGGGAACCGGCAAGCTCACGGTGACGTCGCAGTACGCCTTCGATCCCTCGGCCATCGTCATCGAAGCCGGAACGCTGCAGATCGATAACACGGGCGCCCAGCCAGGAAGCCCCAACGGCAGTTTCTATTTCCTGTCCACGACGACCAACAAGGGCGCGCTGGTTTTCGACAGCTACCTGAACATCTTCGCCGGCAACATATCAGGCACCGGCACCGTGACCCAGGATGGCTCCGCGACCCTGGTCCTGGATGGCAGCAGCACGTACACGGGCGCGACCATCATCAACCACGGCGCGGTGGCGTCGCGCCTCGGCCTGGCGGGTGACGCGATAATTGGCGCCGGTGCCTCGCTGGATGGCTACGGCGGCGCAACCATCCACCCAGGCGTCCCGCAGATCGCCGGCAATGTCAGCAACGCCGGCTCGCTTGCCGTGCATGGCGGCGACACCCGCGTCGGTGGCCAGTACACGCAGGCCCCCACGGGCACGCTCGCCGTCAGCCTGGGCAGCAAGCTCGCTGTCGACGGCGCGGCGACGCTCCAGGGCGGCACCCTGCGCGTCACGGGTGCCGACAGTGGCTACACCGCCAACAACCACACCAACGTGCTAACGGCCGGTGGTGGGCTCACGGGCACCTTTGGCCAACTGGTGAAGGACTCGGGCGTCGTGTTCACGTCGAGCACCATCCACTACGACGCGACCAGCGCGTGGCTGGATACCACGGGGCTCAACGTGACCACCGCGGCGGCAGGCAACGGCGTGGCGTACACGCCTACGTCCATGGGCAGCGCCATGCGCGTGCAGGGTGCGTTTACGCAGTTGAACCAGCAGATCGCGACGAACGGTACGCCGACGGCATCCAGCGCTTTCGTGCAGGCGGCCGGACAGTTCCAGCAGGCCCCGACACTGCAGGCCGCGCAGGCCTCGCTGCGTAGCCTCTCGGGCCAGCTCCACGCGGCCAGCGCCGCCATGACGTTTGAAGCCATCGATGCTTCGGGCAGCGCGATTGCGGAACACTTCGACGACGTGCTCGGTAATCGTGCGGGCTACGGCACGTGGACGCGCAACCTCAACGTGGGCGGCGACATGGGCCGCGCCGGTTACGACGGCGTCGGCTTCCAGCTCAATGGCTGGATGGTTGGCAGCGACCGCCAGGTGGGCGGCAACGGCGTCGCGGGCTTCGCGTTCGGCCAGAGCACAGGGCGGCAGCAGCTTGACCAGAGCCTCGACCACAACCGCAGCCGCAACACCGAGGGCATGCTGTACGCCGGTTGGCTCAACGGGAACTGGTACACGCAAGGCCGTGTCGGCTTCGGCCACTTCCAGCAGGACGTGGATCGCCAGTTGCAGCTCGGCAGCGACCTGCAGGGCGTATCGACGAACTACAGCGGTGACTACAAGGTGGCCTACGGCGAAACCGGCCTCCGCCTCGACGCCGCCGGCGGCCGCCTGACGCCCTTCGCCAGCGTCGAATACGCCAGCGTGGACCGCGGTGGTTTCGCCGAGCAGGGTGCGGGTGGCTTTGGCCTGCGCACGGGTTCGCAATCGCTCGATCGCTGGCGCGCCGGGCTGGGCCTGCGCGCCGGGCGCCACTGGGACCTTGGCGGTGGCCGTGCCATCGACTTCACCGCAAGCGCGCAGTTCCGTCGCACGCTGGCATCGCATGGCGATGCGTTCGAGGCCAGCTTCGTCGGCCTGCCGCAATGGCAGCCGCTCGTCGGCATCGGCCTGTCGCGCTACAGCGGCGTCGTGAACCTGGGCCTCAACGCGACGCTCTCCGCGCGCACGGCGCTCAAGTTCGGCTACGACTTCCAGAAGGGCCAGCGCGACCAGGCGCAGATGGTGTCGGCGCACTGGGTGATGGCGTTCTGAACGAACGAACCCTGCCAGGGGGAGCCCCCGGCAGGGTTCGATGTGCGGGAACAGGCCTCAGGTTGATGGCGGGTCGATCGTCGTTTCCACCGCATCGGCGAACCGGCGCATCAGGCGCACAAGGTCGTCGAAATCCTTTGCATCCCAGTCGCCGAATACCCGCTCGGCCATGCGGGCGCGCGCGGCATCGATCATGCCGGTCATGGCCTTGCCCTCGTCGGTGATGACCGATTCGCGCACGCGCCGGTCGCCCGCCTGCGCCTGGCGGCGGACCAGGCCCAGGCTTTCCAGCTTCGCCACCTGGCGGCTCACCGTCGTGTAGTCGCGGCCCACGCGCTCGGCCAGCTCCACGACCCCGATGGGCCCGAGGCGCTCGACCAGCACCAGCGGCGGGAACAGGGCGCGGTCGAGCTTGATCCCCGCCTCCTTGATCAGCGCCTCGTCGCCCTGCGGGCGGTTCATCACACTGACGAGGCTGATCATGGCCCCGTGCAGGGTCCGAAGCTGGGCTTCGCGATTATGTGCATCTTGCACATGTTTTTGCTTTGGCATAGGATCGCCTCCGATATATGTGCATCTTACACCTATTTGGAGCCAGCCATGACCTCTTCGCGCGTTGATGTCCTGATCTGCGGTGCCGGTGCCGCCGGCCTTACCCTTGCTATCGAGCTGGCCCGCCGCGGCGTGGCCTTCCGCCTCATCGAGAAGGCCCCCGTGCCCTTCGTCGGCTCGCGCGGCAAGGGCATCCAGCCGCGCACGCTCGAGATCTTCGAGGATATGGGCGTCCTCGACCGGATGATGGCCACGGGCAGCCCGTACCCGGTCGTGCGCACCCATGCGGCCGACGGGTCGTGGTCGGATGCGCCCGTGACAGAAGCGGCCACGCCCTCCCCGGCCGAACCCTACGTGACGCCACTCATGCTGCCGCAGTTCCTCACCGAGGGGATCCTTCGCGATCGCCTCGTGGAACTCGGTGGCCGGGTTGACTTCGGATGTGAGTTGCTGGGCTTCGAACAAGGCGACGAAGCTATCACCGTCCGCGTAGCCGGCCCGGCAAGCGAGGAGACCGTAATTGTGCGCTACCTGGTCGCCGCCGACGGCGGCCGCAGTTCGATCCGCCGCGCGCTCGGCATCGGGTTCCCGGGCAAGGAACTCGGCACCCGCGCCATCGTCGCCGATGTGACGTTGCATGGGCTCGACCGCGAGGCGTGGCATCGCTTCAGCGATGGCGACATGTCCAGGCAACTGGCCGTGTGCCCGCTCGCCGGCACGGCACTGTTCCAGATCCAGGCACCTGTCCCGCTCGACAGCGAGCCCGACCTCTCCGTCGAAGGGCTCCAAGCATTTGTCCGCGACCGCAGCGGCCGCGCCGATATCACGGTCACCGCCGTGGCCTGGGCATCGGCCTACACCATGAGCGCGCGCCTGGCCGACACATACCGGGTCGGCGACGTCTTCCTCATCGGCGACGCCGCCCACGTGCACCCGCCCACGGGCGGCCAGGGGCTCAACACCAGCACGCAGGATGCGTACAACCTGGGCTGGAAACTGGCCGCCGTGTTGCGTGGCGCGCGGGCCTCGCTGCTCGATACGTATGAAGAAGAACGCCGGCCCATCGCCGCGGGCATGCTGGGGCTTTCGACGCGCATGCTGGATGCGCTTAAGCAGGGCAGCATGCGGCGAGCGCGGGAGGTGAACCAGCTGGACCTGGGCTACGCGGGCTCGTCGCTGTCGCTCGAGGCGCCTGCGCGCGGTGACGCCGTGCTACGCGCCGGCGACCGTGCACCGGATGCGCCACTGCGGGGTGCGAGCGGCCAGCGCGTGCGGGTGTTTGACTTGTTGCGTGGGCCGCACTGGACGTTGATTGGGATGGATGTGGATCGTACGGCCGTGGCTCCCAGTGCCGGTGTTGACGTACATGTCATCGGAAACGGCCGCGAGTTGTGCGATGAGCATGGGCACTTTGCCGCCGCTTACGGCATCGATGCGGGCAGCTGGACCTTGGTGCGCCCCGATGGGTACGTAGCCGCTATCGTCGACGGCTCCGGGACGGATTCCCTCAATATGTACCTGGCTAGCCACCTGCGGCCGCTTGCCGGATCGCCGGGCGACCATGGGTAGTCAAGCATCGATGATGTCGATGCGACGGGCCTGGCAAACATCGGCGAAGTCCGCCGCATTGAAGGTAATGAGCTCATTCACTGCAAGGGTCGGATCTTCGAGAAGGCTGCGAATGACGTGATCGACAAGACTGTAGGTGGTGCTGTCCTGGCGGAGGACGTAGTCCAGGGACGACTGCTTATAGACGGCATCGTCAAGCAATACGGTGGACGGCCGCTTCACGAAGGCGTGCATGCGCGCCCTCCACGACCGATTGCGCATCAGGCGGGTGTTCAGCGCCTCATACAGGGACGGCCACGGGACGACGAGCACGCGGTGCTCGATCAACGGCTCGATAATGCAGGCCCGTTCATGGAACTGATCGCGTGCGTTGAACAACCCGAACCAGAATCCGCTGTCAGCGACGATGCTCTTGGTCACAAGCCATCTTCCTTGTTGTCGTCTTGATGTCCAAAACCTTGCCAGCGCGACGCTTTGCGGCTGCCAACGAGGAATTTGCCCGTTACCCTTCCTCCTTCGCGCTGGAACACGACATAGATGCGGTCGTTCTTTGCGAGGTTGAGACCCCCCATAAGCTCGTGCTCAAGGCGCGACTCAAGCTCAGCATCCGTACCGCTGAACTCAACTTCGAAATAAGCGAGGCCATCCCCGCACTCGACGGCGCCTGCGTTATCCAGGTAAGCGTAGAGAGCGTCGTAGTCACCTTTGACACCGAAATCGTATGACAGCCAGATAGCCTTCTTCATGTAACGGATCCTTCCTCAATGTGCCCAAATGATCCCGCATGAATCGTCGACATGTATGTAGGTGTAGGCTGAAAAACGAGTACTCCCCAACAAAAAAAACCCTGCCGGGGCATGCCCACGGCAGGGTTCGTTTCGTGCGCTGGCCTCATGGCCGCGCGAACAACTCAGAACGGAATATCGTCGTCGTCGAAGCCTTCATTGACCGGCGGAGCCGAACGCGACGGGGCGTTGCCGCCACCGCGCTGCTGGCCGTAATCGTTGCCGCCGCCACCGTAGTTGCCGCCGCCCTGGCCGCCCTGGTTGCCGCCGCGCTGGCCACCGCCACCGCCGCCGCCCCAGTTGCCACCGCCGCCACCACCGTAGTTGCCGCCACCGCCCTGGCCGCCGCGCGACTGCTGCGGACGGTTGCCGCCGAAGTTGCCGCCACCGCCACCGCCGCCTTCGCCGCCGCCCTGGCCACCGAGCATCTGCATCTCGTTGGCGATGATGTCGGTGCTGTAGCGCTCGACGCCATCCTTGTCGGTGTACTTATCGGTGCGCAGCGAGCCTTCGATGTAGACCTGGCGGCCCTTCTTCAGGTACTCGCCGGCGATCTCGGCCAGCTTGCCGAACAGCTTCACGCGGTGCCACTCGGTGCGCTCCTGCTTCTCGCCGCTCTGCTTGTCGGTCCAGGCCTCGGACGTGGCGATGCGCAGGCTGGTGATGGCCGTGCCGCTGCCGGTGTACCGGGTTTCCGGATCCGCGCCGAGGTTGCCGACGATGATGACCTTGTTGATGCCGCGTGCCATGGATTTTCCTCGTTTACGTGATGCGCCCTTCGCACCTGGCGGCCAGGGGGCCACCGGAAGAGCGGACCGGATAGTGTGGGCGATGGTGGGGCAGCGGGCAATCTCCCGGCAAGGCCTTTCTGCCTCGTCGCGGTGTAGGCCAGCGGCCACGCGCCGCGTAAGGCTTACCCGGCCGCCAGCGCCTCGTCATCGGCGATGCGCCGCGTGCCCCACAGCACCAGCGGCAACCAGGCCAGCGTGAGGGCCGCCGCGCAGCCAAAGACACCGTGCAGCCCAAGCCCGCCAAGGGCAAGGCCACCCACCGCGCCGCCGACGAAGGCGCCGAAGAACTGGCTGGTGGAGTACGCGCCCATGGCCGCCCCGCGCAGGTGGGCCGGCGCGATGCGCGAGACGAGGCTGGGCAGAGCCGCCTCGAGCAGGTTGAAGGCGGAAAAGAACACCGCGGCGGCGAACCCGAGCAGCCATTCGTGGGTGCTGGCCAGGGCCATGCCGGCCAGCGACAGGCCCAGGGCCACGACGCAGCCGACGACGATGCGGGCGCTGCGCGCGGTATCGCGCATGCGCGGCATGAAAGCGCCCATGACCAGGGCAGCGATGACCATCACGGGCAGGTAGAGCGTCCAGTGGCGGGCCACGGGAACGTCGAAGACATCGGTGAGCAGCAGCGGCAGGCCGACGAAACTGGCGGTGAGCAAGGCGTGCAGGAAGAACACCGAGCCATTGAGCACCAGCATGGAGCGATCGCCCAGCATCGCCAGGATGTCGCGGACCGAACCGGTGGCGGGGCGCTGCGCGCGGGCCGGCGTGGGCACCAGCCACCAGAGCAGGCCCATGGCGCCCAGCGCCAGCAGCGAGGTGAGCCCGAACAGCCCGCCCAGCCCGGCCACGGCTTCCAGTGGCGGGCCGAGGATGAGCGCCAGCAGGAACGAGATGCCGATGGAGACGCCGATGATGCCCATGACCTTGCTGCGGTTGGCGTCCGCCGTGAGGTCGGCGGCCAGCGCCGTGCCCGCGCCCGCCACCGCGCCCATGCCCTGCAGGGCACGGCCGATGACGATGCCGGTGAGCGTGTGCGAAAACGCCGCCACCGCGCCGCCGGCGGCGAACACCACCAGGCCCAGGGAGATGGCCGGCTTGCGGCCGATGCGGTCGGAAAGCATGCCGAGCGGCACCTGCAGCAGCATCTGGCCGATGCCGTACACGCCCAGCGCCAGGCCCACCAGCAGCGGCGTGGCGTCGGGCATGGCCCGCGCGTAGACGGAAAAGACGGGAAGGATCAGGAACAGGCCGAACAGCCGGAGGCTGATCACCAGGGCGAGCGTAAGGGCGCTGCGTCGTTCCAGGGGGCTGAGCTGGCTCACCGGGGGCACGTTCCGAAGGCGGCACCGGGGCCGGTGCCAGCACTGATTATACGGACGCGATGCCCCACGACGGTTCCCAGATGAACGGCACCCCTATAATGTGGGCTGATTTGCCGCATCCACGACGGGCCCATGCCATCCACTGCCGAAAGCCAGACCCCCCTTGATTTCGCCGGCGTCCGCGCCCTGGCCGCCGACGACATGCGGTCGGTGGATGCCCTGATCCGGCACCGCCTGTCGTCCGATGTCGTCCTGATCAACCAGATCGCCGAGCACATCATCGCGGGCGGCGGCAAGCGCCTGCGCCCCATGCTGCACGTGCTGGCCGCACGCGCCGCGGGCTACCAGGGCGCCGAGCACGCCAAGCTGGCCGCCATCATCGAGTTCATCCACACCTCCACCCTGCTCCACGACGACGTGGTGGACGAATCCGACATGCGCCGCGGCCGCAAGACGGCCAATGCCCTGTGGGGCAACGCCGCCAGCGTGCTGGTGGGTGATTTCCTCTACTCGCGGTCGTTCCAGCTCATGGTGGAACTGGACGACATGCGCATCATGCGCATCCTGGCCAACACCACCAACACCATCGCCGAGGGCGAGGTGCTGCAGCTGCTGAACATCGGCAATGCCGATGTCGACGAGGCCGCCTACCTGGCGGTGATCGAGCGCAAGACGGCCGTGCTGTTCGCCGCCGCCACCGAGCTGGGCGGCGTGCTGGGCGGCCTGCCGGCCGACCAGGTGGCGGCGCTGCGCCGCTACGGCATGGAGCTGGGCTACGCGTTCCAGATCGCCGACGACCTGCTCGATTACGTCTCCGACGCGGATACCCTCGGCAAGAACATCGGCGACGACTTGGCCGAGGGCAAGCCCACCCTGCCGCTCATCTACGCGATGCAGACAGCCGACGCCGACCAGCTGAAGTCGCTTCGCCACGCCATCGAGCACGGCGGCCTGGATTCGCTCGACCGCATCATCGAGGCCATCCGCGATTCCGGCGCGCTCGACCGGGTGCATGCCCGCGCCGTGTCGCACGCCGTGGCGGCGCGCGAGGCGCTGGCCGTGTTGCCGGCGTCGGCGCACCGCGATGCGCTGGCGGCGCTGGCTGATTATTCCGTCGAGCGGCGCTTCTAGGAGCGGTCGCCCACGGGTGTGGGCTCCTACGAGAGCACCGCGAGGCAACACGGCCGCTGTAGGAGCCCACACCCGTGGGCGATGCCTTATTTCCTGAACGCCTCGGCCAGCCAGGCCTTCATCGCCGCGTAGGCGCGCGTGGCCACCTTCGCGTCATAGCGGCAGTTGCCGGTCGGCGAGGTGGCTTCCTTCTCGGTGAAGCAATGCACCGCGCCGCCGAAATCCACCGAGGCGTAATCGACCTTCGCATCGCGCATCTCGGCCTCGAACGCCGCGCGCTGCTCCGGCGGCACGTTGGTGTCGTCGGCGCCGTTGAGCGCCAGCACGTGGCCGTGGATGTTGCTGGCGAGCTTGGGGTCGTCGGTGGCGAGCAGGCCGTGGAAGCTGACCACGGCGGCCACGTCGGCGCCCGCGCGGGCCAGGTCGAGCACGGCCGAGCCGCCGAAGCAGAAGCCGATGGCGGCCAGGCGCGCCGGGTCGATCGGGGCGTTCTTTTCCTGTGCCTTCAGCTCGTCGAACGCGCGCATGGCACGCGTGCGCATGACCTTGCGATCGGCGTAAAGCGGCTTCACCGCCGCGCCGGCTTCGCTTTCATTCTTCGGGTGGCTGTCGCCACCGTACATGTCGGTGAGCAGGATGACGTAATCCTTGCCCGCGATGTCCTTGGCCTTGGCGATGGCCATGTCGTTGATGCCGAACCAGTTGGGCACCATGACCAGGCCCGGCCGCTTCGTCTTCACGGCATCGTCGTAGACGAGGAAGCTCTTGTAGGTGACGCCATCCGCCGTCCACTGGACGGGCTTGGCGACCATGGCCGCGTGGGCGCTACCCGCGGCGCCAGCGATGAGGAATGACAGGGCAAGCAGGGTACGGCGCATCGGTGGTCTCCCTGGGGTAAGTGGCCGGAATCTTAACTGTAGGAGCCTTCAACTGTGGGAGCGCGCTTGCGCGCGATGGGGGTTGCGGCAAGTGCCATCGCGCACAAGTGCGCTCCTACAATCCAGCCGCGTGTCTTGCGAGCTGGCGCTTGAGCGCGGGGAGCCTGTCGAGGATCCGCACGCCGACGCCGCGGGCCGTCACTAGCGGGAACGATGTCCAGCCATAGATGCGGGCTAGCGCATCAAACGAGCGGGCGTCGATCTCGTCGGCGCTGCGGCGGCGGCGGGCGTAGCGGCGCAGGACATGCGTGGCGGCGAAGTCGCGCCCGGCCGCGCGCGCCTCGACCAGCGTATCGCGCAGTTCGGCCACGTCGCGCAGGCCCAGGTTCACGCCCTGCCCGGCCAGCGGATGCACCGCGTGCGCGGCATCGCCCAGCAGCACCAGCCGGCCCACCTCGTAGCGATCGGCCAGCTTCAACCGCAGCGGGAACGCCGCGCGGCGGGTGACGGCTTCGATGGGGCCGAGGCGGAAATCGCTGGCCACGCCCAGCTCGCGGCGGAACGCGTCGTCGTCGAGCGCCAGCACGCGCTGCGCTTCGGGCTCGGGCAGCGACCAGACGATGGAGCAGCGGCCATCGGCCAGCGGCAGGAACGCCAGCGGGCCGCCGGGAAGAAACCGCTGCCACGCCGTGCGCTCGTGCGGCCGGGCGGTGGCGACGTGCGCGACGATGCCGCGCTGCGCGTAATCGCGGCCGTGCGTGCCGATGCCCACCATGGCGCGCAGCGGTGAATCGGCGCCATCGGCGGCGACCACCAACTGCGCGGAAAGGCATTCGCCATCGGCCAGCTCCAGCTGTGCGCGGTCTTCGCGCATGCTGTAGCCGGTGACCTCGGCCGGCACGACGCGGCGAACGCCGGCCGCGTCCAGCGCCTGCCACAGCACGGCCTGCACCAGGTTGTTCTCGACGATGTACCCGAGCAGGTCGCGGCCCTCGTCGGCGGCATCGAAATGCAGCGTGGCGCCGTTTTCGGCATCCCACACCACCATGCTCGCGTAGGGCGACGCGCGGCCGTCGCGGATGCCCTGCCAGGCCCCGAGCTCGTCGAGCAAGCGGATGGACGAGGGCGCCAGCCCCACCACGCGCAGGTCGACGTCCTGCGACGCGGCCCACGCCGCGGGCTCGCGGGCATCCACGAGCGCCACGCTGAAGCCGGCACGGGCCAGCGCCAGCGCGGCGGCGGCACCCACCATGCCGCCACCGACGACGGCCACATCCAGCACCCCGCCGCGGCGGCGCGGCGATCCGTTGGGCCACGCATCGGTCACGGCGTTTTCTCCCGGACGGCGGCGGGCGCGTTGGCGCGGAAACCCATGCCACGGCGCGCCAGCGCATGGCGCAGCGGCGGCACGCGGTCGAGCGCCAGCATGGCCAGCGAGCGCAGCGGCCCCAGCAGGGGCTGCTCGAGGCAGGCGAGGCGGATAAGCCCATGGCTCATCGCCATGGTGCCTTCGCGGTCGGGCGCGCGGCGGCGGGCGTACTCGGCGAGCAGCGCGGGTGCGCCCGGGTCGCCACCGGCGGCCACGAGCTCGGCGAGCGTGAGCGCGTCGCGCAGGCCGAGGTTGAAGCCCTGGGCGCCGATGGGGTGCACTGTCTGCGCGGCATTGCCGACCAGCACGGCGCGCGGGCCGGTGAGCGCCGTGGCCGCCACGCGGCGGATGGGGTACGGCACGCGCTTGCCCGGCCGCGACAGCTTGCCGAGGCGCCAGCCGAAGCGATCCTGCGCGAACGCGGCGAAGGCCGCATCGTCCATGGCCGCCACCTCGGCGGCCTGGCTGGCCGCGACCGTAAGCACCACGCCGATGCGGCGCTCGGCCAGGGGCAGCACCGCGACGGGGCCCTCGCTGGTGAAACGTTCGAAGGCGCGGCCCCGCGGCTCGCGCTCCGGGGTCATGGTGCTGACGAACAGGGCCTGCTCGTAGTCGTGCTCCTGCGTACCGATGCCCAGCTGCGCGCGGATGCCCGAGAGCGTGCCGTCCGCGCCGACCAGCAAGGGGGTCGTGACGCGGGTGGCCCCCGCTGGCCCACTGACCGTCGCCACCCAGCCGCCATCCACCGCCTCGATGCCCTCGACGCGGGCGGGTGCCATGCGGGTGAGGTGGCGGCAGGTATCGAGGCGGCGCAGCAGGGCTTCGCCCAGTTCGCGCGCGGGCAGGGTCCAGCCCAGGGCGTCGACGCCTTCGCTGGCGGCATCCATGCGGACGCTGCCGAAATCCCCGGCGCGGCTGGTATGGATGTGGGTGATGGGCGTGGCCCGGCTGGCGGCGTAAGGCCAGACCCCGATGGCGGCGAGGCCGTTCACGGTGGCGCGTGCGAGGGCCAGGTTGCGTTCGTCGTAGCTGGGTTGCTCGCCCACGCGGGGCGCGGCGGCCTCGACGAGGGTGGCCGGAACGCCGGCGGCGTCCAGCGCGATGGCGAGGCTGGCGCCGACCAGGCCGCCGCCGACGATGAGGATGGGGGATGCAGGGCTCATCCGCCGATGATAGCGCCGCACGCTAGACTTGCCCGATGGGAAACCGACTTTCGAAGATCTATACGCGTACCGGCGACGATGGCAGCACCGGCCTGGGCGATGGCAGCCGCACCGGCAAGGATTCCTTGCGGGTCAATGCCTACGGCACCGTCGACGAACTCAACAGCACGCTGGGCATGGTCATCGCCAGCGAGGGCGTGGCCGACGACATCCGCGAGGTGCTGGCCCAGGTGCAGCATGAGCTGTTCGACCTGGGCGGCGAGCTCTGCATCCCGGGCATGGCCATGGTGCAGGGCAAGGACATCGACCGCCTCGAAAACGTCCTCGATGCCTTTAACGCCGACCTCCCCGCCCTGAAGGACTTCATCCTCCCGGGCGGTGGCATGGCCGCCGCCACCTGCCACCTCGCGCGCACGGTGTGCCGCCGCGCCGAGCGCGACGTGGTGGCGCTGGGCCGCGTGGAAGACGTGCGCCCCGAGGCACAGCGCTACCTGAACCGGCTCTCCGACCTGCTCTTCGTGCTGGCCCGCGTGCTGGCGCGGCGCAGCGGCCACGGCGAAGTGCTATGGCAGCACGAGCGGCGCCCGCGCGGGTAAGCCCCACGGTGTAAGCTCCCGGGAAACGTCGTCAGGGGTTCGAGCGTATGGAAAGGGTGCCATCGTGCGGTACGGGCGGCGATTCTGCTAAGTTGGCCGCCTTTCGAACGGACAAAGCCCCGCCAGTGACGCCCCGGAACAGCATCCTGCCCAGACGCCGCCTGCTGGCGACCGCCGTTGCCCTCGTCGTATCGGGCACCGCCTTGCAAGCCCAGGCCCAGTCCCAGCCCACCACCACGGGCAGCCTGGGCACGGCCCCCACCACCGCCGTGACGTCGCCGCACGATGCCTCGGCCGTGGAAACCTGCAAGCTTGGCTCGTTCGTGTGCGCCCCGCGCCCGGTCAGCTATGCGCAGTGCAGCCCCAACGCCATGCTCGACTTCTACGATCCCACGATCACGAAGGACACGACGCTGCGCGACACGGCCATCACCGATACCGTCTCGAACATCAACGGCACCCAGGGCGTGAAGGTCGAGAGCCCCGAGCCGAACGTCTACCACATGACCGGCGGCGTGCGCCTGCAGCGCGCCGACCAGGTGCTCCAGGCCGAGGACGTCACCTACAACGCCGATTCCACGGCCTACGATGCCCGCGGCAACGTGCGCTACCAGGAAGCCGGCATGCTGCTGCGTGCCGACCGCCTCACCGGCACCACCACGCCGAACCAGGGCGATGCCGACAAGGTCACCTACCAGCTGCTGCAGTCGCGCGGCAACGGCGTATCCGACCACGCCACGGTGATGGACCCGCAGCACGCCCGCATGCGCCTCGCGTCGTACTCCACGTGCGACGTCGGCAAGCACCAGTGGGAGTTCCGGGCGAAGACGGTCGACCTCAACAAGGACACGGGCGTGGGCGTGGCCCGCAACGGCACCATGCGCTTCAAGGGCGTGCCGTTCATGTGGCTGCCCTACTTCACGTTCCCGCTCGACGACCGCCGCAAAAGCGGCTTCCTCTACCCGACGTTCGGCTCATCGAGCCACTCGGGCACGTACCTGTCCATCCCGTACTACTTCAACCTGGCGCCGAACTACGACGCCACGGTGGCGCCGCGCTACTACACCGATCGTGGCCCCATGGTGTCGGCGGAATTCCGCTACCTGCAGCCGCGCTCCAACGGCACGTTCTATGTCGAGTACATGAACAACGACAAGGGGCCGGACGACGATTTCTCGGGCTTTGGCGATCGTGACGGCTCGAAGCAGCGTTACCTCGTGCAGATCGCGAACAGCACGAACCTGGGCGATGGCTTCGGCCTCAGCGCCAACATCAACCGGGCATCCGACAACGAATATTTCCGCGACTTCGGCAACGACCTGTACACCTCCTCCGTCGGCATCCTCACCTCGTCGGTGTATGTGTCAAAGGGTGGCAAGTACTGGTCGGCGTCGCTGGGCGTGGACGATTACCAGAACGTCGACCCAGGCCTGCCCAATTACGTCGAGCCCTACCGCCGCTGGCCGCGCGGCACGTTCAACGCCGAGGTACCGCTGAATTCCTGGCTCGATGCCGGCATCGATTCGGAAGCCGTGGCCTTCCGCAAGACCGACCGCGCGCCCGGCCAGTTCAATGGCAACCGCCTCGACCTGGCGCCCTACCTCGCGGGCGATTTCGGCGGGCCGGCGTGGTTCGTGCGCCCGCGCCTGGAATACCGCTACACCGGCTACCAGCTCGATAACCGCTACAACAAGTCGGTGTATTCCGACCGCACGCCGTCGCGCTCGCTGCCCATCGCCAGCCTGGATTCGGGCCTGGTGTTCGACCGCCCGACGCACCTGTTCGGCGAGGACTACACGCAGACCCTCGAGCCGCGGCTGTACTACCTGTACGTGCCCTACCGCGACCAGAGCAAGATACCCACCTACGACAGCAACGAGATGTCGTTCGACTTCTGGCAGCTGTTCACCACCAACCGCTTCGCCGGCGCCGACCGCCAGATGGACGCCAACAACGTCTCGCTGGCGCTCACCAGCCGCCTGCTGGACGACAACGGCGTGGAGCGCGTCTCGGGCAGCATCGGCCAGATCCGCTACCTCAACGACCAGCGCGTGACCATGCCTGGCGTCGCCCCCACGGACTTCAACGGCTCCAACTACGTCGCCCAGCTGGCCATCCAGCTCAACGACAAGTGGCGCCTGAACAGCTCCTACCAGTGGAACCCGAACAGCAAGCAGAGCCCCTACCTGAACACCGACGGCCAGGTGTTCTTCCAGGGCCACGACACCGACCTGGCCACGGTGTCGCTGCAGCGCCGCATCAAGGGCGACGGCATCTTCAACTTCTCGTACCGCTACCGCCGGAACGTGATGGAACAATTCGACACATCGGTGGTCTACCCCGTGTCCGAGCGCTGGCGCGCCCTGGCACGCTGGGTCTTCGCCCGGCGCGACATCCTGCCGTACACCGCCGACAACGGGGCCACGTTCAGCACGTTCACGTTCTCGCACCGCACCCTGGAGGCCGCCGCCGGCGTCGAATACGACAGCTGCTGCATCGCCTTCCGCATCCTGGGCCGCCACTATGTCCAGGATTACACCCGGCGGACGAACAACGCGATCATGTTTGAGCTGGAATTCAAGGGGCTGGGCTCCCTGAACCCCCAGTCGGGCCAGTACCTGCGGCGTGCTATCCTTGGCTATCAATAAGTGGGGCAGGCGCCCCGGGCTCCCTATTCGATGAAGCAGATCCTCGCTCAATCCATGCTCGCCGCCGCCATCCTGGCGGCCGTGCCCACCGCCCATGCCCAGATGCTGCCGCAGGCCCAGCCCGCCGCCGCCGGCGCCGCCGTGGGCAACGGTTCGCTCGACCGCATCGTGGCCGTGGTGGAGGAAGACGTCATCCTCCAGAGCGAGCTGAACGAGGCCATGAACGCCATCGTGCGCCAGTACGCGCAGAACCCGCAGCAGCTGCCGCCGCAGGACGTGCTCGCGCGCCAGGTGCTCGACCGCCTCATCCTCATGAAGCTGCAGGTGCAGCGCGCCAACGACCAGAACATCCATGTCAGCGACCAGGACATCGACCAGGCCGTGGCCAACGTCGCCCAGCAGAACAAGATGCAGCCCGACCAGCTCCGCGCGGCGGTCGAACAGGACGGCACCAGCTTCGCCGCCTTCCGCCAGCAGCTTTCCGACCAGCTCATCGCCCAGAAGCTCCACGAGAGCGTCGTCCGCGACCAGGTGACGGTCACCGATGCCGAGGTGAACAACCTCCTCGCCAGCCCCACCTACAAGGCGGGCGAAGTGCACCTGGCCCATATCCAGGTCAGCACGCCGGCCGAGGGCGGCGCCGCCGATATCGCCGCCGCGCAGAAGAAAGCCGACGAAGCCATCGCCGCCATCAAGGGCGGCATGGATTTCAACGCCGCGGCCATCCGTTATTCCGACGCCCCCGACGCGCTCGAGGGCGGCGACCTGGGCTGGCGCCGCCTCGACGAGGTGCCGCCGGCCTTCGCCGACGCCGTGGCCTCGCTCAAGCCGGGCGACACCACCGCAGCCATGCGCGGCCCCACGGGCTTCCACATCCTGAAGCTGGTGGAAACCCGCCAGCCGGGCCGGCAGGTGGTCACCGAGTACCACGCCCGCCAGATCCTCATCAAGCCGTCCGAAATCGTCACCCCGGAGCAGGCCGAGAAGAAGGCCGAGGACATCTACACCCGGGTAACCGACAAGAAAGAAGATTTCGCCAAGATCGCGAAGGACGATTCCAAGGACAACACCACGGCCAACGCCGGCGGCGACATGGGCTGGTTCCAGAAAGACGCCTGGGGCCAGGCCGTCGCCACCCAGCTCGATGGCCTGAAGGAAAACCAGGTCTCCAAGCCCTTCCAGACCGACGCCGGCTGGATCGTCCTGCAGCTGCTGGGCACCCGCCAGAGCGACGTCACCGAGGAAGCCACGCGCGCCCAGGCCCGCCAGGCCATCGGCAACCGCAAGGCCGACGAGGCGTACGAGAACTACCTGCGCGAACTGCGTTCGTCCTCGTACGTCGACGTCCGCGTGCCCGAGCTGCGCGACCCCGACGACAAGCAGCAGAAGCAGGCGTCGGCGTCCACGACGAACTAAAGGCATGAACGCGGCCACCCTGCCACGGCTCGCCGTCACCGCCGGTGAGCCTGCCGGGGTAGGCCCTGAACTCCTTGCCCGCCTGGCGGCCAGCGACCTGGCCGCCGACCTCGTCGCCATCACCGACCGCGGCCTCCTCGGGCAGGCCGCCGCGGCCTGCGGCATCCGCCTGCACCTCGCCGACGACGACGGCCAGCGCATCGCCCACCGCCCGGCCGGCCACCTGCGCGTGCGCCACGTGCCCCTGGGCGCACCCGTGCGCTTCGGCCAGCCCGACCCCGCCAACGCCCACCACGTGCTCGCCATGCTTGGCGCGGCGGCCGATGGCTGCCTCGACGGCGGCTTCGACGCCGTGGTGACGGGCCCGGTGCAGAAGGCCAGCATCAACGAAGCCGGCGTGCCCTTCAGCGGCCACACCGAGTTTTTCGCCGAGCGTGCCGGCGCCGAGGTGGTGATGATGCTGGCCAGCCCGGCGCTACGCGTGACGCTGGCCACCACCCACCTGCCCCTTGCCGCCGTGCCCGCCGCCATCACCCCGGCGCTGCTGGAGCGCACGCTGCGCATCGTGGATGCCTCGCTGCGCCAGGGCTTTGGCCTGGCCCGGCCACGCATCGCCGTGCTCGGCCTCAACCCCCACGCGGGCGAGGGCGGGCACATGGGCCGCGAAGAACAGGACACCATCATCCCGCTGCTCGAGCGCCTGCGCGCCGGCGGCATGGACCTGATCGGCCCCCTGCCCGCCGATACGGCCTTCGTGCCGGCCATGCGCCCCCGCTACGACGCGGTGCTGGCCATGTACCACGACCAGGCCCTGCCCGTGCTTAAAAGCGAAGCGTTCGACAGCACCGTCAACGTCACGCTGGGCCTCCCCTTCATCCGCACGTCCGTGGACCACGGCACGGCGCTGGACCTCGCCGGCACCGGCCGCGCGGACCCGGCCAGCCTGTTCGCCGCCACGCGCCTCGCCATCGACCTTGCCCGCCACCGGGCCGCCGCATGAACGCACGCCCCAAGAAAAGCTTCGGCCAGCATTTCCTCCACGAGAAGCGCTACATCGAGCGCATCGTGTCCTCCATCGCGCCCCGGGATGGCGATACCGTCGTCGAGATCGGGCCCGGCGAGGGCGCCATGACGATGCCGCTGCTGGCCGTGGCGAAGAAGCTCACCGCCATCGAACTCGACACCGACCTCATCCCCGGCCTGCAGGCACGCGCGGCGCCCATCGGCGACCTGCGCATCGTGCATTCCGACGTACTGAAGGTCGATTTCAGCGCGCTGGCGCGGGAACTGGGCGCCGAGCGCCTGCGTATCGCCGGCAACCTGCCCTACTACATCTCCAGCCCCATCCTGTTCCACTGCGTCGAGCACGCCGCGGCCATCCAGGACATGCACTTCATGCTGCAGAAGGAAGTCGTCGACCGAATGGCCGCCGAGCCAGGCAGCAAGGTCTACGGCCGCCTCAGCGTCATGCTGCAGCTGGCCTGCAAGGTCACCCCGCTGTTCACGGTGCCGCCGGGCGCGTTCCGCCCACCGCCGAAGGTCGATTCCGCCGTGGTGCGCCTCGTGCCGCTGGCGCCCGACCAGCTGCCCAAGGGCGACCCGGCGAAAATCCACGCCGTGGTGAAGGCCGCGTTCGCCATGCGACGCAAGACGCTCTCGAACACGCTGAAGGGCCTTGTCGACGAAGCCACCATCCGCAGCCTCGGCATCGACCCGAAGGCCCGTGCGGAAACGCTTTCGCCGGCGGATTTCGTGAAGCTCGCGAACGCGACCTGAACAAGATACGGGCATACTTGCCCACCCCCGCCGCGTCCCACACAATCCCCTGCATGAACTCGAAAAACCCCTACACGATCGACGTGGAGGTCGAAACCCGCTTCGTACCCGACCAGTCCCAGCCCGGCGATAACCGCTACGTGTTCGCCTACACGATCACGCTGCGCAACGCGGGCGACACCGGCGCGCAGTTGCTCGGCCGCCACTGGGTCATCACGGACGCGAACGGCAAGATCGAGGAAGTGCGCGGCGACGGCGTCGTCGGCGAACAGCCGTGGATGCGCCCGGGCGACACCTACGAGTACACCTCGGGCGCGGTATTGGAAACCGCGGTGGGCACCATGGCAGGCAGCTACCGCATGGTGGCGGATGACGGCACGCACTTCGACACGCCCATCCCCGCCTTCGTCCTGTCGATCCCCCGCACGCTGCATTAAGGACACCGCATGGATAGCGACAACGCCACTGGCATCCCGATGAAGCGAGCCACCTGATGGCCGTCTACGCGATCGGCGACGTCCAGGGTTGCTACCCCGAGCTCCAGCGCCTGCTGGAGAAGATCCGCTTCGACCCGGCAGCCGACCAGCTATGGTTCTGCGGCGACCTGGTGAACCGCGGCGGCGAATCCCTCGCCACGCTGCGGCTCATCCACTCGCTGCGCGAACGCAGCATCATCACGCTGGGCAACCACGACCTCTCGCTGCTGGCCATTGGCCAGCGCCGCGAGGACGCACAGCAGCGCGTGAACCCCGAGCTGCGCGAAGTGCTGTTCGCCGACGACGCACCGGTGCTGCTCGAGTGGCTGCGCATGCAGAAACTGCTGCACCACGACGAGGCCCTGGGCTGGACGATGATCCATGCCGGCCTGGCGCCGACATGGACCCTGCGCCAGGCACAGCGTGCCGCCATGGAGGTGGAACGCGAGCTGGGCAGCGCCCGCCACCAGCGGCTGCTGAAGAACATGTTCGGCAACCGCCCAGCGGCGTGGACCAACCGCCTGCAGGGCGTGGAACGCCACCGCGCCACCATCAATACGCTCACGCGCATGCGCTATTGCGACGTGAACGGCCGCATCGATTTCGAAGGCAAGGACCGCCCGGGCACGCAGAAGCCGGGCATGTACCCGTGGTTCGAAGTGCCGGGCATGCGCAAGCGCGAGACCAAGATCGTCTGCGGGCACTGGTCGGCACTGGGCCGCTTCGCGGGGCTTGGGGTGTACGCGATCGATACGGGCTGCGTGTGGGGCGGGCAGCTGACGGCCATGCGTATCGACGAGGAAGAACCGCAGTACATCACGGTGCAGGCGGAACCACACCGCCAGAAGCCAAAAGGCGGCGGCGACTAATGTGGGAGCCAGCTTGCTGGCGATGCTCTTGAAAAGCCCGGCTACGTGCCGGGCTTTTTTATCGGTTCATTCGCTGCAGCGAATGCATGGCTTAAGCGGCATTCGCCGCCTTAGGCGTGTGCGGAGTCGCGAGTCGGCGGCGGGTGGGC
>NZ_JZRB01000049.1 GCF_000964085.1 Luteibacter yeojuensis
TGGCGTGCACGCCACGCGTCGTTGTCATCGCGTGCACCGATGAATATCGACGCATCGCCTTCGCCGAGCACGAGCGTGCCGTCGTCGTGTTCAAACGCGTGCATGTCGTCGCGTGCATCGCCATCGGCGATGTGCAACGCATCGCCCAGCGTGATCGTCACCTTCGAGCGAAACACGAAACGCTTCAGATCGTTCGCGAGCGTTTCGCCATCGCCGCCGCGCGGCACCACCACGAAGCGGTCGTCGGCCACGCGGGCCACCTGGAGCAGGGCGCGGACGCGGCCCTTGGGGTCGAGCCAGCCGCTCCACTGCCAGCGGCCCGTTCCAAGGGACAGGACGTCGCTGCTGAGCTGGGCGTTGGCGAAGGCGGCGGCATCGGGGCCGGCGAGGGTGATGGGGCGAGTGGTACGGCTCGGCATGGGGGCGCGGGGAAGGGTGGGGAGGAGTAAGATATACGGTCACGGCAAGGCCAAACCAAGCCTTGGCGGGTTCGTCAAGGTTGTGCTGCGAAGGCACAGGTATTACGCTTTTAGAGTTTTATAACCATGTCCGACCATCCCTCAGCGCCCGAAACGTCGAACGATTCCGCTCCCGCGAAACCGCTCGTACCGCCGGTCGTCCCCACGAACGGCGAGCCCGGGGTCGAGAAAGCGCCTTTGGATCCCACCCGTTACGGTGACTGGGAAAAGAACGGACGCTGTATCGACTTCTGATCTTCGAAGGCGAGTGGGTGGGTAGTTCGGGCATCAGCGATTCCAATCCAGGATAGCCGCCATGGCACAAACGGGACGACCGCTCTCACCCCACCTCCAGGTCTACAAATGGCAAGTGCAGATGGTTTCCTCCATCCTGCACCGCGCCACCGGCATCATCCTTGCCGTAGGTAGCCTCATCATCACCTGGGGCCTCGCGTCCCTCGCCGCCGGCACCGAGGCCTACGCGTCGTTCACGGCCTGCGCCGGCAGTGCCCTGGGCATGCTGGTGATGCTGGGCTGGACCCTGGCGTTCTTCTACCACCTGGCCAACGGCATCCGCCACCTGGTGCAGGACACGGGCAAGGGCTACGCCATCGGCTCGTTCGTCCGTTCCAGCTGGCTGTCGATCATCGCTGCCATCGTGCTCACCGCCATCACCTGGGCCTTCGTGCTCACCGGGGGCCACGCATGAGCAAGGACCTGCGCAACCCGCTCGCCCGCGCCCGCGGCCTCGGTTCCGCGAAAGAGGGCGTCGGCCACTGGATGACCCAGCGCGTCACCGCCGCGGCGCTCGTTTTCCTCACCCTGTGGTTCCTCTGCACGCTGCTGGGCCTGCTGCACGCCGACTACGCCACGGCGCGCGCCACCCTGGGCAAGCCCTGGAACGCGGTGCTGGCCATCGCCTTCATCGTCACGATGTTCCGCCACGCCGTGCTCGGCCTGCAGGTGGTCATCGAAGACTACGTCCATACCCGCTGGCTCGAAGTGGCCTCGCTGGTCCTCATCAAGTTCATCGCCGTCCTCGCCGCGCTCACGGGCGTGCTGGCGGTGCTGCGCGTCGCGCTCGGAAGCTGATCCATGGAAGCCTACAAGGTCCAACAACATAAGTACGATGTGATCGTGGTCGGCGCCGGTGGCGCGGGCCTGCGTGCCACCTTCGGCCTTGCCGAGAAGGGCCTCAAGGCCGCGTGCATCACGAAGGTGTTCCCCACGCGCTCGCACACCGTGGCCGCGCAGGGCGGTATCTCCGCCGCGCTGGGCAACATGGGCGAAGACGACTGGCGCTTCCACTTCTATGACACGATCAAGGGTTCCGACTGGCTCGGCGACCAGGACGCCATCGAGTACATGTGCCGCGAGGCCATCCCGGCCATCATCGAACTCGAGCACTACGGCGTGCCGTTCTCGCGTACCGAGGAAGGCAAGATCTACCAGCGCCCGTTCGGCGGCATGACCACCCATTACGGCAAGGGCACCGCGCAGCGCACCTGCGCCGCGGCCGACCGCACGGGCCATGCCATCCTGCACACGCTCTACCAGCAGGCGCTGGCCCACGACGCCACGTTCTTCATCGAATACTTCGCCATCGACCTCATCTTCGACAAGGATGGCGTCTGCCGCGGCGTGCTCGCGCTCGACATGAACGAGGGCACCCTGCACCTGTTCCGCGGCCACGCCGTGGTCATGGCCACGGGCGGCTACGGCCGTGCCTACTTCAGCGCCACCTCGGCCCACACCTGCACGGGCGATGGCGGTGGCATGGTGCTGCGCGCCGGCCTGCCGCTGCAGGACATGGAGTTCGTGCAGTTCCACCCGACGGGCATCTACGGTGCCGGCTGCCTCATCACCGAGGGCGTCCGCGGCGAGGGCGGCTACCTCACCAACTCCGAGGGCGAGCGCTTCATGGAGCGCTACGCGCCGAACGCGAAGGATCTCGCCTCGCGCGACGTCGTCAGCCGCGCCATGACCATCGAGATCCGCGAAGGCCGCGGCGTGGGCCCCAACAAGGACCACATCCACCTCAACCTGATGCACCTCGGCCCCGAGGTGATCAACGAGCGCCTGCCGGGCATCGCCGAATCCGCGCGCATCTTCGCGGGCGTCGACGTCACCAAGGAGCCGATCCCGGTGCTGCCCACCGTCCACTACAACATGGGCGGCATCCCCACCAATTACCACGGCGAAGTGGTCACCAAGCGCGGTGACGATCCGGATGCCGTGGTGCCGGGCCTGTTCGCCATCGGCGAGGCGGCCTGCGTCTCGGTGCACGGCGCCAACCGCCTGGGCTCCAACTCGCTGCTCGACCTGGTGGTGTTCGGTCGTTCGGTGGCCAACCGTTGCGCCGAGGTCATCAAGCCGGGCACGGCGCACCCCGACCTGCCGGCCAATGCCCTCGACCAGGCCCTGGGCCGCTTCGATGCGCTGCGCTACGCCAACGGCAACACGCCGACGGCCGCCATCCGCGCCGAGATGCAGAAGACCATGCAGAACGACGCCGCCGTGTTCCGCACGGGCGAAACCCTGCAGGAAGGCTCGAGCAAGATTTCCGAGGTGTACGCGAAGTTCAAGGACGTGAAGGTCACCGACCGCTCGCTGGTCTGGAACTCCGACCTCATCGAAACGCTGGAGCTCTCGAACCTGCTTTCGCAGGCCGTGGCCACCATGCATTCGGCGAACCAGCGCCCCGAGAGCCGCGGCGCGCACGCCCGCGAGGATTTCCCGGACCGCGACGACCACGACTGGCAGAAGCACACGCTGGTGTGGATCGACGAGGAGGGCCGTTCGACCTTCGATTTCCGCCCGGTGCACATGTACACCCTGACGGACGAAGTCGAAGTCGTCCCGCCGAAAAAGCGCGTTTACTAAGAACCGGACCGGAGAGGCAATCGTGGCAGAGTTCACGCTACCCAAGAATTCCCAAATCACGGCCGGCAAGCATTTCCCGGCGAAGGGCGCGAAGAACACGCGCACCTTCAAGATCTACCGCTGGACCCCGGACGACGGCCAGAACCCGCGCACCGATACGTACGAGGTCGACCTCGATACGTGCGGGCCGATGGTCCTGGACGCCCTCCTCAAGATCAAGAACGAGGTCGATTCCACGCTGTCGCTGCGCCGTTCGTGCCGCGAGGGCATCTGCGGCTCGTGCGCCATGAACATCCAGGGCACCAACACCCTGGCGTGCACGCGTTCCATCGAGGAATGCGGCAGCGGCACCATCAACATCTACCCGCTGCCGCACATGCCGGTGGTGAAGGACCTGGTGCCCGACCTCACGCACTTCTACGCGCAGTTCGCGTCGATCAAGCCGTGGATGCGCACGCAGAGCCCGGCGCCGGCCGACAAGGAGCGCCTGCAGTCGCCGGAAGACCGCAAGAAGCTCGATGGCCTTTACGAGTGCATCCTGTGCGCCTGCTGCTCCACGTCGTGCCCCAGCTACTGGTGGAACGGCGACCGCTACCTCGGTCCCGCCATCCTGCTGCAGGCCTACCGCTGGATCGTCGACAGCCGCGATGAAGACACCGGCAACCGCCTGGACGACCTGGAAGATCCGTTCAAGCTGTACCGCTGCCACACCATCATGAACTGCGCGCGTACCTGCCCGAAGGGCCTCAACCCGGCCAAGGCCATCGCCGAGATCAAGAAGCTGATCGTGCAGCGCCGCTCGGCCTGACGTAACCCTGTAGGAGCCCACTCCGTGGG
>NZ_JZRB01000005.1 GCF_000964085.1 Luteibacter yeojuensis
GGTCACCGCCAGGGGCCTTATACCTGGAAACCCGGTCTCGAAAGAGACCGGGTTTTCTTTTGCCCAAAATTCCCCTACCCACTGTGGGAGCGCGCTTGCGCGCGATTGCCTGGCCTCCCACAGCGCCCGCGCACATCGGCTAATCTACACGCATGTACCTACAGACCTTCGGCCTGCGTGAGCCGCCCTTTGGCGAAGCACCGGATCCGCGTTTCGCGTGCCTGTTCGCGCGTGAGCGCGAGATACTCGCGCATGTCGAATATGAGCTCGGCGCCAGCGACCACAGTGTCACCCTGGTGACTGGCGAGGCCGGCGTCGGCAAGACCATGCTGTGCATGCTTGTCGAGGCCGATGCCCCGCAGCACGGTGTCCGCGCCGTGCGTCATGCCGACGGCGATTACGCCCTCGAGACCATCGCCTGGTTGCGCTCCATGTACGCCGGCTTTGGCTTGCCGCTGCCGCTCAGCGCGGAGGCCAACACCGAGCAGCATCTGGTCGACAATCTCGCCAATGGGCTGGGCCGCCTGGCCCACCACGTCAACCATCGCTTCCTGCTCATCCTCGACGATGCGGAAGAACTTGGTGATGGCGATCTCGCGCTCATCGAGCGGCTCTACGTGGCGTGCGAGAAAGCCAAGGCACCGTTCCATATCGTACTGGCGGGCCTGCCGGTGCTACGCGAGCGGCTGGGCGGCCACGGTGGCCCGGCCCTCGGTGGTCACATCCGTAGCCGCCTGCCCCTGAACCCGCTCAATGCCGACGAGAGCGAGCGCTACGTGCGCCACCGCCTGCACGTCGCCGGCACCACGCAAATGCCCTTCAGCCGGCTCGGCCTGCGCTCGCTCCGCGACGACGGCAAGGGCAACCCAAAGCGCCTCAACGCACTGGCCCACCGCGCGCTCGAGCGCGCGGCGGAGCGGGGCGAGCAAAACATCGGCGAACGCGCGCTCGGCTTCGTCGCGCGGGAAGTGCTCCCGCAGCATGCGCGCTACTGGCTGCGCCGCTACCGCAAGGCCATTCTTGCCGTCGGTACGGTCGCGGCGGTGATCTTCGTCGGTGGCTTTGGCATATGGGTATTCACCGGGCATAGCCCGTCACGGCCCAAGAGCTTCGTCACCGTCACGCCGGAGCAGGCGCTCGCCAAACTGCAGGATGCCCTGCCGGCGGCCGACGTCGGCCAGGTACGCGTCTGGGGCGAGCTGCTGGCCCGCTGGCAGGTCACCTCGAAGGAAACCTCGGTGGCGAACGCCATCAACTGCGACGCCATCATCTTCCCCGGGTTTGCGTGCGTCAGCGGCCGCGGCACGCTTGACCAGTTGCGCCGCTTCGATCGCCCCCTGGTGCTCGAGCTCGACGACACCCATGCGAAGCAGCAAGTGCTCCTCGTCGGTGCGGGTGACGAGGCCGTGCGCCTCTACCTGGGCAACAAGTACGTCGAACTCACCCGTGACGCCTTCGATCGTGCATGGAACGGGCGGTTCTACGCCGTCTTCCGCGTCGAACCCGACATGCCCAACAAGCTCGCGCGGGGCGATAGCGGGCAGGGCATGGCATGGCTGGCGTCCCATCTCGCGCCGCCCGGCATCAAGCCCACGGGCGCCATCACCTTCGATGCCGGGATGGAGACGCGGGTGCGCAACGTGCAGCAGAAGTTCGGCATCGCGGCCGACGGGGTCGTGGGCCCGGAAACGATGTTCGCCCTCTCCTCGCTCGAGCCGGATGGCCCGCACCTGGCCCGCGGCGTGCCCTGACCATGTTCGTCCACGTCGACACGCGGCGACGGTCACGGCTGGCCTGGGCCACCATGCTCATCGTCGTGGTGTGCGTCGTGAGTTTCGTCGGCCTGGCGCTGGCCGGCCGCACCGAGCGCATGGCCATCATGCTGCACTGGGGTACTGTCCCCGCGCACCTGTTCGGCACGGGGCTGCCGTTGTGGCAGCAGGTGAGCGACCCGGCGCTACTGCGCCTGTTCACGGCCATGTTCATCCATGGCGGCTGGCTGCACCTGCTCAGCAACCTGCTCTTCCTCGTCATCTTCAGCCTGCCGGCGGAGCGGAGCCTGGGCTCACCACGCTTCCTGCTGCTGTTCCTCCTCGGCGGCATCGTCGCGAACCTCATCGGTGCGATCTCGCTGACCGGTGCCCGCGTGGCCATCATCGGTTGCAGCGGCGCCGTCTCGGCGGTCGTCGGTGCCTACGTCACCCTGTTCCCGCGCGCACGCCTGGGCCTGGTGGTGCCCCTGGGCGTGTACCTGGAATTCGTGCGCGTGCCGGCCTTCGTGCTCATCGGCATCTGGGCCCTCGTGCAGTTGCTTTTCAGCTACGCGGGGGCGAGCTATGGCGCGGTCGTGTGGTGGACCCACATCGGCGGGTTCCTGTTCGGCATCGTGTTCGCCCTGTTCTCGCGCGGGGCGATAGCCCGCCGCCTACGCGGCTGACGGCGCCAGCGCCGCGCCCAGGTGGCGGTGTACGAAGGTACGCAGCAGGCCGGTCGCATGGGGCGTCGCCACCACCGCGGCGAGCATGTCCGCCGGCGGCGTGCCTTCGCTGGCCAGCACCTCGTGCTTGCGGCGGATATAGGCGCGCATCACCTCCGCCGAGAACTCCGGGTGGAACTGCGTGCTTACTGCGTGCTTGCCGTAGCGGACGAGGTGGTGCGGGTCGCGGGCGGAACTGGCCAGCGACACCGCGCCGCGTGGCAGCTCGAGCACGCTCTGCTCGTGGGTGGTGTGCGCATGGAAGGTGCGCGGCAGCGACGCGCCCAGCGCATCGGACGCCGCGTGGCCATGCAGCGTCAGCGGCAACGTGCCCATTTCGCGCCCGCCCGGCAGGTAATCGACGCGGCCGCCCAGCGCGTGCGACATGAGCTGGTGGCCGTAGCACACGCCCAGCATCGGTAGCTCGGCATCCATCGCGTCGCGGATCCACCCCGCGGTGCGCTCGCTCCAGGCCAGGCGCTCGGTGACCATCGACGCCGAGCCGGTGAGGATGGCGCCCGAGATATCGTCGGGGTCGGGGAGCGTATCGCCGCGCTCCACGTCGACCACGCGCAACCGCGGCGTGCGCAGGCGCAGGCCGAGCTGGAACCAGCGGGGGAAATCGCCATGGCGCTCGCTGATGACATCCGGCGCGCGGCCGGTGCGGACAATGAGGACGGGCTTCATGGGCTCACATCGTCGTCGATATCGGATGGCGGCAGCACGTTCAACACCTCGCGCACCGTGGTGAGCCCCGCGGCGACCTGTGCCGCGGCGGAAATGCGCAGCGGCTTCATGCCCTCGCGCAGCGCCACGTCACTGAACTTCGCCAGGTCGAGCTGGGCCGTGATCTGCGCGCGCAGGCGCGGCGAGATCGGCATCATTTCATAGACGCCGGTGCGGCCGAGGAAGCCGGTCTTGCGGCACTCGAGGCACCCCACCGGCGCGAACACCTGGGCAGGCAGCGGGATATCCCAGCCATGGGTGAGCACGCGCCACTCGTCGGGATCCTGCGTGGCGGGCTCCTTGCAGTGCGGGCACAGCGTGCGCACGAGGCGCTGTGCCACCACGCCCGCCAGCGTGGACTGGATGAGGTAGTGCGGCACGCCGAGGTCGAGCAGGCGGGTCACGGCGCTGGGCGAGTCGTTGGTATGCAGGGTGGAGAGCACCATGTGGCCCGTGAGCGAGGCCTGCACCGCCATCTGCGCGGTTTCCAGGTCGCGCACCTCGCCCACCATGATGATGTCGGGGTCCTGGCGCAGCAGCGTGCGCACGCCGGCGGCGAAATCGAGGTCGATCGCCGGCTGCACCTGCATCTGGTTCAGGTCGGGCGACACCATTTCGATCGGGTCTTCCACCGTGCACACGTTGAGTTCGGGGCGGGCCAGGTGCTTCAGCGTGGAATACAGCGTGGTGGTCTTGCCCGAACCGGTGGGGCCGGTAACCAGCACGATGCCGTGCGGCCGTTCCACCATGCCGCGCCAGATGCGGTCCTCGTCCGGCGCGAAACCGAGCTGGCTGAAATCCTTCATCACCAGGTCGGGGTCGAAGATACGCATCACCACCTTCTCGCCAAAGGCCGTGGGCATGGTGGAGATACGCAGCTCCACTTCGCGGCCGCCCGCCGAGCGGGTCTTGATGCGGCCATCCTGCGGCCGGCGCTTTTCGGCGACATCCATGCGCGACAGGATCTTGATGCGCGAGGTGACCGCGGTCATGACCGGCGGCGGCAACTCGAACACCTTCTGCATGACGCCATCGATGCGGAAACGCATCTGCCCCGCCTCGCGGCGTGGCTCGAGGTGGATATCGGACGCGCGCTGCTCGAACGCGTACTGCAGCAGCCAGTCGACGATGTGCACGACATGGCGATCGTCGGCGCCCAGCTCGCCGCCCTTGCCCAGCTCCAGCAACTGCTCGAAGTTGATGATCTTCGAGGAAGCATCCTGGCCCTTGGCATCCTGCGCCAGCTGGATCGACCGCTGCACGCCGTAGAACTCGAGCAGGTAGCGGTTGATGTCGATGGGGCTAGCGACGACGCGGCGGATATCCTTGCGCAGCATGTGGGCGAGATCCTGCGCCCACGCCGCATCGAAGGGCTCCGCCGTGGCGAAGGTGACCTCGCCGGGCGTCACCGCCACGGGCAAGATGCGATGGCGCTGCGCGTAGGCGTTGCTCACCACCTGGGTCACCTGGGCCACGTTGACCTTCATCGGGTCGACCTTCAGGTAGGGCAGCTGCGCCTTGGCCGCCAGCCACTCGACCAGGCCCTCGAGCGTGAGCGGGCGGCCCGAGGTGCGGTTCTCGACCTTGCTGTTGGCGATGAGCACCAGCGGGTGCAGCTCCACGGCGCTTTTGCCGCTGCGCGAGCTGCCACGGACCCGCTTGGCGTCGTCGCCCGCGAGGATGCCGTCCACCACGAGGGAGGCCAGCACGTCCTCCAGTTCGAGCTTGCCGCGACGGCCCAGCACGGCGGCGTGTTGCGGATTGACTGCCATGTGCTCCAACCCTGTAAATAAGCTACGCCGCTATACTATCCCGCTTTCTCCAGGACCCGGGAACCATGTCCGCGCCTACCTTCCAAGACGTGATCCAGACCCTCAACCGCTACTGGGCGGCGCAGGGCTGCGTGCTCATGCAGCCGCTCGATACCGAGGTTGGCGCCGGTACGTTCCACCCGGCCACGTTCCTCCGCTCGCTGGGCCCGGAACCCTGGGCTGCCGCTTATGTGCAGCCGTGCCGCCGCCCCACCGACGGCCGCTACGGGCAGAACCCCAACCGCCTGCAGCACTACTACCAGTACCAGGTGGTGCTGAAGCCCAACCCCGACAACATCCTCGAGCTCTACGTGGGCTCGCTGAAGGCGCTGGGCATCGATCCGCTCGTGCACGACCTGCGCTTCGTCGAGGACAACTGGGAATCGCCCACGCTCGGCGCGTGGGGCCTCGGTTGGGAGGTCTGGCTGAACGGCATGGAGGTCACCCAGTTCACGTACTTCCAGCAGGCCGGCGGCCTGGAGTGCCGTCCCGTCACCGGTGAGATCACCTACGGCCTCGAGCGCCTGGTCATGTACCTGCAGAACGTCGACAGCGTCTACGACATCGTGTGGACGCACGCGCCGCACGGCGTCGTCACCTACGGCGATGTGTTCCTGCAGAACGAGGTGGAGCAGAGCACCTACAACTTCGAGCACGCCAACGTGCCCGAACTCTTCCACACGTTCGATACCTGCGAGGCCGAGGCCGGCAAGCTCATCGCCGCGGGCCTGCCGCTGCCCGCCTACGAGCAGGTGTGCAAGGCCAGCCACGCCTTCAACCTGCTCGATGCCCGCCGCGCCATCAGCGTCACCGAGCGCCAGCGCTACATCCTGCGTGTCCGTACCCTGGCCCGCGCCGTGGCCGAGGCCTACGTCGCGCAGCGCGAGAAACTCGGCTTCCCTGGCCTTAAGAACGACAAGGAGGCCGTCCATGGCCAGTAACCGCCTGCCGCTCGTCATCGAGCTCGGCACCGAAGAGCTGCCGCCCAAGGCCCTGGACGACCTGGCCGCCGCGTTCGCGCGCGGCGTGGTCGAGGGCCTGGAGAAACGCGGCGTCGAGGGCGATTACGCCGCCGCGAAGGCCTACGCCTCGCCGCGCCGCCTCGCCGTGTACATCCCCGCCGTGGCCACGGCGCAGCCCGAGCAGAACGTCGAGCGCCGCGGCCCGGCCGTCAACGCCAGCATCGGCGCCGATGGCGAGCCGTCGAAGGCGCTGGTGGGCTTCGCCCAGTCGTGCGGCGTCGAGGTCGCTGCCCTGGAGAAGCTCGAGACCGACAAGGGCGCGTGGTTCGTGTTCCGTGCCACCAAGCCGGGCCAGCCCACGGCCGCGCTGCTGCAAGAGGTGGTCGTCGAATCCCTGAAGGGCCTGCCCATCCCCAAGGCCATGCGCTGGGGCTCGCGCGAGGACGCCTTCGTGCGCCCGGCGCACAAGCTGCTCATGCTGCACGGCGCCGACGTGGTCGATGCCGAGGTGCTCGGCCTCAAGGCCGGCCGCCAGAGCCTGGGCCATCGCTTCCACCACCCCGATGCCATCGACGTGCCCAGCGCCGATGCGTGGCTCGAAACGCTGCGCAAGGCCTTCGTCATGGCCGACCCGGCCGAGCGCCGCGAGCGCGTCCGCGCCGAGGTGGCCCGCGTGGCCACGGGCGGCACGCCGCGCCTTGCCGACGGCCTGCTCAACGAGATCGCCAACCTCACCGAATGGCCCGTGGGCGTGGCCTGCACGTTCGAGCGCGCGTTCCTCGACGTGCCGCCCGAGGCGCTCGTCACCACCATGGAAACGAACCAGAAGTTCGTGCCGGTGTTCGGCGCCGACGGCCAGCTTACCGAGCACTTCATCGGCGTCGCCAACGTCGAGAGCCGCGACGTGGCCGAGATCCGCAAGGGTTACGAGCGCGTCATCCGCCCGCGTTTCGCCGACGCCAAGTTCTTCTGGGATGAGGACCTCAAGGCGCCGCTGGCCGATCACCAGGAACTGCTCAAGTCGGTCACCTACCAGCAGTCGCTGGGCAGCCTGTGGGACAAGACGGTGCGCGTGGCCGAGCTGGCCCGCATCATCGCCAACCGCGTCGGCGTCGATGCCGGCAAGGCTACCCATGCCGCGGCGCTGGCCAAGTGCGACCTGCTCACCCGCATGGTGGGCGAGTTCCCCGAGCTGCAGGGCGTCATGGGCCGTTACTACGCCACGCGCCAGGGCATCGATGCCGACGTGGCCGAGGCGCTCGACAGCTTCTACCAGCCGCGCTTCGGTGGCGACGCCATCGCCGCCGGCAAGGTGGGCCAGGTGCTGGCCGTGGCCGAGCGCCTCGACACGCTGGCGGGCATCTTCGCCGTGGGCATGAAGCCCAGCGGCAACAAGGATCCGTTCGCGCTGCGCCGCGCCGCCCTGGGCCTGGCCCGTACCCTCATCGAAGGCGGGCTCGACATCGACCTGCGCGCCACGCTGGCCGAAGCGTTCGAGATGATCCCCGAGGCGGCGTTCGTGGCCGGGGTGAAGCCGGGCAAGGATGGCAAGGCGCCGGCCGTGGACATCGGTGCGCGCCGCCGCGAGCTGGGCGATGAAGTGCACGCGTTCGTGCTCGAGCGCCTGCGCGGCTACTACACGGAGCAGGGCTTCAGCATCGACCAGTTCGAAGCGGTGCTGGCGGTATCGCCCGCCACGCTGCCCGACTTCGATCGCCGCCTGCGCGCCGTGGGCGAGTTCGCCCGCCGCAATGAGGCCGCCAGCCTTGCCGCCGCCAACAAGCGCGTCGCCAACATCCTGCGCAAGCAGGCCGAAGAACCGAACGCCGCAGCCATCCCGGCACAGGTCGATCCGGCCCATTTCGAGTTCGATGCCGAGCGCGAGCTGCACGCGGCGCTCGAGGCGGCTCGCGTGGATACGCGCGAACTGCTGGCCAAGGCCGATTACACGGGCACGCTGGCGCGCCTGGCGGTGCTCCAGGCGCCGGTCGATCGCTTCTTCGACGACGTGCTGGTGAACGCCGACAACCCGGCCGTGCGCTTCAACCGCCTGGCGCTGCTGGCGCAGCTGAAAGCCGCGTTCGGCGCCATCGCCGATATAAGCCGCCTGTAACCAGGCGGCGTGGCGTCAAAAAGAAGCCCGGCGGGGGAACCTGGCCGGGCTTTCTTTTGATCAGGCGGCGACCGTGCCCGGTTCGTCGCCGATGCGCGACATCACCGTGCGGCGAAACGCAATGACGCGGTCGGCGTAGTCCTGCTCGCCCGAGCGGCCCAGGATGGCGTACATCTCGGCCACCAGGTCGGCGTGGCGCACCGGCGAGAACTTGCTGCCGGCCATTTCGATATCCGACTGCAGCAGCTTCATGGCGGCGGCCAGGCGCGACGGATCAAGCGGCGCGGGCGCGGCCTGCACGTCGTGGTGGTCGTCGCGGCGGCGCATCGATTCGGATGTCTCGGTGCGGCCGACCGAATCCTCGGTGGTGGTGTCCAGCACCATCGGGCCTTCGCCCGCCGCCAGCCACACCAGCGAAATACCCAGCGTCCGCGCCATGGTGACGCAGCGGCCCCGCGAGGGGTCGGTATTGCCATCGCGCCAGCTGCGCACCACGCCCTCGGAGAAGCCACAGCGCCGGGCAATGTCGCTGACACTGCCATTCATCTTGATCACCTGGCGAACCCGGCTCGCGAACGAGGACGCCGGTACATCACTTCCAGCGCGCCCAGTTTCGAAGCCGCCCCCGATCGCCTCGGCGCGGAAGGAACCCCTCGAATTGTCGTTCATGCCTTGGAACCTCTTCTTTATTGGGTGGTAGCCGCCCCCCGGCGTCTTTGCGCAACAACGCGCGAGCCTGACTACGGTGTACACGGAAATACCTTCGACGGGCTTTCGTTTGAGAAGTTTCGTAGGTCGCCCGTTAGTGTGCCGCAAAAGCGTGCGGAACCTAGGAATTTTTCCTATCCGATTTCGCGGCCCTTTGCCGTTTGCCGGAAATGGTCATTACCTAAGTCACGGTTTTGGCTTGAGAAAGACCTCAAAAGCCCAAGTTGGTGCGACGTAAGTAATTGCTTCGACACGTAAATTCCTAGGTCTTTTCATGCTTGTTACAGTCGTGTGAATTCCGTATACAAGGGGCGTGCGACGCCAGCAGGCGGCGACGAGGGGGAAGGGGGATTCCTGCCGAACGTAACGACACCCGGTTAGCGCCGGGTGCGCTGCCGGGCGCGGGTGTCAGACCTTGAATTAACTGCAACTGCCCACGATCGGCTGCGATCGTGCGGGTAACTGTTGTCTTTTTTTGGCCGCTTTAGCGGCTCAGGGGAGTTACTAGTGACTAACGCTTCGTTTTACGGCAACCGCGTGCTGCGTCGTTCCACGCTGGCGCTTGCGCTCGGCATGAGCCTCGCCGCGGGCGGCGCCCACGCGCAGTCCAACGCCACCGGCACCATCTTCGGCACGACGACGCCGAACGCCACGATCGTGGTCGAGAGCCCCGATACGGGCCTGCGCCGCGAGGTCACCGCTGACAAGGACGGCCGCTACCGCGCCTCGTCGCTGCCGGTCGGCCGCTACAAGGTCAGCCTGGTGCAGGGTGGCGCGACCGTGGATAGCCGCGACAACGTGCAACTGGCCATCGGCTCGGGTACCGAAGTCGCCCTGGGCGCAGCTGCCACCGCGTCGTCGGCCAACGCCAGCAACCTCGAAGGCATTTCGGTGAACGCCGCGGCGCTGCCGAGCATCGACGTCAGCTCCACCGACTCGCGCACCGTGTTCACGGCCGAGCAGCTGCAGCGCATCCCGGTGCCGCGCGACATCACGGCCGTGGCCCTGCTGACCCCGGGCGCCGTGGCCGGCGACTCGCGCTACGGCAACGTGCCCAGCTTCGGCGGTTCGGCGGTCTCGGACAACGCCTACTACATCAACGGCTACGCGGTGACGAACCCGCTGACCCAGATCGGCTTCTCCGCCCTGCCGTTCGACGCGATCGAACAGGAGCAGGTGCTCACCGGCGGCTACGGTGCGGAATTCGGCCGCGCCACCGGCGGCGTCATCAACATCGTGACCAAGCGCGGTACCAACCAGTGGAAGGCCGGCGCCGAACTGCGCTGGGAGCCGCGCAGCCTGAAGGGCAGCCCGAAGAACAACCACTACGGCAACACCGGCAACCCGGAAGACGGCACGCTTTACCAGCGCCGCGAGGACAACACGTCCTGGCGCGAAACCGCCTCGGTCTACGCCAGCGGCCCGCTGATCAAGGACAAGCTGTTCTTCTACGTGACCGGCGAAACCACCCGCCAGGAAGGCAGCACCGTCGCCAGCGTCGAAGCCTCCAAGGGCACGGCGTACGACCAGTACCGCTTCGATACCCCGCGCTGGCTCGCCAAGGCCGACTGGAACATCACCGACAACAACATCGTCGAACTCACCGGCCTGTCGGACAAGACCAAGCGCGAATACAGCGATTACTCGTACGACTACCCGTCGTCCACGCACGGTTCCACCAAGAACGATGCCGCCCGCACCAAGGACGGCGGCGAGGTCTACATCGGCAAGTACACCGGCTACATCACCGATAACCTGACGCTTACCGCCCTCTACGGCCGCAGCGACCAGGTGCATACGGTGACGCCGTCGGGTTCCAACGGTGCCAACCCGCAGGTGCTGCGCAGCGCGACGACGTCGACGCCCGCCGGCCTGCCGTTCAATCCCAACTACTCCGCTTACGTGAAGTCGGTGCCGGGTGCCGAAGACAAGACCCACGGCTGGCGCCTCGACCTCGAGTACCGCCTGGGCGACCACAGCCTGCGTGGTGGTATCGACAAGCAGAACCTCGAATCCACCTCGGGCAGCAACGGCTACGCCGGTGGCGAATACTGGCTGTACGGCCGCTCGTCGCGCCCCAACAGCCCGATCAGCACCGTGTACGGCCAGGCCGCGCCCGCGTCGGGCGGTGGCTACGGCACGCAGGGCTACTACGTGCGCCGCCGCGTGTTCAACACGTTCGCGTCGGTGCAGGTGAAGCAGGCCGCGCAGTACATCGAAGACAACTGGCAGGCGACCGATAACGTGATGGTCTCCCTCGGCCTGCGTAACGAGCAGTTCTCGAACTACAACGGCGACGGCGAGGCCTACGTCAAGCAGCGCCACCAGCTGGCACCGCGCCTCGGCGCGTCGTGGGACGTCTACGGCGATTCGTCGCTGAAGGTGTATGCCAACGCCGGCCGCTACCACCAGCCGCTGCCGAACAACGTCGCCATCCGCGGCGCTTCGGCGTCGCTCTACACCAACCAGTACTTCACCTACACCGGCATCAACCCGGCCAACGGCGCGCCCACGGGCCTGACCTCGCTCGGCGCCCCTTACTCGACGAACAACGAGCTGGGCCAGCCGAAGGATCCGAAGGGCGTGGCGTCGGAAACGCTGAAGCCGCAGTTCCAGGATGAGTACATCCTCGGCATGCAGCACCAGCTGACGCCGGCGTTCGACTGGGGTGCGAAGGTGACCTACCGCCGCCTGCGCAACATCATCGACGACTTCTGCGACGACCGCCCGATCGCCGACTGGGCCGAGCGCAACGGCAAGGAGTTCAACTTCCTGTTCACGTGCGCCCTGTTCAACCCGGGCCGCGGCGGTACGTGGAGCTGGGACGTCGATGGCGACGGCACCCCGGAGCAGGTGCACCTGAGCGCGAAGGACCTGGGCTACCCGAAGCCCGAGCGTAAGTACCTGGCACTCGACCTGTTCATGGAGCATCCGTTCGACGGCAAGTGGTTCGGCCGCGTGGATTACACGCTGTCGCACAGCTTCGGCAACACCGAAGGCCCCGTGCTCTCCGACATCGGCCAGTCCGATGTGTCCGCGACGCAGTCGTGGGATTACCCGGAGATCATGGAGAACACCAACGGCAACCTGCCGAACGATCGCCGCCACTACCTCAAGGCGTACGGCTACTACCAGCTGACCCCGGAATGGTCGTTCGGCGCCACCACCACCGTGGCCTCGGGCCGCCCGAAGAACTGCATCGGCCTGTACCCGGATTCGAACGACTATGCCTCGGGTTACAACTCGTCGTTCTTCTACTGCGACTTCAGCGGCCAGGGCGTCACCGGTGCCAACACGGTGCGCACGCCGCGCGGTTCGCAGGGCCGCCTGCCGTGGACCTACCGCCTCGACCTGAACGTGGGCTACCGCCCGGCGTTCGCGGACAACAAGCTGTTGTTCCAGGTCGATGTGCTGAACGTCCTCAACAGCCAGAAGGTGCAGAGCATCAACGAAACCCACGAGTCGACCTACGACGCCGGCGTCATCAACTCGTACGGCCGCCCGATCAGCTTCCAGGATCCGCGCACCGTCCGCCTGACCGCCCGTTACGACTTCTAAGCCCGCCATGGGCTGATCGACCACGACAAAGTGGCCGCCGGGCTCCCAACCGTGACGGCCACGACTTGACGATGTACTCCCTGGATAGCCCCGGCCTCGCGCCGGGGCTTTTTTTATGTCGCAAGAACGTACGCCAACTAGGAATGTTTCGTAGGCGTGAAGACAGGCCTGAGGCAGCTCCGAGCGGAAGAGAAGGCACATGCCACTGATTTTGCGTAGAAAGTGGCTTTTGGCCTACGGATGTTGTCGCGTAAGTAATTGCGATATCAGGTGAAATTTGAGTTTTTTCTCCGTTGCTGAATCGTATTTTCCTGCGATATACAAGAGCCGTGCGGCATCGTTAACGGGGGTATGCCGCCCAGGGGAAAACGGGGGAATTCGCAGCGCAGTTGCAGGCCGGCCTTTCGGGTCGCGCCGCGGTTCGCTGTATCCGCCGCCTTAGAAAAAAGCCAGCAAACACCGGCCCTTGCCAGGGCCGGGCGGTGAAGTGCGCCCGTTTTATTGCGGGCACCCGAGGGGGTGCCCATTCCATCTTTGGGGAGACATCCATGAAGGTTCAGAAGTACGGTTTCCGGCAGCACCGCCGGACCGCCCTCGCCGTGGCACTGGGCGCTAGCCTGGCCGCGGGTGGTGTGTACGCGCAGTCCAACGCATCCGGCGTCATCTTCGGCCACGCCGATAACGCCGACGGGGCGGTCGTGCACATCGTCAACCAGGATACGGGCCTTACCCGCGACGTGCCGCTGCCGGCCGATGGCCGCTACCGCGCCACCTCGCTGCCCGTCGGCAAGTACAAGGTGACGCTCGAGCGCAACGGCACCACCGTCGAGTCCCGCGATGCGCAGGTGAACATCGGTACGGGTACCGATGTCTCGTTCGTTGCCGTGGCAGCCACCTCGGCCAATGCCACCAGCCTCGAGGGCGTGCAGGTCGTGGGCACCGCGCTGCCGGCCATCGACGTGTCGTCGGTCGACTCGCGTACCGTGCTTACCGCCGAACAGCTGCAGCGCATCCCGGTCGCGTCCAACGTCAACGCCGCCGCGCTGCTGGCGCCGGGCGTCGTTTCCGGTGACTCGCGCTACGGCGGCGTCATCTCGTTCGGTGGCGCGTCCGCTGCCGAGAACCAGTACTACATCAACGGTTTCGCGGTCACCAACCCGCTGACCGGCCTGGGCTTCGCCACCCTGCCGTTCGATGCCATCGACCAGCAGCAGATCCTCACCGGCGGCTACGGCGCCGAATACGGCCGCTCCACCGGCGGCGTGGTCAACCTCACCACCAAGCGCGGCGGCAACACCTGGAAGGCCGGTGCGCAGGTGCAGTGGGCCCCGCGCTCGCTGAAAGCGAACCCGCGCAACATCTATTACCCGCGCACCTCCGGTAGCGTCACCGACGGCACCATCTACCAGTACCGCGAGGGCAACAAGACCACCGACCTGCTCTACGGCCTGTACTTCAGCGGCCCGCTGATCAAGGACAAGCTGTTCGTGTACGCCGCTGCCGACGTGGTGCGCCAGGACAAGTCCGAGGGCGTCACCAACGTGCTGACCCAGACGGCGTTCGATGGCCCGCTCAAGGCCAACCACTGGGTGGCCAAGGTCGACTGGAACATCACCGACAGCAACATCCTCGAGTTGACCGGCATCGGCGACACGAACCTCAACGATACGAAGATCTACTCGTATAACTACGCGACGAACTCGCGCACGCGCCTGCTGGGCTCCGAGCACCAGAAGAACATCGGCACGGCGAACTCCACGCCGGGCGGCATCACGTACATCGGTAAGTACACCGGTTACATCACCGACTCGCTCACCATCGACGCACTGTACGGCCACAGCCTCACCAAGCACGTCGACGACGTCTCCGGTGCCGCGGGCGTCACCTGCCCGAACATCGTCGATAACCGCAACGTGCCGGCCGCGCTCAAGCGCGTCAGCTGCGCCCCGGTGCAGGGCAACCTCATCGCCCCGGGTGCACAGGACAAGGTCAAGAACTACCGCTTCGATATCCAGTACACGCTGGGCGACCACGACCTGCGCGCGGGTATCGATAACCAGACGGCCGAATCCTACGGCGGCCTTGCCGTGCAGGGCGGCGCCTTGTGGACGTACAGCAACCCGCCGGCATCGGGCACCATCTCGGGCTTCCCCGAACTGGCCATCCCGCCGGGTGCCACCGAGATCGCGCGCCGGCAGATCTTCCGCGCCGCCGGTAACGTCAAGGTGGAGCAGGAAGCGCAGTTCATCGAAGACCACTGGCAGATCACGCAGAACTGGCTGGCCTACATCGGCCTGCGCAACGAACAGTTCAAGAACTTCAACACCGATGGCCAGGTGTTCGTGAAGCAGCGCCACCAGCTCGCCCCTCGCCTGGGCATCACGTGGGATGTGTTCGGCGACAGCACGCTCAAGGTCTACGCCAACGCCGGCCGCTACCACCTCGCCATCCCGTCAAACGTGGCCATCCGCGGCGCCGGCCCGCAGCTGTTCGAGCGCCAGTACTTCACCTACACGGGCGTGGACCCGACCACCAACGCGCCGGTGAACCCGACGCCCATCTCCGACATCCACTACGCCAACGGCGCCGATGGCACCGCGCCCGATCCGAAGACGCTCTCGGCCAAGAACCTCAGCGCGTACTACCAGGATGAATACATCCTCGGCTTCGACAAGCAGCTCGGCAGCGACTGGACCGTGGGCGCGAAGGCCACGTACCGCAAGCTGAAGAGCATCATTGACGACATGTGCGATACGCGCCCGATCGAGGCGTGGGCCGAGAAGAACGGCGTCGAGATCAGCCCCGACGCCGCCATCCCGGGCTGCCTGCTGTTCAACCCGGGCAAGGGCAACCGCTTCACCATCGACCTCAACAACGATGGCGTGTACGAGGACATCAACCTCACCAAGAAGGACCTGGGCTTCCCGGATCTGAAACGCAAGTACCTCGCGTTGAACATGTACGTCGAACACCAGTTCAACAACCAGTTCTATGGCCGTGCCGAGTACGTGTGGTCGCACAGCTACGGTAACTCCGAGGGCCTGCTGAAATCCGATATCGGCCAGCTCGATCCGTCGGTGACGCAGGATTGGGATTTCCCCGAACTGATGATCGGTTCCAACGGCCCGCTGCCCAGCGATCGTCGCCACCAGTTCAAGGCGTACGGTTTCTGGCAGGCGACGCCTGAGTGGTTGTTTGGTGCGAACCTGTCGGCGCTCTCGGGCCGCCCGAAGAACTGCCTGGGCGTGCGCGACCCGGACGTGTACCAGTACGGCTCGTCGTACTTCTACTGCGATGGCGAAGCCCCGCGTGGTTCGCGTGGCCGCCTGCCGTGGACGTACCAGCTGGCGCTGAACGCGGAATACCGCCCGGCGTTCTTCGACAACAACCTGTCGCTGAAGGTCGACGTGTTCAACGTGTTCAACCAGCAGCGCGAGCAGAACATCGACGAAACCTACCAGACCGCCGATGGCACGCTGAGCCCGACGTATGGACGTCCGTTGAGTTTCTCGGTGCCGCGTAGCGCGCGCTTCACTGTCCGCTACGACTTCTCGCTCTAAACCCGCCACGTACTACAACAAGTGGCCGCCCGGCTCCCTCCGGTGACGGCCACGCCGAAGGATGCACTCCCCAGGTTGCCCCGGCCCGTGCCGGGGCTATTTTTTTATAAGTAGCTGAAAATCGTAATATTTTGATGCCATATGGTCGTCGCCACGCCGCCGTGCACAAGTTTGGCAACTGATATATGGGTGTAAATAATTTGTTGACAGGGGCGCCGGGCTACGCCTAGATTCGGCTTCGACGAGTTCCGGGTGGCGCCCCGCGCGTGCGGCGCACCTTCCCCGAACCCGTCGTCGGACTTGTCGGGAGCAGGTCTCAAGGGGGAGGCGCCACCACTCTGGGAGGAGTTGGCGGTACCGGTAAGCAAACCCCACGATCATGCACCCCAAGGCCGCCCTTTATTTTCCGGCCCTTGGTCGGATTTGTTTGCTTTCAGGCCCAATGGGCCGATCTGGGGAGATTTGCACATGAGTTCTCGTCGTACCCGCCAGGCGTCCGTCCTGCGTCACTCCGCGCTTGCCCTCGCGCTGGCCATCGGCATGGGCGGCACCGGCGCCGTCCTCGCCCAGGCCACCACGGGCTCGATCTTCGGCCAGGCCACGCCTGGCGCCACCATCCAGGTGGCTGGCTCCAACGGCGTCAGCCGTGAGGTTCCGGTCGGCCAGGATGGCCGTTACCGCATCGGTAACCTGCCGCTGGGCAGCTACACCGTCAACATCGTGCAGAACGGCTCGGTGGTCGACACGCGCAAGAACGTGAGCCTCACCGTGGGCCAGGGCTCCGAAGTCTCGTTCGGCGGCGTCGCCACGGCCACCAATGCGCAGGCCCTTGACCAGGTCACGGTCACGGCCAACTCGCTGCCGCCCATCGACGTCTCGTCGGCTGACTCGCGCACCGTTGTCACCTCGGAACAGCTGGCGCGCCTGCCGCTCGGCCGCAACGCCGAAGCCATCGCGCTGCTCGCCCCGGGTGCCGTCACCGGCAACGGCGCCTTTGGCCGCACCGTGTCCTTCGGCGGCGCGGGCGTCACCGAGAACGCGTACTACATCAACGGTTTCAACACGTCCGATCCGCTGCGTAACCTCGGCGGCGTCAGCTTGCCGTACGGCGCCATCGACCAGCAGGAAGTCTTCACGGGCGGCTACAGCGCCATGTACGGCCGCTCCGATGGTGGTGTTATCTCGCAGGTCGGCAAGCGTGGCACCAACGAGTGGCACTTCGGTGCGCAGATGCTGTGGGAGCCGAAGTTCGCCCGCGCCTCGCGCGGCAACCAGTACTTCCCCAGCGGCGACCTGCCGGCTGGCTACTCGTACAGCAATACCGACCTCCCGGGCACGCTCTACCGTAGCCGCGAAGGCGACACGCAGTGGACCCGCACCGTTAGCGGCTACGCCGGCGGCCCGCTGATCAAGGACAAGCTGTACATGTTCGTGGCGGCCGAGACGGAGAAGTCCGAGGGCACGTCGACCAACACCGTCACGACGGTGCCGGCGACCAACCACTACGAGTACAACCTGCCGAAGTACTACGCCAAGCTGGATTGGAACATCAACGACAGCAACATCCTCGAACTGACCGGCATCCGCTCGGTCGACGAGGAAAGCGGCAAGCTGTACGACTATGACTACGACACCCGTACGCACGGTGGCTTCAACGGTTCCTTTGCGGACACCACGAAGATCGCCAGCAAGTACGCCATCGCGAAGTACACCAGCTACATCACCGATGACCTGACGTTCTCGGCCACGTACGGCAGGAGCCGCACCGACGACATCCTGCGCAACCCGGGCAACGGCGGCGATGCTTACATCTCCGGCCGCACCAACCAGGATCCGCTGATCGTCGGCGACGACTTCCGCGCCGGCAACACGGTGACCACGCAGCAGAACGCGCCGGACGCCAACAGCAAGACCCACGGCCTGCGCGCCGACCTCGAATGGCAGGTGGGCGACCACCGCCTCACCGGCGGCATGGACAACATGAAGTTCAGCGGCCACAACGAAGGCGCCGCCACCACGGGCCCGGGTTACCTCTGGATCTACAGCCACGCCACGGGTGACGCGATCACCACGCCGATCTCGACGAATCTGGGCGTTGGCGCACCGGGTGGCCGCGGCTACTACGTGCAGAAGTACATCTTCCAGACCACCACCAGCATGTCGGTGGACCAGAAGGCTTACTTCATCGAAGACAAGTGGCAGGTCAACGACAAGCTGTTCATCAGCCTGGGTGTCCGCAACGACCGCTTCAAGAACTTCAACAACGCCGGTTCCAGCTACGTCAACTCGGGCAACCAGTGGGCGCCGCGCCTGAACACCGCGTGGGACGTCTTCGGCGATTCCAGCTTCAAGGTCTTCGGCAGCCTCGGCCGCTACTACCTCGCGCTGCCGAACAGCGTGGCCATCCGTGGCGCGTCGTCGTCGACCTTCACCCGCGAATACTTCACCTACACCGGCATCACCGAGAACGGCACCCCGACGGGCCTCGCCGCGCTCGGCCCGGGCCCGGTGTCCAGCAACGGTGAGTACGGCCAGATCAACGACGCCAAGTCGGTCACCGCGCGCGACCTCGATTCGCAGTACCAGGACGAGGCCATCCTCGGCTTCGACAAGACCCTGGGCTCCGACTGGGTCACCGGCGCCAAGTTCACGGTGCGCCGCCTGCAGGCTGCCATCGATGACGTGTGCGATCCGGGCAAGGTCGGCGACAAGCTGGCGTCGCAGGGTATCGACCCCGATTCCGTCGATGTCCCGGGCTGCGTCATCTTCAACCCCGGCAAGAGCAACACGTTCAGCTTCGCCAACGTGGACGGCAACGGCCGCACCGAAGTGAAGATGAGCCGCGAAGACTGGGGCTTCAGCCAGGGTGCCAAGCGTAAGTACTACGCTATGGACCTCTATCTCGAGCATCCGTTCGATGGCAAGTGGTTTGCCCACGTCGACTACACCTTCTCGAAGAGCTACGGCAACACGGAAGGTCAGGTCAAGTCGGATATCGGCCAGAACGACGTGTCGAAGACCCAGGATTGGGACGCCGCCGAACTCATGGTCCACAGCAACGGCCTGCTGGCCAACGACCGCAAGCACCAGTTCAAGGCTTACGGTTACTACCAGCTGACCCCGGAGTGGATGTTCTCGGGTAGCATCCGCCTCACCTCGGGTGCGCCGAAGTCCTGCCTTGGCTACTTCGGCCCGGGTGAAGACGATCCGATCGATTACGGCTCCTCGTACCACTCGTGCGCCGGTTCGCTGTACGCCCCGGGCGACCAGCGCCAGCCGTGGGTCAAGCAGCTCGACCTCGCCGTCGAGTACCGTCCCGCCTTCGCTGACCACAAGCTCGCCTTCGGCGTGCAGGTGTTCAACGTCACCAACGAGCAGAAGCCGCTGTCGACCGACGCGACGTACGAAGACGACCGCTTCACCGTGTCGAACACGTACAACGCGGGTATCTACTTCCAGACTCCGCGCTACGCTCGCCTAACGGCCACCTACGACTTCTAATCGTCGAAGGTTGCTTGAGAAACAAAAAACGCCGCCCCTCGGGGCGGCGTTTTTTTTATGCCGAATCAGTCATTTAAACTTTTTGGCGGCATACCCGGGCAATCTGCGACGCGGCGCACGAATCCGGTCGCCAGTTTCTACGCCCGCTTGACTTTTCCACGGCCGTTTTTGCCGGTATGCTCCATGGTTCCCCCCGGAAGTCCTTGCGGGCCATGCGCTTGCGTATCTTCCGCGACCCCGACCACTTTCCGTTTCACATGAGGCTCGACCATGCGCAGGATTCTCTTGTCGCTCGCATCCGTATCCGCCCTGGCCCTTGCCGGCTGTGGTGGTGGTTCGGACAACAACGGCCAGCAGGCCGCCGCTGGTGGCGAGAACGCCGCTCCCGCCAACAACGTCACGGGTACCGTCACCCTGCGTGATGCCGGCGCCCAGCTCTCGCCGGATGCCAAGCTCGAGCTGAAGCTGCTCGACGTCACGGCCGAGGGTGCCCAGCCGCTCGCCACCAAGTCGTTCGCGCCGGTCACGCTGCCGCAGCAGTTCCAGCTCGACTTCAACCAGTCGGACGTGAACCCGAACGACATGTACATCGTCGAGGCCTCGCTGCAGGACGGCGACCGCCACTACACCGCGCCGCTCAAGGCGCCGGTGCTGACCAAGGGCGCCAAGAACGTCGCCAACATCCAGCTCGTGGGTGAAGCCACCCCGGGCGAGAAGGAGCTGGCCGGCTACGAAAGCGTCAAGAAGAACATTGGCGGCATGAAGATGACCCAGGGCACCGCGCTGAAGGAAGGTGAATCGCGCGGCTGGCAGATCTTCAAGAAGGGCAACGATGTCCAGTTCATCATCGAGCTGGTCGATTACGGCGACAAGGGCTTTACCTCCACGAACTACGCCTACAAGAATGGCAAGCCGTGGGTCATCGTGCAGGAGAAGAAGCCGAGCAAGGATGGCAAGCCCACCTCCACGCAGCGCGCGGGCTGGAACGATGCCGGCGAGCTGGTGCTGAAGCAGAACCAGGCGGGCAGCAAGGTCGAAGACCTGAGCGACGCCGACGCCAACAACCTGAAGAGCCAGGCCGAAGCCATGTACTCGAAGGCTGGCGGCAAGAAGTAAGCCTCGCCCTGCCAAGTAGTGCAAAAAAAACGCCGGCGAAAGCCGGCGTTTTTTTATTTGCGGTAGCTGGCCCTTTAGAAGGCCATCTTCAGCCCGAGGTTCAGGCTGTTGAGGCGCTGCGTATCGTCGCTGAAACGGCCGCTGTAGCTGGCCCAGCCGCTCCAGCGCTGGCTGAAGTCGGCGGAGACGCCCACGTCGGCCGTGGCCCAGGTCTTGTCCGGCGTGAAGCCCTGCAGTTGGAACTTGCCGCTCATGTTGGTGAGGCCGGCGGTGACGTAGCGGTCTTCCGCGCGGCCATCGTGGTTGTAGGCCACTTCGACGAACGGGTGCACCGTGGTGCTGCCCGCCGCCCATGCGCCCTGCAGGCGCCAGCCGAGGGTCTCGATGCGCGCGTTGCGGATCTGCTTGCCGAAGGTCATCGAGGTGCTGGTGTTGTTGCGCTCGTCGTAGCCGAACACGCGCAGCTGCTCGAATTCCACCGTGGCGAACGGGCCGGTCTTCAGCGTATCGCTACCGAACCAGAAGCCGCCGGTGAGGCCGCCGCCGACATGCGAGCCATCGGTCTTGCCGGTTTCGGTGCGCTGCGCGGTGCCGAGGTCGATGTGGCGGTCGATATCGGTGAAGCTCAGCTGGCCGAAGGTGGCGAACGCACCGACGTAGCCACCACCCTGGTGGTAGAAGGCATAGCCGGTGCCGGCGATGTCCTGCATCTTGTAGCCGCCACCGCCCTTGAAGTCGGCGTTGGCCTGGGTGAGGCCAAGGGCCACGCCGGCGCTGAAGTTGTCGTTGATGCGTGCATCGGCACCCACGGTGAGCGTGACGTTATCGCTGTCGGTCTTCGGCGAGTTGTCGGTGTCCTTGTACTTCAGCTGGCCGTAGTCGACCGACGCGAACACACGCGATTCCGCGCCGAAGTTGTCGGCGAGCATTTCGTTACGCAGCGCGCGCTGGTGCGCAGCATCGGAGGCGAGGCCCGCTTCGCCGAGCAACGAGATCTGCCGCGGCGCCTCGATGACCGAGATGGCGTACTGGCCGAGCAGGGCGTGGGCCGCGGTGGTGGGGTGGATGCCGTCGGCGAACAGCCAGGTCTGCGCGGCGTTGGGGTCGCGCAGCGTGGCGGGCGAACAGGTGATGGAGCTGGCCGTGGTGCAGGCCGGGACCTTGACGTTGGTGAAGCCATACGCGCCCGGGTTGGCGATGACTTCGTTGAGCAGCGTGTAGGTGTCGATGGGCACGATGCCCTTGTTCGACGAGGCCAGGCCGCCGGAAAGGATGCCGTTGTAGAGCTGGGCCAGCTGGGTGACGCCAGCGGCGGCCGCGGCGCCTTGCGACTGGGCGGCCGGGGTCTTGCCGATGTCGGGCAGGTTGAAGACGACGATGGTCTTGGCGCCGGCGGCCTGCAGGGCCTTGATCTGGCCCACTTCGTTCTGCGCGGCGGTGCCGACCACCACCTGGGCCGTGGCCGGGTTGGCGGTGGCGGCGAGGATATCGTTGGCGCCGATCCACATGGTGTACAGCGTGTTCGGGTTGGCCTTGCCGCCGTTCGCGGTGAGGTACTGCTGGATCTGCGCCGAGGTGGCCGGCACCGGGTTGGCGATGGCGGCGCGCGCGCCACCGAAGGCGTAATCCGTGCCGCCCTGGAGCGACGGGGTGAGCTCGAGGTTGAAGTACTTCGCGATGTTCTCGACCGCGACGGTGCCCGGGTTGGTGGTGAAGCGGGTGACGACGGGCGAACCGGAAAGGAGGGCGACGTTGCCGTTATCGCTCAGGCTGTCGCCGAACGATACGACCTGCTGGAACCCGTCGGCGTGCGCCCCGGCACTGAACAGAAGGGCGGCACCGATGGCGCCGGCAAGAGAGCGGATACGCATTTTTTAATCACTCCGTGTGTGGGGCGTTAGAGAAACGTTACGGTAGCCGAAGCCATACGGCGGCGCATGCTGCGCCGCCGCAGTCAATCCATGTAGGAGCCCACCCCGTGGGCGATGCCCCGTGGCGGTAGCGCATGTGGATGCCCTGTGGGAGCCAGCTTGCTGGCGATGGGGCCTGCGGCAAGCACATCGCCAGCAAGCTGGCTCCCACAGGAGCTTCTTCAGGGCTGCTACCGGTGTGGTGGGGTCAGCGCTTGAGAGCCTTCGTAAGCGCGTCGGCGAACGCGCTGTTCGCCGGTGCCGGGGCGGCCTTCGGCGCCTGCGGCTGCGGGCGGCCGCCACCGCCCTGGCCGCCGCGGCGATTGCCGCCGCCAGGGGCGTCGTCGCGCGCGCCACCCGGGCGGCCGGTACGGGCTTCGCCCGGCACGTCGTCGAGGCGCATGGTGAGGGCGATGCGCTTGCGCGGCAGGTCCACCTCCATCACCTTCACCTTGACGATGTCGCCGGCTTTCACGGCGTCGCGCGGATCCTTGACGAACGTGTGCGACAGCGCCGAGACGTGGACCAGGCCGTCCTGGTGCACGCCGATGTCGACAAACGCGCCGAAGGCCGCCACGTTGGTGACGCGGCCTTCGAGCACCATGCCCACCTTCAGGTCCTTCAGGTCTTCCACGCCCTCGGCGAAGCTCGGCGCGACGAACTCGGGGCGCGGGTCGCGGCCCGGCTTCTCCAGTTCCTTGAGGATGTCGCGCACGGTAGGCACGCCGAACTGCTCGTCGGTGAACGCCTCGGCCTTCAGGCCGCGCAGGAACGATGTATCGCCGATGACGGCCTTCACCTCGCGACCGCACTGCTTGAGGATGCGCTCAACCACGGGATAGGCCTCGGGGTGCACCGAGCTGGCATCGAGCGGGTTGGTGCCGCCGCTGATGCGCAGGAAGCCGGCACACTGCTCGAATGCCTTGTCGCCGAGGCGGGGCACCTTGAGCAGATCCTTGCGGCTGCCGAACGGGCCGTTGGCGTCGCGGTGCTTCACCACGTTCTCGGCCACGCTGGACGACAGGCCGGCCACGCGGGCCAGCAGCGGTGCCGAGGCGGTGTTCACGTCCACGCCCACGGCGTTCACGCAATCCTCGACGCGTGCATCGAGCGCGCGGGCCAGCTTCACCTGGTTCACGTCGTGCTGGTACTGGCCCACGCCGATGGCCTTGGGCTCGATCTTCACCAGCTCGGCGAGGGGATCCTGCAGGCGGCGCGCGATGGAGACGGCGCCACGGATGGAGACGTCGAGCTCGGGGAATTCCTTCGAGGCGAGCTCGGAGGCCGAATAAACCGACGCGCCGGCTTCGCTCACCACCACCTTCGACAGGTTGAGGTCGGGTGCCTTGCGCATCACATCGCCCACCAGCTTGTCGGTCTCGCGCGAGGCGGTGCCGTTGCCGATGGCGATGAGGTCCACGCCATGCTGCTTGCTGAGCTGCGCGATGCGGGCCATGGACTGGTCCCACTGGTTGCGCGGTTCGTGCGGGTAGATGGTGTCGTAGGCCAGCAGCTTGCCCGTGGCGTCGACGATGGCGAGCTTGCAGCCGGTGCGGATGCCCGGGTCGAGGCCCATCACGGTCTTGCTGCCGGCCGGGGCGGCCAGGAGCAGGTCCTTCAGGTTCTCGCCAAATACGCGGATGGCCTCGTCTTCCGCGCCCTCGCGCACGCGGCCGAAGAGGTCGAGCGTGAGGTGCAGGTGCAGCTTTACGCGCCAGGTGAGGCGCACCGTTTCGCGCAGCCACGCATCGGCCGGGCGGCCGCGGTCGTGGATGCCGGCGCGTGCCGCCACGCGGCCTTCGCCCTCGGCATGGCCCTGGTCGGCATCGAGCGCCGGGTTCAGGTCGATCTCCAGGACGCCCTCGTTGCGGGCGCGCATGAGCGCGAGCAGGCGGTGCGACGGGATCTTGGCCACGGCTTCGGTGTGGTCGAAGTAGTCGCGGAACTTGGCGCCTTCGTTTTCCTTGCCCGCCACGACGACGGCGCGGATCTGGCCCTTTTCCCACAGCCAGTCGCGGAGCTCGCCCACCAGGGCGGCGTCTTCGGCGATGGTTTCCATGAGGATGGCGCGGGCGCCGTCGAGGGCGGCCTTGGTGTCGGCCACGCCCTTCTCCGCATCGACAAAGCCGGCGGCGAAGGCTTCCGGCGCCAGCGAGGGGTCGTCGCGCAGGCCGGTGGCGAGCGGCTCCAGGCCGGCCTCGCGGGCGATCTGGGCCTTGGTGCGGCGCTTGGGCTTGTACGGCAGGTAGAGGTCCTCGAGGCGCGCCTTGGTGTCGGCGCTGAGGATGTCGGCCTTCAGGGCGTCGGTCATCTTGCCCTGCTCGTTGATGCTCTCGACGATGGCCGCGCGGCGGTCCTCCAGCTCGCGCAGGTAGCGCAGGCGCTCTTCGAGCAGGCGGAGCTGGGTGTCGTCGAGGCCGCCGGTGACTTCCTTGCGGTAGCGGGCGATGAACGGCACGGTGGCGCCGCCGTCGAGGAGGTCCACCGCCGCGCGCACCTGGTCGGGCTTGGCGGCGATGTCCTGGGCGATACGTTGTTCGATGCTGAGCATGTCTTTCCTGCGCGTTGCTAGGCCGCCGATGATAGCAAGCAGGAACGCGGGGCCGGCCCCTGGCCGGGGTCAGCCGTTGGCGTCAGGCGTCGAAGGTGCTTCCCCCGCCACTGCGTGGGGTAGCGACTACACGGCTGTCGGCGCGCCCCGTCAGCACGTAGGTGCTGGCCAGCATGTCGTGGATGCCCTGCTTGCGCTGGGAGAACGCGGCGGTGACATAGAACACCATGGGCAGGAAACCGCCGATGCCCGGCACCGCGTTGGCCAGGCGGATGAGGTTGCGCCCCGCCGCGCGGCCCACCGTGAGGCGCTGGCCGGCGGTATCGGTGACCCGGATACCCACCGCCAGCTTGCCCGGCGTGGCCTGCCACTTCGAGGCCTCGAAGAACACGTAGTAGGCGAAGCCAAGCAGCAGCACCACGTAGGTGACCGGGCGCACGGCCTCGATGTAGGCCGTCATGGCCGCGGCCTGGTTGGTCTCGATGTCGCGGAACAGGGCAGTGATGGCGTGCTGGAAGCCCATGGCCATGGCGATGAACGTGGCCGGGATGGTGATGATGATGTAGTCGATCACCCAGGCCCCGAAGCGCAGCCAGAAGCCGGCGTATTCCGGTGCCACCGCATCCTCGGTGATGCCCATGAACGGCTGCTCCGCGCGCGGCGGCGGGGGCGGCGGGGTGGCCGTGCCCGGGGCGGCGCGGTCGTCGGGGAACAGCTCACCCAGCGGCCGCCAGTCGGTCATGCCTTCGTACCAGCCCAGTTCCTCGGGGCGGGTGGAGCCGTCGCGCAGCCACTGGCGCACCTCGTCGTCCGAATACGGGCCGAAGCGCTCGCCGTTGCGTCCAATCCAGACTTGCATGGGGTGTCATCCGTTTATTCGCTAACTGCCACGGATGATGCCAGATGCCCGCGCGGCCCGCCGAGGGCCGAAGGTCAGGCCGCGCGCCGCTTCAGGTGCACCAGCAGCAGCGAAATGGCGGCCGGCGTGACGCCGCTGATGCGCGATGCCTGGCCGATGGTGGCGGGCAGCGAGCGCTTCAGCTTGAGCAGCACCTCGGCGGAAAGCCCGCGTACCCGGTCGTAGTCGAAATCGCCCGGGATGGCCGTGGCCTCGTGGCGGCGCTGGCGCGCGATCTCGTCGCGCTGGCGCTCGAGGTAGCCGCTGTACTTGGCCTGCACTTCGACCTGGGTGGCCACTTCGGCGTCGTCGATCGCGGGGCCGAGCTCCGGCACGGCCATCAGCGCCGCGTAGCCCAGCTCCGGGCGGCGCAGCAGGTCGAGCGCGTGCGTCTCGCGGCTGACGGCGATGCCAAGCGAGCGTTCCACGGCCGCGCCCAGCGCGTTGGTGGGCGCGGCCCACAACCCGCGCAGGCGTGCGGTCTCCCGCTCGGTGGCCTCGCGCTTGGCTTCGAGCCGGGCGAAGCGTGCCTCGGGCACCACGCCACGCTTGAAGCCCTCGGGCGTGAGGCGCAGGTCGGCGTTGTCCTCGCGCAGGTGCAGGCGGTATTCCGCGCGCGAGGTGAACATGCGGTACGGCTCGATGGTGCCGTTGGTGGTGAGGTCGTCGATGAGGACGCCCACGTAGGCCTCGTCGCGGCGCGGGTACCACGGCGCCTCGCCACGAGTTGCCAGCGCGGCGTTCATGCCGGCGATGAGGCCCTGCGCGCCGGCCTCTTCGTAGCCGGTGGTGCCGTTGATCTGGCCGGCGAAATACAGGCCCGGGATGCCTTTGGTTTCCAGCCATGGCTGCAGGCCGCGCGGGTCGAAGTAGTCGTACTCGATGGCGTAGCCGGGGCGCGTGATGTGCGCGTTCTCGAAACCCGGGATGGAACGCACCAGCGCGTACTGCACGTCGAACGGCAGCGAGGTGGAGATGCCGTTGGGGTAGATCTCGAAGGTGTCGAGGCCCTCGGGCTCGACGAAGATCTGGTGCGAGAGCTTGTCGGCGAAGAGCACCACCTTGTCTTCGATCGACGGGCAGTAGCGTGGGCCCACGCCCTCGATCTGGCCGCTGTAAAGCGGGGAGCGATCGAGCGAGCCACGGATGAGCTCGTGCGTGGCCTCGGTGGTGTGGGTGATCCAGCAGCTGACCTGGCGCGGGTGGTCCGCGGCCGAGCCCATGAACGAGAAGTGCGGCATCGGGTTATCGCCCGGTTGCTCCTCGAGCTGGCTGAAATCGATGCTGCGGCTGTCGATGCGCGGTGGCGTACCGGTCTTCAGGCGGTCGGCCGCCACGGGCAGCTCGCGTAGCTTCGCGGCAAGCGTGGAGGCGGGCGGGTCGCCCGCGCGGCCACCGGCGTACTGCGCGGGGCCGATGTGGATTTTGCCAGCGAGGAAGGTGCCGGCGGTAAGCACGACGGCCGGTGCGTGGAAATCCAGGCCCATCTGCGTGCGCACGCCAATGACGCGGCCGTTCTCCAGCAGCAGGTCGTCCACGGCTTGCTGGAACAGCCGCAGGTTGGGCTGGGTCTCGACGATGTGGCGGATGGCGGCCTTGTACAGCGCGCGATCGGCCTGGCAGCGCGTGGCGCGCACGGCCGGGCCCTTCGAGGCGTTGAGCGTGCGCCACTGGATGCCGGCCAGGTCGGCCGCACGGCCCATGGCGCCACCGAGCGCATCGATCTCCTTCACCAGGTGGCCCTTGCCGATGCCGCCGATGGCCGGGTTGCAGCTCATCTGGCCGATCGTCTCGATGTTGTGGCTGAGCAGCAGCGTGCGCGCGCCAACGCGGGCCGCGGCAAGCGCAGCCTCGGTACCGGCGTGGCCGCCACCGACCACGATCACGTCGTAGGTTTCTTTATGCAGCATGGGAAAGGAGGGGGCGAAGGGCCAGGTTGGTTATTTTAGCGCCAGTTGGGGGCGGTGGGAGCTACATCCCCTGTGGGAGCG
>NZ_JZRB01000050.1 GCF_000964085.1 Luteibacter yeojuensis
CTGCTCACGGCCTATCTCATGCGCGACGAGCTAAAGCGGTTGTGGTTCTACCGACGTCCGGGCTGGGCCCGGCAAGCCTGGGATAATTGGCTTGAACAGGCCCAGCGCAGCGGGATCGCCGCGCTGGCGCTCTTTGCACAGCGGATCTCGGTCTACCTGCACGGGATAGTTTCCCGATGCCGGCATCCCCTCAATACCAGCATCGTCGAGGGCATCAACAACACCATCAAGGTCATCAAACGCCGGGCCTATGGCTACCGGGATCAGGAGTATTTCTTCCTGAAGATCCGCGCCGCGTTCCCCGGTATTCCACGATGAACCTTTTTTTTTGCGTGGCCCACGTACTGGCGTGGCCCATATGCAACGAAGCCCCCGGGCGGGAGCTCGGGGGCTTCGAGGGACAGGCCGAAGGAAGCGTTGGCTTCGAGGCAGAAAAGGTTGGGAGTGCTTGTCATTGCTCTCCGCCTGCTGCAACTCTCGAACCCGAAGGTTCTTCATTGCAGACTCGCAGGTCGATTGTTCCCGACGCGATGGATGCTAGTGATGCGCTGGACAGTGCGTCAAATGGTAGCCAGGCGCCACCGCCAAACCTCCCATTCAACCGCGCTCGGCCCCGTGGATTTCCTCACAGTTTTCATTGGCTTCCGCTTTCGGCCTGGGATAAGGAAAGAGCGAGGGGTCGATCTCGAACACGGACGCAAGTGCGCGCTTGACCTTGCGAAGGGTCTCAACATCGAGCCTGGATGATTGCCGGGGCTGCGTTCCAGATGGTCCCTGAGCTCCCGTTTTGCCCCACGTGTTGCAGTAACGAAGTCGTGCTAGCGCCACCGTGCAGACCATGTCGCACTTCGCAAAGCGCGCGCCCTGGCGAGCAATGGCTGCGGGTGACGGGATGCACCGCGTGGGGATTTCCACGTGCCAGGGATGCGCAGGGCTGGGAGGCGTCATGCTGATGGGCACCACGTTGGCGAGGTTGCCACGCCCCGCGAGTTTTCTGCTCACCACGACAACGAGGCGATCTTTCACCATCTCGCCCTTGAGTGCTTCGTCGTGGTGCCACCTTCCCGATGATGGGAAGCTGCACAGCACGATCTCGCCAAGCTTAGGGTGGAACTTGAGGCCCACGACCACTCCTTCTGGTCTACGTGAAGGTGCCATCAGAGCACCTGCCCACCGGGTGGGTCGGCCAGCGGGTGTCGACAATTCCTGTAGGCCTCCGCCTCGCTGGCAGCCTTCGCCATAAATCTGCGAAATGTGACGTTCGTCTCAAGATGCCACCCCGTTGGCCGATAATCCCCAGACGAAAAGGCATGGCCGGGGGCCATGGGGGCTAGCGATGACCGGAACGGAAGCACGGCGGCGGGCGCGCGAGGCGCTCGCGCAGGCGAAGGCAAGGGTTGCCGACAGCAAGCAAATCGACCCATTTTTCCTGGACCTCTCCCTGGGCGAGGCCCCCGATGCCGCGTGGGCGGCCGCCGGCCACCCGGTGACGTCGGTGGGGCAGGTGGATACCGCGGGCGTGTATACCCCGAGCCCCTGCCAGGAGGCCCTTCGCGGCCGGGAAGTGCCGAGCATCGTGAAGCAGGTGTACCTTGGCGAGGCGGGCATGCGCGGCCGTTACGACCGCGAGGCGTTGCGCCGTAGCCTGCCTGAGAGCGTCATGTGGCTCATGGAGCACGTGCGCGGGGAGAAGGGCGGGGCGCCACGCATCTATATCCAGGTTCCCGATGGCTGCACCGCCCTGGCGGAGGCACCGGAGGACACGCTGGCGATCCTTGAACTACTGGCCGGGCTGCCCCTCGAGGGCGTCGCGCTGGATGAAGACATGACCACGACCGAACAAGCGATCCTCACCGAAGATTTCGGGGTCTATAAGACCCTGCTCGAATCCACCCGGGCCATCCCGTGGAAGATCGACTGGGCGACGCTGCGCTTCGCGTACATCGGCCCGCAGATCGAAGAGCTGCTCGGCTGGAGCCCGCAAAGCTGGCAGACGGTGCAGGACTGGGCCGATCGCATGCACCCGGAAGACCGCGAGTGGGTCTTCAACTTCTGCGTCTCGCAGTCGCAGGCGGGTATCGACCACGAGGCCGATTACCGTGCGTTGCGCAAGGACGGTGAGTTCACGTGGATCCGCGATGTGGTGCATGTGGTGCGCAACGACGATGGCACGCCGAACGCGCTGATCGGCTTCATGTTCGATATCAGCGAACGCAAGCGCACCGAAGAAAAGCTTCTGAACATGCAGCGCGAGCTCGAGGAGCTGTCGTTCAAGGACGGCCTCACCGGGGTCGCCAACCGCCGCCGTTTCGACGCGGTGGTGGACCTGCGCTGGCGCGAGGCACGCGATGCCCGCCAGCCGCTGTCGGTGGTCGTGCTCGATATCGACTACTTCAAGCAATACAACGACCATTACGGCCACCTCGAGGGCGACGAGTGCCTGAAGCGCGTGGCACGCGCGCTTGCCGGCATCGTGCGCAGCGGCGACGACCTGTTGTGCCGCTTCGGTGGCGAAGAGTTCGTGCTGCTACTGCCGAACACCGACGCCGCGGCCGCCATGGCACTGGCGTGGCGCTGCCTCGACCTGGTCGACAAGGCGCTTATCCCCCACGCGGGGGTGGGCCACGACAAGCGCCTCACGCTCAGCGCCGGCGTCAACACGCTGGTACCGGGCGAGGGCGATGCCGTGCTGCCCTTCATCGGCGTGGCCGATAGCCGCCTCTACAAGGCGAAGGAACGCGGCCGCCACCGCGTGGTGGCGGAAGGTTAGTTCGTCGTCGCCGTGTAGTGGTACACACCGCTGCCGGTGGTGAAGTGCACGCCCAGCGCATCGGCCCGGGCGCCCGTGATACCGGGGGCCGCCGTGAGCGGCCGGCCGTCCACCGTCACGTCGTCGATGCGTGCCGCCGGTAGCGTCACGTAGGCCGTGGTGTTGAACGGTACCGCGATATCGCCGCGCATGTGCACGCCGTCCACGGCCCACGACGAGGCGATGTCGCCGTAGGGCGATGCCAGGCGCATGCTGGCGTGGCCGAGGCCACCGCCCGGCAGCGGCACGATGGTGATCTCGCGGTAGCCCGGCGCGGCCGGTGCTATGCCGCCGATGGTGCGGAACATCCAGTCACCCACGGCACCGTACGCATAGTGGTTGAATGAATTCATGGTGACATCGCCGAAGTGGCCGTCGGGTGCCAGCGAGTTCCAACGTTCCCACATCGTGGTGGCCCCCGAAACCACTTCGTAGCCCCACGAGGGGTAGTCCGTATTCATCAGCAGCGTGTACGCGAGCGCGGGGTGGCCACCACGCACCAGCGCGTCGAGCAGCCATGGCGTGCCGAGGAAGCCCGTGGACAGGTGGTCGTGGCGCGCGTGCACGCGCTCGGCAAGGCGCCCGGCCAGCCGGGTGGCCTGCGCCGCGTCCACCAGTTGCATGCCAATGGCCATCGCGTACGAGGTCTGGCTGTCGCTGAGGGTGCGGCCGTCGTGGATGTAGCGCTGCTGGAAGGCCGCCGCGGCGTTCGTCGCCAGGGTGGCGTAGCGCGTGGCGTCCGCGTCCTTGCCGATCGCGCGGGCCATGCCCGCCATCAGGCGCGCGTCGTAAGCGAGGTACGCGGTGCCGAGCAGGTCCAGTGGTGTCTTGTCGTCGAGGTGCAGCCAGTCGCCGTAGTTGCCGTGCGTGCGCGAAAGCGCGGGCCCTGCGATCGCCTCGATACGGGCCATGAAGCGTTGCATCGCATCGTAGTTTTCCTCGATGACGTGCGTATCGCCATAGGCCTGCCACACGGCGTGCGTGACGGTGACCGACGCGTCCGCCCAGCCGGTGCCGCCATCGATCCCGATGGGGTCGGGGGCCACGCCGGGGAAGTCGCCATCCGGCTTCTGCGTGTCACGCAGGTCGCGCAGCCACTTCGTGAGGAAGCCATCGGTATTGGCCAGGGTGCTGGCCGTGGGCGCGAACACGTTGATGTCGCCTGTCCAGCCAAGGCGCTCGTCGCGGGCGGGTGTATCGGTCGGGATCGACACGAAATTGCCGCGCTGGCCCCAGCGGATGTTCGACAGCAGCTGGTTGAGCATGGGGCTGGAGGTGGTGAGTACGCCTGTTTCGGGCAGGTCGCTGCCCCATACCTCGCCACGGATGTCGCTGGCGGCGGGGGCGTCGTCGAGCCCGCTGACCTCGACGTAGCGAAAGCCGTGGAAGGTGAAGGCGGGGGCCCAATCCACCGTGCCGTCGTGGCCGAACGTGTAGTGGTCGGTGGCCTTCGCGCTGCGCAGGTTCGCGGTGTAGAGCGAGCCATCGGGGTTGAGCATTTCGCCGTAGCGCAACGTGACGCGCTGGCCCGGCTTGCCGTGCAGGCGAACGCGTACCACGCCCACCATGTTCTGGCCGAGGTCGTACAGCGTGGCGCCCTGCGTTGGCTGGCGGTCGAGGCGCCTGGCCTCGCGCGTCTCGGTGACGCGCACGGGCGCGTCGGCCTGTGCCTGCAGCAAGGCATCGGCGTTCGCCAGCGTGCGGACGGGGCGCCATCCCTTGCCCGCCGCGCCCGGCTCGTCCCAGTGCGCCGGCAGGCGGCGCGCGTCGTGGTCCTCGCCCATGATCATGTCGGCGGCCACCAGCGGCCCCGCATGCGCCTGCCACGCGGCGTCGGTGGTGATCCACTGGCTGCTGCCGTCGGCGAAGTCGAGCCGCAGGCGCGCGAGCAGCGAGGGCTCCTTGCCGTACTTGCCCGGCCCAAAGGAGGCGATGGACCCCGCGTACCACCCCGGGGCAAGCATGGCGCCGAGCATGTTCTCACCCTCGCGCAAGGCAGCCGTGACATCGTAGGCCTGGTAGTCGATGCGCTTGTGGTAGTCGGTCCAGCCGGGCGCGAGGCGTTCATCGCCCACGGGCTGGCCATTGAGGCGGAGGGCGTAGGCACCGCGTGCGGTGGCGTAAAGGCGTGCGCGGACGACGGGCTTGTCGAGGGTGAACGCGCGGCGCAGCAGCGGCAGGCTCTTTGCGCCAGCCGCGCCGGTGATCCATGCGGCCGGCCATTCGCGTGCGGCGCCCAGGCCCTCCTCGAACGTCGCGGGCGCGCTCCATGCCGACCACTGGCCGCGGTCGTCGCGGACGCGCACCTGCCAGCGGTAGCCGGCCTGCGGCACCAGCGCCGGGCCGGCGTACGGCACGCCTACCTGCTGCGAGGACGCCACCACGCCGCTATGCCAGGCACGGCCACCGCCGAACACGGGTTCGACGGTGAGTTCGTAGGCGGCCTGTGTCGCGCCGCGGCGCAGGCTTTCGCTGGCCCAGCCGAAGCGCGGGGCGAGGTCATCGAGCACGAATAGACCTCGCGGCGCATCGGCACCCTGTGGGAGCGCGCTCGCGCGCGATGCACTTGCCGCAGGCCCCATCGCGCGCAAGCGCGCTCCCACAGGTGCCGCGGGGGCACCGTTGAGGCTCAGCGTGGTCACGAGCGGCGGCGTGTTCGCGGCCGGCGGCGGGGCCGCGGGGCGCGTGGCGCATGCGGCGAGCAGTACGGTGGCCGCGAGCGCGGCCGGCATCGGCGAACGGGGCATCGGTGCTCCCTGGTGGATTAGTACAGGGCGCGTGCCCTCAGCGTGCCCTCGATGGCGGCGAGCTCGTTGCGCAGCGCCGCGGCGTGTTCCTCGGTGGTGGTGACGTCGATGACCACGTAGCCCACCTGCGGCGACGTTTGCAGGTACTGGCCATCGATGTTCACCGCCGCGCGTGAGAACACGTCGTTCACTCGTGACAGCACGCCCGGGATATTGCGGTGGATGTGCAGCAGGCGGCGGCTGGTGAGGTGGCCCGGCAGCGATACTTCCGGGAAGTTCACCGCTGAAAGCGTGCTGCCGTTGTCGCTGTAGCGCACCAGCTTGGACGCGACCTCGATGCCGATGTTTTCCTGCGCCTCGCCGGTGCTGCCGCCGACGTGCGGGGTAAGGATCACGTTATCCATGCCCACCAGCGGCGAGACGAACGGGTCGTCGTTGCCCTTGGGCTCGATGGGGAAGACGTCGATGGCGGCTCCGGCGAGGTGCTTGCTGCGCAGCGCGTCGGCCAGGGCGTCGATATCGACCACCGTGCCACGCGACGCGTTCACCAGCATGCTGCCGGGGCGCATGCGGGCCAGCTCCGCGCCACCGATCATCAGCTTCGTCTGGGGGGTCTCCGGCACGTGCAGCGTGACGACGTCGGCACGCTCGAGCAGGTCGTCCAGGCTGGCGGCGGGGCGGGCGTTGCCAAGCGAGAGCTTGGCTTCCACGTCGTGGAAGATCACGCGCATGCCCAGCGATTCGGCCAGCACGCCCACCTGCGTGCCAATGTGGCCGTAGCCCACGATGCCCAGCACCTTGTCGCGCACCTCGAAGCTGCCGGCCGCCGACTTAGACCAGCCGCCGCGGTGGCACTGCGCGTTCTTCTCCGGGATGCGGCGCATCAGCATGATCGTCTCGGCGATGACCAGCTCGGCCACGCTGCGCGTGTTGGAGTAGGGCGCGTTAAACACCGGTACGCCCAGCCGCTCGGCTTCGGCGGTATCGACCTGGTTGGTGCCGATGCAGAAGCAGCCCACGGCGATGAGGCGGCGGGCCTCGGCCAAAACCTCGGCGGTGAGGTGGGTGCGCGAACGGATGCCCACGATGTGCGTATCGGCGATGCGCTCGCGCAGCTCGTCCTCGGGCAGGGATTTCTCGTGGAACTCGATCTGGGTGTAGCCGGCCTGGCGGAACGCATCGAGCGCGCTGCGGCTGACGCCTTCGAGCAGCAGCACCTTGATGTCCTCTTTCGGATACGACGTGCGCTTCATGGCCTGGCCCGGTCTCCACGTGAAAGAACCCCGACTATGCCAGATCGCGGCGCGGATGTTGCAGCGCAGTGGACGGGGAGCGATGGCGCTGGCACCCTCGGGTGGAACCTTTGGTGAGAGCCCCATGAGCGACCCGCGCCTGACCGACCTTGCCCGCCAGCTGCCCGGGCTGAAGCTGTCCACCGACCCCGGCGACCTGGAGCACCACGGCCGCGACTGGACCCGGCGCTGGCCCCCCGCGCCGCTGGCCATCGCGTACCCGGGCGATATCGCCGAGGTGCAGGGCATCGTCCGCTGGGCCAACGCGCACGGCGTGGCCCTCGTGCCGTCGGGTGGCCGCACCGGGCTTTCCGGCGGCGCCGTGGCCGCCCACGGCGAGCTCGTCGTTTCGCTCGACCGCATGAACAAGGTGCTGGCCTTCGACCCGGTCGACCGCACGCTTACCGTGCAGCCCGGTATCGCCCTCGAGGCGGTGCACAACGCCGCGCGCGAGCATGGCCTGGTCTACCCGGTGGATTTCGCCGCCCGCGGCTCGTGCCAGCTCGGCGGCAACATTGCCACCAACGCGGGCGGCATCCGTGTCATCCGCTACGGCAATACGCGGCAATGGGTGGCGGGGCTGAAGGTGGTGACGGGCACGGGCGAGCTGCTCGACCTCAACAAGGGCCTCGTCAAGAACGCCTCGGGCTACGACCTGCGCCACCTTTTCATCGGCTCCGAAGGCACGCTGGGCATCGTGGTGGAAGCCACGCTGTGGCTCACGTCGCCCCCGCCCGCCTCGCAGGTCATGCTGCTGGCCGTGCCGGCCATGGATGCGTTGATGAAGGTGTTCGCCGAGGCGCGGCACCGGCTGCACCTGGAGGCGTTCGAGTTCTTTACCGACCGTGCGCTGCACCATGTGCTGGCGCACGGGGCGCAGGCACCGTTCGCCGAGGCCCATCCGTTCTACGTGGTCACCGAGTTCGACGCCTGCGACGAGGCCGCGGAGGCCGCGGCGCTGGGCTTCTTCGAACAATGCATGGAAGAGGGCTGGGTGGTCGACGGGGTCATCTCGTCATCCGAGGCACAGGCCGCCGCCCTGTGGCGCCTGCGCGAGGGCATCACCGAAAGCCTCGCGAAGTACAAGCCATACAAGAACGATGTATCCGTGCGGATCTCGCGCGTGCCGGCCTTCATGGCCGATATGCAGGCCTTGCTGGCCGAGGGTTACCCGGACGTGGACGTGGTGTGGTTTGGTCACATCGGCGACGGCAACCTGCACATCAACGTGCTGAAGCCGGCGGAGGTTGATTACGCCACCTTCGTCGCGCAGTGCGAGCACGTGACCACCCTGCTGGTCGATACGCTGGAACGGCACGAGGGCAGCATCTCGGCCGAGCACGGCATCGGGCTGGTGAAGAAGCCCTGGCTGGGCAGCGTCCGCTCCGACGCGGAGATCGCCCTGATGCGGGGTATCAAGGGCGTGCTCGACCCGATGGGCCTCATGAACCCGGGGAAACTCCTGTAACCTTGAGGTTTTCCCCCTTTCCCCGAAGGACTTAGCCCCATGGCCCAGGATTCCACCGACCTGTACCCGGCGATCGAGCCATACGACATCGGCTCGCTCAAGGTGTCCGACCTGCACACGCTGTACTACGAGCAGAGCGGCAACCCCAAAGGCAAGCCGGTGGTGTTCCTGCACGGTGGCCCGGGCGGTGGCACGAACCCGCGCTGCCGCCGGTTCTTCGACCCGACCAAATACCGCATCATCCTGTTCGACCAGCGCGGCTGCGGCAAATCCACGCCGCATGCGGAGCTGGCCGAGAACACCACGTGGGATCTCGTCGCCGACATCGAGCGCATCCGCAAACACCTGGGCATCGATACCTGGCAGGTGTTCGGTGGCTCGTGGGGTTCCACGCTGGCGCTGGCCTATGCGCAGACCCACCCGGCGCAGGTGAGCGAGCTGGTGCTGCGCGGCATCTTCATGCTCCGTCGCAGCGAGCTGGAATGGTTCTACCAGAAGGGCTGCGACCAGTTGTACCCCGATGCGTGGGAAACCTACCTGTCCGCCATCCCGCAGGCCGAGCATGGCGACCTCATCAGCGCCTACCACCGCCGCCTTACCAGCAGCGACCCGGCCGTGCGTGTCGCCGCGGCGCGTGCCTGGTCGGTGTGGGAAGCGGCCACCAGCTACCTGTACCAGGACGAGGGCCACATGGCCTCCAGCGGCGAGGACGAGTTCGCGCTCGCCTTCGCGCGCATCGAATGCCACTACTTCGTCAACGCCGGCTTCTTCGAGGTGGACGGCCAGCTGCTGCGCGACGTGGGCAAGATCCGCCACATCCCCACGGTGATCGTGCAGGGCCGCTACGACGTGGTCTGCCCCATGCGTAGCGCGTGGGACCTCCACCGTGCGTTCCCCGAGGCGAAACTGCGCGTGGTGCAGGATGCCGGGCACTCGGCGTTCGAGCCGGGCATCACCCGCGAGCTGGTGCGCGCCACCGACGATTTCGCATAGCGCCTGTAGGAGCCCACCCTGTGGGCGACAGTTTTTCGCGAAGAGCTGTCGCCCACGGAGTGGGCTCCTACAGAAAAGCAGCGCGCACAAAAAAGGGGCGCCCGGCCAGAGCCGGGCGCCCCTTTTTACATCACCGTTTTAGAACAAGATCGACGGCAGCGTCAGCAGGTCGACCACGAAGCCGTCGTGGTCCGACGAGCCGATGGCCTTCTTCACGCCGGTTTCCTTCGCCGAATCATCCAGCGTCTGCACCGGGGCATCGAGGTTGCCGCGGCCGTATTCCATGCGCAGGAACAAGCCACGCGCCACGGTGTTGAGCAGCGCATGGTCGAGCACCTGGTGCGTGGGCACCGAGCGCGGCGCCTGGCCCTGGATGTTGCCGAAGTTCTCGGTGAACAGGAACGAATAGCGATCGTTCTGCGGCACCGAATCCACGGCGTTCCAAAGCGCGGGCTTGACCAGGTTCTTGCCGAGCTTCAGCAGGTTCTGGCTGTCGTCGTACTTGCCCGAGACCAGGCCCACCACGTCGGTGAAGCCATCGCTGAACTGGTACGAGTTGAAATCACCCACCACCATGATCGGGGTGAGGAGGTTCTTGCGGTCGGTCTGCAGCATCTGCACCTGCCTGGCCAGCGACTGGGCCTGCAGGAAGCGCTTCTGGCGGTCGCGGTCGGCCGTGGTGCCCGTCTTGTCGACGTTCTGGCGGGCCTTCGGGTGCACCGAGATCACGTTGATGCGCATGCGGCCGATGATCGACGGCACGTCGGCGGTCAGCAGCAGGGGCGGGTGGTCGTGCAGGAACGAGCTGCTGCCGTTGTCATCCCACGTGGCGTCGGCATCGAGCTGGCGCACGTCCACGACGCGGACGCGGTCGGTGCGGACCAGGAAGCCCACGTTGATGCCGCTCGGGTCGTGGCCCGGCTGCAGGAACGCCTCGTACTGGGCCGGGTAGTCGTCACCCAGCTGTTTGGCCAGGCCCTGCAGCACGGTGAGGCTCTTCACCTCTTCCACCGAGAGGATATCCGGCAGCTTCAGCACGCTGCCGATGTAGGCCGATAGCCGCTGCGTCTTCAGCTTCACTTCGTCGGCGGTGGGCTCGGTGCTGCCGCCGCTGCAGGTGAACGTGGTGTTGAACTCCGTATCGCAGAAGCGCTCGGTGTTCAGCGCGCCGACGCGCACGGCGTAGAACGGCTTGTTATCCACCGCGCGCGGCAGCGGGTTTTCCTTCTTGATGGTGATCTTGGTCGGGATGAAGGTGTACGCGCCGAACGCGTACGAGATCACGCCTTCTGCCTTGAACGTAGTGCCGGCGTTGTACGGGGTGTTGGCGGCCACGGCGCCGAAATCGGCCGTGTTCATCTTCAGCACCTCGGGGTTGCCCGACCAGTTCGGCAGGTTCACGCCATCGGGCACCGGCACGGTGTAGCGCACGCCCGGCTTGCGCAGCGAGCGCTGGCCGTTGGTGGTGATATACACCTCGGCGAACGGCTCGTTGCTGAAACGCAGGTTGCCGGTGGTGATCATGCCGTTATCGATCGTGACGCGCATGCCCACGTAGCACTGGAAGTTGGTCGTACCGCACGAGAGGGCGTTCGGGTCGGCCGAGGGCACCTTGTCGTTGAACACCACGGCCTTCGGCAGGCGGGCGCCGTGCATCGTCGTGGTGATGGCGGCGTTCTTCAGTTCCGGCAGGTTGAAATAGTTGTCGACCGTGGCCTCGACGTCGACCTGGTCGCCCACCTTCACGGTCGGCGCCGTGCTGGTGAAGACATAGATGCCGTTGGAGGTGAGCGGGTCGGCGTCGGCGCGGTTATCCGGCGTCTGCATGGTGAAGCCCGCGGGGCCCACGGCCGTGACGATATTGGCCTTGGTGCTGACGCGCTTGCCGAGCAGCGGCGAGACCTGGCCCTGGCCGGTCACCTGCCAGATCTCCGCGGCGACCGGGATCTCGTTGAGGATGGCACCCACGGCAGTGGCCTTGGCCAGCGCCACGCCACCGGAGGCGTTGGTGAGGTTCACCTTGAACGCCTTGTCGTCGCCAGCGGCCTTGGCGCCGTGCACGTTCACCGTCACGGTGGCCGTGGTCTGGCCGGCCGGGATGGTCACGTCGGTGTTGACGGCATCGTAATCGCCGGCGGCCACGGTGGCCGTGTCGTCGGCGGTGGCCGCGTGCACGGTCACGTCCGCCGCGCCGGCCTGGCTCAGCGTGACGGTGAACGGCATCGGCACGTCATTGGCGTTGCGCAGGCTGACCGACGCATCGGCGATCGACAGGCTCGGGCCCTGCGCGACGCAGGTGCTGGCGCTGTTGTGCGGGGTGGTCGGCGCGACCTTCACCCAGTCGGCGCTGTTGTCGCCCGTGGACTGCGGGAAGCCCGCGGCGTTGGTCTTGCGGCCATAGCCCTGGTCGGCGTTGCTGCTGCCCAGGCTGGCGAGCGGGGTGCCCAGCTTGTAGGCCGAGCCACTGCTCAGGCCCACCTGGTCGATGACCGTGCCCGAGGCGTCGAGCAGGGCGATACCGCCATCATCCGTGACGCCGGTGGAATACTTCTGGTCGAACGCCACGCTGCCTGAATAGCCGGCGCTGGCGGTGTTGGCCAGCAGCAGGTAACAGCCCGGGGCGATGGTGACGCCGGCCGGGAAGGTGAAGCGGGTGCCCGTGGTGCCGGCCGAGTTCGACGCGTTGAGCTTGTAGCCGGAGACATCCAGCGGGGTGGTGCCGCTGTTCTGCAGCTCGACGAATTCGTCGTTGCCGCCGGCCGGGCCGCGTACGCGGAACTGGGAGATGGAAAGATCCGCCGCCTGGAGCGACGAGGCGGCCATGAGGCCTGCCAGCGCCGCCCACAGGGCGCGCTGCTGTTTGGTCGAACGCATTCGATGTTCCCCTCGAGTCGTTGAGTTGTACGTGACCCGAGACGCCCGCGATCCCCTGCGGCGGCGCTCCCCCTGTCAGGTCCGCCGCAGGATTTTGGCGTAGTTTTGTGACAGGGGAATGTGACGCCGGTCGCTGACACTGCTATGTGGGAGCGCGCTTGCGCGCGATGGGGGCATGGGTACGTCCATCGCGCGCAAGCGCGCTCCCACAGTTTTTTTGGGGGGGAGGGTCAGACGGGCTTTTGCTTGGTACCGAAGATCTTGTCGCCCGCATCGCCCAGGCCCGGCAGGATGTAGCCCAGCTCGTTGAGGCGGTCGTCGATCGAGGCGGTGTAGATCTCGATATCCGGGTGCGCGGCCTTGATGCGCTCCAGGCCCTCGGGGGCCGCTACCAGGAACAGGCCCTTGATGCGCTTCGCGCCCGCGGCCTTCAGCATATCCACCGTGGCGACGAGGGTGCCGGCCGTGGCCAGCATGGGGTCGACGATGATGGCGGTGCGTTCATCCAGGCGGCCGCTCAGCTTCTCGTAATAGGCCACCGGTTGCAGGGTTTCTTCATCGCGCTGCAGGCCGACGACGCTGACCTTCGCGGCGGGGATCATCTCCAGCACGCCCGTGAGCATGCCCAGGCCCGCGCGCAGGATGGGCACGATGGTGACCTTCTTGCCCTTGATGTGGGTGACCTCGACGGGGCCGGCCCAGCCCTCGATGGTCTTGGTCTCGGTTTCCATGTCGGCGGTGGCTTCGTACGTAAGCAGCGAGGCCACCTCGGACGCGAGCTCGCGGAATTCCTTGGTGCTGATGTGCGCGGCACGCATGAGGCCGAGCTTGTGCTGGATGAGCGGGTGGCGGACTTCGACGATTTTCATGGGCGCGCGAGGGGGTGGCGGAAGACTCGCTTATTGTCGCATGGGGCGGCCGCTCATCTGTGGGAGCGCGCTTGCGCGCGATGTACTTGCGGCAAGCCCCATCGCGCGCAAGCGCGCTCCCACATAAAGTGCAACAAAACAGCTGACGCTAGCCCTTCAGGCACGTGCTCATGAACGCCTTGCGCTCGTCGCCCTTCAGGCTCTTGGCGGAGGCATCCACGTTGCACTTTTTCATCTTGTCCTGCTGGGTCATCTTGGCCGGCTGCTCGCCCTTCAGGCAGCTGCTCATGAATGACTTGCGGTCGTCGCCTTTCTTGCCGGCGGCCTCTGTATTGCAGGTCTTCATCCGCTGTTGCTGCGGGGTGGGGTCTTTGGCGGCCTGGGCGGCGGCGAAGGCGCCGCTGCTGGCGAATACGAGGAGGGCGGAAACGGCTAGGACACGACACTGCACGCGCATGGCGAACCCCTACGTGACGCCGGTGAGCCCGGCGCCAGCGAGCTTACGCTTTTTCTCAAACCTGTGGGGAGGGGCCAAAAAACGACCTGTAGGAGCGCGCTTGCGCGCGATGGGGCATGCCGCAACACCCATCGCGCGCAAGCGCGCTCCTACAGGTCAGGCGGCCTTGTCCGCCGAGCGGCGGGGGCCTTCGAGGAGGGCGTGGCGCACCTCGTCGATGATGAGGTCCACCTCGGCGCTGGTGACGCGGAAGTGCGGGGTGAAGCGCAGCGAGTTGGCGCCGCCGTGGATGACACCGATGCCGCGCTCGCGCATGTATTCCTCGGTGGAGCCCTCGCCGTAGCACTTGAACTCCGGCGCCAGCTCGCACGAGAACAGCAGGCCGGTGCCCTGCACCTTGGTGATGAGGCCGCCCAGCTCCGACTTCAGCGCATCGAGCTTCTTGATGAACTCGTGGCCGCGGTCGCGGATGTTGGCGCGCACCGCGGGGGTGAGCTCGGCCATGGTGGCGAGCGCGGTGTCGAGCGCGCGCGGGTTGGCCGTCATGGTGTTGCCGTAGATGCCCTTGCGGTACAGGCCGGCCACGCGCTCGGAGACGGCAAGCACCGACAGCGGGTACTGGCCGGCGTTGAGCGCCTTGGAGAAGGTTTCCAGATCCGGCGCGTCGAGCTTGTCGAAGCCCGGGTAGTCGATGATCGACAGCACGCCGTGCGCGCGCAGTCCGGCCTGGATCGAATCGACCAGCAGCAGGGTGCCGTGATCGCGGGTGAGCTCGCGCGCCGCGGCGTAGAACTCCGGCGTGACCGCGCGGCCCGGGTCGCCTTCGCCCATCACCGGCTCGAGGAACATGGCCTCGATGAACCAGCCGTGGCGCTCGGCGTCGGCGAACACCTGCTTCAGCTGGGCGACGTTGTACGGCTCCACCGTGAGGAGGGTGTCCTCGTTGCGGTAGCTGGCCAGGTGCTGCTGGTAGTTCTTGCGCGATGAATCGGAATACAGCGCCGGGCGCTCGGTGCGGCCATGGAAGGCGCCCTTGACCGCGAGGCGCTTGATGGTGCGGCCGGCGTGGCGTGCGCCCGGGTCGGTCATGAGGCGTGCGTTGACGTCCGCGATGCGGCCGGCGAGGGTGACCGATTCCGAACCGGAATTGAGGCAGAGGAAGTGCGTGTAGGGGCTGCCGCCACGGGTGTGGCCGAGCTCCTTGCGCAGGGCCTCGCTGAGGCGCAGCTGCGAGACGTTGGCGGTCATGACGTTGGCCATGACCTGCGGGCGCGACATGGCCTCGCGGATGGGCTCCGGGTTGTGGCCGAAGCCCAGCATGCCGTAGCCGCCGTTGTCGTGGAGCACGGCGCCTTTCAGGGTCACCACCCACGCGCCGCGCGCGGCGGCCGGCACATACGGGTTCACGCCGTCATCGGGGTAGAAGTTCACCAGGCCATGCTGCAGGTGGTGGATCTGCGCGGCCTCATCCATGCGCAGGAAGTCGGCCATGTCGGCGCGAAGGGCCTGGTGGTAGGCAGCGGCCTCTTCGACCGCGCGGCGCAGGTCGGCGTCGTGCGCGGCGAAGCGCTCGATGGTGGCATCGGGCAGGCCGGTGGTGCGGGCCTTGCCGCCGAAGTCGCGCATCTCGCGCAGGGTAGCGATGACGTTCATGGTTGTCCTCGGAAAAAACATCGCGCGCTAGCGCGCTCCCACAGCCTCGGCATTTGCGCCGCTAATCGCCTCTAACTATATATGTTTAAAGGGATTATTCATTGAGCATAGCATGCGGTTTTGGGGCCCGTAACCCCCGGGTGACGCTTGTCACATCCGCACAATGACGCAATCGACTGCCGCCAAGGGGTTGCGCGGTTTTATGGTGCGTCGCAAGGGAGGACACCATGAACCACGACACCTGCATCGCCCGCCTTGAAGGCGTCCACAAGCGTTACGGCGCGGTCACCGCGCTGGACGGCATCAACCTCGACATCCACCGCGGCGAGCTGCTGGCGCTGCTGGGGCCCAACGGCGCCGGGAAGACCACCAGCATCGGCCTGCTGCTGGGCCTGCACCGCGCCGACAGTGGCACCGTAAGCCTGTTCGGCCGCGACCCGCAGGATATCGACGCCCGCCGCCGCATCGGCGTCATGCTGCAATCGGCCAACCTGCCGCCGACGCTGAAAGTGCGCGAGCTGATCCGCGTCACCGCCAGCTACTACCCCCGCCCGCGCACGGTCGCCGAGTGCGCCACCATCGCCGGCATCACCGACCTGCTCGAGCGCCGTTATGTTGCGCTTTCCGGCGGCCAGCAGCGCCGCGTGCAGTTCGCCATGGCCCTGGCCGGGCACCCCGAGCTGCTGTTCCTCGACGAGCCCACCACCGGCCTCGACGTGGGCGCCCGCCAGGGCCTGTGGAACGCCATCCGCAACCTCGTCGCCACCGGCGCTTCGGTGGTGCTGACCATGCATTACCTCGAAGAGGCCGAGGCGCTGGCCGACCGGGTGAGCGTCATCGCCCGGGGCCGCGTCGTCTCCGAGGGCACGGTGGACGCCCTGCGCGCCCATGTCGCCGTCCGGCGCATCCGCTGCCTCACCGCGGTACCGCTCGATACCGTGCAGGCCTGGCCCGAAGTGGAGGATGCCTCGATGCAGCAGGGCCGCCTCGTCATCGCCACCCAGCATGCCGAAGTGCTCGTGCGCCGCCTGCTCGCGGTGGACGCCGGGCTTGCCGAACTCGAAGTGCAGCGCGCCGGCCTGGCCGAGGCGTTCACCGAAATCACCCGCGACAGCGAAGCGGCCGACGCCGCCCGGGAGGCCGCATGAACATCCTCGATGGCACCGCCACGCCCGTCATGAGCACGGGCCGCGTCGTCCACGCGTACGTGGAAGAAGCCCGCGCCGAAGTCATCCGCTACCTGCGCATGCCCGGCTTCCTGCTGCCGACCATGCTGCTCCCGTCGGTGTTCTACCTCATGTTCGGCATCATCCTGGGCGCGCACAATTCGCCCGATGCGCCGCGCTACCTGCTCGCCTCGTACGGCACGTTCGGCGTCATGGCGCCCGGCCTGTTCGGCTTTGGCGTGTCGCTGGCCATCGACCGCGAACACGGGTTGATCACGCTGAAGCGCGCGCTGCCGATGCCGCCGGGCGCATACCTCGTCGGCAAGATGTGCATGGCGCTGATGATGGCCTTCGTCGTCACCACGCTGATGATCTGCCTTGCCGTGTTCGGTGGCGGCGTGCACCTGGGCGCGGGCCACATCGCCGCGTTCTACCTGTCGCAGACCCTCGGCGTGCTGCCGTTCTGCTCGCTTGGCCTGTTGGTGGGCACCCTCGCGAAGGGCCAGGGTGCGCCCGGCCTGGTCAACCTCATCTACCTGCCCATGGCGTTCCTCTCGGGCCTTTGGTTCCCGCTGCCGATGATGCCGAAGGTGATCCAGGCCATCGCCCCGGTGTGGCCTGCCTACCACCTCGACCAGCTGGCGCTGTCGGCCATCGGCATGGGGCAGGGCGGTGAGTGGGTGCATGCGCTGGTGCTGGCCGGTTTCACGGCGGTGTTCCTGACGCTGGCCGCGCGTCGCCTGGCCCGTCACGGTTGAAGTAGCATGGCCGCACGCCCCAGCACGGACCCCACCATGCCCACGTCGTGGTACCAGCCCGCCCCCGACGCCCTGTGGGCGCGCCTGAAGGCACAGGGCAAATTGCGCTTCACCACGCTGTTCAACCTGGTCTGGTCGTTCTGGGCGTTCGGCGACCTGGTGTTCACGCCGAAGCTGCCCGCGCACTGGGTGCTGGTCACGGCCATCACGTTCCCGACCTTCCTGGTGCTCTATGCGCTGGCATACACCCGGCCGGTGGCACACGCGAAGTGGTACGCCACCGCGATGGCGCTCGTGGGCTATTCCGCCATGAGCTTCAACGCCAGCGGCGGGGCGTGCTACGTCATCTTCGCCTGCTCGTTCATGGGCTTCCAGGGCTCGCCGAGGGTATGCATGGCACGCACCCTCGCCGTGCTCGCCGTGTTCGTGGCGCTTGCGCTCACCGTCATGCACTGGCCCTGGCAGGTGGCGCTGGTGATGACCATCGTCGCGCTGGCCGTCAGCACGGCGAACCTGCTTTACCGCATGAACGGCCAGAAGGACTGGGAACTGAAACTGTCGCACGACGAAGTGCGCCGCCTCGCCGCCACGGCCGAGCGCGAACGCATCGGCCGCGACCTGCACGACCTGCTGGGCCACACCCTTTCGCTCATCACGCTGAAGCTGGAGCTGTCGCGCCGCCTGATGGATCGCGACACCGAGGCGGCCCGCCGCGAGATGGAAGAAGCCGAGCGCGTGGCGCGCCATGCCCTTGCCGAGGTACGTTCCGCGGTTACCGGCATCCGCGCCACGGGCGTGGCGGCCGAGCTGGCATCGGCCCGCCTGCTGCTGGGCTCGTCGGCCGTGGCCTTCGACTACGTCTCGGATATCCCCGCGTTGCCCACGCGCATGGAGAACGAACTGGCGCTGGTGCTACGCGAGGCGGTCACCAACATCCACCGCCACGCCAAGGCCTCCGTGGCCGAGGCGAAGGTGCAGGTCGTGGGCAACGACCTGGTGCTTTGCATCGCGGACAACGGCCGCGGCGGGGCGGCCACCGAAGGCAACGGCCTGTGCGGCATGCGCGAGCGGGTACGTTCGCTGGGCGGTACCGTCACGCTGGAATCGGAAAAGGGCAAGGGCACGCGCGTCATCATCCGCGTGCCCATGACCGACGCCGACAAGCGCCTCGCCGGCAAGCCGGCCGTCGCGCCGGCGTTGCCCAGCGGCAACCGGCTGGCGTCGTGATGCGCCTGCCCACGGCCCGGCCTGATTCGTTGCTGGGCAGCCTGCACTCGCCGCTGTACCTGCGCTGGCAGGCCGGCCTGCAGGTGTTCTGGCTGATCTCGCTGATCCAGGCGCCGCTGGCGATGAAGGGGTTCGACTGGGCGTGGTTCGCGCCGACACTCGCGTCCATCGCGGTGTATCTCGCCGCCTACATCAGCGTATACGTGCAGCCCGTCGCGCGCCTGCCGTTCCACGCGGGCGCCATCGTGGTGCTGGGCTTCGTGCTGTGGCCCATCAATCCGCTTGCCCTGGGCTATGTCGTCATTGGCCTGGCGCTGCTGGGGTTCGCGCAACGGGTGAACGTCTGGCTCGCCGGTATCGCCGTGGCCACGGTGGTGACCATCGCATGGGTGCAGTGGTTCCATGTGCCGTGGATGCATGTCGCCATTGTCTCCGGAGGTGGCCTGGCGTCCGGCTTCAGCAACTTCCTCTACGTGCGCGGTGCACGGCGCGACGTGCAGCTACGGCTGAGCCAGGCGGAAATCGGCCGGCTCGCCCGCATGGCCGAGCGCGAGCGCATCGGCCGCGACCTGCACGACCTGCTCGGCCACACGCTCTCGCTCATCACGCTCAAGGCGGAACTTGCGCGGCGCCTCGCGCTCGTCGACCCCGCCCGCGCGCAGCAGGAAATGGAAGAGGTGGAGCGCGTCGCCCGGCACACCCTCGGCGAAGTGCGCAGCGCCGTCACCGGCATGCGCGCCGGTGACCTCCACAGCGAGCTGGTCTCCGCGCGCCTGATGCTCGAGGCATCGGGCATTTCATTGCGCGTGGAGCAGCCGGAGGCCGTCGAGCTGCCGCCGAAGGAAGAAGCCGCGCTCGCGCTGGTGCTGCGCGAGGCCATCACCAATATCCATCGCCACTCGCGCGCCACCGAAGCGTGCGTCACCATCACCCGGAACGGACAGGATTTCTCGATGCGGATAACGGACAACGGCTGCGGCGGCCTCGCGGCGCACGGCAATGGCGTCTCGGGCATGCGCGAGCGCGTCAGCCAGATCGGCGGCCGCCTCGCCATCGACTCGCCGGCGAAGCAGGGCACCGCCCTCGCCATCTCGCTTTCGCGCGTGGCCCTGCCGGGGCGCGCCGCATGATCCGCGTGCTGCTTGCCGAGGACCAGGCCATGGTGCGTGGCGCGCTGTCGGCGCTGCTCAACCTGGAATCCGATATCGAAGTGCTGGGTTCCGCGCCCGATGGCGAGACAGCCTGGCGCGAGCTGCAGCGGCTCAAGCCCGACGTGCTTGTCACCGACATCGAGATGCCTGGCCTTACCGGCCTGGAGATCGCCCAGCGCGTGCACCGCCACGAGCTGCCGATCAAGGTGGTGATCGTCACCACGTTCGCGCGCCCAGGCTTCCTGCGCCGCGCGCTCGATGCCGGCGTCAGTGGTTACCTGCTGAAGGATGCGCCCGCCGAGAACCTCGCGGAATCGCTACGCCTGGTGCATCGCGGTGGCCGCGCGATCGATCCGCAGCTGGCGCTCGAGGCCTGGTCGGAGGCCGACCCGCTCAACGACCGCGAACGCCAGGTGCTGCGCCTGGCGGGCGAGGGGCAATCGGCCAGCGATATCGGCACCCAGCTGAACCTGTCGCATGGCACGGTGCGTAACTACCTCTCCGAGGCCATCGGCAAGCTGGGTGCGGCCAACCGCATCGAAGCGTACCGCCTGGCGCGCCAGAAAGGCTGGCTCTAGGCACGCCACGCCGGGCGCGCTGCTATGCTCTGGCCACGTCACAGGGGCCACGGGATTGGCGCGCCTTCTTCGTTCGCTCAGCATGTTCCTCGCCGCCGCGCTGCTTGCCGCATGCGGTGGCACGCCCGCGCCCCTCACGCACGAGGCCTACATCTGGCAACGCCAGTGGACGCCTGCGTTGCGTGGTTCGGTGGCGGCCTCGCGCGATTTCGTCGCCGCATGGCGCGTCCTTGCCGCGCAGGCGTCGCGCGATGGGCGCGTCCAGGTGTTCACCGCCGATAACGGCGCCCTGGCCGCCGCGGGGCGGCCAGTCATCCCCGTGGTGCGCATCGACGGGCGGCTCGCCCGGTTCGATGCCACCGCGTTGCGCGCGCAGGTGGTCGGCGTGCTCACGCGCTGGCCCGGTGCCGCGGCCATCGAGATCGACTACGACTGCCCCACCGCGCGGCTGCCTGCGTATGCGGCCTTCCTGCGCGAGCTGAAGCCGGCGTTGGGCGGCACGCGGCTTTCCATCACGGCGTTGCCCACGTGGGCCGGCTCGGCCGATCTCGATGCGCTGCTGGCCATCGCCGATGAATCGGTGCTGCAGGTGCATGCCGTGCAGGCGCCGCAGGCGGGTTTGTTCGATCCGGCCATCGCGGCCTCGTGGGTAAGCGCATATGCGACACACACGCACCGGCCGTTCCGCATCGCGCTGCCCACCTATGGCTCGCGTGTGAGCTGGAACGACGACGGCACGCTGCTGGCGGTGGAAAGCGAAACCGCCGCGCTCGCGGCCGGCGCAAGCGCTTCGGAGCTCTACGCGTCGCCCGACGCCGTCATGGCCTTCGTGCAAGGTCTTGAAGCGCACCGGCCGGAAGGGCTCGCCGGTATTGTCTGGTTCCGCCTGCCCACCCCCGACGATACCCGCGCCTGGAGCCTTGCCACGTGGCGGGGCGTGGTCACCGGCCACCTCGACCGGGCGCCGCTGCGCACGCGCCTGCGCGATGCGGGGCAGGGCGCCAGCGATGTGCTTGTCGAGAACCCCGCGGCCACCGACGCCGCGGCGCCCAGCCGCGTGGCGTTGCCACCCGGCTGCATGCTGGCGGATGGCATCGATGGCTACCGCCTCGCCCCGGGCACCCAGCCACTCACGCTTGTCGCGGGCCAGGCCCGCCCGCTTGCCGCGCATGCCACGCGCGCGGTCGGCTGGGCACGTTGCCCGCCGGGCACGCCCACCACGCTCACCCTGCAGGGAACCCCCGTTTCATGACGAAGCACAACGCGCTCGCCGCCGGCCTTGCCCTTGCCGCCATCGCCGCGGTGGCCTGGGCCTGCGGCCCGGATTTCCCCACGCAGTTGCTGGACGACCGCGCCGCCACCCTCAAGGCGGTGCCGCAGAACACGTTCACGTGGGAAGCGCAGCACCTCTTGCCGGCGGCCGATGCCATGCAGGCCGTGGAGGCCTCGCGCTGGGCGGAGCCGCAGGCGCCCGCCGCCGACCTCCCCGCGGAGCAGGCGGCGAAGGTGAAAGCGCTGATGGGTTCGGCGGATGGCGCGGCGGCCTATGCGGCGGGCGATGGCCTGCCCGACGACGTACGCCGTTACGTCGCGGGTGCCGTGGACTACCTGCGCGCCACCGCCGCTTGCCCGCCTGCCGCGCAGGACGAGTCTGGCAACGCGACGGAACGCCCGCCATGCACGACGTTCGACACCGCCGCGCTCGACGCCGCGCAGGCCAGCTTCGGGCAGGTGCTGGCGCTGCCGCCCGAGCAGGCGAAGGCCCGCGGTGCCTGGGCCGCGTACATGCTCGGCGAGGTGCACGCCCTGCGCGCGATGAAGGCCGCCGGCACGCCCGCGTTCGGCGCCGCCCGCGATGCCGCGGCCAAGGCCTTCCAGCTGGTGCGGGCGCGCGTGCTGGCGGGTGCGTCCGATGCCCAGGGCCTGGGCGTGGCCAGTTTTGGCGAAGAAGCCAGGCTCAGCCTGTTCGCGGGGAAGGTGCCGTGCCCATGGGCCGCGTTCGCCCGCAATGACGATTGCGTCGCCGCCCTCTCGCCGGCCGACCTGAAGCATGCGATCGCGCTCTACGCGGCGCAGGCGGGCCATGGCTCGGGGCAGGGCGTGGATTCGCTCGCCGCCATCGCCTCCGCGGTGCTGGCCAACGAGGGCCAGGCCGCCACGCTCATCGACGGCCCGGTGTCGCAGCGCCTGCTCGTGGCCTACGCGCTCGCCCGCGTGGCGCCGCAGACCAGCGATGGCAAGCCGGCCGAGGCGCTGGCGAACCTTGTCGACGCCATCGTCGGCAGTGGCGTCGACAAGGTGGCCGCGGCAGATCGCCTCGCATCGCTGGCCTACGAGACGGGCCGCTACGACGATGCCGGGAAGCTCCTGGCCAGGGCCGATGGCCCGCTCGCGAGCTGGGTGCGCGCCAAGCTGGCCCTGCGCAAGGGCGACATGAACGCCGCCACCGCCGCGTACGCCGAGGCGGCGAAGGCGTTCCCGGCGGCCGACGATCCCAAGGCCCCGCTCGAGCAGGGCAGCGTGCACCTGCTGATGGGCGAGCGCGGCGTGCTTGCGCTGTCGCGCGGCGACTACGTCGAAGCGCTGACCCACCTGCATGACGCGGCAAGGGCCGTCGGTGGCGATGGCAACACGTACGAGGAGCTCAGCAGCTCGGGCATCGGCTACGGCAACGATGCCGCGTACATCGCCGAGCGCGTGCTCACCGTCGATGACCTCAAGGCGTTCGTCGACGCCCACGCGCCGGCCTATTCCACGGCGCCGAAGGCGGACAAGGAGCAGGCCGCCTATGGCTCCGTCACCATCGACGACCACCTCCGCCACCTGCTGGCGCGCCGCCTCATGCGCGTGGGCCGCTTCGACGAGGCCTACCCCTACTTCCCGCCCGCTGGCGACAAGCGGTTCGGTGATGTCGACCTGGTGGCGACGGCCAAGGCCTATGCAAGCGCCGTGCACGAGGGCGACAGCGCATGGACCGACATCGGCAAGGCCGAGGCGCGCTATCGCGCCGCCGTCATTGAACGCGAGCATGGCATGGAGCTGCTGGGCGCCGAGCAGGGCCCGGATTACTTCGACAACGGCGGGATGTTCCAGGGCGGCAGTGGCCAGGGGCCCGACTCGCTGAAGGGCGAGTACGTCACCGAGGGCGAACGCCAGCGTTACCGCGACAGCGCCGTGCTGCCCGACCGTCGCCTGCACTACCGCTACGCCGCCGCCGACCGGGCCGTGGCGGCCGCCGACCTGCTCCCGCCCCGCTCGCAGGCGTTCGCCGCTACGTTGTGCCAGGCCACCCACTGGATGCTCGAAGGCCCGCCCGACTACAACGAAGCCGGCGACGGCGAGGAGGACAAGCCGGTGAACGAGCGCCAGCGCCGCGCCAGCGAGTACTACGCCCGCTACGTGAAGCAGGGTGCCTACGTGGCATGGGCGGGTGATTTTGGCTGGAGCTGCGAGGAGCCGGACTTCGCAAAAGCGCGCGAACTCAAGCGCGCCCAGCAGGTACGTGCCGTGAAACGCTTCGTCCGCCACTGGCTGCCGGCGGAGATCGGCGTGGCCGTGGTGGTGCTGGCCGGCCTGGCCTGGGGGGTGGTCCGCCGCCGTCGCCGCCAGATTGCGCCATAATCCCAGGTCCCCACGCCCCATCGGCCCCTCGTACGTGAAGAAATCCGATTTCGACTTCGACCTGCCGCCCGACCTGATCGCCCAGGCGCCGCTCGAGCGCCGCTCGGGCAGCCGCCTCCTGGTCGTGGACGTGGGCGCGCGTTCCAAGGCGAACCGGAAATTCTACGAACTGCCCGATCTCATCAACCCGGGCGATTTGCTGGTGTTCAACGACACCCGCGTGCTGCCGGCCCGCCTTTACGGCCGCAAGGATTCCGGCGGTGCCGTCGAAATCCTGATCGAGCGGGTCACCGGCGCCCGCGAGGCCCGGGCCCAGCTGGGCGTGAGCAAGAAGCCGAAGGAGGGCGGCATCATCGAGCTGGCCGACGGTACCCGCATCACGGTGCTGGGCCGCGACGGCGAGTTCTTCAACCTGCGCTTCGAGATCGACGAACCGCTGGAGCGCCTGCTGGGCCGCCTGGGCGAGATGCCCTTGCCGCCATACATCGAGCGCTCGGCCGATGACACGGACATGGAGCGCTACCAGACCGTGTTCGCCCGCGAGCCGGGCGCCGTCGCCGCGCCCACGGCCGGCCTGCACTTCGACGAGGCCCTGCTCGAGAAGCTGCGCGCCCGGGGCGTCGATTTCGGCTACGTCACGCTGCACGTGGGTGCGGGTACGTTCCAGCCCATGCGCGCCGAGAACGTGCACGACCACGTCATGCACCGCGAGTGGCTGAACGTGGGCGCCGAACTGGTGGAGAAGATCCGCGCCACCCGCGCCGCCGGTGGCCGCGTCATCGCCGTGGGCACCACCGTGGTGCGCGCGCTGGAAAGCGCCACGGTCGAGGGCGTGCTGCGCCCGTTCGCCGGCGAAACCCAGATCTTCATCTTCCCCGGCTACAAGATCACCAGCATCGACGCGCTGGTCACCAACTTCCACCTGCCGCAGTCCACGCTGCTCATGCTGGTCTCGGCCCTGGCGGGCAAGGAAGCCATCCTCGACGCCTACCGTTACGCCGTGCTGCAGCGCTACCGTTTCTTCAGCTATGGCGACGCCATGCTGATCATCCCGCCGCGCTAACTGCCTTTTCCTCCTACATGGGTGGGGCTAAAGCTTTACCCTGCGGGGCCGATAAGCCATCCGAACGACCCCCCGGGCAGTGAAGACGATGGCGAAAAAATCCCCCCAAGACGCAATCGCGGCGCCCCTGGCGCTGGAAGCGGACCTGCGTATCGGCGCGGCGCCCGCCTTGCGCGATACCCTGCTTGCGGCGCTCAACGCCGGCGCGGCCGTGCAGCTCGACGGCAACGCGGTGGCCCAGGTCGATACGGCGGCCCTGCAGGTGCTCGCGGCGTTCTCGCGCGATGCCCGCGCGGCCAGCGTGCCGGTGGCCTGGCTGGGTGCCAGCGATACCCTTCGCCGTGGTGTCACGGTGCTCGGGCTTGATGCATTGATTGAACTGCCGGCCCCGGCCGGCGTGAACTGAAGGTAGGACGATGGCAAACATTCTCGCGGTAGACGATTCGGCCTCCATGCGCAGCATGGTGGCTTTCACCCTGCGTGGCGCGGGCCACGACGTGGACGAGGCCGATAACGGCCGCAACGCGCTCGACCAGGCCGGTGGCAAGAAGTACGACCTGGTGCTGGCCGACGTGAACATGCCGGTGATGGACGGCATCTCGATGGTGCGCGAGATGCGCACCATGGCCGGCTACAGCGGCGTGCCCATCCTCATGCTCACCACCGAGTCGGACGTGAACAAGAAGATGGAAGGCAAGGCCGCCGGCGCCACGGGCTGGCTGGTCAAGCCGTTCGATCCCGACCAGCTGCTGGCCACCGTCGCCCGCGTGCTCGGCTAATCAATCCAGGGTTTTCCCATGTCCAAAGTCGATCTGGCCCAATTCCACAAGGCGTTCCACGAAGAGAGCCTCGATGGTCTCGACGCCATGGAGCAGGCCCTCCTCGCGCTGGACGAAGGCGCGGAAGACCCTGAACTGATCAACGTCGTGTTCCGTGCCGCCCATTCGATCAAGGGCGGCGCGGCCACGTTCGGTTTTGCCGACGTCGCGGCGTTCACCCACGTGGCCGAAAACCTGATGGACGAGGTCCGCAGCGGCCGCCGCCCGATGGAAAAGGCCGTGGTGGAACTGCTGCTGCGCTCGGGCGACATCATCCGCGACATGCTCTCGTTGCAGATGGCCGGCCAGCCCGGCGCCAGCGCCGAGAGCCAGGCCCTGCTGGCCGAGCTTTCCGCCATGGTCGCGGGCGGCTCCGCCGTGCCCGCCGCGGCCGCGAAGGCCGCCGCGCCCGCCGAAGCCATCGAGGGCTGGGATATCGCGTTCCGCCCCTTCGATTACCTGCTGAAGACCGGCAACGACCCGGCCCGCATGTTCCGCGAACTGCAGGGCATGGGCCCGCTCAGCGTCAGCACCGATGCCTCGGCGCTGCCGCCGCTGGCCAGCATGGACCCGACGGCCTCGTACCTCGCCTACACCCTCGGCCTGGCCGCCGGCGCGAAGCGCGCCGCCGTGGAAGGCGTGTTCGACTGGGTGGACGGCGACTGCGACCTGACGATCACCCCGCGTGTCGCGGCGCCGGCCCCCGCGCCGGCCGCGGCCGCCCCGGCGGCACCGGCCGCGCCCCGCGCCGTGCGCGAGGTGGCCACCAACAGCGAGGCCAGCTCCGTCCGCGTGGGCATCGAGAAGATCGATACCCTCATCAACCTGGTGGGTGAGCTGGTCATCACCCAGTCCATGCTCAGCCAGTTCCACGATGGCGTGCAGGATGCACAGCTGGAAATGCTGCGCCAGGGCCTGGCCCAGCTGGCCCGCCACACGCGCGAGCTGCAGGAAAGCGTCATGAGCATCCGCATGCTGCCCATCAGCACGGTGTTCAACCGCTTCCCGCGCCTTGTCCGCGACCTGGCCCAGAAGCTCGACAAGAAGGTGGTGCTCGACCTCCGCGGCGAGACCACCGAACTGGACAAGACCGTGCTCGAGAAGATCGGCGACCCGCTGGTCCACCTCGTGCGCAACGCCATCGACCATGGCCTGGAAGTGCCGGCGAAGCGCCAGGCCGCGGGCAAGGGCGATACCGGCACCCTGCGCATGGAGGCCTTCCACCGTGGCGGCTCCATCGTGGTGGAAGTGGCCGACGACGGCGCGGGCCTGAACCGCGACGCCATCGTGGCCAAGGCCATCCAGCGCGGCATCATCGCCTCGGGCGATGGCATGACCGACGACCAGGTGGCCGAACTCATCTTCGAGGCCGGCTTCTCCACCGCCGCCGCCACCACCGATCTCTCGGGTCGTGGCGTGGGCATGGACGTGGTCCGTCGCAACGTCATGGATCTCGGCGGCACCGTCGGCATCACCAGCAAGTACGGCCAGGGCACCACGTTCACCATCACCCTGCCGCTCACGCTGGCCATCATCGACGGCCTCACGGCCGCGGTGGGTGAGGAAACCTACATCGTGCCGCTGGTTTCCATCGTGGAATCGGTGCAGGTGAAGGCGGAGAACGTCCGCAGCGTGGTGGGCGGCGGCGAGCTGTTCCGCTTCCGCGACGAATGGCTGCCCATCGTCCGCCTGTTCGATGTGTTCGGCTGCAGCGGCCCGCGCCGCGCCGTCGACGAAGGCATCGTCATCGTGGTGGAAGGCGAGGGCACCCGCATCGGCCTGTTCGTCGACGAACTGATCGGCCAGCAGCAGGCGGTGGTGAAGTCGCTCGAAGCCAACTACCGCCGCGTCACGGGTATTTCCGGCGCCACCATCCTGGCCGACGGCTCCGTCGCGCTCATTACCGATATCGCGGGCCTTGTGCGCCTGCAGGGTCGCCGCAAGGCCGCCTGATGTAGGAGCGCACCCTGTGCGCGACGCCTTTCGCGGCGGCGCCACAGGGCCTGTTGCGTTTGGCGAAGAGCTGTCGCCCACGGGGTGGGCTCCTACACAAGATTCCGCTCAAGCTCCTGCTGCACCGGCCGATACCCCCTTGAGGGGTCCCGAACCGCCGACCGATCCGCAGTGGGAACACAATGAACCAGACCGCCAGCTCCGCCGCCGTGGCCGAAGAAGCCGCGCAGTACCTCACCGTCAACCTCGGTAGCGAGGAATACGGCGTCGATATCCTCGCCGTCCGCGAAATCCGCGGCTGGACCCCGGTCACCCGCATCCCGCAGGCCCCGTCGTATGTGCTCGGCGTGCTGAACCTGCGTGGCGCCATCGTTCCCGTGCTCGACCTGCGGCTGCGCTTCGGCCTCACCCGCGAGGAATACACGGCCACCACCGTCTGCGTCATCGTCATGGTCGCGGGCCGCCAGTTCGGCGTGGTGGTCGATGCCGTCTCCGATGTCGTCGAGGTTGCCCCCTCGGGCATCCGCCCGGTGCCGGACATGGGCACCACCGTCGATACCGAATACCTGAAGGGCCTGACCTCGGTGGGCGAGCGCATGGTGCTGCTCCTCGATGTCGACCGCCTGCTGCAGCCGCAGGATGCGCAGATGCTCGACGCCGCGCTGGCCGCCACCGACACCAAGGCCGTTGCCTGAGCCACCAGGCAAGCGTTCCTTCGCAACTTATCGAACTGGAATCGTGATGAAGAAGTTGAAGCTGAAGATCCCCGCCCTGACCGTCCGCGGCCGCCTCTACGGCGTGCTCGGCCTGCTCACCGCCATGTTGCTCGGTGGTGCGGCGGTGGGCCTCGGTGCCATGTATTTCCAGAACGAAGGCATGCGCCAGATCTACGAAGAGGAGCTTGCGCCCTCCGAGATGCTGAGCCGCGTCAACACCAATTCGCTCATGTCGTTCATCGTGCTGGGCGAAGCCGCGACCAAGGTGAAGGAAGCCGACCAGGTCAAGCAGAAGATCGCCGAGTTCGAGAAGTACCAGGCGGAGATGAACAAGCTGAAGGCCGACTTCGCCAAGCTGCCCATGTCGCCGGACATCAAGAAGCTCTACGACAAGTGGCAGGCTACGAACGAGGACTATGCCCAGGCCAAGGCCGACATGGTCGACGCGCTGAACCAGCACGACGAAGGCGCCACCGACGTGCTCGAGCTGCAGGTACGCCCGCTGCTCATGGATCGCCAGACCCAGCTCGGCAAGCTGATCGAAGCCAAGCGCGACGAAGCCGCCGCCATCTACGCGAAGCAGGCCGCGCAGTACAAGACGATCCGCGCGCTGTCCATCGGCTCGCTGGCCATCGGCCTGGTGTTCTGCCTCATCATCGCCGCCCTGGTCGTCCGCGGCATCATCGGCACGCTGGCGAAGACCGTGGCCGTGGCCCACGAAATCGCCGAAGGCAAGCTGGGCCACGATATCCAGGTGACCCGCAGCGACGAACTGGGCCAGCTGCAGGCCGCTTTCAAGGCCATGGACGAGCGCCTCGCCGCCATTGTCACCGAAGTGCGCCACGGTTCCGGTTCGGTCAGCACGGCCGCGCAGCAGATCTCGCGCGGTAACGACGACCTGTCGCAGCGCACGCAGGAGCAGGCGTCGAGCCTGGAAGAAACCGCCTCGTCGATGGAGGAGATGACCTCCACCGTCAAGCAGAACGCCGAGAACGCCAGCCACGCCAACCAGCTCGCCCGCGGTGCCCGCGAGCAGGCCGAGAAGGGTGGCGAGGTGGTCGCGCAGACCGTCGTCGCGATGCGCGAGATCAACAGCTCGTCGAAGAAGATTTCCGACATCGTCAGCCTCATCGACGAGATCGCGTTCCAGACCAACCTGCTGGCGCTCAACGCCGCGGTGGAAGCGGCGCGTGCCGGCGAGCAGGGCCGCGGCTTCGCCGTGGTGGCCACCGAGGTGCGCAACCTGGCCCAGCGTTCGGCTGGCGCCGCGAAGGAGATCAAGGGCCTCATCAACGACAGCGCGAACAAGGTCAAGGCCGGTTCCGAGCTGGTCGACCAGTCGGGCAAGGCCCTGGCCGAGATCGTCGATAGCGTGAAGAAGGTGACCGATATCGTCGCCGAGATCGCCGCCGCCAGCTCCGAGCAGTCGGCCGGCATCGACCAGGTGAACCACGCCGTGCTGCAGATGGACGAGATGACCCAGCAGAACGCCGCGCTGGTGGAAGAATCCGCCGCCGCCGCCCGCGCCATGCACGAGCAGGCCAGCGAGCTGAGCCGCCAGGTGGCGTTCTTCAAGGTGGGTGGCGCCGCCGCCGCGGCCGTCGCGGCGAGCCGCAAGGACCCGACCCAGCAGGAAATGGAAACCGTGTTCGCCGCGGTGCGCAGCCAGCCGGCTGCGCGCACGCAGCGCCCGGCCGAGCCGGCCGGCGACGCTGGCGTGTGGAAGGAGTTCTGATCGATGAACGCGCTCGTCAACAACGGCGATGGCGTCGTGGCGGGCGCGAATGGGCCGAGCCTCGGCGAGGCCGAGTTCGCCTTCCTGCGTGAGTTCGTGTTGCAGCACTGCGGCATCTCGCTGGGCGACCACAAGCGCCAGCTCGTGCAGGGGCGCTTGCTGCGCCGCCTGCGCGCGCTGAACCTCAGCGGGTTCGCGGCGTATTGCGAGCTGCTGCGCCGCGACCCCGAGGCCGAGCTGGGTGAACTCGCCAGCTGCATCAGCACCAACGTCACCTCGTTCTTCCGCGAGATGCACCACTACGACATGCTCGTTGAGGAACTGCTGCCGCGCTGGCTGGACGAGAAGAAAAAGAACGGCGGGCGCCTGCGCATCTGGTCGGCCGGCTGCTCCACGGGCGAGGAACCCTACGCGCTGGCGATGGTGCTGGCCGAGGCGCTCGAGCGCACCGGTGCCACCCTCGATGCGAAGATCCTGGCCACCGACCTCTCGCCGCAGGCCCTCGAAGCCGCGCGCAAGGGCGTCTACCCGGTGGACCGGCTTGGCGGCGTGGACGACACGCGCCGCCGCCGCTGGTTCCTGCGTGGCGAAGGCGCGTACGACGGCTATGCCTGCGTGCACCCGCGCCTGCGCGAGCTGGTGACGATCCAGCCGCTCAACCTGCTCCACGACTGGCCCATGCAGGGCAAGTTCGATGCCATCTTCTGCCGCAACGTCGTCATCTATTTCGACAAGCCGACGAAGCAGCGCCTGTTCGCTAGATACGCCGGCATGCTGGAAAGCCGGGGTTACCTGTTCCTCGGCCATTCGGAATCCATGTATGGGCTTTCCGATGACTTCGACCTGATTGGCCGCACGGTCTACCGGAAACGTACATGAGCGACACGTTCGTCGCGCAGCCGCGCACGTTCGCTGGCTTCGACCCAAAGCGCGTGCTGCCGGGGTTCGAGCACCTGCGCCGGTTCTGGGATCCTGCCCAGGAAGTGGTGACGGTGAAGATCCTGCCGGGCGAGTTCTACGTCAGCACGCAGGAAGAGATGATCTCCACCGTGCTGGGCTCGTGCGTCTCGGCGTGCGTGCGCGACACCCGCCGCCGCATCGGTGGCATGAACCATTTCATGCTGCCCGAGCCCGCCAGCACCGAGCGCGATAGCTGGGGCTCCACCGTGGGCCGTGCGGCCCGCTACGGCAACGACGCCATGGAGCAGCTGATCAACAGCATCCTCAAGGCCGGTGGCCGCCGCGACGACCTCGAAGTGAAGATCTTCGGTGGTGGGCGCGTGCTGCAGACCATGACCGATATCGGCCAGCGCAACATCGCCTTCGTGCAGCGCTACATCGCCACCGAGAACCTGAAGCTGTGCGCCGCCGACGTGGGCGACATCTACCCGCGCCACGTGCACTTCTTCCCGGTGAGCGGCAAGGTGCGTGTCCGGCAGCTGCGCGCCACCCACGATACCCAGCTGGCCGATCGCGAGAAGCGGTACCTCAAGCGATTGGAAAACGATCCGATAAAGGGAGAGGTGGAACTGTTCTGACGCCCCGCGTCGAACCGCCCCGCCTTGTCCAGCGCGCCCGCGTCCCAGCCACCCGAGTTTGCAAGTATCCATGCAGAAAGTACGCGTCCTCATCGTCGACGACTCGGCCCTGGTCCGTAAGGTGCTGGCCGCCATGCTCGAGTCCGATCCGGGCATCGAGGTGGTGGGCACGGCCCCGGACCCGCTGATCGCGCGCGAGAAAATCAAGGCGCTGAACCCCGACGTGCTCACGCTCGACGTCGAGATGCCGCGCATGGACGGCCTCACGTTCCTCGAGAACCTGATGCGCCTGCGCCCGATGCCGGTGGTCATGGTTTCGACGCTGACCGAGAAGGGCGCCGACGTCACCCTGCGCGCGCTCGAGCTGGGCGCGGTGGATTTCTTCACCAAGCCGGCCGCCGACCTCGCCAACACCTTCATGGACCACGCGCCGGAGATCTGCGCGAAGGTCCGCACCGCCGCCGGCGCCAGGCCGCGCGAGCGCACCACCGTCACGAAGGTCGAAAAGCCCGACCTCTCGCTGTCGAAGCTCGACGTCACGCCGCGGCTCTCCGCCGATGCCGTGCTGCCACGCGCGCAGACCCCGGGCAGCCGTGGTGGCCAGCGCATCATCTGCATCGGCGCGTCCACCGGTGGCACCGAAGCCATCCGCGTGGTGCTCGAGGGCATGCCGCCCACGGCGCCCCCCATTGTCATCACCCAGCACATCCCTGCCGCCTTCAGCGGCCCGTTCGCGGCGCGCATGGATACCTGCTCGGCCATGAAGGTGTGCGAGGCCCGCGACGGCCAGCCCATCCAGGCGGGCCATGTCTACATCGCCCCCGGTAACCAGCACCTGCTGGTGATGTGGGACGGCGCGCGCCACGTGTGCCGCCTGCACGATGGCCCGCCGGTGAACCGCCACAAGCCGGCGGTGGATGTGCTGTTCCGTTCCATGGCCGCCAGCGTCGGCGCCGCCACCGTGGGCTGCCTGCTCACCGGCATGGGCGACGACGGTGCGCGCGGCCTTGGCGAGCTGAAAGAAATCGGCGCCCATACCCTCGTGCAGGACGAGGCCAGCTCGGTGGTGTGGGGCATGCCGGGCGCCGCCTGGAAGGCCGGCGCCGCCGCCGAGATGCTGCCCCTCGACCAGATCGCCGCGCGCCTGCTCGCGCTCGCCCATACCCCCATTCCCACCGTCGCGGCACGCGTCGGTACCTGAAGGACGAAGAGAAGTCGCCATGGTTATCCCGAAGAACGAACGCGTCGCCGGCTTCGCCACCAGCGCCCTTGCGCTGGTCGCCGTGCTGGTGTTCCACGCCGCCTGGGTCGCGCCGCTGGTGGTCGCGCTGCTCACCGCCACCTGGATCGCGATCGCGCTGCGCCCGCGTTTCGAGGAGCCGATGGTCGAGCTGGTCGTCACCAACAGCGCCGCCGCCGACGAGCAGTCGGTGCGCGAAGCGATGGAAGATGTCCGCAGCGCCATCGTCGATGAGCTGGGCCACGCCAGCCGCGAGCTGCACCAGGCGCTCGACCTGGTGCGCGATGCCGTCGCCGAGCTGGGCGGCGGCTTCAATGGCCTGTCGCAGAAGACCGGCAAGCAGCAGAAGCTGCTGGGCGAGATCATCGAAAGCGGCGGCAAGGGCATCTCGGTGCAGGACTTCGCCGACCGCACCGCCGGCCTGCTCGAGCACTTCGTGGGCCTCATCGTGCAGCTCTCGCGCGATAGCCTGCGCATCGTCTACCGCATCGACGGCATGGCGAAGGAAATGGATGCCGTGTTCGCGCTGCTGAAGAACGTGAACACCATCGCCGAGGAAACCAACCTGCTGGCGCTGAACGCCGCGATCGAAGCGGCCCGCGCGGGCGAATCCGGCCGCGGCTTCGCGGTGGTGGCCGGCGAGATCCGCAACCTGGCCCAGCACAGCAACCAGTTCAACGAGAAGATCGGCACGCACGTGGAGCGTTCGCGCACCGCGATGGAACAGCTGCGCGAGCTCGTGGGCCGCATGGCGTCGCAGGACATGAACGTGGCCCTGCAGGCCAAGGGCGATATCGACACCATGATGTCGACCATCACCGAGAGCAACGCCCGCACCAGCGCCGCCGCGGACGAAGCCGCCACCATCAACCGTGGTCTCGGCAACGACGTCTCGACCACCATCCGCTCGCTGCAGTTCGAGGACATCCTGAGCCAGCTGCTGCACCAGACGCGCTCGCGCCTGGTCGAGCTGCAGGAGATCACCGCCGACTGCACCCGTGATATCGAGGAGCTGGCCTGCGTGCCGTCCGAGGCCGCCGAGCTCAGCGCCCGCGCCCAGCGCGTGCGCACCCGCCTCGCCGAGCAGCGCGAGCGCGCCCGCCTGCGTGCCCGTGGCCCGGCCCTGCAGCAGTCCATGGCCGCCGGCGACATCGACCTGTTCTAAGGGGAAGCAGCATGTCCATCACCATCCACAACGACACCGAGCACGGTTGCCTCACCCTCCAGATGGGCGAGCGCTTCGATTTCTCGATCCACCGTGCCTTCCATGACGCCTGCCTGGGCGACGTGGCGCAGGCCCGCAGCTACGTGCTCGACCTCGAGCAGGTCACCGGCATGGACAGCTCCGCGCTCGGCATGCTCATGCTGCTGCGCGAGCACGCCGGCGGCGACCGCGCGGAGATCCGCATCGTCAATGCCAGCGCCGACCTTCGTAATACCCTGCGTATCGCGGGCTTCGACAAGCTGTTCACCGTGCACTGAATCGCTCGTGTAGGAGCGCGCTCGCGCGCGACGCCTTTCGCGAGAGAGCCACAGGGCCTGTTACGTCCCGCGAAACGATGTCGCGCGCAAGCGCGCTCCTACATGGGTAACGAAAAAACCGGATTCACCAAATTACGCCTCCCGTCGTGGAGGCGTTTTTTTTATCCCTTCGCATGCCGATAACAGCTAGCCAAATTTGCACTACGTAAGTCTACGTAGCGGCCGAATTGGCGTAATCGCCGAAATGCGACCGCCGTCTCATGGTGCTGCGCCCTCGTCCGGCAGGGGGGCCACACCACGAACGAGGAGACGGCAATGAACGAGCAATCGATCGGCAAGGTTCTCACACGCACCCTACTGGCCAGCGCGATCTTCGCCGCGGCGGTGGGCATCACCGGCTGCAGCGGCCACGGTTCAACGCACTCGGGCGGCGGCTCGGGCGGCGTGGTCAATCCGGGCGGCGCGGGCGGTGGCAGCGATGCGGGCGGCGGGAGTTCCGGCGGCACCGGTGGCGGCGACGGGTCGGGCGGCAGCTCTGGCGGCGGCAGTGGCTCGGGCGGCGGCACCGGCAGCGGCGGAGGCACGGGCGGCGGTACCGGGGGTGGCACTGGC
>NZ_JZRB01000051.1 GCF_000964085.1 Luteibacter yeojuensis
GCGCTGGCGTGGCTGGGGGTCGCGGCGCCCGTGGCGGCCACGCCCGCCGCGACGCTGGCCGGTGCGCTGGCCCGATTCGACCCTGCGGCGCTTCGCCGCAGTAGTCTTACCGCCACGCGGACGTTATAAAACCGGTTTGCCCGCACGGCGGGCACTCACTGACGGGATCCTGGCGAGCCATGAAACACGGTACGACGCAACGCACGGCACTGGTCACCGGCGGCACCGGCGGCATCGGCACGGCGATCGTCCGCTACCTGGCCAGCCAGGGCCACCGGGTGGCCACGAACTACCGCGACGAGGCCCGGGCGGCCGCGTGGCGCGAAGACATGATCCGCGACGGCATCGACGTGGTGATGGTGCCGGGCGATGTCGCCGAACCGGCTAGCGCCGCCGCCATGGTGCGCGGCGTCGAGGCACTGGCCGGCCCGGTCGAGATCCTCATCAACAACGCCGGCATCACCCGTGATACCACCTTCCACAAGATGGACTACCAGCAGTGGACCGAGGTGGTGAACACCAACCTCAACGCCTGCTTCAACGTCACCCGCCCCGTCATCGAGGGCATGCGCTCCCGCCAGTGGGGCCGCATCGTGCAGATCAGCTCCATCAACGGCCAGAAGGGCCAGTACGGCCAGGCCAACTACGCCGCCGCCAAGGCGGGCGTGCACGGCTTCACCATCTCGCTGGCGCAGGAGAACGCGCGCTTCGGCATCACGGTGAACACGGTGTCGCCCGGTTACGTGGGCACCGACATGGTCATGGCCGTGCCGGAGGATGTGCGCTCGAAAATCATCGCGCAGATCCCGGTGGGCCGCCTTGGCCGCCCGGAGGAGATCGCCCACGCGGTGGCGTTCCTCACCTCCGAGGAATCCAGCTGGATCACGGGTTCGAACCTCGCCATCAATGGCGGGCATTACATGGGCTGGTAAGCCAGCGCTTCTGGTGTAGGAGCCCACACCCGTGGGCGACCGCTATTCGCGATCACGAGACAGCCCCTGTAGCGTTCTCGCCAAGAGCTGTCGCCCACCGGGGTGGGCTCCTACAGGGGTATGTCGGCCAGGGTCTTGGGTTCCTGGATATCCACCTTGTTGTGGTGCGCGCGGAACTTGGCCATCACCTTGTAGGCAAGGCGGCGGGCGCGCATCACGGAGCCCAGCGGGCGGTGGTCGGTGGTGCCGTGCCAGGGGCTGAAGGCCAGGCCGTCGTCGATGGCCACGCGGCGGGTTTCGTTCCATGCGGGTTGCGGCGGCACGTAGAGCCGGGCCACGTCGATGTAGGGGCTCTTTTCTTCCGGCCACGTGGCGGAGGCATCTTCGATCGGCATCGTGTCGGGGTCGGTGCAGAACTGCACGCGCAGATCCCATTCGCCGCCCTGCGCGGCGAAGTGCTCCACCATCGCGTCGCGCAGGCCATTGGGCTTGCCGTTGACGTTGAGCGTGGCGTCCGTGAGCTGGGTGAGGTTGGGTGAGCGCGGCGCCACCGATACTTTCACCACGTAATCGCCAAAGCGCAGCGGCACCTGGCTGTAATACGTATCGCCCAGCGGGTTCGTCTCGGGCTGGCCACCCAGCGCCACCAGCGTGGGGCTTTTCGCTCCGAACGCCTCGATGACGCGCTCGGTGCCGCGCAGCACGGCCGATAGCGCTTTCTTCGCACCCTCCGCGCGATCGGTGGTGGCGGCGGTGAGCTTCAGCCCGGCGAGGAATTTCTTCGCATTCGGCACGCGGAACGAAGGGCCGTTCACCAGCACGAAATCCTGCGTCGTGGCGCCTTCGCTGCCGGGCAGGCGCTCGCCTTCCACGCCGAGGATCTTCAGCGCCATGCCGCGCGGCGTCGACACGCTGTCGTCGAGGATGTCGCCGGGCACGGTCGACATGCGCAAAACCACCGCGTGCTTACCGGGCCGGGCGAAGATGCCCTGCGCGAGTTCGCGCGGCAGGTCGTCGGGGATGGTCAGCTCGCCGGTGAGCAGCGCGTGGCTCTTCGCGTGCACGCTGCGCGTGGCGTGCCCGCTGTGCTCCAGCGTGGTCTGGTTGATGCCCGTCAGCGTCTCGATGAGCTGCTCGACGGTCGCCTCCTCGTCGGGCTCCACCTGCTCCAGTGAGTCGTGGTAACGGATCGGCGGCGGGTAGAGCGACAGGGGCATGGCGCGGCATCCTGGGCGGGCGTCCGCACATAGTTGCCCCGTCGCCGTGAAATTGCGGCAAACGGCGGCGCCTGCCGCGCGGCCTACATGAGCTTGTAGCTGAACGTGAGGTTCCAGCGGTTCTCGCGGCTGCGGCTCTCCGGGGGCTTGTCGCCCGTGGGCCGGGCCAGGGCGAAGTCGATGGCGTAGTGCTTGCCGTCCGATGCACGGATGCCCACGGCGGCCGAGTCGAGCCGGTCGATGAGCGGGCGCGCGCCGCCGTTGAGATACACCCGGGCCGCCTGGTACGCGACGTAGGGCGTGAGCGCGGTGACCCACTTCGCCGCGACGGTGAACCCCCGGTTGAGCTCGCCCGAGGCCGCCCAGCCGCTATCGCCGGCCGCGTCGCCCGGGTCGTACGCGTAGGCGAAGCTGGGGCCGCCGAAGTTCACTTGTTCGGTGGATGGCAGGGCGTCGTGGCTGTACTGGCCCATGGCGCGGAACACCGTGCCGAAGCCGTGCGGCAGGGGGTCGGCCAACACCAGGTTCGCGGTGTAGCGCGTGAACTGGACATCCGGCGTGGCCAGGCCAAGGTTCCCGGGCAGGTTGGTCACCGCCCGCGAATACGCTCCTAAGGCATCGAAGCCATGCGCCACCGCGAAGCTCGCCTGGCGCGTGCGCTTGCCCACCACCTTAAGCCAGCTGATCTCCGCGTTGATGACGCGCACGCTCGACTGCAGCGCGATCGTCGCGCCCGTGTCGACGTTGCGGTAGCGATCATCCTGGCGCGACGCGTACGCGCCCAGCGTGAGGTTCAGCCGCTCGCTGTTGGTGAGCCGCAGCGGATACAGCGCCGACAACGCGAGGCGATCCTGCGACAGGCGGTGGTCGAGGTACGCGGGCAGTTGGTTGTCGGTATCGGGGTTACCCCAGTACCGGCTGGCATCCACCCTGCCCTGCCACCCATCGGAGCCAAACGGTTCCAGCCAGCTGGCGTTGTAGAGGCGCTGGTTGCCGCCGTTCGGAAACAGCGTCGAGACGCTGAGTTGTTCGCCCAGCGGCGTGGCGCCGTTCTCCACCAGCGAGAACACGCCCTGGGTGCCGGGGTGGTTGAAATCGAGGCCATAGCTGAGGTCGTAGCGCTGCCGCGTGACGTCGAGTACCAGCGTGGTCGCGCCGTCAGTGGTCGTCGGCGTAGGCACGCTGGCGCTGACCTTCGCGCCGGGCAGCTGGCCGAGCAGCTGGGTGTAGCGTTCGAACGTCCTTTGCCGCAGCGGCCGCTCGCCCACCACCCGCGCGGCGATGGCGCGCACACGCCTGTCGAGGTTGCCGGTGTCGCCGCGCACATCCACGTTGGCGACATAGCCTTCCACCGCCGTGACCTTCACCACGCCACCGGCGAAATCCTGGTTGGGGATGAAGGCGAACGACAGCGCATAGCCTTTCTCGCGGTACATCGCGCTCACCTTGTTCGCCGCGGCGACGAGGTCGCCCACCGTGACATCCTTGCCGCGCATCGGCGCGAACAGCGCGGCGACATCGGCGAAGGGCACCGCCTTGACGCCGACGACATCGAAGCGGCTGGGCGTGAGGTGCGTCGCGAGCAGTGCCTGCAACGCGGCGTTGGGCGCCTGCTGCACATCGACGTGCACGGGGGCCTGGCGCGGGGCCTCGGTGCGCGGCAGGGTTTGCAGCGGGTTGGCCGGCGCGCGCACCTGCGCGGTAGCCGAGCCAGCGACGGCGATGCCAAGGAGGCAGCCAAACCATCGGTGCATGGGTGTCCTTTGCGTGGCGAGGTGGCGCAAGGCACCGACGGCGTTGCGCCGCCGGTGCGTCCTGGAAGGGATCCTTCCCTTACCGCGTGGCGGTGGTGTCGTGGTGGAGGAGGCCCTTAACGCCACCCAGCAGCGCGCCCAGCGGGTCCGTTGACCCTGCGCCGTTACCCGTGCCACCCGTCGTATTGGTGAGCGGCGTGGCGCTGGCCACGCCGTTGACGACGGTATTGAGCGTTTGCGTCACCGGCGCGAGCGGCTGGCTCGCCGCCAGCGTGCCGACGCCGTTGCCGACCTGCGTCACGGCGCTACCCAGTGCGCCGGTGACCGGCGACAGCGGGGCGAGCGCGCCCGTGCCGACGTTGTTCACCACGCCGCCCACGGAGGCCACCGTGGCGCCCGCACCCTGCAGGGTGCTGCCGACAGGGTTGGCACCCGGCGCCGCGCCCAGGCCGCCGGAGAGCGTGCTGCCGACGGTGTTGAGCGTGCCACTCGTCGCCTGCAGCGTATTGCCCAGCGTCGTGCCGAGGGCGCCTGCCGCGCCCGGTGCCTGCGTGGACGACACGGTGCTGGCCAGCGAGCTGACGCCCGCGCCGAGGCCGGTGGTGAGGGAGCCGCCGCCATTGCCCACGGCCGCGACGAGGTTGGTGCTGTTCTGCGGGCTGGTAACGCTACCCAGCGAGTTGGCGACCGGCGTGACGACGCCACTTACCGCCTGGGTCAGGCCATTCACCGCGCCGGAATTGAGCGCCCCGCCGAGCTGGCTGCCGAGGTTTTCGACGCCCGTGCCCGTGGTCGACACGATCGTGCCGACCGCGCTGGTGATCGGGGCGATGGGCGTACCGCCACCCACCGACGAAACGCCGCCGCCGAGGTCATTCACGGCGCCGCCGACTTGCGTCACGACGTTGCCAACGACGCCTGTCGTCGTGCCCACCGGGTCGGTCGTGTTACCGATCTGGCCAAGTCCATCGGTCACGCCATTGCCAAGCGTTGTCACCGCGCCGCCGAGACCCTGCACGGCGTCGCCGACGCCCGCGGTCAGGCCATTGGCGCCGCCCAGCGCCGCGGTCACGGGCACCTGGTCGCCGATGCCCGTCACGGCGTTGCCTACCGAAGCGATGACACCGCCGAGGCCGGTGGCCGTGCCACCCACGGCGTTCCTGGCGACGGGCGTGCCCGTTCCGCCGCCGGTACCACCGCCATCGCCGCCACCGGTACCACCACCGTCGCCGGTGCCACCTCCGGTGCCGCCACCCGTACCACCGCCCGTGCCGCCGCCAGTGCCACCCCCGGTAC
>NZ_JZRB01000052.1 GCF_000964085.1 Luteibacter yeojuensis
GGGGTCACCCCACAAGCGCGCTCCTACATGGGCTTATTGGAGCAGGGCGTTAACGGCCTCGAGATCCTTCACGTCGACCGTGCCGGCGGTCTGCTTCAGCAGCAGCTTGTCGAGCACGAACTGGTGGCGGGCCTGCGAGTAGTCGCTGAGCGCCGAGGTGAGGTTCTGCTGCGCGATGAGCACGTCGACGATGGTGCGGGTGCCGACTTCGAAACCCGCCTGCGTGGCGTCGCGGGCGCTCTCGGCCGACTCGACGGCTGCCTTGGTGGCTTCCACCTTGCTGATGCCGGCGACCACCGAGCGGTAGTAGTTCAGCGTGTCGCGGACCACCTGGCGGCGTGTGCTCTCCAGGCCGTCCTGCGCGGCATCGCGCTGGTAGATGCTCTGGCGGACACGCGACTGCGTGGCGCCGCCTGAGAAGATCGGCACGTTCAGCGTGACGCCCACCGAGGTGGCGCCACGGCCGTTGGAGCCCAGCGTGCCCGAGGAGGCGGCGGTGCCGGCGTTCTCGTTCCACGCGCTGCTCTTGCTGTAGCCCAGCGTGGCGTCGATGGTCGGCAGGTGGCCGGCGCGGGCCGACGAAATGCTATGTTCGGCCGAGTCGACGCTGTACTGCGCGGCGATGATGGTCGGGTTCGTCTTCACGGCCTCGGCCACCCAGGCCTGCGGATCGTTCGGCGAGGGCGCATCCATCGGCAGCTGCTCGCGCAGCTTCTTCAGGTTGTCGGAGGGCTTGCCGGTGATCTGGGTGAGCGCCTCGCGCGAATCGGCGAGGGTGTTCTCGGCGGTGATGACCGACGCGACGGCCGTATCGTGCTGCGCCTTGGCGTCCTGCACGTCGGTGATGGCCGACAGGCCCACGTCGAAGCGCTGCTGGGCCTGCTCGAGCTGGCGGGCGAGGGCCTGCTCGTTGGCCTTGGCGAAGGTGAGCGCGTCGTCGTTGGTCAGCACCTGGAAGTAGGCGGTGGCCACGCGGGTGCTCAGCTGCTGCAGGGCGGCCTCGTAGGTGGCGTCCTGCGAATCGGCGTTCGAGCGGGCGGCCTTCAGGTCGGCGTACTTGCTGAAGTCGACGACGCTCTGGCTCACCGTGGCGCCCAGCTGGCGCGTACGGGTGTGGCCGATGTCGCCCGAGTAACCCACGATGGTGGTGCCATCGGCGCCGTAGATCGGCGAGCGGGTGGGGCCGTTCGGGTCGCTCTGGTTCAGGCTGAGCTGGGCGCTGACCTGGGGCAGCAGCAGGGCGCGGGCCTGCGTGACGCCCTCACCGGTCGCCAGGCGGGTGGAATCGGCCTGCGACAGCACCGGGTCGTTGGCCCGTGCCTGGCGGTAAGCATCGAGCAGGTCTTCGGCATGGCTCGCGAAGGGCGCCGCTGCCAGGGCCAGCGCGATGGTGAGGAGCTTCAAGCGCATGGGTTCGCCTCGTGGGTGATGGGGGGATCTTTTAAGGTCAGAGCACGAAGCGCTTCACCGGCGCGGCATGCGCCAGGTAGGGAAGGTCCGTTTCGAACAGCGATTCCTCGCGGTAGCGGCCCTCGCCCTCGTGGGTGAGCAGCACCGCCGTCTGGGCCGGCGAATCGCCGCGGACCACGAACATGCGGCCACCCGGCTTCAGCCAGCGCACGAACTTTTCCGGCACCGCGTGCACGGCGCCCGTGACCACGACGGCATCGAAAACGCCGGCCGGCGTGAAACCGTTGACGGCGTCGGCCACCTCGAGCGTGGCGTTGGCGACGCCGGCGGCGGCCAGGCGCTGGCGCGCGGCGTCGACGAAGTCGGCGTGCATGTCGATGCTGGTGACCTTGCCGGCGAGGTTCGCCAGGCAGGCGGTGAGGTAGCCCGAGCCGGTGCCGATCTCGAGCACCTCGTCGGTCTTGTTCAGCGCCAGGGCCTGCAGCAAGCGGCCTTCGATGACGGGCTTCATCATCAGCTCGCCGTGGCCCAGGGGCAGGTTCATGTCCGCGAAGGCGACGTTGCGGTGCGCCGGCGCCACGAAATCCTCGCGGCGGATGGCCTTGAGCGTGTCGAGCACCGAGTACTCAAGCACCTCCCAGGGGCGGACCTGGTTCTCGACCATGTTCTGGCGGGCCTGCTCGAAATTCATCGCCATGCTGTTCAATCCCGTACGAAAAGCTGCAAAAAGGTTCGAAAGGATAACGGGTTACGCCCCGGTTTTCCTGATGTGCAAAGGCTGCGGCCCCGGTGCGGCCCGGCGAAGTGCCGGAAGTCACCGGGCTGGGCTGACGGAAGTCACCCCCGTGCCAGCCCCCCGCCGGCTGAACGGCAGGTGGTGCCCGGGCCCGGCAGCCATGGAGACCGCCCGGGGCGGCCCCACTTCATTCTAAGGTAGGACAGCGGCCCAACTCCTGTTTCCACGTGCTGTCGCGGCAAAAAGATCCGCGCCATGCTGGAAATAACTGAACCGCTGCGTATAATAAAGTCATAATTTTTGTTTGTGAAGGTGCAGCCATGAACGCCAGCCCGAAAATGAAGACCCAGGGCCCGGGGCGTCCGAAAGACATGGAGAAGCGCGCGGCCATCCTCGACGCGGCCAAGGCGCTCTTCACGCAGGGCGGCTTCGCGGGCACCAGCATGGATGCCGTCGCGGCCTCCGCGGGCGTTTCCAAGCTCACCGTTTACAGCCACTTCGGCGACAAGGACAACCTCTTCCGCGAGGTCATCCGCGCCCACGTGCAGGAACGCCTGCCCGACGACCTGTTCGATTTCGAGGCCGGCGCCGATATCCGCGCCACGCTGGTGGCCATCGCGCGCCGCTATGCCGCCACCGAAACCAACACCGAATCGGTCGGCACCTTCCGCGCCATCCTTTCCGACTGCCAGTCGGGCGGCAACCCGCGCTTTGGCCGCCTCATCTGGGAGGAAGGCCCGGCGCGCATGCACAAGCTGATGGGCCGCCTGCTGGGCGATGCCGCCGAGCGCGGCCAGCTCGAGATCAGCGACGTCAGCCGCGCCACCACGCAGTTCCTGGCCCTGCTCAAGGGCGACCTGCTCATCCGCCGCCTGTTCGGCTGCGAGGATTGCGCCGTGCAGTTCGCCGAGGAAGTGAACACCAACGCGCTCGCCGCGGTCGAGATGTTCATGCGCGCCTACGCGCCCCGCGCGTAACCCTCGCGCCACCACCCCGCTTCATGCTCCAATCGGCCCTGAAGCGGGGGTGCCGGCGCAAGCGCGCAGGCTGAGAGAGTCCCTTCGAACCTGATCCGGTTTGTACCGGCGTAGGAAGCTTCGTCCACGGGAAACGTGCGCGCCGCCGGCGCGTCGTCGCCCGTGGCGGCGCGTCCGCTTCTCCCCTCCCACCAGGACCGAGAAGCCATGAACGCCATGCCACCCGACCTCGCCGACGCCACCCGCGCCCTTTCCCGTTCGGTCACCACGCCCATCCCCGGCTCGCGCAAGATCCACGTGCCCGGCAGCCGGGCCGACCTGCGCGTGCCCATGCGCGAGATCGCCCAGGCCGCCACGCCCACGCTGTTCGGCGGCGAGGCCAACCCGCCCATCGTCGTCTACGACACCTCGGGGCCGTACACCGACCCTGCGCACGCCGTGGACCTGGCCGCGGGCCTGCCGCCGCTGCGCGCGGCGTGGATCGCCGAGCGCGGCGACACCGCCCGCCTCGACGGGCCGGCATCCGCCTTTGGCCGCACCCGCGCCGCCGATGCGCGGCTCGACGCCATCCGCTTCACCGCGCCCCGCGCGCCCCTGCGGGCCCGCCACGGCGCCAACGTGACCCAGATGCATTACGCCCGCCGTGGCATCGTCACGCCCGAGATGGAATACATCGCCATCCGCGAGAACCAGCGCATGGAGGCGCTGGCGGGTTCCGCCCTGCGGGCGCAGCACCGTGGCGAAGCGTTCGGTGCCCGGTTGCCGGCCGCCATCACGCCGCACTTCGTCCGCGACGAAGTGGCCCGGGGCCGCGCCATCATCCCCGCCAACATCAACCACCCCGAAGCCGAGCCGATGATCATTGGCCGGCATTTCCTCACCAAGGTGAACGCCAACATCGGCAACAGCGCCGTGAGTTCCGGCATCGCCGAGGAGGTGGAGAAACTGGTGTGGGCGATCCGCTGGGGCGCCGACACGGTGATGGACCTCTCCACCGGCAAGCACATCCACGAGACGCGCGAGTGGATCCTGCGCAACGCACCGGTCCCCGTGGGCACCGTGCCGATCTACCAGGCGCTGGAGAAAGTGGGCGGCGTGGCCGAGGACCTCACGTGGGAGGTGTTCCGCGACACGCTGGTCGAGCAGGCGGAGCAGGGCGTCGATTACTTCACCATCCACGCCGGCGTGCTGCTGCGTTACGTGCCACTGACGGCGGGGCGCGTCACGGGCATCGTCTCGCGTGGCGGTTCCATCATGGCCAAGTGGTGCCTCGCGCACCACCGCGAGAACTTCCTCTACACGCGCTTCGAGGAGATCTGCGAGATCATGAAGGCCTACGACGTGGCCTTCAGCCTGGGCGACGGCCTGCGCCCGGGTTGCATCGCGGATGCGAACGACGCCGCGCAATTCGGCGAGCTCGATACGCTGGGCGAACTCACCCGGGTGGCGTGGAAGCACGACGTGCAATGCATGGTTGAAGGCCCGGGCCACGTGCCCATGCACCTCATCCGCGAAAACATGGATCGCCAGCTGGCGGTATGCCATGAAGCGCCGTTCTACACGCTGGGGCCGCTCACCACCGATATCGCCCCCGGCTACGACCACATAACCAGCGCTATCGGCGCCGCGATGATCGGCTGGTTCGGCACGGCCATGCTTTGCTACGTCACGCCGAAGGATCACCTGGGCCTGCCCGGCCGCGAGGACGTGCGCGACGGCATCATGGCGTACAAGATCGCCGCCCACGCCGCCGACCTGGCGAAGGGCCACCCCGGCGCGCAGGTACGCGACAACGCCCTGTCGAAGGCGCGCTTCGAGTTCCGCTGGGACGACCAGTTCAACCTGGGCCTGGACCCGGAAAAAGCGCGCGCCATGCACGACGAGACGATGCCGAAGGACGCCCACAAGAGCGCCCATTTCTGCTCCATGTGCGGGCCGAAGTTCTGCTCGATGAAGATCACCCAGGATGTGCGGGAGTATGCGGCGGGGATGGATGGCAAGGCGGCGGAGTTCCGGGCCGCGGGGGCGGAGGTGTATCGGAAGGCCTGAAGAGCATCGCGCGCAAGCGCGCTCCCACAGGGGTAGGGGCAGGTGGTGGCCCCCGCTCTCCTGTGGGAGCGCGCTTGCGCGCGATAGCCCGATGGGATTGCGTCGCATTCGGCCGCCTTCACCCGCTTTTTTCGACGGCGGCCCTACCGTCGAAGGCCTCACCCAACTCCTGCCACCGGAGCACAGGCAATGGCCACCACGAAACCGTTCGTCACCGATATCGAGAACATCCGCAAGCGTGCCCGCGAGCACATCGACAAGGGCGCCGTCACCGCCGGCTACAGCGCCGACCGCGAAACGGTGATCAAGCTGCTGAACGAAGCGCTGGCCACCGAGATCGTGTGCGTGCTGCGCTACAAGTACCACTATTACATGGCGCCTGGCATCCATTCGCAGAGCGTGAAGGCCGAGTTCCTGGAACACGCCAACGAAGAGCAGCAGCATGCCGATCGCATCGCCGAGCGCATCACCCAGCTCGATGGCACGCCCAACTTCAACCCGGATGGCCTGCTCTCGCGCAGCCACGCCGATTACGTCGAAGGCCGCGACCTGGTCGACATGATCAAGGAAGATCTGGTGGCCGAGCGCATCGCCATCGACAGCTACCGCGAGATCATCGGCTACATCGGCGAGGACGACCCGACCACGCGCCGCATCATGGAAGACATCCTGGCGCAGGAAGAAGAACACGCCGAGGACATGGCCACGCTGCTCGAGAACCTGGGCAAGAAGGGCGAGCCCGCGGCACCGGCGAAGCACTGATCAGGTAGGCTGGGCGGTATCGCTCGATGCACGGAGAAGGATGATCATGAACGCGACGACCGCCGCCCCCAACCCCGCGCCGGCCAAACCCCGCCGGCGCCGCCCCCTCAGCCTGGCCATCGCGCTGCCGCTGGCGCTGCTCATCCTGCTGGTGCTCATCCTCATGTGGTGGTGGGACAAGGAGCCGGCGCAGTTCGATCCGGTGCAGGTCACCACGGCGCACATGAAGGCCATCGGCCGGCCCATGAGCACGGGCGCGGTCACCACCTACACGCTCATCCAGTCGGTGGATACGCTGATGGCCAAGCGCGGTGGCTACCTCAGCAACGACAAGTTCCCGCCCGGTGCGTTCATGGACAATATCCCAAACTGGGAATTCGGCTCGCTCACGGCCTCGCGCGACCTGGCCCGCGCCCTGCGCAACGATTTCAGCCGCTCGCAGACGCAATCGGTGGAAGACAAGGCGCTGGGCGAGGCCGATCCGCTGCTCAACAGCCCGAACGACCGCTGGCTGTTCCCCAGCTCGGAATCGCAATACGGCAAGGCCACCGACGATCTTGAGGATTACCTCGGCCGGCTCAGCGATGCCGAGGATGGCAATGCCCACTTCTACGCGCGCGCCGACAACCTCGCCGACTACCTGCAGACCGTCTCGGCCCGCCTGGGCTCGCTGTCGCAGCGGCTGTCGGCCAGCGTGGGCCAGCTGAAGGTGGATGCGGCGCCCAACGCCGATGTCGCCGCCAACGCAGGCCCGGCCAAGGCCGTGTACGTCAAAACCCCGTGGAACAAGATCGACGACAACTTCTACGAGGCGCGCGGGTACACGTGGACTTTGCTTGAGCAGCTGAAGGCCATCCGCCACGATTTCGCACCCATCCTGCGCAGCAAGAACGCCGACGCCAGCCTCCAGCAGGTGATTCGCGAGCTGGAGGAATCGCAGAAGGCGCTGGGTAGCCCCGTGGTGCTCAACGGCTCGCCGTTCGGTTTCTTCGCCAACCACTCGCTGGTGATGGCGAACTACATCTCGCGCGCCAACGCGGCCATCATCGACCTGCGCGGCCTGCTGGGCCGCGGCTAACCATGTAGATAAAAAATGTAGATAAAAAAATGAATGTGGGAGCGCGCTTGCGCGCGATGCCCTTGAAAACCCGGCGAAAGCCGGGTTTTTTATCGGTTCATTCGCTGAAGCAAATGCATGTCTTGAGCGGCTTGCGCCGCCTGAGGCTGGTGCGGCGTCGCGAGTCGGCGGCGGGTGGGCCCCTGGTGCCGCCAGTCGCGGACCTTCGGACCGGGCCGTAGCACCGTTATCGCGATGACCTGATGGTGCGCGGCCCTCCGCTCATGTCGGCCCCAGGGGCCCACCCGCCACCGAGCCCACACGCCCTGTTTCGTGCAGCAAAAGCGATGACCGCGGCGAACCTTCGCTCGGTGTGCACGAAGGCAAACCTAACGCATCCGGCGCCAACGGCAGCTCCCATTAAGGTGGCCTGGGCGCGGCGCGCCGTGACAACGGGCGGACATGGCGTGCAAAACGGAATGCCTCCCCGTGCGTGGATGCGTCACGTGGCTGCGGAAGGGTGGTGCCAGAGGAACCGGCTTGGCTTGTGCCACATGAAATAAGGCGCTTCGGCTCGGGGGCGGGCAGGCCCTTGGGGCCGACATGAGCGGAGGGCCGCCAAGCAGGCGGTTATCGCGACAGCGGCGCTACGGCCCGGTCCGAAGGTCCGCGACTGGCGGCCCCAAGGGCCTGACCGCCCCCGACTCGCGACACCGTACCAGCCTAGGGCGGCGCAAGCCGCATCACTACATGCGTTCGCTTCAGCGAATGAACCGATAAAAAAACCCGGCTTTCGCCGGGTTTTCAAGGGCATCGCGCGCAAGCGCGCTCCCACAGTTTGCAGCTACCAGTTTGCAGCGGCTTACTTGGAGGCCTGGTAGCGCTCGATGCCGGCGATGATCTCCGCCTTGGCCTCGGCCGCCTCGGCCCAGCCATCGACCTTGACCCACTTGCCCTTCTCGAGATCCTTGTAGTGCTCGAAGAAGTGGCCGATGCGCTCGAGCCAGTGGCCCGACACCTGCTTGATGTCGCGGATGTGCGCGTAGCCGGCGAACACCTTCTCGACCGGGACCACGAGCAGCTTCTCGTCGGCGCCGGCTTCGTCCGTCATCTTCAGCATGCCGACCGGGTGGCAGCGGATGACCGAGCCGGGGACCAGCGAGAGGGGGAGGATGACCAGGGCGTCGAGCGGGTCGCCATCGCCGCCCAGGGTGCCCGGCACGTAGCCGTAATTGCACGGGTAGCGCATGGGGGTGGAGAGGATGCGATCGACGAAAATGGCGCCGCTTTCCTTCTCGACCTCATACTTGATGGGCTCGGCGTCCTTCGGGATCTCGATGATGACGTTGATTTCGTCCGGCACGTTCTTGCCGGCGGGGACGAGGTGCAGGCCCATGGGCGTTCCTTGATGCAGTTGGGATAGAGGCAGCCGCAAAGGATACAAGAACCCGGGGCCGGGGCGCTGGGCAGGCCGGAACGCCGTTCAGTCACCCAAAAAAAACGACTGTGGGAGCGCGCTTGCGCGCGATGGGGGGGCAGGCGCAAGCCCCATCGCGCGCAAGCGCGCTCCCACAGGTTTGATCGATGCTACGTTTTTTACAGTGGGCTCAGTGGCTTACTTAAGGTGATCCCACAGGTAGGTGTAGGCCAGGGCGCTCATGAAGGCGGCCTGCTTGTTGTCGGCCGCGGCGCCATGGCCGCCCTCGATGTTTTCGTAGAAGCTGGCATCGAAGCCCATGGCCTGCATGCGGGCGGCCATCTTCCGGGCGTGCACCGGGCCCACGCGGTCATCGCGGGTGGAGGTGGTGAACAGCACGGCCGGGTAGTGGGTGCCCTTGTGCAGGTTGTGGTACGGCGAGAACTTCTGGATGTATTTCCATTCCTCCGGCTTGTCCGGGTCGCCGTACTCGGCCATCCACGAAGCGCCGGCCGACATGTGCGGGTAGCGCTTCATGTCCAGCAGGGCCACCTGGCTCACCACGGCGCCGTACAGCTGCGGGTACTGGGTCAGCATGTTGCCGGCCAGCAGGCCACCGTTGCTGCCGCCCATCATGCCCATGTGCTTCGGCGTGGTGATCTTGCGGTCGATGAGGTCCTGCGAGACGGCCGCGAAATCCTCATAGGCGCGCGGGCGGTTGGCCTTCAGCGCCGCCTGGTGCCAGCGCGGGCCGTATTCGCCGCCGCCACGGATGTTGGCGATGACATAGACGCCGCCCTTGTCCAGCCATGCGCGGCCGGGCCCTGCCAGGTAGCTGGGCTGCAGCGCGATCTCGAAACCGCCGTAGCCGTAGACGAGGGTGGGGTTGGTGCCATCGGCCTTCATCGCCTTCGGCGCGATCTCGAAGTAAGGCACCTTGGTGCCATCCTTCGAGGTGGCGAAGTGCTGCGTCACCTCGTACTTCGAGCCATCGAAGAACTCGGGCGTGTGCTTCAGCGCCTCGCGCCCGCCCTTGCCCAGCACGCCGTAATACAGCGTGGTGGGCTGCAGGAAGCCCGAGACGGTAAGGAAGTACTCGTCGCTCTCGTCGGCGTCGATGCCGCTGGCCGACATGGTCGACAGCGCCGGCGCGCCGCCCAGCGATTCACTCTTCCACGGGCCGGTGGCGGCCGGCGTCAGCACCTGGATCTGGCTGACCACGTCGCGCATGGTGTTGAGGATGAGGTGGGTCTTCGTCCACGAGTGGCTGGCGAGCGAGGTGTGCTCGTCAGGCGTGAACAGCACGGTGAGCTCGCGCTTGCCGGCCATGTAATCGTCGAACTTCGCCGCGAGCAGCGAGCCCGAGGGGTAGGTGGTGCCGCCGACCTTCCAGTCGGTGCGCGGCTCGATCAGCAGCCACTCGCGTTCGACATCGGTCTCGGCATCGTTGGGCACGTCGATCTTGGTGAGCTTGCCGTCCTTGCCGCGGACGAACGATTCGCTGTTGTAGAACTCCAGCGCGCGCATGACGAACTCGCGCTCGAAGCCCGGCGTGAGGTCGCGGTAGGCCGAGATCGACATGTCGGTCTTCTTGCCCTCGTACACCACGGTGGCCGAGGACAGCGGCGTGCCGCGCTTCCACTCCTTGACGATGCGCGGGTAGCTCGAATCGGTCATGGAGCCCGGGCCGAAATCGGTGGCCACGAACAGGTGGTCGTGGTCGATCCAGGCGACCTGGCTTTTCGCCTCGGGCAGGGTGAAGCCATCCTTGACGAAGGCCTTGGTGGTGAGGTCGAACTCGCGGATCACATCGGCATCCGCGCCGCCGCGCGACAGCGAGACAAGGCAGTAGCGGTTATCCGGCTTCAGGCACTGCGCGCCGTGCCATACCCAGTTTTCCTTCTCGCTGGCGGAGAGGGCGTCGAGGTCGATGACGGTTTCCCAGGCCGGGGCATCCTTGCGGTACTCGGCGAGGGTGGTGCGGCGCCACAGGCCCTTCGGGTGCTGCTTGTCGCGCCACAGGTTGTAGTAGTGGTCGCCGATCTTGCTGACCATGGGGATCTTCGCGTCCGAGTCCAGCATCTCGAGGATGCGGCCGTCGAGCGTCTTGAAGTCCTGGCCGGCGGCGTACTTGGCGACCGTCCTGGCGTTCTCGTCCTTCACCCATGCGAGGGGTTTGGCGCCGTCGATGTCGTCGAGCCACAGGTTTTCGTCGTCGCCAGCGGCCTGGGTGGCCGGGGCGGGGGTCTTGGTCGGTTCTTTGGCGTGGGTCATGCCACTGAAAGTAAGGGCGATGGCCAGCGCAATCCAGCGTCGCTGCATGGGTGGGGTCCGTTCGTTGAGCAGAACCCGGACCTTAGCCCAGTGGGGGCCACAGAGGCCCCATGACTTCCGGCATGGCAGAAATGTAGGAGCCCACCCCGTGGGCGACAGCTTTTGGCTTTATCGCGAAAAGATGTCGCCCACGGGGTGGGCTCCTACGAGGGCTCAAAGCAACGGAATGAGAAGCAGCGCAACGATATTGATGATCTTGATCAACGGATTCACCGCCGGCCCCGCCGTGTCCTTGTAGGGATCGCCCACGGTATCGCCGGTCACGGCCGCCTTGTGGGCGTCGGAACCCTTGCCGCCGAAGTTGCCGTCCTCGATGTACTTCTTGGCGTTATCCCACGCGCCGCCGCCGGTGGTCATCGAGATGGCCACGAACAGGCCGGTGACGATGGTGCCGATCAGCACGCCGCCCAGCGCCTGCGCGCCGGCCTCGGGGCCGCCAAGCCACTTGAAGCCAAAGATGACCACCACCGGCACCAGCACCGGCAGCAGCGACGGCACCAGCATCTCGCGGATGGCCGAGCGGGTGAGCATGTCCACCGCGCGCGAGTAATCCGGCTTGGTGGTGCCCTGCATGATCCCGGCGATCTCGCGGAACTGGCGGCGCACTTCCTCCACCACCGAGCCCGCGGCGCGGCCCACCGCCTCCATCGCCATGGCGGCGAAGAGGTAGGGGATGAGGCCGCCGATGAGCAGGCCGATGATCACGTAATGGTTGGAGAGATCGAAGCGCACCTCGGTGCCGCCGAAGTGGACGTTGAGGTTGTGCGTGTAGTCGGCGAACAGGACCAGGGCGGCGAGGCCGGCCGAGCCGATGGCGTAACCCTTCGTCACTGCCTTTGTGGTGTTGCCCACGGCATCGAGGGGGTCGGTGACGCCGCGCACGTCGGCGGGCAGTTCGGCCATTTCGGCGATGCCGCCGGCGTTGTCGGTGATGGGGCCATAGGCGTCCAGGGCCACCACCATGCCGGTCATGCTCAGCATGGCCGTGGCGCTGATGGCGATGCCGTACAGGCCGGCCAGGGCGAACGAACCCCAGATGGCGGCGCATACCGCGATCACCGGCAGCGCCGTGGATTTCATCGACACACCCAGGCCCGCGATGATGTTGGTCGCATGCCCGGTCGTGGACGACTGCGCCACGTGGCGTACCGGCCGGTATTCCGTGGCCGTGTAGTACTCGGTGATGACTACCATCGCGCCGGTGAGCACCAGGCCGATCAGCGCGCAGCCATACAGGCGGCCCGTGCCAAAGGCGCTATCGGCCATCAGCTGCTGCGTGATGGGCCAGAAGGCGATGGCCGCGAGCAGCGCCGACACGAAGACGCCCGCGTAGAGCGCGTTCATGATCTTGCCGCCGCGGGTTTTCACGAAGAACGTGCCGATGACCGAGGCCACGATCGACGACCCGCCGAGTACCAGGGGGTAGAGCACGCCGTTCGGGCCCACCTCGGTGGCCAGCACGCCGCCCAGCAGCATGGTGGCGATGAGCGTCACCGCGTAGGTCTCGAAGAGGTCGGCCGCCATGCCGGCGCAATCGCCGACGTTGTCGCCCACGTTGTCGGCGATCACCGCGGGGTTGCGCGGGTCGTCCTCGGGGATGCCGGCCTCCACCTTGCCCACCAGGTCGGCGCCCACGTCGGCGCCCTTGGTGAAGATGCCACCGCCCAGGCGGGCGAAGATCGAGATGAGCGACGAGCCGAATGCCAGCCCGACGAGGGCATGCAATACGTGGCCGCGCTCGTAGCCCATGTGGGTCAGCACGCCGTAGTAGCCGGCCACGCCCAGCAGGCCCAGGCCCACCACCAGCATGCCGGTGACGGCGCCGCCGCGGAACGCCACGGCCAGGGCAGAAGAAAGGCCGCTGCGGGCGGCCTCGGCGGTACGCACGTTGGCACGAACCGAGACGTTCATGCCGATATAGCCTGCCGCCCCCGAGAGCACAGCGCCCACCGCGAAGCCGATGGCGGTGCCCCAGTCGAGGCAGGTGCCTATGAGCAGGAAGAGGACGATGCCGACGACGCCGATGGTGGCGTACTGGCGGTTGAGATAGGCGCGGGCTCCTTCCTGGATGGCCGCCGCGATTTCCTGCATGCGTTCATTGCCTGGCGAGCGCGCCAGGACCCAGCTGACCGAAAATGCGCCATACAGAATCGCAACGACCGCACATCCCAGCGCGATCCACAAACCGTACTGTTGCAGCATCGAAGCCTCCCCGGATTGTAGGAGCCCATGCAGGGCTGACCGGAGTATAGGCATCGGTGGCGCGGAAACATGTTGTGCGCTGCGGGATCAGGGGCCACATACCCGATCGCGTAGCCTGGCCCGCACTCGTAGGAGCGCACCCCGTGCGCGATAGGTGCTCGCGACACGCCCCATCGCCCAGGGTCACCCATCGCGCACAGGGTGCGCTCCTGCATTGGGTTAGTGGCTCTGCAGGACGATATCCGTGATGATCCCGGTGGCCACGGCGACGAGCAGGAACTGGCCGTCATCGTCATCGCGCACCCAGTGGTAACCGCGCGGCGGCTCGCGCAGGCGGCGCGTGCGCCAGTCGTCCACCACCACCACGCGGCCGTCGTAGCGGTGGCCACGTTCCCAGTGGTGCGCATAGCGCGGCGGCGGGGGCGGCGGCGGGCGATGGTCGTCGTGCCAGTCGCGGCGGTCGTCACGGTGGTCGTCGCGATGGTCGCGATCGTCGTGGTGGCCATCGTGCCAGTCGCGGTGGTCGTCGTGGCCCGGGGGCGGCGGCGGATCCCATGCGAAGGCCGGGGCGATGGTGCTGGTCGAGACCAGGCAGAAAGCGATTTTGGTCAGGAGTTTCATTGCGACCTCTCCCTTAGCGGATAGCCATGTCTACGATGATGCCGGTCGCGATGGCGACAAGCAGGAAATTGTTGTTCTCACGCACCCAGTGGTAGCCACGCGGCGGCTGGCGCAGGCGGTAGCTGCCGTAGTCGTACACGACCACGTTGGGGCCGTAGTACCGGTGGCCGCGTTCCCAATGGCCGTAGTAGCGCGGCGGCGGGGGCGGGCGGTGGTAGTACGACGGGCCGTGGTAGTAGCCGTGGCCGTAATAGCGCGGCGGGGGCGGCGGCGGGCGATGGCCGTGCCAGCCGTTGTCACGGTGCCAGTCACCGCGGCCACGGTCGTGGTGCCAGTCCGCGCGGCGATCGTGGCCGCGGTCGTAGTGGCCGCCGCGGTCGCGGTCATGGTGGTCGCGATCCGGCGCGGCCACCGCCACCGTGGTGGTGGCAAGCGCCAGGGCGGCAAGGGCGGTACGCAGCATCGTTTTCATGGTCGTTCTCTCAGTGACGATCCGCAGACCTCGGGACCGACGACCCGCATCCTAGGAAGCGAAACCTGAACCGATGGGCGCGTTTTTGAAAGACCGGCGAAAGCAATTAAGTGTCGCGACAGCTATTGAACTGGCCCGTTCAGTAAATAGCGCCGGGGCGAAACTCAAGTGTCAGATTTGACGGGCGTTCTGGCAGGAACAGCGCGGTGCGCCGTTCAGGTGTTCGGGCAAGGATTTTCCCGCCGCGGAGCACCATGAGCCGGGTGGCTTTCAGCCGGATCGCCTCGTAAGCATCGCCCGCCTGGAGCAGCACGCCATCGGCGCGGTTGCCCGGCGCGATGCCATGACCCTCTAGGCCCAGCACGCGGGCGCCGTTCGTCGTCACCGCCTCGAAGCACTGCGATACCCCGGCCATCGAGGTCATCTGCGCCACATGCAGGCCCATGTGCGCCACCTCGAGCATGTCGGCCGAGCCCATGCCGTACCACGGATCCATGACGCAGTCGGCGCCAAACGCCACGTTGACGCCGGCGGCGAGCAGCTCGGGCACGCGCGTCATGCCACGGCGCTTCGGGTAGGTATCGTGGCGGCCCTGCAGCGTGATGTTGATGAGCGGGTTGGCGATGGCGTGCACGCCCGCCTCCGCGATGAGCGGCAGCAGCTTCGAGACGTAGTAGTTATCCATCGAGTGCATGGACGTGAGGTGCGAACCCGTGACACGCCCTTGCAGGCCCGTGCGCACGGTTTCCGCCGCCAGCGTTTCGATGTGGCGCGACCAGGGGTCGTCGGATTCGTCGCAATGCATGTCGACGCGCAGGCCGCGTTCCGCCGCCAGCTCGCACAGCCAGCGGATGGATTCGGCGCCATCGGCCATCGTGCGTTCGAAGTGCGGGATGCCGCCGACCACGTCGACCCCCATGTCGAGCGCGCGCACGAGGTTGGCCTTAGCCATGCGCGAGCGCAGCAGGCCATCCTGCGGAAACGCCACCAGCTCCAGGTGCAGGTAGGGCGCGACCTTGCGCTTCACTTCCAGCAGGGCCTCGGTGGCGAGCAGGCGGTCGTCGCATACATCGACATGGCTGCGGATGGCGAGCAGGCCCTGCGCCACCGCCATGTCGCAATACGCCATGGCGCGCTTCACCAGCGCATCGATGGTGAGGTCGGGTTTCAGTTCGCCCCACAACGCGATGCCTTCCAAAAGGGTGCCCGAGGCGTTCAGCCGCGGCAGGCCCAGCGACAGCGTGGCATCCATGTGGAAATGCGGATCGACGAAGGGCGGCGAGAAGAGCCGGCCCTGCGCGTCGATCTCCTGTGCGCCTTGCGCGGGCAAGGCGGGCTGGATGGCGGCGAAGCGGCCACCCTCGATGCCGATGTCGACATCCCGGCGGCCGTCGGGAAGGGTGGCGTGGCGGATGATGAGGTCCATGGGAAGCTCCGGGTATCGACCCCGAATGATACCCGCCGCCCCCGGCTGTACGAGCGCGCTTGCGCGCGATGGATGCCGCGGCAACCCACATCGCGCGCAAGCGCGCTCCCACAGGGCTTAGGGTCTTCACGCAGTCGAACGCCCTTCTTGGCACCATAGGGCTACCCATGAAGCTCTCCGACAAACTCGCCATCCTTGCCGATGCCGCTAAGTACGATGCCTCGTGCTCGTCGAGTGGCGGGAAGGGCCGTAACTCGCTCGGCACGGGCGGTATCGGATCCACCGAGGGCATGGGCATCTGCCATGCGTACGCGCCGGACGGGCGCTGCATTTCGCTTTTGAAGATCCTGCTCACGAACTTCTGCGTGTACGACTGCGCGTACTGCGTGAACCGCCGCAGCAGCAACGTACAGCGCGCGCGGTTCACGGCGGAGGAGGTGGTGAACCTCACGCTGGAGTTCTACCGCCGCAACTACATCGAAGGCCTGTTCCTGTCGTCCGGCATCATCCAGTCGCCCGACTACACGATGGAGCAGCTGGTGCGCGTGGCGCGTTCGCTGCGCGTCGACCACAAGTTCGGCGGCTATATCCATTTGAAGACGATCCCGGATGCCTCCCCGGAGCTGATCGACGCGGCGGGCCGCTGGGCCGATCGCCTGAGCATCAACGTGGAGATGCCGACCGAAGGCGGCCTCAAGACCCTCGCGCCCGAGAAGCACCTGGGTGATATCCGCAGCGCCATGGGCCGCCTGCGCTTGTCGATCGACGAGGCGAAGGCCGAGAAGAAGGCACCCCGGTTCGCGCCGGCAGGGCAAAGCACGCAGATGATCGTGGGCGCCGATGCGGCCAGCGACCGCGACGTGCTCACCGCCAGCACCAACCTTTACACGAACTACCGGCTGCGCCGCGTCTACTACTCGGCGTTCAGCCCGATCCCCGATGCATCGAAGATCCTGCCGCTGAAGCCGCCGCCGCTGGTGCGCGAGCACCGGCTGTACCAGGCTGACTGGCTGATGCGTTTCTACGGCTTCCGCGCCGACGAGATCGCGCCACCGGGCGACGATGGCATGCTTTCGCTCGACGTCGACCCCAAGCTGGCCTGGGCACTGCGCCACCGCGAGCAGTTCCCGGTCGACGTGAATAAGGCCGCGCGCGACATGCTGCTGCGCGTACCGGGCCTTGGCGTCAAGACCGTCGACAAGATGATCGCCATGCGCGTGCACCGGCGTATCCGATACGACGACCTTATCCGCCTGCGCGTGCCGGTGAAGAAGGTGGCGCCCTTCGTCGAGACCGTGGACCACCGCCCGCGTGGCGACCACGAGAGCGTGGTGCTCCACCGCGACCTGCGCGAGCCCGCGCAACCGGATCTGTTCGGCTGATGCTTCACGTTTCGCTGGCCGACCCGTCCGACCTCGCGGAATGGCGGGGCAAGGCGCGCGCGTTGTTGCTGGCGGGTATCGATCCGCAGCACGTGGCATGGGGCGGCGAAGGGCTGTTCGGCGGGGATGATGCGATCCCGCCGCCGCTTGGTGGCAAGCCGCCCGCCGTGCCCCGCGATTTCCTCAACGTGGCCAACACCGTGCTGGCGCACAGCGACCCGCGCCGCCACGCCGTGCTCTACCGCATGCTGTGGCGCCTCACCCACGGCGAGAAAGGCCTGCTGGCCATCGCCACCGACGATGACGTCGCATGGGCGCACGCCTGCGTGAAGCAGGTGAATCGCGACATGCACAAGATGAAGGCGTTCGTCCGCTTCCGCGAAGTGGCGGTGGACGATGGCACGGTGTACGTCGCGTGGTTCGAACCGGCGCACGACATCGTCACCCGTGTCGCCCCGTTCTTCGTCCGCCGCTTCACGGGTATGCGCTGGTCGCTGCTCACGCCCGCGCGCACCGCGCACTGGGATGGCGACGCGCTGAGCTTCGGGCCGGGCGCCAGCCGCGCCGACGCACCGTCGGGCGATGCGCTGGAAGACCTGTGGCGCACGTATTACTCGAGCATCTTCAACCCCGCGCGATTGAAGGTGGACGCGATGAAGCGCGAGATGCCGGTGAAGTACTGGAAGAACCTGCCGGAAGCCCAGCTGATACCCACGCTGGTGCGCGATGCGTTGCCGCGCATGCAGGCCATGGTGGAGAAGGAGGCCACGGTGCCGAAGAAGCGGGTGGCGCCGCTGGCGAAGGCCATGGACACCGCGCCCGCGGGCAGCCTCACGGCCTTGCGCCAGCAGGCGCGCGACTGCCGCGCGTGCGATTTGTGGCGGCCCGCGACGCAGACGGTGTTCGGCGAGGGCCCTGCCGATGCGCGCATCGTGGTCATCGGCGAGCAGCCGGGCGACCAGGAAGACCTGGCCGGCAAACCGTTCGTCGGCCCGGCCGGCAAGCTGTTCAACCAGGCGATGGAAGAAGCGGGCGTATCGCGCGCCGCGGTGTACGTCACCAACACCGTCAAGCACTTCAAGTTCGAACCGCGCGGCAAGCGGCGCCTGCACAAGCGTGCCAACGCGGAAGAACAGGCGGCGTGCCGGCCGTGGCTGGCGGCCGAGATCGAACGCATCCAGCCCGATGCGCTGGTATGCCTCGGCGCCATGGCGGCGCAGGCCGTATTCGGGGCGTCGTTCCGGCTCATGGCCCAGCGCGGCGAGTGGATCACGCTACCCGGCGGCCGCAAGGCCATGGCCACCGTACACCCCTCGTACCTGCTGCGCCTGCCCGGGGAAGAGGAACGCGCCGAGGCGTACGCCGCGTTCGTCCGCGACCTGGGTCTGATGCGCGACCTACTCATGTAGGAGCCCACGGGTGGGCGA
>NZ_JZRB01000053.1 GCF_000964085.1 Luteibacter yeojuensis
AGCCGCTAGAAGCATGCATTCGCGAACGCGAATGAACCGATACCAAAGGCACACGCCTGTCGTCCCATGGCCAACACAAGGGCGCAACCAAGGCCGCAAGGCCGAGGAGAAGCCATCCTCTAGGAAAATCCTCATAAATAATGAAGGGGATTACCCCGACATCGTGTAGGGTTTTTCTGATATTTGGAAAAAGATAATAAAACGCCTTCCCAATGCGCGATTAACTGGTCCACAATGCCCCGCAATCACGCATTAGCCAAATGCGTCGATAAGCACCCATCGGGAGATTTACCATGGCCGTCGATATCAAAAACCTCAACCATTCCCAGCTCACCGAGCTGATCGCCAAGGCGCAGAGCCGCCAGGGCGAGCTCCAGAAAGAAAAAGTCACGCGGCTGCGCGACAAGATCAATGCCATGATCAAGGAAGAAGGCCTCACGTTCGACGACGTGTTCGGCCAGCGAGCCCCAAAGTCCAAGCGTGCCGGCACCACGGTGGCCGCCAAATACCGCAATCCCGCCGACCCGGAACAGGTCTGGTCGGGTCGCGGCAAGCGCCCCCGCTGGTTTAACGATGCGCTAAAGGCAGGTACAAGCGAGAAGGATATGCTGGCCTGATCCAGGCGGCCGGTTTACTAATAAAGCCCCGCCAACGCGGGGCTTTTTTTCGGGCGTATGATGCCGGGTATTCCACCCCAAAGGCACTGATATGCCCCTCGTTCGCATTGACATCCGCAAGGGTAAAGACGCCGCTTACCGCACCGCCCTGGGCCATGCGGTGCACGACGCCCTCGTCGCCATTGGCGCACCGCAGGACGATCGTTTCCAGGTCATCGCCGAACACGACGCGGCGGGCCTCGTGTACGACCCGGATTACCTTGGCATCCACCGCACCGACGATGTGGTCTTCGTGCAGATCACGTTCAACGACACGCGCACGCTTGAGCAGAAGAAGGCGCTGTTCAAGCACATCGTGGAAAACATGGCGCGTTCGCCGGGGGTGAAGCCCGGCGATGTGCTGATCAACCTGGTCGAGGTGAAGAAGGAGAACTGGTCGTTCGGGAATGGGGAGATGCCTTACGCAACGTGAAGGTATCGCGCGCAAGCGCGCTTCCACATGATGGCCCCACGCCCCACGTGGCCGCCAGCACCATTTGGCATTCAAAGCGAGCGACGCGGGGCCACGATGAGGTCGCCGAAGAGCAGGCCTGCCACTAGCGAAACCAGCAGCGTGACGCCCAGCAGGCCTGTATCCATGCCCAGCGAGGTATCGCGGTCGAGCAGGTACGACACGCTGCGGAAGCTGACCGAGCCCGGCACCAGCAGGATGATGCCGGGCTCGCGCACCACGGCGCCTGGCTGTTGCGCGTAGCGCGCGTAGACGTTGCTGAGCGAGCCAAGCAGCACGCCACCGATGAACACGCCGAACGGCGCGCCCGGGATGGAGCCTGAGACCTGCCCACCCCACCGCGTGGCAAGGTAGCCCAGCACGACGGCACCCATGACCACCAGCCAGTCGCGGTAGGCCGCGCGGAACAGGATGGCGAACGAGAACGCGCCCAGCAGGAGGAACGGCCAGTCGGCCCACGAGGGCAACGGCGGCAGCGCGTAGTCGTGCGGCACGATGCCCAGTGCCTCGCACAGCTGGGTGGCGGCGACGGTGCCGAAGGTAAGCTTGAGCAGCGTGGCTACCGCCCCGCCCATGCGGGCAACGCCCGCGACCAGGTGCTGGCTGGAAATTTCGCGCACGGCTGTCGTGAGCGCCATGCCGGGCAACAGCACGATGAGGCTGCCGAGGATCACCGACTTGAGCGCGAGCGGCACGATATAGGCCGCGACCACGGTGGCGATGAGGGTGGCCACCATGGCGCTGATGGCTTCGCTGGCAGCCGCCAGGCGGGGGCGGCTGCCCGACGCCACCGTGATGCTACCGATGACGACGCCGATGACGCCCGCGGTGATGAGGTCGGGCCACGCGCTGTGCAGCAGCAGCGCCACGACGCTGGCAGCGCACAGGCCATAGCTGGCGATGACGCCGAGCTCGGCGCGGAAGGATTCCGGCGCGCCGAGCTTGCGCAGCAGGTGGAAGCCTTCGCGCAGCTCCATCTGGCCGTCGATGACGGCATCGGCGATGCGGTCGGCCTCCACCAGCCGGGCGAGGTTCACGTCGCCCGGGGGCAGGCGCATCACCTGGGTGACCTGCGCTACGCCGTCCTCGCCCTGCCCCAGGTCGGCGAAGGAGACGATGATGGCCGTGGGGCTGGACCACACCTCGGCGGCGAGGCCCAGGCGCTGCGCCGACTTGGCGATGGCCGTCTCGAGGCGAGGCGCCGTGGTGCCGTACTGGTGCAGGCGCCGCGCCAGCTCGGTGAGGAACGCGATGCGGGTGTTGATCGCCGTGGTGGCGAAGCTGACCGGCACCGCCACGGGCAAGGGCACCGCCTCAGCCAACGTCGGCCGCCTTGACGCGCAGTGTGGTGCCTTCGATGCCGGTGACCTCCACCGTGGCGCCCACCGGCAGGTCGGGCCCGTTCACCAGCCACATGCCGTCGCCCACGCGCGCCTTGCCGCGGCCGTTGACGATGGCATCGCACAGCGTGAGGCGCTGGCCGATGAGCTGCTCGCCGCGGCGGTTGAGGCGCTCGTTGCCCGAGGGGATGCGTGCGATGCGCGGGCGCACGTACTTCCAGTACACGAAGCACGAGACGAACGTGAACACCGCGAACAGCACCGCCTGGGCCAGCGGCGCCATGCCGGGCACCGCCAGCAGCGTGATGCCCATGGCCGCGGCGGCGATGCCGATCCACAGCATGAAGTAGCCCGGCATCACCACTTCGCCACCGATGAGCAGCAGCGCGACGATCCACCAGATGTAGTGCATGGCCATGCCTCCCATGGGTGGGCTCAACGCGGCAGCGGCGGCGTGCGCGGCGGCTGTGGCGCCGCCTGCACGGGCGTGCGCTGGGCGGCGAAGGAATCCTTCGCCAGCTCGGCGATGCCCGCGAGGGAGCCCAGGATGCCGACCGATTCCATGGGCAGCAGCAGCGTCTTCTGGTTCGGGCTCTTGGCCATTTCCACCAGTGAATCGACGTACTTGGTGGCCACGAAATAGTTCAGCGCGTTGACATCGCCGCCGGCGATGGCCTGCGAAACCATGGTGGTGGCCTTGGCCTCGGCCTCGGCCAGGCGTTCGCGGGCCTCGGCCTCGCGGAACGCGGCCTCCTTCTTGCCCTCGGCTTCGAGGATGGCCGACTGCTTCTCGCCGTCGGCCTTGAGGATGGCCGCCTGGCGGAAACCCTCGGCGTCGAGGATGTTGGCGCGTTTCTCGCGCTCGGCCTTCATCTGGCGAGCCATGGCGTCGACCAGGTCGCGCGGGGGCGAGATATCCTTGATTTCGATGCGCGTGACCTTGACGCCCCACGGGTGCGTGGCTTCATCGACCACCGTGAGCAGCTTGGCGTTGATGGCGTCGCGCTGGCTCAGGCTTTCGTCCAGGTCCATGGAACCCAGCACGGTACGGATGTTGGTCATGATGAGGGCCAGCGCCGCGGCCTCGAGGTTGGCGACCTCGTAGGCGGCCTTGGCGGCGTCCAGCACCTGGTAGAACACCACGCCGTCGACACGCACCACGGCGTTGTCCTTGGTGATGACATCCTGCGACGGGACATCGAGCACCTGTTCCATCATGTTCATCTTGCGCCCGACGTTGTAAACGAACGGGATGAGGAAATGCAGGCCCGGCGTGAGCGTGCCCGTGTATTTGCCAAACATTTCCACCGTCCACTCGTAGCCCTGCGGCACGATGCGGATCAGCTTGGCGAGGACGGTGACCGCGACCACCACCACGACAAGCGCGACGATGCTACCCATGGTGCCTTACTCCCTTCGGCGTTGATTAGCCCGGAGTATAGGCGAAGCGGTTCAATGCGGGCCGATGGGCAGCACCAGGGTCACGCGCAGGCCGCCCCCGTCGCGGTTGGACAGGGCGATGCGGCCACCATGGGCTTCCGAAATTTCGCGCGCCAGGGCCAGGCCCAGCCCCGTGCCCGAGCGCTTGGTCGAGTAGAACGGCAGCAGGGCCTGCGCCAGCACGGTCTCGCTCATGCCCGGGCCGCGGTCGGAAACATCGATGAGGCAGTCACGGCCCACGACATGCACGCCCAGGGTCACCTCATCCTCGTCGCCGCCCGCCTCATGTGCGTTCTTGACCAGGTTGATGAGCACCTGCTCGATCTGCGTGGGATCGAACCAGCCGGGCTGCCTAGGCAGCTCGCTGGTCAGCTTGAAGCAGCAATGCAGCGACAGGGCCTCGAGGAAGGGCTCCCATGCGATTTCGCGCGGCTGCGGCGCCGGCAGTTTGGCGAAGCTGGCGTAGCCCGCGATGAAGCCATGCAGGTGCTTGGCCCGGTCGCCGATGGAGGCGAACACGCCCGGCAACCGGGCCAGGTCGCCGCGCCGGGCCAGTTCGGCGCCCGAGTGCGACAGCGACGAGATGGGCGCCAGCGAATTGTTGAGCTCGTGGCTGATGACCCGGATGACCCGTTTCCAGGTGTGCACTTCCTGGCGCGAAAGCTCGCGGGTCATGCGGCGGTACAACTGCAACCGGTGCGGCCGGCCCTGCAGGCGGAACCCGCGCTGGGAAAGGTGGAACGTTTCCTCGCTGCCCTCCATCTCCACGGTGAACAGCGCGTCCTCGCCCGCGGCGGCGGCCGCGCGCAGGTTCTCCGGCATCGCCTCGAGCACCGCCGAGAAGTCGAGGCCGGCGAGCGCGCGGCCCTCGTTGAACAGGTGGCGCGCCGCGATGTTCGCGTAGGTGACCTTGCCGGCGGCATCGGTAAGCACCAGCGCCACGGGCGTGTTCTGCACCACCGTATCGAGCAGCAGCTCGCGCTGGGCCAGGTTCTGCCGCTGCTCGCGAAGGATGGTACCCAGTTGGTTGTGCATGCGGATGAGGTCGCCGAGCTCGTCGGTGCGGTCGGTGCCGATCGACATGCTGTAGTCGCCATCGCGGTAGCTGGCGACGGCACTTTCGAGCGCGCGCAGCAGCCGGCGGATGGGCTCGACGAGGATATGCGCGATCCATGCGGAAAGCGGTACCAGCACCAGCACGCATATGGTCAGCGCCGTGCGCGTATCGACCGCCTGGGGCGGGCCAGGCACCACGGGCTGGCCGGGGTGCTTCGCCAGTTCGTCGAGCCACGCCACCGCCTGCGGGAACGGCCAGATGGCCACGCCCGCGAAGACGAGCGCCCCGATGACCGCCGATGCGGCGACCACGAGGGCCATGCGACCTTCGAGCGAGAAACGCTTCATGGTCGCGACGGTATCAGACCGCCAGCCCGTAGCGCTCCATGCGCCGGTAGAGCGCCTGGCGAGACAGGCCAAGGCTGCTCGCCGCGCGGCTGATGACGCCGCCGGCCGAGGCCAGCGCCGCCTCGACCGACTCGCGGCTGGGCTCGTCGAGGTTGCGCGTGGCCGCCGCCACCGGCGTGGGCAGGTTCAGGTGCGGGGGCTCGATGCGGCCGCCACCCGCCAGCAGCGCCGCACGGGCCATGGCGTTCTTGAGCTCGCGCACGTTGCCTGGCCATGCGTGCAGTTGCAGGGCCTCGCGGGCGTCCTCGCTGAGCTCGGCCTGCCCATCGAGGAAAAACTCCGCCAGCGGCAGGATATCGTCGCTGCGCTCGGACAGCGGCGGCAGGTTCACCTCGATGACGTTGAGGCGGTAGTAGATATCCTCGCGGAACGTGCCGGCGGTGATCATCGCCTTCAGGTCGGCGTTGGTGGCGCTGATGACGCGGACCTTCACCTGCCGCGTACGCCCCGAGCCCAGCCGCTCGAACTGGCCGGTCTCGAGCACGCGCAGCAGCTTCATCTGCCCTGGCAGCGGCAGGTTGCCGATCTCGTCGAGGAACAGCGTGCCGCCGTCGGCCATCTCGAAGCGGCCCTCGCGCGCCTTGTTGGCGCCGGTATAGGCACCGGCATCGGCGCCGAACAGTTCGGCCTCGATCAGCTCGCCCGGCAGGGCGCCGCAGTTCACGGCGATGAACGGGCCACGGCGCACGGGCGAATTGGCGTGGACAATGGCCGCGATGCGTTCCTTGCCGGCGCCGTTGGGGCCGGTGATGAGCACGGGCACGTCGGACCGGGCGACCTGGCAGGCCAGCTCCACGGTGCGGCTCATGGCCTCGGACGAGAACACCAGGCCGTCGAGGTCGTACTTGCTCTCGAGGGCCTCGCGGCGGCGGCGGCGTTCATTGCGGGTGCGGGTGACCTCGCGCGTGGTCTCCGACAGCTCGAGCAGGTTCTCGACCGTGGCAAGCAGCTTGGTGTCGTCCCACGGCTTGCCGAGGTAATCGGCCGCGCCGGCCTTTACCAGTTCCACCGCGGCCTCGAGGTGCGTCCAGGCCGTGAGCAGGATCACCGGCAGGTCGGTGTGGCGTGCGCGGATGGCACGGAACAGCTCGGCGCCCTCCTCGCCCGACGTGGTGTCGGCGGTGAAGTTCATGTCCTGGATGACCACGTCCACGCGCTCGCGCGCCAGCGTGGCCAGGCCCTCGTCGGGCGTATACGCCACGAGCGGCCGGATATCACGCAGGCTGAGCGCAAGCGAAAGCGCCTCGCCCACGGCGGGGTTGTCATCGATGATCAGTACGCAGCGCATCTTGTCCCTTGGCATGTCGTCATGGATGCAGCCCACCCCAAAAAGGTTGCAACCCACATTCTAGCCACGGGTGGCCTCCACGGGGGAACCGCGGCTCAGTTCCCACGCGTGGCCTCGACCGGCGGCACGTGCGAGGCGCGGCGTGCCGGCGCGTACACCGCGACCTGGCCCAGCAGCCAAAGGGCGACCGCACCCACCGGAAGGTAAACCACCGGCAACCGGGGTAATTCGTAGTTCACCATCAGCACGATGTTGATGGCATAGGCGAGCACCATGCCCAGCGCAATGCCCATCGTGGCCAGGAGGAAGTTCTCTGTCTGGAAATAGCGCACCACGTCGCCACGCGTCGCACCCAGGGCACGGCGCACGCCAATCTGGCGGCGGCGCTGCGCCACCCAGAAGCTACCGAGGCCGACGATGCCAAGCGCGGTGATGACAAGCAGCGCGATGCACACGCCCACGAGCAGGCGGGCCATGGCGCGGTCGCTGGCGAAGAAGGTGTCGCGCACCTCGCTGAAGTGCGTCTTCGTCATGACGATGCGGTTAGGGTCCAGCGACCCCAGGCGCGTGGCGGCGGCCTTGAGCACGGCATCGGATTGCCCCGGCTTCGCGCGCAGCACGTAGTAGGCGCCGAGCCCTTCGGTCATGTGCACCGGGAGCAGGATGGTGCCGTACATCGTGGTTCGATCGAATGCGTACGGCCGTGCCAGGTTGCTTATGACGCCGACGATGCGCATGGGGATGTCGTCGTAGTAGAACGTCTTCCCCAGTGCCTTGCCATGGAACAGCCTGTCGGCCACGAACTGGGTGACGATGGCGACGTGTGGCTTCACCACGTCGGGGCGCCCGCTCGTGATGTCATCCAGCCACGCGTACTCACCGGGGTTGAAGTCACGGCCCTCCACGATCCGGGCACCCAGCGTCTTGATGAGGTCGTCGCCGTAGTAATTCGTGACGTGCATGGCGGGTTGCGCCACGTCGCGGTCGAGCTTGAGGCCGGAGTTCCACGACTCACCGCCCAGCGGCAACTGGTTGGTGAGCGTCGCCTGCTCCACGCCGGGGATGTCGCGCAGGGCCGCCAGGGTCTCCTGCACGCGGCCGTGCATGTCCGGCGTGGGCTTGACGTTCACCGGGCGGACGGCCACCACGTTGGCCTCGTCGATGCCCGAGCTGATATCCATCCAGTCCAGGCGCTGGCGGACGAGGAAAATGGCGTTGCAGACAATGGCGCACGTCAGCGCGATCTCGAGCACGAGGAGCACTGCCGTGACCTTGTGCCGGTGCAGTGTCGACAGGATGGGGCGGATATCGAGCATCACTGTGTCTTCAGCTGGAGGGCGGGGGTCACCTGGCAGGCGCGCCAGGCCGGGAGCAGGCCTGCCACCACCGTGGCCACGATGGCCATGGCGATGGTCGCGGCGAGCATGGTGAGGTCGAGGTGGGCCAGTGACGCGTACGCATCGGGTTGCTTGCGCACCATCCACAACCCGAACAACGCCAGCACCACGCCGCCCAGGCCACCGGCCACGCCGACAATGCCGGCCTCGGTCACCAGCTGGGCGAAAACGGCGCCGCGCGACGCACCCAGCGCGCGGCGCACGCCGACCTCGGCCGAGCGGCGCATGAACTTCGCCAGCATCAGCCCCACGGTGTTGACAAGGCAGACCACGAAGAAGCCAAGCGCCAGCCATACCTGGATATGCACGTCCTTGGGCACCACCTGGTTGAAGTCGAGCCATTCGTTGACGTTGCGCAGGCGCACGTTGGTGGGCAAGCGGAACTGGCCCGTCGCCCGCTGCTCATCGGAATAATGGGTGAGGAACGCCTTGTAACCGGCGACCTTCACCGGGTCGTCGATCTCGACCCACAGCTGCACCCACGTACAGTTGGCGGTTTCGAGCGAATCCTCCTCCACCTTGCCACCCTTCCCCCAGCAGTCACGGGAACCGGCGCGTTGGCCGCGGATGTCACGGGCGGTGCCGAGCGGGATATAGATGTCTTCGCTCTCGGCATAGCTGTCGTAATTGAGGTCGTAGAAATGCGGGTGCGGGCGCCACGGATCGAGCACGCCGACGATGCGCAGGTCGGCGCCGTTATAGCGCACCGTGCGGCCGGTGCTGTCCTCGCCGTGGAACAGCTTGTCGTTGAGCGTGGCGCTGATGACCGCGATCCGCTCGCGGCTTTGGTCCTCCGCGGCCGACCACGCGTGGCCGTACTTCACCGGCACGTCGAACATCGGGAAAAAATCGGCCATGGTGTAGCGGGCGTGGACGAAGAACGGATCCTGCGCGCTGTTGGCAGGCTGCACCGGGCCCATGCCGCCGGTCATCACCGCCTGGCGGTCGGCACGCTTCGCGTTCGCCAGCGCCATGGCATCACGCCACGACAGCTGCAGGGGTGGCTCGCCCCGGTCGTAGAAGCCGTTGTCCTCGTCGCGCGGTTCCAGCTGCGGATAGAACAGCCGGCTGCTCTGCGCCGGAATCGGGTCGCCCGAGACGACGTAAAGCACCGTCAGCGTCGTCATGCACGCGCCGATGCCCATGGCCACCGCCAGCACCATGAGCGCCGTGAGGGCTTTGCTTCGCTTCAGGCTACGCAGGGCCAGCTCAAGGTAATAACCGAACATCACCACTCCTCTTGCGGATCAGGCGCGCGTCGCTTCCACCGGCGAGACCTTCGAGGCACGCAGGGCCGGCGCGAACACCGCCAGTTGCCCGAGCACCAACAGTAGCAAGACACCCACCGCCACGTAGGTGAACGACACGCGGGGCATCTCGAAGTACTTCAGCATCCACTGGCTGAGCCCCAGCGCGAGCATCGTGCCCACGATGACGCCGCCCAGCGCGATGAGGAAGTTTTCGGTGAGGAAATAGCCAAGGATATCGCTGCGCCGGGCGCCCAGGGCGCGGCGGACGCCGATCTGCTTGCGGCGCTGCCCCACCCAGAAGCTCGACAGGCCCACGATGCCGGCGGCCGTGATGGTGAGCAGCACCGCGCACACCACCGTCATGAGGATGGCCATGCCGCGGTCGGCCTCATAGGCGGCGGCGCGGATCGTCTCGAATGTGCGGATGCCGGTTTTCTCGGGGAGCACGCGCATGCGGTTGCTGGCGTAGAGCGCCTTGGGGATGGCCTTGAACACGTTATCCTGCTGGCCGGGCTTCGTCCGCACCAGGAACTGCTGGTAACCGCTGTCGAAGCGCACGGGCATCAGGGTGACGTTATCCATGTGGTCGAAGTCGATCCAGGGCACGGTCAGCTTCGCGACGATGCCGATGACCGTGGATGGCTTGCCCTTCGCGTAGTACAGGGTTTTGCCCAGCGCATCGCCCTTCGGGAACAGCTTGTCGGCGATCGCCTTGGTGATGATCACCTGGGCCGGCGCCGGGGTGGTTTGCGGGCCCACGGTCACGACCTCGGACGGGTTGAAGTTACGCCCGGCGAGCAGCTTCACGCCAAGGGTGGCAAGCGCCTGCTCGTCGACGAAGTACAGCGCGCTGGGCAGGCTGTCCTTGGTCTTGTCCGGCTCGGTCTGGATACCGGTCGACCAGCCCCCGCGGCGCAGCGGGAACGCGTTGGTGACATACGCCGACTCCACGCCGGGGATGTTCCGCAGCGTGGCCACGTCGGTCTTCATCAGCGGGATGAAGGTATCGGGCTTGCCGACGTAGCGGTTCTGCACCGTGATGAGGTTGGTTTCATCCAGGCCAGTCGGGCGGTGCACCCGCTCGACGCGCTGGTGGACGATGAACAGCGCGTTGCACACGATGGCCAGCGTGAGCGCGATCTGCAGCGCGATCAGGATGGTGCCCGACTTGTGCCGGCGCAGCGCGGTCAGGATGGGTTTGATCTGGAGGTTCATGCCCATGCGCCTTAATTGGATTTCAGCTGCCACGCCGGCTGCACCTGTGCGGCGCGCCACGTGGGATAGAACGCGGCCACCACCGACGCCACGATGGCCGTCAGCAGGGTCAGGAGGATGAGCACCGGGTCGAGCGTGGCCAGCCGCGCGATGTCCTCGGGGAACACCAGCGTGGTACCGAGCGTGCCCAGGCCCGTCAGCACCAGCCCGAGCACGCCACCGGCGATACCCACCGCCCCGGCCTCGATGAGGAACTGCGCGTAGATATCGCTGCGTGACGCACCCAGGGCGCGGCGCACGCCGATCTCGGGGGCGCGGCGCATGAACTTCGCCAGCAGCAGGCCCACGGTGTTGACCAGGCAGATGACCAGGAAGCCGAGCGACACGACGAGGGAAATGGTGGATTCCTTCGGCACCACCTTCTTCGCGTCGAGCCACTCCATGACATCGCGCACCTTCACGTTGGGCGCCCAGTTCCAGCGGCCGGCACGCTGCTGTTCGGCGGCGTAACCATTGAGGTAGTTGCGGTAGGTGGCTACTTCGGCGGCCGAGTGCATCTCGGTCCACAACGCGATCCACACGCATTCCGAGTGCAGGTAGCCATCCCAGCCGGCCTCCGGCTCCTTCACGCAGTTGTTGTTTCCGTTGGTGGGCAATTGCAGGTCGATGGCGCGGGTGAACGGGATATACACCGCGGCGCCCTCGTCGAAGCCGCCCGTGTTGGGCACGTCGAAGAACAGCGGCTGTGGCGACCAGTTGGCCATGACGCCCACGATGCGGAACAGGCGGCCGTCGAGGTTCACCTGCTTGCCCACGCTGTTACCGCCGTTGAACAGCTTGTCGTTGAGGTCCTTGGTGATGACCGCCACGCTGGCATGCTTCTCGTCGTCGTCGCGGGTCCACGCGTGGCCCTGGATGAAGGGCATGTCGAACATAGCGAACATGTCCGAGCTGTTGGCGTAGGCGCCCTCGCGCATGGGCAGGCGGCCGGCGTCATCGGGGATGACCGAGACGCTCACCGGGTACACGGCGGCCTGCCGCGGCGCCTTGTGGGCACGCAGTATCGCCGTGACGTCGATGTAGGTGAGGGCATCGGCGGGCTCGCCGTTCTCGATGTTTTCCGGGCCGAACGCATCCACCTGCGTGTTGTAGAGCACGCTCGATTTCTGCGGGATCGGGTCACGCGAGGTGGCGCGGTACACCGAATAGGTGGTCATCGACGCGGCCACGCCGAACCCGATGGCCATCACCATGAGGGCGGTGAGCACCGGGTTCTTGCGCAGGCTGCGCAGGCCGAGCTGGAGGTAGTAGGCGAACATGGGTGCCACCTTCGGCGCGGGGCCAGGATCAGGAACGAGCGGTCTGGGCGTGGTTGTGCGCGTGGAAGCGCGGCTCTTCGGACAGGTCAACCACCTGGCCGTCGATCACGTGGACGTTGCGCTGCGCGCGCGCGGCCAGTTCGGGATCGTGCGTGACCATGACGATGGTGGCGCCTTCGCGGTGGATCTCCTCCAGCAGCTCCATCACGCCGCGGGCCATCTGCGTGTCGAGGTTACCGGTGGGTTCGTCGGCCAGGAGCAGGCGGGGCGAGCCGGCCAGCGCGCGGGCGATGGCGACGCGCTGCTGCTGGCCGCCCGACAGTTCCGCCGGGTAGTGACGGGCACGGGCGGCCAGGCCGACGCGCTCGAGGGCATCCATGATGCGCTGCTTGCGCTCCGGCGCCTTCATGCCACGGTAGCGCAGCGGCACTTCCACGTTATCGAACACGTTGAGGTCGGGGATGAGGTTGAACGCCTGGAAGATGAAGCCGATCTTCTCGTTGCGGATCTTCGAGCGGGCGTTGTCGTTGAGCTGGCTCACCTCGATGCCGTCGAGGTGGTACTCGCCACCGGTGAAGGTCTCGAGCAGGCCGGCGATGGTGAGGAAGGTGGTCTTGCCCGAACCCGACGGCCCGGTGACGGCGACGAACTCGCCCTCCTTCACGTCGATGTTGAAGTCGCGCAGCGCGTAGGTCTCGACGACTTCCGTGCGGTAGACCTTGGCGAGGTGAGTCATTTTCAGCATGAGGGTTTGCTCCAGTGGTTCGTACGTCGAGGATTCAGGGGGCTTCACGCTTACCGTGCAATGGCTACATGCTTGGCGTCGCCGAAGGTGTCGGCGCCGGAGATGACGATCTTGTCGCCCTCTTTCAGGCCGTCCAGGATTTCGACCTTGTCGATGCTGCTGGCACCGACGCGGATGTCGCGGCGGTCGGCCATGCCGTCGTTGACGACGTAGGCGTAGCGGCCGGCGCTTTCGTCGACGAACGAGCCACGCTGCACGGTGAGCACGTTCTCGCGGCTATCGAGGAGGATGCGGACGGAAAGGCGCTGGCTCTGGCGCAACTGCTGCGGCGACTGGCCGTCGAAGCGCAGGCGGGCGGCCACTTCGCCGTTCACCACCTCGGGCGAGATGGCGCTGACCTTCCCCTTCCACTCCTTGCCGTTGCCGGTGATCTCGCCCGGCATGCCGATGGCGAGGTCGCGTGCGAAGCTTTCGGGCACCTTCATCTCCACCTCGAGGGCGGTGAGGTCGATGACGCTGACCAGCTGGGCGTCCTTGGCCACGGTAGCGCGCTCGGCGATGAAGAGCTGGCCCACCTGGCCATCCACCGGGCTTTTCACGTTGAGGTCGTCGACCTGGCGCTGCAGGTCCTTCACCAGGAGCTCCTGGCGGTCGTGCGCCAGCTTCTTCGACTGGATGTCGAACGTGAGGCTGTCGTTGTCCACGCTGAGGTCGCTCTGCGCGTGCTTCTGCGTGATGGCGGCCTTGTCGAGCGCCGACTTGGCCTTGTCGACATCCGCCACGGGCACCGCGCCCTTGTCGAACGCGCCCTGGTAGCGCTTGAGGTCGCGCTCGGCGGCGGTCTGGTCAACGGTGGCGTTGTCGTAGGCCTTCTGCAGCTCGGAGCGCTTCTTCTTCGCATCCACCTGGGCGCGCAGGTACTCCACCTGCATGGCATCGGCGGCGGACTGCTCCTGCGCAAGCTTGTTGGTGAGCTCCGGGCTGGTCACCACGGCGAGCACCTGGCCTTTTTTCACCACGTCGCCCGCGTGCACCTGCAAGACCACGGCGCCACCGTACGGGGCGTAAAGCGTGGGGCTGACGGCCGCGACCACCTTGCCCTCGGCGGCGATGTCACGGACGAACGGCCCACGGGTGACCGTGCCGAAGGTGAGGCGGGATGCGCTGACCGACGAATCGGCCGAGAACATCGTGGAGAGCTTCGGGATGGCGAGGCCGATGGCCACGAGCACCGCCAGCGCGCCACCGGCGATAAGCAGCTTGCGATGGCGGTGGGGCGCGACCGCGACGAGGCGGTCCTGGGCGGAGGTGTCACGGATCATGGTGGCTTCCCGGTTGAACTTGCCAAGGACTTGAGCAAGCCGCGTGCCAACCGTGGAAACGCTTGTTTTTCCGTATGTTATGAACCTGGCCCAGCCCCTCGGCGGTGTCCGCGGACAGGTGTCCGGACACTGTCAGCGACCACTTTCCCGTCTCGATGTGGGAGCGCGCTTGCGCGCGATGGGCGGTGCCGCGGGCCATCGCGCGCAAGCGCGCTCCCACAGTGGGATGTGGTCAGCTGGCCATGGCGACGGATTCGGAGACGGCGATATCGCGCGCCACGCCACGGCCCAGCGAGGAAATGGCCACCTCGCGCGCGCCGAGCACGTCGAAACCGACGAGGCGGCGGCGCTGGAAGCTCAGCACGCGCGCGCGGCTGGCGCGGAGCCACTCGCGGTCGGGCGCGCGGCGCGAGGGCGCCTCGACGGGCGTGGCGCCCGCGAAGAGGCCATCCCATGCCAGGTAGTCGGTATCGGGCAACAGGTAGATGCGCGCCAGCGTGTCGCCGCCCTGCGCCACGCAGTCGAGCCACTCGCGCGGGCCCTCGGCCGTGATGGCGCAGGTAAGGCCCACGTACTGCGTGCAAAGCAACGGCGCAAGCTCGGTGTTCTCCACCAGGCAGCCCGCCGGCGGCAGCGGTGTCGCGGCCCCAGGGGTGGGCCGTGGCGCGAGGTAGAGCACGCCGCCCAGCTGGCCGAGGCCCTCGACCAGCGTGCGCGGTGGCACCGCGAGCCAGCGGGTGGTGGAACCGGTGCGGGCGCGCTGCTGCACGCCGAAGGATGCGAGCCAACCAAACATGGGGCGTCTCCCGGTGACGGCCTTGGGAAAAATGCCTGGCTGGCGGCTGAGGGGAGGCCCGCGTGGCTTGGCGTCGGGGAGATGGAACGCTTACTTGGTGAGGATGAGCTTGTCGTTACGGGTAAGGCGCAGGTGGTATTCCGCGCCCTGGTGCTCGATGACAAGCTCGCGCGAGCCATCGAGGAGGTTCTTGCTCTCGATGCGGCGGGCCGGCGCCGTGGGGGCACGCAGCGGGACGACCTTGTCGCGGCCGGCGGTATCGGTCAGGGGAAGGCTTCTCATCAACATGGCTAACTCTCCGCAAGTGAGGGTGCGGAGTTGATGATAATGATTCTCAATTACGCGTCAAGCACTTTCTTGCATGCCGACGAGCGTGCCTTCGATCTCTTCCAGGTCCGGGATGACCGCGTTGTCGTCGCGCACCAGCACGTGGGCCCGGACGCCGAAAGGCAGGTCGTGGCCATCGTGGGTGGGCAACAGCAGCTCGGCGTTGAGCGTGGTCAGGCGCGGGAAGCCATGGGTGAGCACGGCGATGTAGGGCATGTCGGCGCGGTTGCCGATGGCCTTCAGCACGGCCACGCGGGCCGCCTGCGGCGGCGCGTCGTCGGCCAGCTTCGCCACGTGGTCGAAGTTCACCAGCGGAATATGCCAGCCGCGCCATTCGATGCGGCCACTGAGCCACTCGGGCGCGTCCGCGATGGGCTCGACGCCGGCGAGGGTGATGACTTCGGCGACCGCGGCGTTCGGGAGCAGCAGGCGCACGCCACCGCTCGGGACCAGGACGCAGCGGATTTCGCGCGGTAACGGCTCGCTCATGGGAATTCCTCGTTCAGTTTCTTGGCCAGCGCGGCCACATCGCCCGCATAGCCCGCCACGCGCTCCTCGCGGATGCCCGTGACCATGTGCCCGCGCTCGTCGCCCGGCGCCACGGCCTGCACCCACACGCGGCCACCGCCGTCGTAGACCGCCTGCGCGCCGGCAACGGCATCGTTGCCGCGCCCGGCGAAGACGATGGCCAGCGCGTCGGCGCCGAAGGTACTGGCAAGCGTGCCGAGGATGCCGTCGATCGACGGCCCCTGGCTCTGGATGGCGCTACCGTCGTCGCGTACCACCACGCCACCGTCGCGGCGCACCTGCACGGTGGCGCCACGCGGCACGACAAGCACCTCGCCGTGGTTGGTCGGCACGCCGTCTTCGGCGATGCGGCCGCGGCCAAGGCGGCTGGCGAACGACGCCGCGTCGCCGGCATGGTGCGCGACGACCAGGAAGGTCGCCGGCACGCGGGCCGGCAACGCCGCCAGGAACAGGCGGATGTCGTCCTCGCTTTCGGTGGTACCCGCCAGCGCCACGACGCGGCGTACCGCGCGCGTGCTGGTTTCCAGGATCATCTCGTGCGTGAAGCGGCCATCGGTGGGCGGGGCCACCGCGTCATCCATCGACACCAGCTCGAGCGTCAGGCCCGGCTCGATGCGCGCGCTGCCGTCATCCACCACGTCCTGCGCAAGGAACTCGGCGGCGCTCATCGTTTCGATGCCGAATTCGCCTGCCTCCGCGCGCGGCGCGGCTTCGGGCACGATCGTGTCGTGGTCGACCAGGTCCCATTCCGGCGCGGGGGGCGGCGCGTATTCCGTGGCGCGCGAGGTGATCTCCACCGACGGCGGGGTATCGTCCGCGGCGATGCTGAACTGGCTTGCGTCGAATTCGCTTTCGACGACGGCGGGCGGTGCCGGCGCGTCGTCCACCAACTCGAAGCCGGAGAGGTCGAGCGAGGCAAGGTCGGTGAGTTCCAGCGGCATGGACGGCACGTCGTCGATACCATCGGTGCCCTGCGCGCCGGCGGCGCCGGATTCCGCCAGCGCCGCTTCCAGCTCGGCGGCGAGGTCCTCGGGGCTGGCGGCGCCCTCCCCCTCGTCCTCGCTGCTGACCAGCGTGGTCGAGAACGTGAGTTCATCGTCGACATCGCCTTCGATGTCGGCCACGGCATCGAGCGAGACGGGCGCGTCGGCGTCATCGAAGGCCATGGGCGTGGCCGGGTAACCGTGCACGCCGGTGATGGCGAGGTCGTCGGTGATCGGCTCGCCGAGGAATTCCTCGGCGGGCGCGGGCTCGCTGGCCATGGCCGCGACGCGCGGCTCGATGGCGCGCGCATCGTCGGGCCGCGGCGGGTCCACGGGCGGCGTGCCAACGAGCTTGGCGGCCAGGTGCCGGGCCCAGCGCGCGCGGTCCCAGCCCGCGAGGCCGCGGCTGGCGTCGGCATCGTTGAACACCAGGCGCGGATGGCCACCCTCGACCGTCTCGTAGAGGCGATCGAGGTCTTCGTCCGACGGATCGTCCAGGTCCACCACCACGACATCGGCCGACGAGCCGACCAGTTCCGCGGGCGCGAACGCCTTCAGGTCGGATTCGTAGACGATTTTCGCGCCATGCTCGACGAGGGCGTCGCGCAGGTGCGCCGAAAGGCCGGCGTCGTCGAACAGCAGCGCGACCGCCGGCTCGTTATCCACCATGGGTGACTCCGAGCACGTCGTTGATCTGCACCACCAGGTCGTTCTCCTGGTAGGGCTTGCCGATGTAGCGGTCGACGCCGATATCGAACGCGCGCTGGCGGTGCTTATCGCCGGTGCGCGACGTGATCATGATGATGGGCACGCCAGCCAGGCGCTCGTCGGCCTTCATGGCCGTGGCGAGCTCGTAGCCGTCCATGCGTGGCATCTCGATATCGAGCAGCATCAGGTCGGGCACACGTTCGTTGAGCTTCTCGAGCGCATCCACGCCATCCTTCGCGGTCATCACCTCGAACTCGTTGCGCTCCAGCACGCGGCCGGTCACCTTGCGCATCGTGATCGAATCGTCGACCACCATGACCAGCGGCTTCACGCGCACCTCGTCCTGCTTGCGCGGCGCCTGCGGGATCGCGGCCTCGGCCTCGAACGCGCGCCGGGCCACGCCATGGCGCACCAGCGGCGCCAGGTCGAGGATCATCAGCACCGAGCCATCGCCCATGATCGTCGCGCCGAGGATGCCCGGCACCGAGCTCACCTGCGGGCCCACCGGCTTGACCACGATTTCGCGCGAACCCAGCACCGCATCCACCCGGATGGCGGCGCGCAGGTCGCCCGAGCGGGCCAGCAGGAGCGGGATATCGCCTTCGTCGGGCGAGCCGATGACATGCACGCCCAGCAGCTGCGGCAGGTCGTGGATGGCGTAATCCTCGCCGGCATAGCCGAACTGCGGATCCTCGTCGGCCATGCGGTGGGCCAGTTCGTTCGGCTCGACGTTGGCCACGCCGTGCACCGAAGTCATCGGGATCGCGAAGTTGGTCTCGCCGATACGGACGATCAGCGCCTGGGTGACGGCGAGCGTGAACGGCAGGCGCATCACGAAGGTGGTGCCGGTGCCGCGCTGCGACTCGATGCCAAGGGTGCCGCCGAGCTGCTTGATCTCGTTGGCCACCACGTCCATGCCGACGCCGCGGCCGGCCACCTGGGTGACCTTCTCGGCGGTGGAGAAGCCCGGCACCTGGGTGAGCTGGAAGATCTGGTCGTCGGAAACACGGGCATCCGGGCGCAGCAGGCCGCGCTCGATCGCCTTGTCGCGGATGGCATCGCGGTCCATGCCCGCGCCATCGTCCGAGAGGCGAACCACCACCTCGGTGGCTTCACGGGCCACCTGGATGCGGACCGTGCCTTCCGGGTTCTTGCCGGCTTCCTCGCGTGCCTGGGGCGCTTCGATGCCATGGGCCACGGCGTTGCGCAGCATGTGCTCGAACGGCGCCTTGATGCGGTCGAGCATGTTGCGGTCCATTTCGCCGTTGGCGCCCTCCACCACGAGCTGGGCGCGCTTGCCCACGTCGTTGGCGGCCTGGCGCAGCGTACGGCGCAGGTTCGGCACCATGGCGTCGAACGGCAGCATGCGCGTCTGCATGAGGCCTTCCTGCAGCTCCGCGTTCACCTTCTGCTGCTGCAACAGCAGCGTCTCGGTCTGGCGGGTGAGGTCGTCCATCATGGTCTGCAGCGAGACAAGGTCGGAGACCGACTCGGCAAGCGCACGGGAGTACTGCTGGAGCTGCGAGAAACGGTCGAGTTCGAGCGGGTCGAACGCGGCCGCCGTGTCGCGGTTTTCCTGGTGGTAACGGGCGATGATCTGCGTTTCGGTTTCGATTTCCAGCATGCGCAGCTGGCTGCGCAGGCGGCTCACCGTCTGCTCGTGCTCGGTCAGCGTCGAACGGAAGCTGGCCGTCTGCTGCTCCAGGCGCGAGCGGTAGATCGACACTTCGCCCGCGTGGTTCACCAGCGTGTCGAGCATGTCCGCGCGGACGCGGATCTGTTCCTGCGACGCGCGCTGGATCTCCTCTTCTTGCATCTCCGGCAAGAGATCGGGCAACACGCGGTCGAGCACCGGGATCGGCTCGGGCTCGGGCGCGGCCGGCGGGACGATGGGCTCGGGCTGCGCCGCCTCGCGTTCATCGCGGTAGCTTTCGGCCGTGAGCAGGTCGGGCGCGATGGGCGCACCGGCCAGGCGCGCGAACGGCTCGACGTCGGTATCGGTGATCGACACCGGCTGCAGCTTGGCCACGGCCAGGATCATGCGGTGCAGGCGGTCGAAGCCGCTTTCCATCGCCTCGATGGCCAGCGTGTCGCTTTCGCGCTGGCCACCGGCCACCGCGTCAAGCAGGGCCTCCATGGCATGGGCGAAATCGCCGATGGCGGCAAGCCCGGCCATGCGGGCGCTCCCCTTTAGCGTGTGCAGGTCGCGCTGCAGCGAAGCCACGTGCTCGCCCTGCTGCGGCTCGGCGCGCCAGGCCGCAAGCGCGGCGTCGGCGTGGTCGAGGATCTCGCGGCCTTCTTCCACGAACACTTCGAGCAGATCGGGGTCGATATCCGCGTAGGGCGAGAGCTCCGGCACCAGGGCCGGGGCGTAGTCGTCCAGCGGCGGGTCGACCGGTTCGGCCAGCGGCTCGTGCGCCTGGTCCTCGATGACCGCAGTCACGTCGAGCGCTTCGGGCAGCCAGGTGTCTTCGACGGGCTCCGCCGGTTCGGCGGGTTCCGCCGGGGCGTCGGCCGCTACGAAGGCCACCGGCTCTTCGATCGGGGCGATCTCGGCGGCGTCGGCGGGCTCTTCAGGCAGCACGCCATCGTCGGCATGCAGCACATCGCCATCGTGCGACATCGGCTGCGGCAGTTCGCTGGCCGCAAGCGCGCGCCACTCGGCTTCCTGGGCCGGGTCGTACTGGGTGATCGGCTCTACCTGCGGCCGGTCGATGGTGAAACCCTCCATCGAGGCCATCAGCTGGGCGGTAAGGTCCTGCTCTTCCGCGACGAACTCGATGCCAGGCAGCGCGCGTTCTTCCACCGGCTCGGCGCCCGCGTCGGCCATGGGCTCGTCCGTCCCGGCCTCCCGCTCGTCTTCCGCCTCTTCGTCCGCATGCGCGGCGCTGGCCGCTTCCAGCTCGGCGAGTTCACCGGCCAGCATGGCTTCGAGCTCGGCTTCGAGCGATGCCGCCGAGGCTTCGGGGGCGACGAGGTCGTCGTTCGCGCCCTTCTCTTCAGCGGTGTCGGCAGTGTCGGCGGCGAGGTGCGCTTCCGCGGCGCGGACATCGGCCTCGAAGCGCGCGTCCTCGTTAATGAAGGCGTCCAGCTCGGCCTCGTCAAGCGCCGAGAGCGGTGCTGGCGACGGCTCGTCGGTGGCAAGGGCCGCCACGGCCGGTTCGGCCTCCGGTTCGGCGGCGGGCTCATCAAGCCGCGGGGCCTCGTGAAGGGGCTCGGCCGGCAGCGATGCCTCGGGCTGCGGCACGTCGACGAACGACTCGTCGGCGACGTCCTCGTCAACCTCTTCGGCCACGTCCTCTTCGGCCACGTGCTCGCCAGCCACATGCTCGCCAGCCGCGTCCCCATCGACCACGTCGAACGCGTCGACCACGGGCTCGGGTTCATCGTGCTCCGGCTCGTCGTGCACCGGCTCGTCGACCGGCTGCGGGTCGGGTTCGTAAAGGATGTGCGCGACCGTCGCTTCCGGCTGTTCGTCGCGCAGCGCGGTGATGTGTGCCGCGAGGGCGGCCACGCCGGGCACGCGCGGGTCTTCGGTGTCGAACAGGTCCATGACGTGGTCGACCAGGTCGGCCGTGTCGGTGAGCGCATCGACCCCCTCGGGCCGCAACGGCACGCCCGAGGCGCGTACGCGCTTGATCAGGCCTTCCAGCGGCGCCAGCACCTGGATCAGCACCGGGATATCGACCATGCCGATGGCGCCATGCAGCGTGTGCACGGCGCGCAGGAGCGCGTCGTCCACCGGCAGTTCGCCGTCACCAGCAAGCGCGAGGTTGGCGCGGATGATGTGCAGGTACTGCGCCACTTCCGTGCGCAGGATATCGAGCAGCACGGCGTCGACGGGCGGCAGCGGCGGCGCGACGTAGGCCGGCTCCTCCGCCGGGGCCGGCTCCGGCTCGGCGGCCGGTGGCTGGCCGTAGCCTGCGAACGCGGCCGTGGGCACGGCGGCGATGGTGTCGCGCGGCACACGCCGCTTCACCTTGGTGCGCACCTTCTGCACCGCGTTGCGCGCCACGTCCTCGACGAACGCCATGTCGCCCATGGCGAGGCGATCGGCCGTCTCCATGATGGCGGCGATGGGTGCCGTGACGTTTTCGTCGCCCTCGAGCGCTGCCTTCAGCTGCGGCAACGCGTCGACGGCGTGGCGCACCAGCGCCTGCACGCCTTCGTGCGGCCCGATGCTGCCATCGAGCACGCGGTTGAGCATGTTTTCGACCTTCCAGGCGAACTCGCCCAGCAGGCGGGCACCGACCAGGCGGCCAGAGCCCTTGAGGGTGTGGAACGAGCGGCGCACCGGGGTCAGCGCGTCGGGGCGCTCCGGGTTCGGCAGCCACGCGGCAAGGCCCGCGCGCAGATTCTCGATTTCCTCCTGGGTCTCCTCCAGGAAGATCTCGCGGATCTCGTCGTCGATGCCATCGACCGTGATCTGGAAACCGGCGAACTCGGCCACGCCGCTGTCGCCACCCACTTCCTGTTCGATTTCTTCTTCGATCTCGACCCAGTCTTCGTCAGGCAGTGCGGCAACCGGCTCGGCGGCGACAGCGGCGACGCTGCCGGCGGCCATCGTCCCGGCGGGCTCGGCCGGCGGTTCGTCCACCAGGTCGAACGTATCGGCGAAGCTGGACACCTGCTCGCCTTCATCGGCGCTACTGGCAGGCACGGCGATGTGTTCCACCGCTTCGGCCTCGATGCCGCCGATGGCTTCCTCGCCCAGGCCTTCGTCGTCCGCGGCATCGACCGGCACCGGCCAGTAGCCGAGTTCGGCGAGGCTCTGCTGGGTGACGTCGAGGATGTGGTCGAGCCCGCCGCGGTGTTCGCGCGCGGCTTCGAGGTAGTACTCAAGCGCGGCAAGCGCGTCGGCGAGGCGATCCATCTGCGTGCCGTTGGGCACGCGGCGGTCGCCCAGCAGTTCGCGGTGGATGAACAGGCCGATGCCGTCGGCCAGCTCGGCCGGGCGCGGGGCGCCCAGCATGCGCATGGCGCCACCGATCTCGCCCATCAGCTCCGGCGTGCCGGCCAGCTGTTCGTGGTCCCACTGGGACTCGACGAAGCCGACGATGGCGTCTTTCACCCGCGACGTGTTGGTGGTGGCCTCGCGCATCAGCGTGCTGAGGATGTGGCGCGCCTCGCTGCGCGGCAGCGGCGACGGGCCGGTATCGGCCATGGGCGTCTCGCCCTCGGCGCCGAGGCGCTCGATGTGGTCGTCGAGCGACGCTTCCACGTAAAGCAGCGCGCCGGCGACATCGAGCAGGGATTCTTCATCGGGCGCACGCGTGCCCGTGGCGATCTCGCCAAGTATGCGGCGCTGTTCGCCCACCACGCGGCGCGGCACGCCCAGGGCGAGCATGCCCAGCGTATCGCCCACGCGGTCGAGCACGTCGGCCTGCGGCCCGAGCTGGCCCGGGTCGCCATCGGGGCGGCGCAGGAACAGGTCGAGCGACTCCTTCACGCGCAGCAGGTCTTCCTTGATGGCCGCCGATACGGTGTCGAGCAGCGCACGGTTGTGGCCCGACATGGAGCCACGGGCGTGTTCCACTTCGGCCGCGCGCGGCAGCAGCCCGTCGAGGCGATAGGCCTGGCGGAGCTCTTCCACGCGCTCGCTGCCTGGCTTGGCCTGGGCCACGTAGTACAGCAACTTGCGGGCGAGGTCGTCCGAATCGCCCGTGAGCATGGCCTCCTCGCCGCCATCCACCAGTTCGCGGATGGAGCGATCGACGCGGCCGATGAGCTGGCGCACGTCTTTTTCATGGGCACGCAACACGCCGCGCTCCAGGCCCTCGAGCACGCCGGCGGCGATCCACCACAGGCGGCGGCCGGCGATGGTGTAGCAACGCGCGGCGATGCTGTCGAGCGTGCCACGCATGCCAAGCAGCTGGCGTTCACCGCCCTGCCCGCGGAACCACGCGAGCAGCTGCTGCTGGAAGCGGGCGCGCAGCTCGGGCAGCTCGCCACGGTGCGCCTCGGCCACGCCCGGGTCGGCGGCGCCCGGCGCGCCGAGCGGCAGCGGGGTGTCGAGGTTGGGCGTGAACAGCGCGGATTCGTGCAGCGACTGCTCGCCACGGCTGGCGCGCAGGTCGTTGAGCAGCGGCAGCAGCACGATGGGCACGTCGCGGTGGCCGCTTTGCAGGCGCTCGAGGTAATCGGGCATCTGCATCATGCCGCGCATCAGCGCCGCATAGGCTTCGTCGCGGTTGGCGACGCGATCGCTGATGAGCGCCGCGACCAGTTGCTCCATCTCGCCCACGACCATGGCGGCGCCGTACAGCTCCACCATGCGCAGCGTGCCGTGCACCTGGTGCAGGTCGGCCGCGCAGGTGTGCATGACGTAGGCGTCGCGGGAGTCTTCGACGTAGGACTCGAGCGCCTGGCGTGCCTTGGACAGGGCGTCGTCGAGCTCCGCCTTGACCCAGTGCAGCGTGGTGAAATCGGTATGGTCTTGGAGTCTCACTGCATTAGCCCGGCAGCTTGAAGTTCGCGACGGACAGGCGCAGGTCGTTCGCCAGCTGGGCCAGGTTTCCGATGGATTCGGCCGTCTGGCTCGCGCCGAGCGAGGTCTGCGAGGTGATTTCCTGGATGACGTTCATGGTGGCCGAGGTATCCGTGGCCGCCGCCGACTGCTGGCGGGCCGCCGCGGAGATGTTCTGGATCAGCGCCGAGAGATCGTTCGAGACGCGCTCGATGTCGCCCAGCGCCGTGCCGGCGTCTTCGGCCAGGCGCGCACCGGCCACCACTTCCGCGGTGGTCTGTTCCATCGAGCTCACCGCTTCGTTGGTATCGCTCTGGATGGCCTGGACCAGCGTTTCGATTCGCTTCGTGGCGCTTGCGGAACGTTCCGCGAGGCGCTGCACTTCGTCCGCCACCACCGCGAAGCCGCGGCCCGCCTCGCCCGCCGACGCAGCCTGGATGGCCGCGTTGAGCGCCAGGATGTTGGTCTGCTCGGCGATGTCGTTGATGAGTTCCACGATGGAGCCGATTTCCTGCGACGACTCGCCCAGGCGCTTGATGCGCTTGGAGGTTTCCTGGATCTGGTCGCGGATCGAGTCCATGCCCTGGATGGTTTCGCGCACCACTTCCGCGCCGCGCGATGCGATCTGCACCGAGCGCTGCGCCACGTCGGCCGACTCGGCCGAATCCTTCGACACCGTATCCATCGAGGTGGCGATCTGGTTGATGGCGGAGGTGGCCGAGGTGATCTGCTGCGCCTGCTGTTCCGCCGCGTCGGCGAGGTGCATGGCGGTGGCCTGGGTTTCCTGGGCGGCCGCCGAGACGCGCACCGCCGTCTCGTTAATGGTCGTGACGAGGTTGCGCATCTCGTCCACGGCGGAGTTCATGGCGTCCGCGATGGCGCCCGTGATGTCCTCGGTCACCGTGGCCTTGATGGTCAGGTCGCCTTCGGCGAGCGTGCCCATCTCGTCCAGCAAGCGCATGATGGCGGTCTGGTTACGCTGGTTCAGCTCGCTCGTGGTCTCGAGGCGGCGGCGCTGGTCGCGCACCAGGCTGAAGACGAGCACCAGGGCGAAGGCCACCGTGGCGATGGCGCCGAGCAAGCCGGCCCACACGTTGGGGAACAGGCGGGTGAGCGGCAGCTTGCCGATCTGGTCCGCGGATTCATTCGCGCGCAGCAGCACGGTCTGCGAATCCAGCGAGGCCTGGTTGCCCGCGCGCTTCACGTCCTGCAGGTTGGGCGAGGCGGTGACCAGCTGGGCCACCGGGTCGACCAGATCGCCCCAGGAGGTCTGCATGTCGAGCAGGATCTTGTGCGCGTTGGCGTCGGAGATGGCGCGGACGCCGCCATCGGGGTTGCCTTCGATGAGGCCCTTCAGCACCGAGCCGTAAAGCTGGGCATCGCGGGAGAGGCCATCGGCCGCGGACTGGGCGGCGTCGCCACCCTGGAGGATCTCCTGCACGCGGCGGATCATGCGGTCGGACATGAGCATCCAGCGCGCGAGGGTGAAGGTCTGCTCCACCGAGGCGTTCTTCTGCTGGACGATGTTGAGCACTTCGTCGGTGCGGGCGTTGAGCAGTGGCAACTGCTTGCCGACGAGGTCGGCGCGCTCACCAGAGGAAAGCACGAGTTCCTTGTTGCCAAGGATCTTGCCGATGTCGGCATCCAGCTGGTGCCAGGCGTCGGCAAGCGCGCCGATCTTGCGCCCCGTTTCGCCGGCCAGCTTGGCGTAGGCCGGCATGCCGGTCTTGTCATCGCCCGCGACCAGGCGCTGCACCGCCGAATCGATGGTGTTGCGGGTCACGCCCAGCTCGACGAACGAATCACGGTTGCCATCCGAGGCTTCGAGCGCGTACTTCGCCGTCTGCTGCGAAAGCACCTGCACCTGCGTCGTCAGCGCGATCGCTTCGCGGTCTTCGCCGTTCTTGCTGTTCAACAGCCAGAAATCGACCGATGCCAGGCCAATCGAAAGAAGCAGGAACACGATGACCATCGTGTAGCCACCTTCCCGGCCTGCGCCCCCTGTTGTCGTGCTCATATCCACCTCACCCAAACAAAACCCGGTGACCGGGGCTCCTGGCAGCCCCCGGCAGACGAACGGCCCCTCGATGAGGCCATCCCCTCGTTCCCTTGGCGCCGCCGGCTAACCGGTGGCGCTTATCCTGTGCGGGAGGGCCAACGCGGCCGTCCCGTCCCCCTTGCGTGGGCGCCTTACAGCGCCGCCTGCCGGAAATCCGGCGCACGAACCAGGCGGTTCATGCTGAACAGCCCGAACGATTGCTCGCCGAGCTGGATGTTCTCCACCACGAAACGCGCCAGCCGCGGGTCGAGCTCTTCGTTGCCCGTGCCACGCTCGCCTTCGTCCATGGTGCGCTGGCCGAACACCTCGTCGACCAGCAGGCCGACGGTGCCGCCGTGCTGGCGCACGAGCAGCAGGCGCGTGCGCTCGGACGACGGCGTGCGCTCGTCGAAAAGGAAACGCCCCAGGTCGATCGCCGGGACGAGGTTGCCGCGCACGTTGGCCACGCCCATGAGCCAGGGCTGGGTGCCCGGCACGTTGGTGAGGGCCGGCACGGCCAGGAGTTCGTTGATCTCGTCGATGCCGCTGACGAAGGCACGGCGGCCCACGCGGAAACCAATGCCGCGCCACAGGCCGACATTGTCGACGCGCTCGGGCGCGCCGGCCGAATGCACGAGGCATGCGCGTTCGTAATGGGCGAGCAGTTCAAAGGGCGTCAGTGCCGCGTTCTCGCTCATGGCGTGCCCTTCCTAGTTCTGCTTCGGCAGGAGATCGGCGATGGTCGAGAGGAGTTCCTTCTCGTTCACCGGCTTGGTGATGAATGCCTTCGCGCCCTGGCGCAGGCCCCACACCCGGTCGGTTTCCATCGACTTGGTGGTGATCATGACCACGGGCACGTCCGCCGTGGCCGGGTCGCGGCTGAGCGTACGGGTGGCCTGGAAGCCGTTCATGCCGGGCATGATGACGTCCATGATGACCAGGTCGGGCTTGCTCGCACGGATGCGGTCGATGCCCGCTTCCGCGTTGTCGACGCTGGAGACGGAAAACCCCGCCTTTTCGAGCAGCGTGGTGAACACGCGGACGTCGGTGGGCGAGTCGTCGATGATGAGGATATTTGCCACACGTCCCCCTGGACGCTTACGGAATGAGGGTGGTCAGCCGGCCGTCGCGTAGCGATGGATCGCGCCGAGGAGCTCGTCGCGGGTGAACGGCTTGGTGAGGTACTGTTCGGCGCCAACGATGCGGCCGCGCGCCTTGTCGAACAGGCCATCCTTCGAGGAGAGCATGATCACCGGCGTGCCGCGGAACTGGGCGTTGTTCTTGATGAGCGCGCAGGTCTGGTAGCCATCGAGGCGCGGCATCATGATGTCGACGAAGATGATGTTCGGCTTCTGGTCCGAGATCTTGGCCAGCGCTTCGAAGCCGTCGACGGCGGTGAGGACGTCGCACCCTTCCTTCTTCAGCAGGGTTTCTGCCGTCCGCCGGATGGTTTTCGAGTCGTCGATGACCATGACCCGCAGGCCGGCCAGGTCCGTACCACGTCCGTTGTCGTTCACTGCGCCCCCATCACACGAAAAAACTGCAAGTCCTGGCAGCAGGATATCGGGTGGTAGCCCGGGTATCCGTGCGCCAGGTCGTAAAGCCCGGCACCCCCGGTGCCGGTCACCGCTCTTCGGCGGCCCTTGGCACGCTGTTTAAAGGTTGCCGGGTGTCCCGTCAAGATGAATTGTTCCTAACAGGACAACGCCTTGTGAAATCATCGACCCCGCTCCACTAAACTTGACACCTATTTTCAACAGGGGCTCCCCATGCCGCTTTCCGTCGCCGTCCTGATGGACCCGATCCGCGCCATCAAGATCGCCAAGGACTCCACCTTCGCCATGCTGCTGGAGGCCCAGCGCCGCGGCCACGGCCTGCTTTACATGGAGGAAGGCGACCTGGAGCTGCGGGGCGACGCCGCCTGGGCCCGCCTGCGCCCGCTCACGGTGAAGGACGACCCCTCGGGCTGGTTCACCCTGGGCGACCCCGCCTGGCGGCCCCTGGCCGGGGTGGACATCGTCCTGGCCCGCAAGGATCCACCGGTCGATGCCCAGTTCATCTACGACACGATGGTGCTGGAGGCCGCCCAGCGGGCCGGCGCCAAGGTGGTCAACGACCCGCGCAGCCTGCGCGACTGCAACGAAAAGCTGTTCGCCCTGCAGTTCCCCCAGTGCATCGCCCCCACGCTGGTCTCGCGCGACCGCGCCCAGCTCAAGGCCTTCGTGGCCGAACATGGCCAGGCGGTGCTGAAGCCGCTGGACGGCATGGGCGGGCGCGGCATCTTCAAGGTGCAGGCCGGCGACAACAACCTCAATTCCATGCTGGAAACCCTGCTCGACGGCGGCCACCACTTCACCATCGCCCAGAAGTACATCCCCGAGATCACCTCGGGCGACAAGCGCATCCTGCTTGTCGACGGTGAGCCGGTGCCCTACGCCCTGGCCCGCATCCCCCAGGGCGACGAGTTCCGCGGCAACCTGGCCGCCGGTGGCCGTGGCGTGGGCGTGCCCCTGACCGAGCGCGACCGCTGGATCGCCGCCCAAGTGGCCCCCGAGCTGGTACGCCGCGGGCTGCGCTTCGTGGGCCTCGACGTCATCGGCGATTACCTGACCGAGATCAACGTCACATCCCCGACGTGCATCCGTGAGCTCGATGCCCAGTTCGGCATTAACATCGCCGGGCTGATGTTCGACGCGATCGAGGCCCGATGACGACCCGTACCACCGGCGCCGACCTGATCGGCGCGACCTTGCTGTTTTCGTTGCTGTTGCACGGTGTCGTCATCCTCGGCATCACGTTCCAGGCGGAAAAGCCCGCCCCCAGCGTCCCGACGCTGGATGTCACGCTGGTGGACGTCGCCAACCAGGAGCAACCCGACAAGGCCGATTTCCTGGCCCAGGCCAGCAATGCGGGCGGCGGCGACCGCGACAAGGCCTCGCGCCCCTCCGAGCCGGTCAGCGGGCCCCTGCCCACCCGCAACCAGGGCGCCGCGCCGCAGCCCGAGGAAGCCCGTGCGCCGGCCCCGCGCGAGGCCACGCCCGACCAGGTGCTGACCACGTCCGGCCAGACGGGCTTCAAGGTGGATACGACCAAGGAGCAGACCGAGCAGAAGGAACTGCCCCTGCCGCCCTCCGACGAGGAAGTGCAGCGCAAGCTCGAGATGGCGAAGCTGGCCGCCGAGGTACGTGACCAGTCCGAGGCCTACGCCAAGCGCCCGAAGAAGAAGTTCATCTCGTCGAACACGCGCGAGTACGTGTACGCGGCCTACATGAAGGGCTGGGTGAATCGCGTCGAGCGCGTGGGCAACCTCAACTACCCGGCCGAAGCGCGCCAGCAAGGCGTTTACGGCGAGCTGGTGCTCACCGTGGGCCTCAACCGCGACGGCACCATCAAGAGCATCGACGTCATCAAGAGTTCCGGCCACAAGCTGCTGGATGACGCGGCCCAGCGCATCGTGCGGCTGGCCGCGCCGTTCCCGGGCCTGCCCCGCGATTCGAAGGAAAAGGTGGATGAGCTCTACATCACCCGCACGTGGCAGTTCCTGCCGGGAAATGTCCTTCGGAACTATTGATTCGCGTCATCGCTTCGTTGGCTTTTCGCGCGCAAGCGCGCTCCTACATGGGGATTGCCAACGCTGCCATGCCCTTGTGGGAGCGCGCTTGCGCGCGATTCACGGTTTCGGCAGCAGCTGGTCAGCCTCACTGACGTAAGCCTTCTCCGCCTTCCGGTCCCATACGCACAACTCTCGCCCCGGCGCGTTCTTCATGTGCTTCTGCGGGTAGCGCCCCGCCAGCACCAGGGCCGTTACCGGCACGCGGTCGTCGTACTGGATGGGCCCGCCCACGGGCTTCACCTCCTTCAGGCCGCTGGCGGCCACGCACGCCTGGGTCACCCTTTGGTTGTAGTCCTTCCAGGCGGCGGGCGAGGAAGCCTGCGCCGCCACCGCCGAACACGCGGCCAACACACCCACAAAACCCTTTGTAAACATCGTCTTCGGCATGAGCTGCCTCCATGTGAACCCGCGCACAAGGTACGGCGCCGGGTCTGAACATTTCCGCACGGGCGCGGGCGGGTGCGGCTACAATGGCGCCATGAGTATCGCCAACACTTTCGCCGGGCAGTTCCTCATCGCGATGCCTTCGCTCGCCGAGCCCCCGTTCGCACGTGGCGTGGCGTTCCTCTGCCAGCATGGCGAGGACGGGGCCGTCGGCCTGCTCATCAACCAGATCTCCGAATACCGCCTGGGCGATGTGCTCGCCCAGATGAAGCTGCCCTGCGAAGACCCCGAGGTCGCCGACTACCCCGTGCTCATCGGCGGCCCGGTGCAGCAGGAGCGCGGCTTCGTGCTCCATCGCGAGCACGGCCACTGGGATTCCAGCTACCGCATCAACGACGACTGGTCGGTCACCACGTCGCGCGACATCCTCGTGGCCATGGCCCGGGGCGATGGCCCGCGCCGTGCCGTCGTCACCCTCGGCTACGCCGGCTGGGAGGCCGGGCAGCTCGAGCAGGAAGTCATGGAAAACGCGTGGCTTACCACGCGCGCCGACGAGCACATCGTGTTCGATACCCCCATCGAGGAACGCTGGTTCGCCGCCACGCGCAAGATGGGTGTGCGCGACCCGTCCCAGCTCGCCGGCTACGCCGGGCACGCCTGATCCATGGGCTGTCTGCTTGGTTTCGATGTCGGCACGAAAGTGGTCGGCGTCGCCGTTGGCAACCGGCTGACGGGCACCGCCCGTGCGCTCGCCGCCCTGCCCGTCCGCGACGGCACGCCCGACTGGCAGGCGCTCGACACCCTGCGCCGCGAGTGGCTGCCCGATGAACTTGTCGTGGGCCTGCCCCTCGACAACGATGGCAAGGAGCAACCGATGACGCGCACGGCGCGCCGGTTCGCCCAGCAACTCACCGAGCGCTACGGCATCGCCGTGGCGTTCGCCGACGAGCGCATGAGCTCGCAGGAGGCCGCGCGACGCTTCGCCGCCGGCCGCGCCGCGGGCACGCGCAAGCGTTCGGATGCAAAATCCATCGATGCCGAGGCCGCCGCGGTGATCCTCGAGTCGTACCTTCTCCAGTCGTAACCCAACGTTTCCACCTGTTAGCTTGAGGACGTCATGTCAAACCGCCTGCGCCATCTGACCACCCTCGAGAACCTGCCGCGCGAAACGATCGAGCGCCTGCTCGACAAGGCCAACAGCCTCCGCGACCAGTCGGCGCACGGCACGCGCAAGCTCGATATCCTGGCCGGCCGCACCGTGCTCAACCTGTTCTTCGAACCCTCGACGCGCACGCGCACGTCGTTCGAGCTGGCCGCCCGCCGCATGGGCGCCGACGTGATCAACTTCGATATCGCGCTGTCGTCGTCCAGCAAGGGCGAAGAGCTGTTCGATACCCTGCACACGCTCGAGGCCATGCACCTGGACGCCATCATCGTGCGCCACAAGGTCTCGGGCACGCCCGAGGAACTGGTGAAGCACGCCATGAGCGGCGTCTCGGTGGTGAACGCCGGCGACGGCAACCGCGCCCACCCCACCCAGGGCCTGCTCGACGCGCTCACCATCCGCAACCACCACCCCGATTTCCGCAAGCTCAAGGTGGCCATCTGCGGCGATGTCCGCCATTCGCGCGTGGCCCGCTCCGATGTGCACGTGCTCACGGCCATGGGTGCCAAGGATGTCCGCATCGTGGGCCCGTCGCGCCTGCTCCCCACCGAGGGCGAGTTCAAGGGCGTGACCCTGCACGAGGATTTCGACGAGGCGATCCAGGGCGTCGACGTCGTGATCATGCTGAGGCTGCAGAAAGAGCGCATGGCCTCCACCGACCTGCCGGACGAGGCCGCCTACTTCGAGCGCTACGGCCTCGACACCAGGCGCCTGGCACGGGCCGCCAAGGGCGCCCTGGTCATGCACCCCGGCCCGATCAACCGCGGCATCGAGATCGCCCCCGAGGTGGCCGATGGCGCCCAGTCCCGGATCCTGGAGCAGGTGGGCAATGGCGTCTTCGTCCGCATGGCCGTGCTCTGCGAGGTCATGGGGCGGTAAGGCGCGCGATCCGGCATAATGCCGGTTCCAAGGGACCAATCAACGGGATACAGAATGCGACCGACGAAGCGACTCCTCGCGCTCGGCGTCGCCAGCGTGCTGCTGGCGGCCTGCGGCCACAAAGACAAGGATGCCCCGCTGGCCTTCGTGCCGGCCGATACACCGTACGTGGTGGCCAGCCTCGACACGCTGGACGATGACGCCTACCAGGCCGTGCTGGCCCAGCTGAACCAGGAAGCCCCGGGCCAGGTCGCCCAGATGAAGTCCTACGCCCAGGAGTTCGACGCCAAGGGCAACGCCGACGCCGCCCGCCTCCTGCGCGCCCTTGTCGCGGAGATGGACGGCAAGAACGCCGAGACCATCGTCAAGAACCTCGGCGTCGACCTGAAGACCGGCTCGGCCATCTACGGCGTGGGCCTCAGCCCGGTCGTCCGCGCCTCGCTGGCCGATCCGGCCGCGTGGGACGCCTTCGTGGGCCGCCTCGAGACGGCTTACGGCAAGAAGCTCGACACCGCCGATGCCGGCGGCCAGGCCTACCGCCACGTCGCCCTTGGCGATTCGGGCACCCAGCTCATCATCGCCACCGTCGGCAAGAACGCCGTGGCCGCGCTGCTCCCGGCCGACGCCGCGCAGCCGCTGGTCCGCCAGGCCCTCGGCGTCGACCGCCCGGACAAGAACCTCCAGGACGACGGCCGCCTTGCCGACCTCGCCAAGGACAAAGGCTACAAGGATTACGTGGTGGGCCAGGTCGATCTCACCCGCCTGCTGCCGCTCGTGGCCGCCGGCAAGGATCCCCTGTTCGCCACCTTCCTGAAGCACCAGTCGCAGAAGACCGGCGAGCCGGCCCCGCAGATCCCGGCCAGCTGCCAGGAAGAAGCCACCCGCGTCGCCGCTCGCGTGCCCTCCTTCAGCTTCGGCTACACCAAGCTCGACCTGCACCACGTCGAGCAGCGCGTGGACGTGGCCCTCGCCAGCGACATCACCAGCGCCTTCTCGGGCCTGAAGGTGGAACTGCCTGGCCTGGGCAGCGACGCCACGGGCAGCTTCGACGTCAGCCTCGCCCTGCCGGTGGAACAGCTGCGCACGTTCTTCACCGCGCAGTCCGAAGCCGTCGCCGCCAAGCCCTTCGCCTGCCCCGCCTTCGCCAGCCTCAACGACAGCTTCGCGAAGATGGGTTCCACCATGCAGCAGGCCGCCATCCCGCCGTTCGGCGATATCCGCGGCGTGCGCATCGTGGTCGACTCGTACAAGCCGGGCGCGCCGGGCGCGGCCCTGCCGCAGGTCAACGGCCGTGTGGTGCTGGCCACCCGCAACCCGGCTGGCCTGCTGGCCATGAGCCAGGCGGTGCTGGGCGGTGAGTTCAAGCTGGCCGCCGACGGCAAGCCTGCCGCGCTGCCCGCCAACCTCACGCAGTCGCTGGGCATGCCGGCGTGGGCCGCCATGAACGGCCAGGCCATCGCCATCGGCCTGGGTGACGGCGAGGACGCGAAGCTCGACGACCTGCTGATGGGCAGCACCGGCGACGCCGGCCGCCTGGCCCGCCTGCATCTCAACGGCGACATGTACCGCACGTGGGTCGACATCATGTCGGACAAGGCCCAGGCCTACGCCTCGGCGATGGCCGAAGCGGCGGCCGCCGATGGTGCGCCGGATTCCCAGGCGGCCGACACGGCGACGGCACAGCGTTCGAAGGCGCAGTTCGACGCCATGAAGGCACAGGCCGCCCGCGTGGTGCAGGTCGGCGGCGAAGCCCACATGGAAGAAAAGGGCCTGGTGATCTCGGGCGCGGTCGAATACAAGTAAACAACGCCCCCTGTAGGAGCGCGCTTGCGCGCGATGCTCTTAAAAAGCCCGGCCAGTGCCGGGCTTTTTTTGTCGGTTCATCCGCTGGCGCGAATGCATGCTTTGAGCGGCTTGCGCCGCCTAGGGCTGGCGCGGTGTCGCCAGTCGGCGGCGGGTGGGCCCCTGGTGCCGCCAGTCGCGGACCTTCGGACCGGGCCGTAGCTCCGCTATCGCCACTACGTTGCGGTGCGCGGCCCTCCGCTCATGTCGGCCCCAGGGGCCCACCCGCCACCGAGCCCATGCGCCCGGTTTCGTGGGGGCAAGAGCAAAAGACCCTCGCACGCGTACGGTCGCGAAAGACCCACGAGCTCCCAAGCACGTCTGCCACTGCACAAACAGCGAAAGCAGCGAGCCCGAACGGGCATCGCACTACACAGCACCGGCCTGTGCCACACGACACGAGGCGTAACGACTCGGGGGCGGGCAGGCCCTTGGGGCCGACATGAGCGGAGGGCCGCCAAGCCACCGGTTATCGCGAAAGCGGCGCTACGGCCCG
>NZ_JZRB01000054.1 GCF_000964085.1 Luteibacter yeojuensis
GGCGGGGGAAGGTCTGCTCCCGCCGGTTCATCGGGCTGGAGGGATCGTTGTCTTGCAGCGTCGACATCGGGGATTCCGGTGCTTTCGGGGCCAGGGCGCCCCCGGCTCGGGACGATACCGGGAGGGAAACGAACGATCTTGTATCGGAACACCATCATGCCTGCGTAGACTCGGGCCCGCACCTGCCCCCATGCCATCGAGCCCATGCACGCCAACGAACCCGCCGTCGCGACACCCTCGCTGCCCGCCCGCCTCATCCGCACGCCCCTGGCGCGCATCCTCGTCTTCGCCGCCAGCATGATGCTCATCGGCATGGTCCTGGGCCATGTCTACTCGGGCCTGGGGCTGCCCAAGGAGGTGGCGTTCGGCGACACCACGCCGCTCATCGAACTGTTCCGCCTGCTGCCGCCGATCCTCGCCTACTGGCTGCTGGTGCGGACGATCGAGAACCGGCGCGTCGACGAACTGGCCCTGCGCAAGCTGGTGCCCCACGTGCTGCTGGGCATCGTGGCCGGCTTCGTGCTGTTCTCCAGCGTGGTGGGCTCGCTGTGGGCCCTTGGCGCCTACGTGGTCGATGGCACCAACCCCGGCGTGCCCTGGCTCGGCCTCATCCTCGTGCTGGGCGTGGGTGCCGGCGTGGGCGAGGAGATCATCAGCCGTGGCGTGTTGTTCCGCATCGTGGAAGAGGGCCTGGGCACGTGGATATCGCTGCTGCTCTCGGCTGCCTTCTTCGGCTTCATGCACATCTGGAACCCGCACGCCACGACGTGGAGTGCCCTGGCCATCGCGCTGGAGGCAGGGCTCCTTTTCGGCCTGATCTACCACGTTACACGCTCGCTATGGATCTGCATGGGGCTGCACGCCGCCTGGAATGTCGCCCAGGGCCCGTTCTATGGCATCCCCGTCTCCGGCTTCGAACAGAAAGGGTGGCTCGCCTCGCGCATGCAGGGGCCCAACTGGCTCACGGGCGGGGAGTTTGGCGCGGAGGCCTCGGTGGTGGCCCTTTGCATCTGTTCGACGCTCACGGCCGTACTACTGGCCATCGCCGTCCGCCGCGGCACCCTCGTGCCCCCGTTCTGGGCCCGCCGGGCTAAGGCAAACGGCTGAGGTTGCCGATAATGTGCGGGGCACCATGGAAGCCGCGCCCCTGTTCGTTGTAAATGCCAGGGGAGGCACCGCCCCACCCCACGTCCCACTACCGGTCATCGCATGCCTTCCAACGACACGCAGCACCACTGGCTGGCCGACCAGCCCCTGCAGCGCAAGATCGTCATCGCCATCGGCGCCCTGCTGGCCCTGTTCGTGGCGGCCTGCATCGCCAACCTGGTGTCGCTGGGCCGCGAGAACGAAACCCGGGCCTGGTCCGAGCACACCTACGTGGTGCTGCTCAGGCTGGCCGACGTGGGCGCGGACGCCCAGCAGCGCCAGGTGGCGGCGCGCGGCTACCTGCTCACCCAGGCCGACACCGAGTACGCCGACTTCGAAGCCGCCGACCGCGAGCTGGCCACCAGCGTCGCCGAGCTGCGCCGGCTCACGGCCGATAACCCGCTGCAGCAGGGCCGCATCGACCGCCTGCAGGACATGCTCGACCGCTGGAAGGTCGAGGCGCAGAAAAACGGCATGGAGGCCATGCGCGCCATCGGCAATGCCGTGACCCCCGAGGCCGCCCAGGCCCGCGACGGCATCCGCCGCGATTACTTCGCCCGCCGCACCGTGCTGATGGCCGATATCCGCAAGCTGGTCGACGACATGGCCAGCACCGAGCGCACCCTGCTCGACAAGCGCAATGCCGCGCTCGACGACACCCTGGCCACGACGAAGACTGTCGATATCGTCTCGCTCATCCTGTGCCTGGTGGTCGGCGCGCTCGTCATCATGATGACCTTCCGCCTCATCACGCGCCCGCTGGTGCGGATGACCGACCTGATGACGCGCCTGGCCAACCACGACCACGGCATCGAGGTGCGCCAGCTCACCCGCCGCGACGAGATCGGCGAGATCGCCCGCGCGCTGCAGGTGTTCAAGGAGATGGCGATCGAGACCGCCGGGCAGACCTGGCTGAAATCCGCCGCCGCGGAGGCATCGAACCGCCTGCAGGAAACCACCACCTACCGCGATTTCGCCGACGCCCTGGTCACCGAGCTGGTCACCTCGCTCAAGGCCGGCGTGGGTGTGTTCTACATGTACCGCGAGGATACCCAGCGCCTTGAGCTGGCCGGCAGCTACGGCTTCCGCCAGCGCCGCCACGTCACCGCCGAGTACGCCCTCGGCGAGGGCCTTGTCGGCCAGGCGGCGGCCACGCGCCAGACGATCGTGCTGCAGGACGTGCCCGACGACTACACCCGCATCCACTCGGGCACGGGCGAGGCCTCGCCCACCAGCGTGGTGCTGGTGCCGGTGGTATCGCGCGACGCGCTGCTTGGCGTCATCGAGATCGCCAGCTTCCAGCATCTCACGGCGCTGCAGGAGCGCCTGCTCGACGAGCTGATGCCCATCGTCGCCCTGTCGCTGGAGAACCTGGCCCGCGCCCTGCGCACGCGCGACCTGCTCGACCAGACGCAAACCCAGGCCGACGAGCTGCGCGCCTCCGAAGAGGCCTTGCGCCACCAGCAGGACGCGCTGCAACTCACCAACAGCGAGCTGCACGCGAAGACGGCCGAGCTGCAGGAGCAGTCGCAGCGCCTCATCGCGTCGGAAGAAGAACTGCGCGTGCAGACCGAAGAACTGCACGCCTCGAACGAGGAGCTGCGCGAGAAGAGCATCACGCTCAACGAGCAGAAGGACGCCCTGGTCGAGCTGCAGAAGGAAACCCACGAGAAGGCCGAGGAACTGGCCCGCGCCAGCCAGTACAAGTCCGAGTTCCTGGCCAACATGTCGCACGAACTGCGCACGCCGCTCAACAGCCTGCTCATCCTCTCGCGCAGCCTGGCCGACAACGACGAAGAGAACCTCACCGGCGAACAGGTGGAATCCGCCCGCATCATCCACGACGCCGGCTCGAACCTGCTGCGCCTCATCAACGACATCCTCGACCTGTCGAAGGTCGAGGCCGGCAAGATGGAGCTGATGGTCGACGACTTCTCGCTGGCCGACCTGGCCCGCACGCTCGGCCGTACGTTCAACCACGTGGCGCAGGAAAAGAAGCTGGTGTTCGAGGTGAAGGTGGAGGACGGCCTGCCGGCCACCCTCCGCACCGACGGCGGCAAGCTCGAGCAGGTGGTGAACAACCTGCTCAGCAACGCCTTCAAGTTCACGGCCAGCGGCAGCGTCCGCGCGCGTATCGGCCGCCCGGCCCCAGGCGCCCGCCTGCCCGAAGGCCTCGACCCGGCGCATGCCGTGTGCATCGCGGTGACCGATTCGGGCATCGGCATCCCACCGGAGAAATACCAGCGCGTGTTCCATGCGTTCGAGCAGGTGGACGCCAGCACCAGCCGCCAGTACGGCGGCACGGGGCTGGGCCTGGCCATCTCGCGGCGCATCGCCATGCTGCTCGGCGGCGATATCGTGCTCGAGAGCGAAGTCGGCAAGGGCAGCACCTTCACCCTCTTCCTCCCTGAGCAGGCCCCCGACGCGGCCAGCGAGCGCGCCGAGCCGGTGTCGCGCCAGCAGGCCGCCGCCGAGGCCACGCTGCCGCTCTCCCCGGGCCTCATCACCGAATCGATCGACGATGACCGCGCAAGCATCGCCCCGGGCGATACCGTCATCCTCGTGGTAGAGGACGACCCCGCGTTCGCGCGCATCCTGGCCGACATGATCCACCGCAAGGGCCACCGGGTGCTCGCCGCGGCCGACGGCGAGACCGGCCTGGCGCTGGCCCGGCAATACCGCCCCACGGGCATCCTGCTCGACGTGATGCTGCCTGGCATGGATGGCTGGACGGTCATCGACCGCCTGAAGAACGACGCCAACACACGGCACATCCCGGTGCACTTCATCTCGGCCACCGATGACGCCACCCGCGGCCTCGAGCTCGGCGCCGTGGGCTTCCTCACCAAGCCGGTCAGCCGCGAATCCATCGCCACCGCGTTCGAGCGCCTGCTGCACTTTGCCGAGGGCCGTACGCGCCACCTGCTGGTTATCGACGACGACAGCAGCGCCCGCGCCGCCGTGCGCACGCTGCTGAAGGACGATAACGTGGTGATCGAGGAGGCGGCATCCGGCGAGGAAGCGCTGGCCAAGGCCAACGAGACACCTTACGACTGCATCGTGCTCGACCTCGGCCTGCCGGGCATGTCGGGCATGGAGTTCCTCGAGCACCTGTCGCAATCCGGCCACACGCCGCCGGTGGTGGTGTACTCCGGCCGCGACCTCTCCCGCGAGGAGAGCATGAAGATCCGCCAGTACACCGACAGCATCGTGGTGAAGGGCGCCCGCTCGCCCGACCGCCTGCTCGACGAGGTGAGCCTGTTCCTGCACTCGATACGCCATGGTGGCGGCAGCGCCGCGGCGAAGGCGGAGAACCGCCCCACGCCCACGCCCGCCCGCGACATGGGCGAGGCCGACCTGCGCGGCCGCCGCGTGCTGCTCGTCGACGACGACATGCGCAACCTGTTCGCGCTGTCGAAGGTGCTGCGCGGCAAGGGCATCGACGTGGTGATGGCGCAGGACGGCCAGAAGGCGCTCGACGCGCTCGACAAGGATGCCGGGCTCGAGCTGGTGCTGATGGACATCATGATGCCGGTGATGGATGGCTACGACACCATGCGCGCCATCCGCGCCAAACCTGCCGTGGCGGGCGTGCCGATCATCGCGCTGACGGCGAAGGCCATGCGCGGCGACCGCGAAAAGTGCCTGGAAGCCGGTGCCAACGATTACCTCTCCAAGCCGATCGACGTCGACCGCCTGCTGTCGATGATCCGCGTGTGGCTGCCGACAAGGGCCTGAGGTGGACGTCGAGGACATCGAGATCGAGCTGTTCGTGCGCGCCATGCAGCTGCGCCATGGGCACGACTTCACCGAGTACGCGCCGGCATCGCTGAAACGGCGCGTACAGCAACTGGTACGCACGCACCACGCGGGCAGCATCAGCGAGCTCAACCGCCGCCTGCTGCACGAAGAGGGCTTCGTCACGCGGGTGATCGAAGGCCTTTCCGTGCCGGTCTCGGAGATGTTCCGCGACCCGCCGGTGTTCCGCGCGCTGCGCGACAAGGTGCTGCCGGTGCTGGCCTCGTACCCCGAGATCAACATCTGGCAGGCCGGCTGCGCGCACGGGCAGGAGGTGTATTCGCTGGCGATCCTGCTGGAGGAGGCCGGGCTGTACGAGCGCACGCGCATCTATGCCACCGATTTCAACGATGCCGCGCTGCAGGTGGCCGCGGAGGGCATCTACGCCACGCGCGACGCGCGCGACTGGTCGCGCAACTACATCGAAGGCGGCGGCCAGAAGTCGTTCAGCGACTACTACAGTGCCCGCTACGACTTCATCAAGCTCGACCAGCGCCTGCGCCGCAACGTCACCTTCTTCAACCACAACCTGGTGACCGACGAGGTGTTCTGCGAAGCGCACCTCATCCTGTGCCGCAACGTGCTCATCTATTTCAACAACGCGCTGCAGGACCGCACCCTGGGCCTGTTCCGCGACAGCCTGGTGCGCGGTGGGTTCCTCTGCCTGGGCACGCGCGAGAACATCGATTTCTCGCCATCGGCCGCCAGCTTCGGCGACATCGACGCGGGCCTGCGCATCTACCAGGCAGGTGCCGGCGTCGCGAGGCCGCTGGCCCGATGACCGCCCGCGCCGCCATCGCGATGGGTTGCAGCGCCGGGGGCCTCGCGGCCCTGCAGCGCGTGCTGCCCGCGCTCGACCGGCGGCTGGCGGTGCCCGTGGTGGTCTGCGCCCACACCGGCTCGGCCGATGTTTCCCTGCTGGTGGAATTGCTGGGTCGCGTATCCGCGCTGCCCGTGGTGGAGGCCGCCGAGCGCGAGCCGGCCGACCCGGGCGTGGTCCACGTGGCCCCGAGCGGCTACCACCTCCTGGTGGAGCCGAATGCCCATTTTTCGCTAAACGTGGATGCGCGGGTAACCTATGCGCGTCCCTCCATCGACGTGCTCTTCGAGACCGCGGCCGGTGCGTGGAAGGACGGCCTGGTGGCCGTGCTGATGACGGGCGCCAATTCGGATGGCGCCCAGGGCCTCAGGGCCGTGCGCCAGGCGGGCGGCTACGCGCTGGTGCAGGACCCGGCCAGCGCGGAATCCGACGTCATGCCACGGGCCGGGCTCGACATCGCCGGTGCCGACGCCTGCCTCCCGCTCGACCAGATCGCGGCGCGCCTCAACCAACTTTGCCTCCCATGACATCGATTCGCCCCAAGATCCTCGTCGTCGACGATACGCCCGCCAACCTTGTCGCCATGCGCCGCCTCCTGGCCCGCGCGGACGCCGACATCTTCGAGGCCGACAACGGCAACGACGCGCTGGCCCTGTGCCTGGACCACGAGTTCGCCCTGGTGCTGCTCGACGTGAACATGCCGGGCATGGATGGCTTCGAGGTCGCCGAACTCATCGGCGAGACCGAGCACCTGCGCGAGACGCCCATCATCTTCGTCACGGCCGCCTACGCCGACGACCTGAACCGCATGAAGGGGTATACGGCCGGCGCGGTGGATTACATCGCCAAGCCCATCAACGACGCCATCCTGCAGTCGAAGGTGAAGATCTTCCTCGAGCTGTACCGTGCCCGCGCCCTGCTCCAGCACGCGCTGGACGAGCTCTCCGAGCGCAACCTGCAGCTCACCACGGAAGTGGCCGAGCGCACGCGCATGGAGCAGCTGGTGCGCCACCAGGCCACGCACGACGCGCTGACCGGCCTGCCCAACCGCGTGCTGTTCCGCGAGCGGCTGGAGAACGCGCTGGCCGCCGCAAACGCGGGCGGCGCGCCGTTCGGGCTTGCCTACATCGACATCGACGGGTTCAAGGGCGTGAACGACGCGCACGGCCATGCCGCGGGCGATGAACTGCTGAAGGCGATCGCGGCGCGCATCGACGCGCGCACCCGCGGCACCGACACGGTGGCACGCCTGGGCGGCGACGAATTTGCGGTGCTGCTCAACGACGCGACGGACGGCCAGGCCGCCCTCGCCCGCTGCCAGTCACTGTGCGACACCATCGCCGAACCGTACACCCTCACCGTGGCCGACCTGCGCATCCCCGCCACCATTGGCGCAAGCATCGGCGTCACCATGTCACTGCCCCGCGACGCCTACGACCGCCTCGTCTCCACCGCCGACGAAGCCATGTACGAAGCCAAGCGCGGCGGCAAAAACCGCTGCATCCTGAGGTAAATGTAGGAGCGCACTCCGTGCGCGAAAAGCCAACAAAGC
>NZ_JZRB01000055.1 GCF_000964085.1 Luteibacter yeojuensis
ATCCGCGATGAACCAAAAAAAAGACCCTCGTCCGAGGGCCCCTTTTCCCGGGAACCACAAGCTGCCCGCCCTGGTTCCTTTTCCCCGCGCGTTGTCGCTGCGTATCAGTTCACGGCGTAGAACGCGTGGTCGCCGATCTTGCGCACGATGCGGCTGGCCGACCACGTGGGTGCGACGGCGACCGTGGCGAAGTGATCGGCCTGCGGCACGTACACCAGGCGTTCGCCCTTCGGCAGGCTCCAGTTGTTCAGGGAGTCGCCGGCGATCTTCCATGCCTTCGTCCACGAGACGAGGTCGGTGACTTCAAAATCCTTCGGCGTGGTGGTGATGGCGAACTGGCGTGGGGCCGAGACGACTTCGCACACATTCTTGCCACCCATGCCGCGATCGCGCCGGCGGAGGGCGACTTCCGCCACGGCGTACTGGCCGATGGTGGGTTCGCTGCGTGCTTCGAGGTAAACCGTGGTGGCCAGGCACGTCTGGTCAGCCAGGTGGCTCGGGAGGACGGACGCCATCCAGAGCAAAGCGGAAAGTTTCATGTGTATCTGCCTCCAACGAGCTTTTCCGTCACTTGCGGCGTCTTGGAAGAGCCATGGGGGACGTACGGGCGGTAGACGGGCGGGCAGGCCGTTACTACCTGGACGAACCGAGGGGCATCCGCTTGGGTATCGCGTTGAATGCGAATGCTTCGGGTGTCACACACTGTGACTGTACTGGGCGACTGTCCGGAGCCGCCCGGTATGGGTTGCGCTGAAAGGGAGCGGCATCGCGATGGCGGCGGCTCCGTCAGCTACAGCGGACCCGAAGGCGGGTACGCGGTTCACATCCTCCGGCTTCCGCCGGGTCGCGCCAGAACCGTCATCGTCGACGGATCGTCGCGGGTGTAACCATGGCGAAACACCATGGCCACGCAAGGGGATCGGCGGAGACTAGTGGCGCGTCACGTTTTGTGCAAGTGCAGATGCGGCACGGTTCAGCTAAGACTCACCGTGCTGCGAGAACGCACATGTACAACGCACGAACGATCACGCGCCGAATGTAGACAAGACGTGCAGGCGCCCCGCATCCGTTTCAAGAGTCTGTTCCTGAACGGCGTTATCATCCAATACGACAAGCGACATAGGTGGAACTTCGGATGCGTTGTGCATCAACACGATGCCTATGTCACGTCCGTTAACGCGCAGCGATTGCCCTTCTTCGAGTGCGACATCTGGCCGCACCGTGCGCAGGTGGCGTTTGTGGCCGCCAAGGAAATGCAGGCGTGCCGCGATTTCCTGCCCTGGGAAACAACCTTTATTGAATGACACGGCGTTCATTCGCTCCATCGACAACGCGGGCGGAAGCAGCGCACCGAGTGCATCGTCGGGCAACCACGCGAAACCTTTTTCGATATGGCGTGCACGCCACGCGTCGTTG
>NZ_JZRB01000056.1 GCF_000964085.1 Luteibacter yeojuensis
CCCCGGTAATCCGCGATGAACCAATTATTTTGAGGTTGGGCGCAGGTAACGGTGATAAGCATAAGGAGCGTAAGGTGGAGTAATGACTGCTTGGAAAGCATACATAATTCTCACATCCTCGATGTTTGCTGTCTCGTTCAGTATTGTAGGCGTTGGAGGGCTTCTGGCAACGCTTCTCTATGGTGGTGATTTCGATGCTGAAAATATGCTGTTTCTACTAAAGCAAGCATCGATCGCTGGTGCGGGTACTGGTGGCACGTGCTTTGCCATAGCCGCCTTCCTTCCGCGCTTGCGAAGTCGTCGCTGAGAGCAAATCTGTCGCTGCGGTTATTGCATTCCCTGTAACGGCAAGGCGGTGCGATAGATTAGGGCTGCGATTAAACGGAAATTCGTATGTGTGAACACTGCGGCTGGCATTCAATGTCTATCTTTCGCTGCTGCAGCTTGAGGCTTCAAGAGTGGATTCTCTTGATCGCGCATGATTGCTACTACGCAGACTCGTTCCTCAGCTGGCTTGTTGCCGACGTTGATCAGAGGGATCGATGGCAGCACGCAGTTGACACGGTCTATCGCCTACTCAGTGCGGGACTGATTGCTCCCGCGGGTGAAGAGCGAGAAGCCGGTGATCGAGCGGAGATCTATAAGCCATACGCGGAGAGGCTTGCTAGCAATGATCCGTTTTCGCCGGTCGTTGATCCGGTATGGTTCGACTGGGATCTTTGCGGTACGGATTCTTGTCGCTCATTAGTTGCAAGGCACAGGATAAGCCATCAGCGGGATAACACTGTCAGTGGACCGTTCTTTGAGGAACTATCGTCACTATTCGCTGCTACTGGGGTTCCCTGGAGCTCTTCGCCGTTGGTGCCGATAAAAAAAATCGCTATCGAATGGATCCAGGGGCGACGCTAGGAACTGATGCGCGTATTTATAACTCTTGCAGTTGGAAGCCTCTTCTTTGTCGTCATGTCAACTGCCGCTTTGATGCTTGGTTGGATATCTTGCTTGCTAGAAGGCATCGATTTCGACCTGATGATTGGCATCCCTATTGCGTGTAAGGGCGGAGCCGTGTCTGCTGTGATCGCCATGATCATCAGAAACTTGCCTTCGCCACGGCCCAGAAGGTCGCACTAGGTGCGCCGCAACACATCGTTTAATGCGGTCAGGCAAATAACTTCATCATCTGAAATAGTTCGAATCGCGCAGCGAGCGAAATCATAGAAAGCCAAGCTTGGAAGGATATAGGTCAGTGATCGATGAATTCTGGTCCGCCGTTCTAGGGTCGCTCACGAATCAGTTGTCGAACGAAAAGCCGTCACCAACGACGTACTGCGCCGCGTTCTTTGCAGGCGTAATCGGGATGCTCTTGCTCATGATCTTCTGTTTTTGCGAGGGAACGGGATGGAGTAAAGGAATCGACATCTTTCTCGGCGCGCTCTTCACCCCTCTCGTACCTTTGGCATTGGTTGGTGCGGGACTGTTCTCGATGGCGATACTCTGGATAAGGATCGAGCACTAAATTCCTGTCATCTAGCTGAGTGATTAGTCCGTCGTCGTGGAGAGGTGAGCAGGCATGCCTATCAAATTGTTCGACGTAGTTATTCTGACTCGCGACTTCGACGAGCATCTTCTGAAGAAGGGCGCGAAGGGGACGGTCCTGGACGTCTACAATGATCCCATAACCGCGTACGAGGTTGAGTTCTGCGATGAAGTTGGTCGAACGATAGAGTGCATCGGCATACCCGCTGATGCCTTGCAAAAGATTTCTTAGCGGTTTCGGTAGGATGCTTGTGAAGCCTTCAGTTTGCGAGTCGGCTTCTGGCGAGGCTTGACCTTGCTGGCGGCGAGCCCGTGCCTTTGGTCGGTGAGGCTGATGGGTAAGTGGAGCGGTTGCTTCTTCGCTATCCCATCGCGCGCAAGCGCGCTCCTACAGGGCGGCGGCCATTTCGGCGAGTTTTGCCACCGTGTTGATGTTCCGCCCCGTGCCGGTCTTGGCGGCGGGGATGACTAGCTTTGATGACGCCATGCCATCGTCGTAGCGGACGTAGATTTCGCGTTTGCCCAGGCGGATTTCTTCGGTGGTCTGGTGGCGCGCGCTGGCCACGGTGTCCTTGGGCGGGGCGCTATCGAGGAAGACGGCAACGACGCGGTTGCCTGGGGCGCCGGGGAAAGGGTTGGCGGCGAGCACGGCGGCCATTTCGGCGGCGGTGCGGACCATGACGCCGACGGGCTTACCGGCGTACTCGGCCAGCCGGGCTTCGAGAGCGGCTTTTACCGCCTTCTCCTTCAGCTTCGAAGTAAAGACGACATTGCCACTGGCGATGTAGGTCTTCACCGAGAGGAACCCTTCGTCTTCGCACATGGCCTTCAGCTCGGCCATGGGCAGCTTGCCGGTGCCGCCGACGTTCACGGCGCGGAGGAGGGCGATATACGCGGTCATGGCGATCTCCGTGGCAGGTTGGGAGTAGTGTATGCCTCCTCCCAACCCCAAGGATGCCCCATGGCCGATCTTGACCTCTTCCCCATCACCGCCCGCTGGCCGGCGAAGCACCCGGACCGCATCCAGCTGTATTCGCTGCCCACGCCGAATGGGGTGAAGGCGTCGATCATGCTGGAGGAGCTTGGCATCCCCTACGAGGTGCACCTCGTCGACATCATGAAGAACGAGAGCAAGCTGCCGGAATTCGAGTCGCTTAACCCGAATGGCAAGATCCCGGCCATGATCGACCCGAACGGCCCGGGCGGCGAAGCCATCGGCCTGTTCGAATCCGGCGCCATCCTGCTTTACCTGGCCGAGAAGACCGGCAAGTTCCTGCCCAAGGACCCGGCGAAGAAGTGGGAAACCATCCAGTGGGTGTTTTTCCAGATGGCGGGTATTGGCCCGATGTTTGGCCAGGTGGGCTTCTTCCACAAGTTCGCCGGGCGCGAATGGGAAGACAAGCGGCCGCTGCAGCGGTATGTCGATGAATCGAAGCGCCTGCTTGGCGTGCTCGACAAGCAGCTGGCGGGGCAGGACTGGATCGTTGGCGATGAATACACCATCGCGGATATCGCGACGCTGGGTTGGGTGAATAACCTGGTGACGTTCTATGGCGCGCGGGAGCTGGTGGAGTTCGACCAGTTCGGGAATGTCATCGCGTGGCTGGAGCGTGGCACGTCGCGGCCGGGGGTGGAGCGGGGGTTGAAGATTCCGGCTCGTTCATAACTACGGTCATAGCCACCGCCACCGATGTAGGAGCCCACTGGTGGGCGACAGCTTCTCGCGAAAGATCAACAGAAAGTCCTAACTCTTCGCGAAAGGCTGTCGCTCACTAGTGAGCTCCTACGTGGGTCGGATCCTGGGGGTTAGTAATCGTAGTTAACGCTCAGCCGAACATACCGAGGCTGCTGCATGGCGGTGGGCGTGCCGTAGAGCGGGTTGCGCAGGTTCGGGCTCGATTCGCTGTTGGGGAAGATGGCCAGCACCTTCTGTTCGTTGGTAACGTTGAACACGTTGAGGTTGAAGCCCAGGCGCGAGGCGGCGAAGGCGGGGCGGTAGGTGACGCCGAGGTCGAGCTGGCGGATCCAGGGCAGGCGGCCGTGGCTGCCGGGCGGCGAGGGTTCGCCGTAGCAGAAGTGGTAGCTGTTACCGTAGCCGGCCGGGTCGGTGCGGTCTTCCCCGAAATAGCCGAGGCAGGGTTTGGGCGCGCCGGAGATGAGGCTCAGGTTGCCGCTCACCAGCCACTCTTGCGTGAACTGGTAATAGCCGAAGAACTTCAGCTGGTGCTTGTGATCGTTGTTCTGCACCCCGTTGGTATTGACCATGATGTAGCTGTTATCCCAGTCCTGGGTGGTCGATACGGCGGTCTGGCCGGTGCCGCGGGATTCGCGGAACAGGTCCGAGCGCAGCTGGCCTTCGGTGTTGCCGTAGCTGCGCGAGAACGTGTAGCTCAGCTTGCCGTACCAGCTATCGGCGAAGGGATGCTCGAGGAAGGTCTCCAGCCCGTAGTAGCGCCGCTTCAGGCCCTGGAAGCCGAACTCCTTGTTGTTCAGCGGCACGCTCACGTAATTGCCCGAGGTATCCACCAGGTTGAACGTGTTGGCCTTGCCGGGGTTGAACAGCCAGCAGCTGACCGGGTTGCTGTCGGTGGTCACGTTGTAGCCAAGCGACTGGGCCTTGGCGAGCACCAGGTCGATGTCGCAGTAATCGTCGATGGCGTTGCGCAGGATGCGCTGGGTCGCCTTGGCGCCGTACACCCAGTCGGTGCCGAGGGTCTTGGTGAAGCCCAGGATGAATTCGTCCTGGTATTCCGATTTCAGGCCCTTGGTGGTCACGGTCTTCGGGTCGGGTAGCTGGCCGAAGGTGTTGTTGGCGGCCACCGGCACCGAGATGGCCGTGAGGCCCGTCGGCGTGCCGTCGGCGGCGATGCCGCCATAGGTGAAGTACTGCGAGGTGGTGAGCGCGCCACCCGCGGCATTGAGCGCGGGATTCAGGGGCAGGCCGAGGTAATAGCGGCCCGCGTTGGCGTACACCTTGAAGCTCGCGTCGCCATTCACGTCCCAGCTCGCGCCCAGGCGTGGTGCCCATTGCGGCTTGTGCTGGGTGATGAAGGCATCGCCATCGGCGTTGTAGTTCTTGAACTGGTCGTTGCGGATGCCGAAGGAAAGCAGCCAGCGGTCGCTGACCTGCCACTTGTCCTCGATGTACTGCGCGCGCTGGGTCGAGCGGACAGTGGCGAGGCTGCTGTTGATGTTCTGGATGACGTAGTAGCCGCCCGCGCCGTTGGGGAAGCCACCGGTGGCCGGTACGCCCAGGCCCGTGGAGATCGGCGTGTTCGGGTCGCCCTGGCCGTAGGTCCACGAATACCCGCCGGGGCCGGAGGTGACCGAGCCCTGGTCGATCGCGGTGGCGGTCTGGTTATCCATGCCGGCGGTGATCGTGTGGTCACCGAGCTTGTACGTGATGTCGATGCGCGTATTGGTGGTGCGGTTGCCCTTGCCCGCGGGTATGAGGCTCGCCACCGTCTGCGCGTTGCCCCGCGGCGAGCCACCGTTCAACGCGGGGTTCTGGTTGACGATGCCGTCGACGTAGGTGATCGACGGATCGTAGCCGCCCGGCGCATCGTACGCGGTGGTGTGCAGCTTGCCGTACTGCGCGCTCACCGTCAGGTCGTCGGTGATGTAGCCCGTGTACTTCGCCGTCCACAGGTCGCCACCGCTCTTGGTATCGTCGTCGGAGCCGATGCGGCCAAGACGCGTGCGCGTGGCGTAGTTGTAATCGTAGATATTGCCGGCGGTCTCGTACTTGTCCGACGCGCCGGTGAGCTCAAGGATGTGGTTGTCGGTGATGTTCCAGTCGAGCTTGCCGTACCAGCGTGGCGAGTTGTAGCGGTAATCCACGTAGGGCTTGGTGCTGGTGTAGCCGCTTACCGGGTTCACGGTGTTGCCTTCCTGGCGCTCGTACTCGGCGGCCACGAACACGAACAGCTTGTCCTTGATCAGCGGGCCGCCGGCGTAGGCGCTGACGGTGGTGCTGTCGCTGCCGTTCTCACTATCGGGGGCATAGAGGTTGCCGGCGCGCGGCGAGGCGGGCAGGCCGTTCTCGAAATAGCGGTTGCGCTGGGCGGCGCGGGCGAACGCTGGTTCCCACAACACCTGCGCGCCGAAGTGCCATTCGTTGGTACCGCGTTTGCCTACCACGTTGATCACGCCGCCGTCGGAGCGGCCGTACTGCGCGCTGTAGCCGCCGGTGTAAACCTCCTGCTGCTCGATCGCGCCGTAGGGCAGCGACAGGCCGCCGAAGCCCTGCAGCGGGTCGGTGGTGGCGAAGCCGTTCACGTAGTAGGCGTTCTCCGAAGCGGCGGAACCACCGAAGCTCACCAGTGAGTTACCGGTGGCGCCCTTGAAGTTACCGCCGTTGTTCACCACGCCCGGCGCGAGCAGGGCGATGGCCTCCGAATTGCGCCCCAGGGGTAGCTTGGCCAGCTGCTCGGAGGTGACGACGGTGCGCGAATCGATGCTGGAGACGTCGATCTTGGCCAGCGCCGAGGCCGAGACCGTCATGCCGGAAAGGTCCTGCGCGTCGGTGGCCTTGCCCACGAACGAGACCTCGGTGCCGGCGCCCACCTTGAGCACGATGTTGCTGCGCGTATCCACCGTGGCGCCGTTCGCGCGCAGGCTGACGGTGTAGTTGCCCAGCGGCAGCTGGCCGGCGCTGTAGCGGCCGCGGTCGTCCACGGGCACCTCGCGGCTGAGGCCGGTGTCGCTGGTGATCACGACGGTCTGCCCCGGCGTGGCGGGTGCCTGGCCGAAGAGGCTGCCGGTGGTCGACTGGGCAAAGGCCCCGGGCGTGGCCAGGGCCAGGGCGGTGGCCACGGCGAGCGCGATGCGTTGGGGGCAGGCGGTACGGCTGGGCATGGCAAAACATCTCCTCGGTACGTTTTTCGGGCGCAAGGCGGCCTGCGGGGCCGCGGCACGGCCCCGTCGTGGCGTCGATGGAAAAACCCCTGGGTGCACCCGTCCGGCCCGGCTGGCGAGGCCGCGGGCGGGTGGCGAATCGATGCTTCCGTTCGGAATCCCTTGGGTGCTGCGTCGCAGCACGTGGTTCCGGTTATAGCGAACAACCGCAAGGTTGTATAGGGGTATAGGCGTCCAAATGAAAACGGCCGCTAGCGCGGCCGTTTCCCTGCTTGCACCACGATGGGGCTTACCAGAAGCGGTATTCGAGGTTCAGGCCGGTGACGCCGACGTTCACCGTGCGCTTGTCACCGGTGACGTCCTGAGCCTTCAGGGCGTAGTGGTCGTACACCAGCGTGAGGCCGATGTTCTCGTTGAAGTCGTAACCGAAGCCCAGGCCACCGTAGATGCCGTTGTCGGTCGACTGGTTGCGCGTGTGGTATTCCTGCGTCGTGGCGACAGGCGAGGTGTAGATGTAATCCTCGTTGTATTTGCTGCGCGAATGCGCCACGCCCGCGCGGGCCGTGATGGTGAACCCGTGGGGCAAGTCCCACTTGCCGTTGGCGCCCACGGTAAGCACTTCGCCCTTGAACTTGGCGCGGTAGTCGACGCTGTAGATGCCCGAGGTGAGCGAGGGCTCGTGCGCCGTCATGTTGCCGAGGTTGGCGTAGCCGACCTCCACGCCGATGGCGAACGGGCGGTCGACCACCCAGCGGTAGCCCGCCTGGATACCCGCGGCGCTATCGGTCTTGTCGCTGAAATGGGAGTGGCTGATGTCGTAGCGCGACTGGCCGCCGGTGACGTTGATGAAAGCACCCTGCTGGGTGACCGCGGCGGCGGCGAACGAAGCGAGCGAAAGCGTGGCGGCGACAGCCGCCGAAAGCAGAACCTTTTGCATGGAGAGTCCCTGGATCCTTGTTGGACCGCCGACTCCGTTGCCGACGGGCCCTGAGCGGGCCCGCCGGATTTTACGGGTGTTTCGTGTTGCCTGCCATGGCAGCTTGATGTGAACTGCATCACGTCCCGGTGGCAGGCAGGTCGATCAGAAGCGGTACTCCGCCTGCACGCCAAAGACGCCGATGTTCACCGTGCGCTTGTCGCCATTCACGTCTTCCGCCTTCAGCGCGTAGTGGTCGTAGTTCACCGTGATGCCGACGTTCGCGTTGAAGTCGTAGCCAAAGCCGAGGCCCCCGTACACGGCGTTGTCGTTCGAATCCACCTTGCCATGGTACGGGGTGTAGCCGTCGATGGGCGGGTTCACGTACTCGTTGACGCTGTATTCGATCTTGGAGTGCGCGATGCCGCCGTGGGCGGTGATGGTGAAGCCGTTGGGCAGGTCCCACTTGCCGTTGGCACCGATGAGCAGCGCCTTGGCCTTGTACTTGCCCGTGGCCGAATCGGTGATGTTGCCGAACTTGACCTGGTCCTTCCAGCTCATGTTGCCGAGGTCGACGAAGCCGCCTTCGACGCCGATGGCGAACGGGCGGTCGACCACCCAGCGGTAGCCGACCATACCGCCGATGGCGGTGTCGCTGCTGTCGTCGAAGTTGGTGTGGCTCACGTCGAAGTGCGAGTTGCCGCCATTGACGGCCACGAAGGCGCCATCATGGGTGGCGGCGCTGGCGCCGGACGAGGCGAACGAGAGTGCGGCGGCCGTGGCCACCAGGAGAGCAAGCTTATGCATTGTAAAACCCTGGATCCCTGGATGTATTGATTTAGAAGCGGACTTCAGCCGCCACGCCGAAAACGCCGACGTTCACTTTTGCCGAGCCCACGATCGAGCTGCCTGCCTTGAACCGGTAATGGTCGTAGGTAAGCGACATGCCGAAGTGCCGGTTGAAGTCGTAGCCGACGCCAAGGCCACCGTAAATGCCCGTATCGGACTGATGCACTTCGTCCCCAGGGTAGGTGGTGGTCACGCCGTTATAGATGACGTAGCCACTCACCCGGGCACTGGTGCGCGTGTTCACGGCACCGACGCGTGCAGTGATCGTCACGCGGCCGTCGAGGTTCCACTTGGCGTTGACGCCAGCGAGCAGGCCCTTGGCGTTGTATTTCGCATTAGTGGTCTCGTCGATGCCCGGATTGCCAATCCACGCCACGTCGTAGTGGGTGGTTTCGGAATACGAGAGTTTGCCGAGATCGATATATCCGGCTTCGACGCCAAACGCGAACGGATGGTCAGTGATCCAGCGCCAGCCGACGACCCCGCTAAGCGTGTGGTCTGTCTTGTCGTAGCCGCTGGCGTCCTTGATGTCGTAGTGGCTGTTACCGCCACTGACGCGGACGAAGATGCCGGTGTCGGCCGCGGAAACGGCCGAGAATGAGCTGAGCGCAAGCGCGATGGCCGTGGCCATCGAGATACGAGCCTTTTTCATGCGAGTCCCTGTTCCTTGACGTCGGCCGGCCCCTGTGCCGGCGAGCCCCTTTCATGGGCACGGCGATTTTACGAATCCTTTACGTATTTTTCCACGAATTTTCTCAATGGCCGTCTTCACGTTTGTGCAGGGCCCGCCCCGTGACCTCTGGCATGGGGTGGCCCCGGGCCACCGCGTTTAGGATCGGGGACTTGCGCGGACCGCAGGGGACCGCGCGCCCCCACTCGCCCGCAGGGATCGCCCGGCGACCTACACGCTCCACGGGAGAACCCAGTGAAATCCACCCTTCTTGCTTCCGCGCTGCTGGCCGCCCTGGCTGGTATCGGCGCCTCGGCCGCGTTCGCCGCGGACAGCGTCCCCCCCGTCCAGGACGGCCCGTTCAACGGCACCGTCAAGGTCGCCGTCGATGCCACCGACCTCGACCACCGCATCCTGCGGGTCAAGGAAACGGTGCCGGCGCAGCCCGGCAAGCTCACCCTGCTGTTCCCGGAGTGGATCCCGGGCCACCACTCGCCCACCGGCCCCATCGACCAGTTCGCGGGCCTCGTCGTGAAGGCCAATGGCCAGCGGCTCGAGTGGGTCCGTGACGAATACAACGTCTACGCCTTCCACGTGGACGTGCCGGCCGGCGCCTCGTCGGTCGACCTCGAGTTCCAGACGCTCACGCCGCAGGATACGCGCCAGGGCCGCATCGTCATGACCCCGGACATGGTCAACGTCGAGTGGAACCACGTGGCCCTGTACCCGGCCGGCTACCGCACCGACAAGATCCAGGTCGAGCCGTCGGTGAAGTTCCCGGCGGGCTTCCAGTTCGGCACGGCGCTGGAACAGGCCAGCAAGGATGGCGATACCGTCACCTTCAAGAACATCGACTTCGACAACCTGGTCGATTCGCCGATCTTCGCCGGCCGCTACTTCAAGCGCGTGGACCTGGACCCGAACGGCCGCTCGCCGGTGCACCTCAACATCATCGCCGACAACGCGAAGTCGCTGGAGATCAAGCCGGAAGCGCTCGAGATCCACCGCAACCTCGTCAAGCAGATGGACAAGCTGTACGGCGCGCGCCACTACAACCATTACGACTTCCTGCTGGCGCTCACCGACAAGCTCGGCGGCATCGGCCTGGAGCACCACCGCTCGTCGGAAAACAGCGCCTCGCCCAACTACTTCACCGAGTGGGACAAGAGCTGGCTGGGCCGCGACCTGCTGGCGCACGAGTACAACCACTCGTGGGACGGCAAGTACCGCCGTGGCGCCGATTCCGACATGCCCAACCTCAACACCCCGATGGGCGACAGCCTGCTGTGGGTGTACGAGGGCCAGACCCAGTTCTGGGGCAACGTCGTCGCGGCGCGTTCGGGCCTCGTCTCGCAGGACCAGGCGCGCGACCTGCTCGCCCTCGTTGCCGCCACCTACGACAAGGGCCGCCCGGGCCTGGCCTGGCGCAACATCCAGGACACCACCAACGACCCGACGATCGCCCAGCGCCGCCCGCTCTCGTACCGCAACTACCAGATGAGCGAGGATTACTATTCGGGCGGCCAGATGATCTGGCTGGACGTCGACACCCGCCTGCGCGAGCTCACCAAGAACAAGCGTTCGCTGGATGATTTCGCCAAGGCGTTCTTCGGCATGAAGGACGGCGAGTGGAACGTCAACGCCTACACGTTCGAGGACGTGGTCTCGACGCTGAACGGCATTGCCCCGTACGACTGGGCCAAGTACCTGCGCGAGCGCGTCGATGGCCACAAGGGCGACCTCGAGGGCATCGAGCGCGGCGGCTGGACGCTGGTCTACAACGACAAGCCCTCCGACGCGGTCAAGGCGTTCGAAGCGCGTCGCCACTTCACCGACCTCACCTACTCGGCGGGCTTCTCGGTGTCGGCCAAGGGCGATATCGCCGACGTGCGCTGGGATGGCCCCGCCTTCAACGCCGGCCTGTCGCCGGGCATGCACATCGTCGCCGTCAACGGCAAGGAGTTCGATGGCGACGCACTGAAGGACGCCGTCACGGCCGCGAAGGGCACCGCCGCCCCGATCGAGCTGCTGGTGAAGAACTTCGACAGCTACAAGACCGTCAAGATCGAATACCACGACGGCCTGAAGTACCCGCACCTCGAGCGCGACACCAGCAAGCCCGACTGGATCGGCCAGCTCTACAAGGCCAAATAAGCAAGAGGAAAAGGGGCCCCACGGGCCCCTTTTTTCGCCCATGTAGGAGCCCACCCCGGTGGGCGACCCCCTAGCCCCAGGCTTAAACTCCCCGCATGGACCGCACCCCCACCGCCCCCGGCCAGCACCTTGCCGCCGCCCACCGGCGCCGCCGCGTCGTGATGCTGCTGTTCTGGGCCGTGGTCTTCGGCACCGCCGCCATCGGCAACACGCTCACCACGCGCATCGACGCCATCCGCTACCACGTGCCCTTCGAAACCTGGCACATCGTGGTGAACGAGTTCAGCAGCCCGCTCGTCTCGCTGGCGCTCATCCCCTTCCTGCTCATGGCCTGCGACCGCTGGCCGCTGCATGCCGATACCTGGCGCCGCTACCTGCCGTATTACGTGGCGGCCAGCGTGCTGTGGTGCGCAGGGCACGTGGCCGGCATGGACCTGCTGCGCATGGCGGCCTACGCCCTGGGCGGTGATGCCTTCGACCCGGGCGGCCTCGTGCTGCAGTTCGTCTACGAATACCTGAAGGACGTGCGCACGTTCTTCTTCATCGTGGCCCTGTGCCATGCCGTGGAGTGGTTCGGCCGCCAGGTGGTGGGCGAAGCCAGCCTGCTGGCCGAGCCGGACGATGAAGCCGCCCCGGTGGAGCCGGTGGACCGGCCCGAGCGTTTCCTCGTCCGCAAGCTGGGCCGCGATTTCCTCGTGGCCACCGCCGACATCGAGTGGGCCCAGGCGGCCGGCAACTACGTGAACCTGCGCGTGCGTGGCCGCGACTACCCGCTACGCAGCACGCTGGCGGCGCTCGAGGCACGGCTCGACCCGGTGGTATTCGTGCGCGCCCACCGCAGCTACGTGGTGCGCCTGGCCCAGGTCACGTCGATCGAACCGCTCGATGCGGGCGAGGCCCGCCTGCACATGGCCGATGGCACCGTGCTGCCATGCAGCCGCCGCTACCGCGAGGCGTTGCGGGCGGTGGCGTCAGGCGCCGAGCCCGCCATGGCGGCGCGGGCCTGATGCCGCTACAATGCCGATCCGCTCAAGCACGCGCCCGTAGCTCAGCCGGATAGAGTAGTGGCTTCCGAAGCCATTGGTCGGGGGTTCGAATCCCTCCGGGCGCGCCATTCTTCGTGCTTTCCCCCCGCATTTGACACCACTAAGTGCCCGACGTATAAGGGCTATACGTCAAGTTGCGTCCTTTCAGGGAGGCATGTCGTTCATGGCACCTATCCATGAAGCGGGGCGACCTTCGCTGCAGCTTGCCGGCGTGCCTAAAACGCCGCTCTTCTTTACGGGCCCCCCGCACGCACTTACCGGCCTGATTCCCCTGGTCAATCCCAGCGACGCGAAGCTCAAGCTGCGCAGCATCGGCGTGTCCTCATCGTCGTTAAAAGGCTCTGCCAGGCTACCCCTGGCGTCGATGCCGTTCTATGCCAGGCTGCAGCCTGGCGAGCAGGCGCATGTACCCGGCACGTTCGCACTCGATCCGAGCACGCCTCCGGGCAAGCACCCGTTCGAGATCACCGTGGGCGATACCACGGTGGCGGCCGAGGCGCTCGTGGAGGAAGTGGTCGACCTGCGGATGAGTCCCGGGCAGATCACGCTCCTGGCCGGAAGTGCGGCCAGTTTTACGCGCACGCTCGTTGTCGAGAACGCCGGCAATGTCGACCTGCCCACGGGCGAGGTGTGCGAAACCCCGATCATCGACTCGAACGATCTGATCGCGGCGATGGTTGCCGGGATCAACGATTCCGACAAGTCGACCGTCGAAGCCATGGTCAAGGGCATCCTGCTGAAATGGGGCGACATGACCCCCGGCATGCTCATCACCCGGCGACAGGCGATGGTGCTGCACCCCGGCCAGAAGCTTGCCGTCGAGATCCAGTTCGACCTGCCACCCACGCTGAAGCCGATGCGCCACTACTGGGCGAACCTCCAGCTGTACAACGCAACGCTATCGGTCGACATCTACACCACCGCCAACTATGGCCGCAAAGCGGCGAGCCACGGTCGAAAGAGGGAGAGCAGCAGATGAACAAGGGCGGATCCACTCCCTCCATCCCGAATCCCTGGACGTTCAAGTTCGGCAACGACGGCTCGACCATCCACGTCGACGCCGACCTGGACAACATCCGCATTCCCGAGATCGGGCCTATCACCACGACCTCGACGGTGAATAGCGATGCCAATGTCGGCCTGAAGATCGAGCCGCTGACGGTCACAAGCAACTCCAACTCCACCTCCGCCGTCGACCTCAAGCCGGTGGTCGTGGATTCGTGCCAGACGATAAAAATCGCGCCCTTTCCGCCCATGCGCATGGAGCAGCCATACTCGCAGCACTTCGGGTTTGTCGTCATGGGCGTGGAGGTGTTTGGTTTCAACACCTCGGGCAACTACGAAACGCTGTTGAACCATCCAACGCATGGCGCGTCGTGCTGCGGGCAGCATGGCGACGCCCCATCCGAACCTACCGTGACGCGCGACGACCGGGGGCTTCGCGTTCGTATCGGTAGGTAGCCGCGCGCGCCTCTCCGCCAGGAGTGCCATCATGCAGTACTCTCGCTACGCCAACGACCCCGCACCGGCCAAGGGCCCGGAAGTTTTCTACGGCTACTGCCACGACAGCCGCCGCATGCGGATGATGGACTACGACGATTTCATGAGTAACCTCAACACGGGTTACTCCAGCCTGTACCAGCCCCAGCCCCAGTCTCGACAACGCGGCTGCCATTGTCATGAACAGGAGGATTGCAGCTGCAACTGCTGCATCCAGTGCGCCGACGTCGTCGAGTACGCCTACTGCGGCGAAACGCGCAAGGTGCCGATCACCTTCGACAATGACTCGCGGCGCGAACGCCAGATCACCCTGCAGATCGGCGGGTTCACCACCGATGGCGGACGCGCACTGCCCTGGAAAGCATCGCTCTCTGACGCATCGCTCACCCTGGGTCCGTGCAGCCAGAAACATCTCCTGGTGACGGTCGACATCGACTGCGGGCAGGGCAACAGCGTCGGCACCGCCGCCAACCTCGCCGCGGACGCCCGCCAGGGCCGTGGTACGGTCGACTCGTGCACGGTGGGCTACGCGCGACTCGCCGCCGACGGCTGCCTCATTCGTCCGCTCATCATCGCGATCGCGGTCCTGCCCGACCATTGCCGGGCGCACAAGGTGAGCTGCCTGTGCGGGTGCTGTTGACCCGTCAGGCGCGCCGCGCGCGCAAGATCCGGTACTGCCAGGCGCCGCTGTCCATCTGTTCGTAGACGGCGGAGCCTGGTACCGCCAGGAAGTTGTCGATCATCGCGTCGTGGCCGCCAAACGCCTGCGCGCGCGTGGCCGCCACTTCGTCGCACGATGCAATGACGTTGTGCGTGATGTCGCGCTCATCCAGGATGATGAATCCCAACGGGGGCAGCATCGCGCGGACCTCCAGCCATCGCTCCACGGGCAGGAGGTCCGTGTAGAGGAACACGCCGCCCTTCCGGATCACGCGGGCCACCTCGGCATAGAACGCGCGCAGGTTGGGGTAGGTATGCGACGACTCGACGTTGGTGACGATGTCGAACGTGCCTTCCTTGAACGGCATGTTCTCGGAATCGCCGACCTCGAACCGGGTGCCGTTCACATGCGTGCCGCGGCAAAAGGCGATCGCCTCGGGCGACAGGTCCATGCCAACGGCTTTGGCCTTCATCGTCTCGGCCATCAGCGCCACCATGCCGCCGCGCCCGCAACCCACATCGAGGACGTGCTTGCCCTTCAGCGCCGTCGCGCCGATCAGTTCGTGCACCAGCCGCACCGAATTGCGATTGAACACCCGCTCCGGCACCTTGGTGCGCGACTCATCCTCGCCGGCATCCTTGCTGACATACCCGTAATTAAGGAAGAACGAGGCCTCGCCGACACCTGATTGCCGCAGCCGCCGCGACACGTCGTCATAAAAGTCACGATAACCCCGCTTGGCCGCGACACCCGGGGCATCGCCCTTGAGCTCCGTGGCCTCCAGTTGCTCAAAGGGTAGCCCCGCCGCCTTGTCGTCCACCTCGCCGGCCTGGGCCCTGGCGACGATCACGGCCAGCTCGCCGATCGTGGGCGCCTGGAAAATCTTCAGCACCGGTAGTTCGATCTGGAAGCGCTCGCAGATCTCCGCCGCGACCTGTGCCGCCAGCAACGAGTGCCCGCCCAGGTCAAAGAAGCGGTCGTGGATGCCCACCGCATCGATGCCCAGCTGGCTTCCCCAGATCTGGGCAAGCGTTCGTTCCACGTCATTCCGCGGCTCGGTGTAGGTCGTCGCGAGACTCGGCCGCGGATGCAACTCCGTGCCCGCGCCACCCGTCGGTGTTGGCTGCTTGTGCTGGACCCATGCCTGCAGGCGCTCCTCGAGGTTCACCGCGACGATTACGCGCGAGCCGACAGGCGAGGCCAGGAGGCGCAGCAATGCATCGCCCCCTTCCGGCGGGTTGATGGCAGTCGCGATGCTTGAACTCTGCGCCTCGGCGGCGTTGTCCCAGGCATCCCAGTCGATGCTCAGCCATCGCTTGCCGTGCTTGAGGGCCAGCAAGTCCAGTAGCGCATTGACGCCCGAGTACGCCGCAAGGCCAAGGCCGCCCAGGATGGCGGAGACCGACGAATGCAGTACCCAACGTGCCGGTTCCCGGCCCTGCATCGCCGCCATCACGTGGTAGAGACCACGGATCTTCGGTGAGAACTGCGCTTCCACGACCTCCATGCCGGTGTCGGCGGCCGACGCGAACGCAGCCGCATCGATGCGGGCCGCGCCGTGGATCACCATGTCGATCTTGCCGAAGCGTTGCACCGCGAGGTCGACCGCCTCCATCACATCGGATGCCTTGTTCAGGTCGGCTCGCAGCACGATCACGTCGTCGCGTGTTTCGCGCATCGCCGCAAGCCGCTTCAGCATCGTCCGCTGGTCTGCCGAGACGGACGCATCCTCGCTGGCGGCCGCCCATTCCGTGGGAATCGGCAGCGTCGTCCGGCCGACCAGCGCCAGCCGCGCGCCGATGCCAGCGAACATCACTTCGGCAAGATGGAGTCCCATGTGGCCGAGGCCGCCTGTGATCAGCACCACCGGCGACGCCGGCAGATCCACCGGTGGCCCCGGCGGCCTGGTGGCGACGCTGGTGAAGGCCTCGACGAAGCGCTGGCCCTTGCGCATGGCGAGGGCCGGATCCGATAGCCCTGCCGCCAGTTCCGCCACGAGCATCGCGGGCGCCGTCGTGTCCGCATCGATGTCCACGTGCGCAACGCGCAAGCCGGGATGTTCCTGCGGCAGCACGCGCGCCACCCCGGCACCGAGGCCACGCGCCGGATCGATGGGATCCTCCTGGTCGAACGACGCGGTTCCGCGCGCCACGAACAGCAACGGCAGTGGGCGCACGGTCTGCTGGCGGCTAAGCGCGTGCGCCAGCTGCATCGGGCCCAGCAGGGCCACGGTCGCCGCATCGTCCAGCGCCGTCTCCGCCGGGGGTGTCGCGTTCCAGCAATACACAACGCCCGACAGCTTGTCGTCGCCGGCACACACCTTGTCCGCCAGCCGGTGATAGTCGCCGACCTGCGCCGGGTTGATCACGAAGCCGCCGCGCGTCGCCTTGAATTGATCGCCCCGGCGCACCGTTATCGGATGCGCGCCCGCGGCCCGAAGTGCAGTGACCACCGCCGAGCCGGCCGTCTGCGCTTCGTCGAAGACCAGTATCTTCCTGCCGACGAGGGTGCCTGGTTCCAGCGTCAGGGCCGGCGTGGCCTTCCACGTCGCCGTGTACATCCACTTCGACGTGTCACGCAGCGCTGCCACCCTGGCCTTTGCGTCGGGCAACGCGCCCACCCAGTAGCTGTCCCGTGCGAACGGATAGGTCGGCAGGCTCAATCGCCTGCGCTGCTCGGTCTCGTGGAATCCGCGCCAATCCACGTTGACGCCCATGCTCCAGAGCTTCGCCAACGCCGCCAGCATGGTCCGCACATCCGGCGTCGAGCTCTCCGCGGCCGGCAGTGAATTCACGCACTCGACCTTCCTGCCCGCCGCTTTGGCGGCGGCGCTGGCAAACGTCGTCAGCGCGTTGCCCGGGCCCACCTCGATATAAGCCGGATCCTTACCGGCGGATGCATCGTCTTCGGCGATGGTCCGCAGCCCGTCGCCGAAGCGCACCGCGTGGCGTAACTGTGCGATCCAGTACTCCGGCCGTGCCACATCGTCGCCCGCAAGCGTTCCCGCCAGCGTTGCCACGTAGGGCGCCTTGGGCGCGTGCAGCGCCACGCCGTCGAACGCAGAGCGGAACTGCGCAAGGATCGGATCCATCATCGAGGAATGGAACGCGTGGGAGGTGTGCAGCCGGCGGGCGGGAATCGATTCCCGCGCCAACGCCTTCTCGACCCTGGCAATCGCCTCGGTGGGGCCGGAGAGCACCGAGAACCCAGGCGCGTTGATCGCCGCAAGCGATACCTTGCCCTTGGCGAACCTGCCCACCACGTCCTCGCCCGCCATCACGCCGAGCATGGACCCGCTCGGCAGTGCGGAGATCAGCTGGCCGCGCGTGGCGATAATGCGCAACGCATCCTCGAGCGTCATCACGCCGGCAAGGGTCGCCGCGACATACTCGCCGACGCTGTGGCCAATCATCAGGGAAGGATGGACACCCCAGGACATCCATAGCTTCGCCAGCGCATAGCTGGTGGTGAACAGCGCGGGCTGGGCCCAGCGTGTGTCCTTGAGTGCCTCTGCTGCATCGGCCCGGGAACGCTTGGCCGGGAAGATGACCTTCCTGATGTCCTGGCCAAGCGCCTTCTTCAGATGCCTTGCGCAGCGATCGATGGCCTCGCGGACGACGGGCTCACTGTCATACAAGCCCTTGGCCATGCCGGGATATTGTGAGCCCTGTCCGGGAAACATAAAGACGACGGGGCGCCCGGCGGGGCAGGGCGTGGCGGGTTGCCTTGCCGCAGCTCTCAGTCCGGAAATCGCACCTGCGAGATCCTCCGTCGCCGCGACCACGGCCTTGCGGAAGGCGAACGCCCTCCGCCCCAGGTGCAGCGTGGCGGCGGCATCGGCAAGCTCGATCTCAGGATGCTGCTCCAGATGGTCTGCCAGCCGTTCCATGGCGGTCGAAAGCGCCAGCTCGCTGCGTGCGGAGACCGTCACGGCCTGGCATGGCCGGGCGCCCTTGACCTCGGCGGGCGTCGGCGCCTCCTCGATCACGACGTGGGCATTTGTTCCGCCGACACCGAACGAACTCACGCCGGCCCGCCGTGGGGTGCCGTTTCGTTCCCACCGGGTCAACTCCCGCGTCACGTAGAACGGGCTCCCCGCAAGGTCGATGGCAGGGTTGGGCGACGCGTAATGCACGGTCGGCGGAATCGCCCCGCGCTCTATCGTCAGGACAGCCTTGATCAGGCCCGCGACGCCTGCCGCACAGGATAAATGCCCGAAGTTCGACTTCACCGAACCGATGCCGCAGTAACCGCGCCGTTGGCTCGCTTCCCGGAAAACCTCGGTCAGCGCCGTGATTTCGATCGGATCGCCGAGGATCGTTCCGGTGCCGTGCGCCTCGACATAGCCGACCGTCGCGGCAGAGATGCCCGCCCTGCGGTAGGCAGCCCGGATCGCCGCGGACTGCCCTTTGATGCTCGGCGCGGTGTAGCCGACCTTGTCGTGGCCATCGTTGTTGATACCCGTCCCGAGGATCACCGCACGGATGTTGTCGCGGTCGCGGAGCGCATCGCTCAGCCGCTTGAGCACGACCAGGCCCACGCCGCTGCCGACGATGGTGCCTTGCGCGCTCGCATCGAAGGGCCTGCAGTGCCCGTCAGGCGACAAGATCGAGCCGGCGGCGTAGAAGTAGCCTCCGCGCTGCGGAACGCGGACCGTCACCCCGCCGGCCAGGGCCATGTCGCAACGACCGCTATGCAGGCTTTCGCAGGCCATCGACACCGCCACCAGCGAGGTCGAACACGTCGTCTGCACGACAACGCTCGGGCCCTTCAGGTCCAGCCGATACGACACCTGGGTGCATAGATGGTCCTTGTCATTGGTCACCATCAGCTGCATGCCGTCGATGTACTTCAAGGCCTCCTGGTTCTGGTAAAGGTTGTAGAGATAGGTGCTCTGCTCGCAGCCGCCAAACACGCCGATCGGCTTTTCGAATCCGTCCGGGTGGTATCCGGCGTCCTCCAGTGCCTCCCATGCGGCTTCGAGGAACAACCGGTGCTGCGGATCGGTCAGCGTGGCGTCGCGCGCGGAGAATCCGAAGAACTGCGCATCGAACTTGTCCACGTCGTCCAGTACCGGCGATGCGTTCACATAGCCGGGCAACCGCGAGATGTGGTCGGGCACGCCTGCGGCGCGCATGTCTTCGGGGTCGAGCACCGCGATCGACTCGATGCCCGCGGCAAGGTTCTTCCAGTATTCGTCGAGCGTATTAGCGCCGGGAAAACGTCCGCGCATGCCGACGATGGCGATCGGCTCCGCGTGCGCGGGGCTGCTTTCCGGAGCCGCGCTTGACCCCTTGCTGGCGCGTGGGCGGGTCATGCCGGCGCCCCCTCATCCTTCCTGCTTCGGGGCCGCCGCGCTCGCGACGATCCGCAGTTGCAGGTCGACCCGGCGCTCGCCTTCGTCCATGACGTACAGGAAGCCGACGTAGGGGATGCCTACCTCGAAGCGATCGGCCTCCAGGGGCATGGAAAGCCTGATCGTCGCCGCTTCGCCGGGCGCGAGCTCGAGCACTTCCGGGGCGATCATCACCTTGGGTGCGAAGGCCTGGCCAACGCCATCCATCCGACGCACCTCGGTCGCCATGTATCGCACCGGCATCGGCGCGTCGGTGGTGTTTTCCAGGGTAAATGACTGGAATGCAACGCCACCTGCGGGCGCCTCCAGGACGACGGCCGTTACCTCCGCCTGCGACGGGTCCGCGGCAAGCGCGAGGATCCCGGCAAGGTACTCGCCCTCGAAACGGCCGCGCAGGCCATCCAGTTCCAGCAGCAGCTGAAGGTAGAGCTGCCCGGCGTCGCGCAGGGAATGTTCAAGCCCGCGCGACATATCCTCTGAAACGTTGCGCTGGGCATCTTCGGGGGACAGCGCGCCTTCCGCGACCTGGTCCAGCTGCCGCCGGTAGGCCTTGACCGCCCTTGCGTTGAGCTTGCCGGCGTACTCGGCATACTGTTCAAGCCAGCGCGCAGGGTCGCCGGCCTCGAACACCGGCGGTGGAACCGCGTCATCGCCATCGGCAGGGAACGCCGCATTGCGTTTGTTCAACTCGGCGAACCTGCCCATGAAACCGGCGAAAAGCTGCGACAGGCGTTCACCGTACGCCGCGCCGTGGCGCTGCACGAAGCGTGGGTAGTATTCCTGGAAGATCGTCGGCGGCAATCGCCCGGACGCGACGCACTCCAGCGACTGCTGGTAGAGCTGCAACGTCTTCTGTGCATTCGAAAGCGAACCGGAGAGAAACCGGGCATAAGCGTCCGACCAGCTGGGCTCGCTGTCGTCAGAGCCGTGGGCGGCGCGCTGGGCCCGCTGCGTGGCGCTCGTCGTCACGGTCCACCTCCACCCCGAAAGATGAAAATTCGCCCCCCTGGTCGCGCCCAGCGACGGTAGCAAAAGGTCAGTTGGCAGGCAAACGGGCTGCAGGGGTGGGGCATGGGCGGTGGCGCCCTTTTTCGCCCGGGTGAATCTTGTGCCTATGCCCTATCGCCGCGAGGCATCCGCCAGCGGCAGGGTCACGCGAAAACACGCCCCGCCTTTCTCGCCATCGGTCACGTCGATGCCACCACCGTGGCGTTCCACCACCTGCCGTGCGAGGTGCAGCCCCAGCCCGGTGCCCCGGCTGCTGGGCCGCGTGCGGTAGAACGGCTCGAAGATACGGTCGCGTTCTTCCAGCGGCACGCCGTGGCCTTCGTCGCTTACTGTCATTTCGCCCAGCGAGTTCACCGCCACGCTGATCGTGCCCTCGTCACCGGCATGCATCATCGCGTTCTGGATCAGGTTCATCAGCACGCGCGACAGGGCCAGGGCGTCGCCGAGCACCCAAACGGGCGCACGCGGGCCGTTGAACTCGATCTCATTGCCTGCCTCAAGAGCCACGGGCGCGATATCGCCGACGGTATCGGAAGCGAGCTTCGCCAGGTCGAGCCGCTGGCACGCGGCCGCGTCGCCGTTGAAGCGCTGCAGGTCGAGCAGTTGCTCGGCAAGGTTCCACAGGCGGGCCACGTCACCGACGAGGCGCGTGCGTTCCGGGCCAGGGTCCATGGCGTCGATGCGCGCGCGGAGGATGGCGATGGGCGCGCGCAGTTCGTGCGCGGCGCTGGCGAGGAAGCGGTCGCGGATATCGTACCCATCGCTGACACGGGTAAGCGCCGCGTTGAAGCCGCGCACCAACGGCTGCACCTCGCGCGGCACGGTCTGGTCGGCCAGGCGCGCGCCACGCTTTTCCACATCGATGGCGTCGGCGTGCTTCGCCACCTGGCGCACGATCTTCATCGAGCGCCGCACCATGATCGGCACGGTGATCAGCGACGCGATGATGCACGGGAGCATCAGCGTGATGCCGAGGTACGCGGCGATCACCGTGGCCAGCCCGTTCGACTTGCTCATCGGCGCGCCACCCACCATCAGGTGCAGGTAGCCGGTGGGCCATTCCACCCGGCGCACGCTCATGGTGTCGTCGAACGGTTCGGTGGCGCCGTGGATCTCCGAGTTGGCGAGGTGGGGCAGGCGGTCGATCAACGGCTGCAGGCTCGCCGGGGGCTTGCCGTGGGTGAAGGCGTGGCCGGCCTCGTCCCGGGCGACGATCCACATCCCGGGGTGCTCGGCCATGTGCTCGCGCACCTTTTCGCTGGGCTCCAGCGTGATGCCGCCATCGGCCCCCGGCTTGAAGGAATCGACCACGTGCTGCACCAGCGGCAGGTCGATGTACGAGACGCTGTCGTTCTGCACGCGGATGCCCAGCAGCGTCAGGCCCGCGAGCATGATCACGGCCTGGGGCAGCACGATGCTCCACGTCAGGCCCCAGGCCAGCGACTTACCTGACTTTGCCATGCACCTTGCCCCGTAACAGGTAACCCACCCCGCGGATCACGTGGATATCCACATCCGCGCCGGCGTCATCCAGCGAGCGCCGTAGCTTGGAGATGTGCGCGTCCAGCGCGTTCGACTGGATCTCGTCGTCGAAATCGTAGACGGCCTCAATGAGATCGTTGCGCGAGACGGTGCGGCCGTGGCGCAAGCACAGCGCTTCGAGCACCAGCAGCTGGCGCCGCGGCAGGCGCAGCGTGGTGCCGGCGATGGAGGCCTCGTGGGCGCCGAAATCGAACGAGAGGTTGGCCACGTTGGCGCGTGGCACGTCGCGCGGCGATTGCCGGCGCGACACGGCGCGGATGCGAGCCAGCAGCTCCTCCACCTCGAAGGGCTTCACGAGGTAGTCGTCCGCGCCCTGGTCCAGGCCCGCGATGCGGTCGGGAAGGGAGCCCCGCGCCGTGAGGACGATGACCGGCACCCCCGGCAGGTGCTCACGGGCCTTGCGGATCAGGCTTACCCCGTCGCCGTCGGGCAACTGGCGGTCGAGCACCACCAGGTCGTGGACGCCCTGGCGCAGCGCCTCGCCGGCCTGGAGCAGGTTGGGGGCCACGTCGATCACCAGCCCATGGCGTTGCAGGGCCGCCCGCAGGGCGTCCGCCAGCTCGGTTTCGTCTTCTACCAGGAGTACCCGCATGGCCCCGCCCAACACACAATGTCAGATAAATCCTACAGTGGGCCCCTCCCACGGGCGGCAATGTTCTGGCAATGTGCCCCCCGAGACCATGCAGGCTCCCCAAAAGGCGTTCCCCTCCCGCCATGCATTACGGAATCATCCGACGCATCGTCACCCTCGCCGAGCTCATGGAGCCCGATCGCGAGCAGGTGTGGGTGTGGTTTTTCGAGACCCACATCGAGACCCTGGGCGGCCGCCCGGTGGAGCTGGCCTTCCACGGCCGCGGCGACGAGGTGGTGGCCTTCCTGCTGGATGTCATCGGCAAGAGCCGCCACGCCACCAACGTGAAGCCCTTCCCCCGCCGCCCCAAGCGCCGGGTAGGGCCGCAGCCGAACGAGGAGCTGTTCGGCGAGGGCGAGGCGCCGGTCGTGCGTGTGCCGCGTGGGTGAGCTTCATACCCTATAGGGTATGTTTGCGTTTTATACCCTGTAAGGTATAAAGTTGGGTTATACCCTCTAAGGTATAAACCCATGAAGCCTCAACCGATCACCCTCCCGAATCAGCTCGCCGCTGCCCTTCGCAGCCAGCGTACGCTTCGCGGCATGACCCAGGCCGAAGCCGGCGCGAATGTCGGTCTACTCCAAAAGACCGTTTCGGCAATGGAGACGTCGCCGGAGAGATGCTCCATCTTCTCGCTCTTTAAGCTGATCGCCGCGCTCGATCTGCAATTGGTGTTGGAACCACGCGGTCCCCGGCGCAACACCGGGGTGGAATGGTAGTTGCGGCACTTCATCACAACACGCAAGTCGCAAAGCTTCTAGCAAATCATCCCTAGGTTTAATTGCAGTCATCATGTTTGACTCGTAGGGTGGCCTGGCCTTCCCCATCCTGGAGTCCTCGTGTCGCAGAACCTCACCGTCACCACCCCCGATGGCTGCTTCGATGCGTACGTGGCCAGGCCGGCACAAACGCTGGCGCCTGTCGTCATCGTCATCCAGGAAATCTTCGGCGTCACCGAAGGCATCCGCTCCATCGCCGATGGCCTGGCGCGCGATGGCTTCATCGCCGTGGCGCCGGACCTGTTCTGGCGGTTCCAGCCGGGCATCCTGCTTTCGGAGCACAGCGAAGCGGACTGGCAGAAGGCGCTGGCGTATTACGGCAGGCTCGATCTGGGCAAGACCACCGATGACATCGTCGCGACCATCGACGCGGCGAGGGCGCTGCCGGGCGCGAGCGGCAAGGTCGGCGTGATGGGCTATTGCCTGGGTGGCTTGCTCACGTTCCTCACCGCCGCGCGTGGAAAGACCGATGCGGCGGTGGAGTACTACGGCGCGCGCACCGAGGAATTCCTCGACGCTGGCAAGGGCATCACCACCCCGCTGCTCATGCACCTCGCCGGCAACGATGAATTCATGAGTGAAGCGGCGCGGACACAGATCAAGGCGGCGCTGGGCGATAAGCCGAACGTGGAGATCCATGTGTACGCCGGGCGGAACCATGCGTTCGCGCGGCCGCAGGGGGATCACTACGATGCCGAGGATGCGGAGCGGGCGAATGCGCGGACCCGGGCGTTTCTTGCGGAGCATTTGCGCTGAGGCACGCCATCGCCTGCAAGCAGGCTCCCACAAGAAGCGTCGCCCACGGGTGTGGGCTCCTACATAGTTATCGCACCGATGTAGGAGCCCACACCCGTGGGCGATGCTCTTGATCCTGTAGGAGCCCACACCCGTGGGCGATGCCCTTGATCCTGTAGGAGCCCACACCCGTGGGCGATGCTCTTGATCCTGTGGGAGCCTGCTCGCAGGCGATGCGCTTAAAACGGCGGCAAATCGTCCGCAAGCTTCTCGTGCTTCTTCAACACCGGCAACTGCCCGCGCGCCCAGTCGCGGATCTCTGGGTCTTCGCCCTTGTCGGCTTCCAGCTGGTATAGCCCGGTCGCGAGCTTGTGGTCGCGCACCATCGCGTCGGAATAGGCGCGATCGAACTTCGCGCCATCGAGGCCCTTCAGCTGGTCGATCTCCTGCTGCTGCGCGGGTTCCGGTGCCACGGCCAGCTGCAGGCCCTTGGTGCCCGCGAGCTTGCCCAGCGCCTCGTTCGCCTTCGTATGGTCGTCGACCATCGTGGCGGCGAATTTCTTCACCGAATCGCTCGATGCCTGTTCGGCGGCGAGCTTACCCAAGGCCACCTCGGTGAGGCCCGCGCTGCTGGCGCGGCGGACGAAGTCGGCGTCGGCCGTGGTGGTCTTGGCGAACTCCGCGGCGTAGGTGGACGCGAAGACAAGCGGGGCGAGGGCGATGAAGGCGATGCGGCGCATGGTGGGTTCCTCACACAGAGAAACGCCCCGGCCTGGGCCGGGGCGCTATCGGGTCGCTCAGTGGCTGGCGTTACAACCTCGGCCCGCGGCGCAGACCGCCGAACAGCAGCGAGAGGATGAACAGGATCAGGAAGACCACGAACAGGATCTTCGCGATGCTGGCGGCGCCGGCAGCAATGCCACCGAAGCCAAAGATGGCGGCGACGATCGCCACGATAAAGAACACGACGGCCCAATAAAGCATGGGGTTTCTCCTCGGAATAAGCGGTAATGACGTGGCGATCGTTCGACGCCCGTGCGGCCTCTGCCGCCGCGCCAGGTCGGGGTCCATTCGAGCATCGGGTTGCTGAAAGACTCGTCTTCACGCGGTGAGTCGGTGGCTCACCGGAGATTGAGGATTTACTCACGTTGCCGGGTGGGGGCTGAACCGGGCCGTAGAATTACTTAGGTAATGGACGGGAATCGCGCACAAGTGCGCTCCTACA
>NZ_JZRB01000057.1 GCF_000964085.1 Luteibacter yeojuensis
CCAGCTTGTCGCCCAGCATGCGGCGCACGATGACATAGAACACGGGGATCAACAGCAAGCCGAGGATGGTTGCGAACAGCATGCCGCCGATGACGCCCGTACCGATGGCGTGGCGGGAGTTGGCGCCCGCACCCGTCGAGATGGCCAGCGGCAGCACGCCCAGGATGAACGCCAGCGACGTCATCAGGATGGGGCGAAGTCGCAGGCGCGAGGCTTCGACCACCGACTCGCGAAGCGTCTTGCCTTCGCCCTGCTGCTCCACCGCGAATTCCACGATCAGGATCGCGTTCTTCGCAGCCAGGCCAATCACGGTGATGAGGCCGATCTTGAAGAAGATGTCGTTGGGCAGGCCGCGCAGCTGCGAGAACACCACCACGCCGAGCATGCCCAGCGGCACCACGAGCAGCACCGCCACGGGGATCGACCAGCTCTCGTAAAGCGCCGCGAGGCACAGGAACACGATGACGATGGACAGCACCATGAGCATGGTGGCCGAGTTACCCGCCAGGATTTCCTGGTACGACTGGCCGGTCCAGTCATAGCCAAAGCCCTTTGGCAGCTTGTCGTTCACGATGCCTTCGACGATGTTCATCGCCTGGCCGGTGGAGTAGCCCGGCGCCTGGTTACCCACGATTTCCACGGCCGAGTAGCCGTTGTAGCGCGTGAGGCTAGGCGATACGTTCGTCCACTTCGTGTGCACCACGCTGGACAGCGGGATCATCCGGCTGTCGAGGGCGGTGGAGGCGCTGGCGACACCGGATGTCGTCGACGACGAGGTGGTGTTCGACGTGAGCGTGCTCGGCGTGAAGATGTGGTCGAACGCGTCGAGGCCCATGCGGTACGGCGCATCGGCCTGCAGCATGACACGCTTCACGCGGCCGCCGTACTGGAAGTCGTTGATATACACGGGCGCCAGCGTGAGCTGCACGGCCGTGTAGATATCGCTGACGGAGAGCCCCATGGTCTGGGCCTGCGTACGGTCGACGTCGAGCTGCAGGGTGGGGGCATCTTCCAGGGTGTTCGGGCGGATGCCGACCAGGCGCTTGTCCTGGGCGGCGGCACCAAGCAGCTGGTTGCGGGCCTGGGTCAGTTCCTCGCGGTTCTGGCCGGCGCGCGCCTGCAGGTACATGTCGATACCGCCGAACTGCGACAGGCCGCGGATGGTGGGCAGGTTCACCACGAAGATCGTGGCATTGCGCACCTGCTGCATCTTGCCGTTCATCTCGCCAAGGAAGTCGGCCACCGTGGCGTCACGGTCGGACCAGTCCTTCAGGCGGATGAAGTTCATGCCGACGTTTTCACCCTGGCCCAGGAAGCTGAAGCCGGAGATCTGGAACACGCCGTCCACGGCGGCATCCTTGAGCAGGATGTCGCGCATGTCCTTCTGCACCGCCTGGGTGCGCGCGATGCTCGCGCCCGGGGGCAACTGCACGATGGCCAGTGCGTAGCCCTGGTCTTCGTCTGGGACGAAGCTGGTGGGCAGGCGGGTGAAGAGGAAGCCGGTAAGCGCCGCGATGAGCACGAACACGACCATCCAGCGCGGCGCGTGGCGCACCGCCGAGGTGATGTGGCCGGCGTAGGTGTGCGTCGTCCAGTCGAACACATCGTTGAACTTGCGGTAGACGATGTTCTTCTTCTTGTCCGGCTCGTGCTTGAGGATCGTGGCGCACAGGGCCGGGGTGAACGACAGCGCGAGGAACGCCGAGAAACCCATCGAAATCGCGATGGTGAGCGCGAACTGCTTGTAGATGATGCCCGACGCGCCGGGCTGCAGCGCGGAGGGGATGAACACCGCCGCAAGCACCACGGTGATGGCGATGACCGCGCCGGTGATCTGGCCCATCGCCTTGCGCGTGGCTTCCTTCGGCGGCAGGTGCTCCTCCGTCATGATGCGCTCGACGTTCTCGATGACGACGATGGCGTCATCGACCACGATGCCGATGGCCAGC
>NZ_JZRB01000058.1 GCF_000964085.1 Luteibacter yeojuensis
AATCCGCGAAGAACCTTTTTTTTGGGGTGGGGGATGGGAAGTGGGGGCGCAGTACCGGCGACCGGAAGAGGGTGCTTGAGGCGCCCGGGAAGCGATAACGCCAGCGCGACGCTGCCAGTCCCCTTGCGCGCCCGCCGGCAGTGCCACCCCCACTTCCCATCTCCCATCTCCAAAAAAGCCTTCCATTCGTCTAGAAAGCCATATATACTCCGTGAGCTAACACTCCCGCACGCCTCCAAAGGCGCGCGGTCTACGCGAAATGAGGTGCACGGAAAGCGCTTCGAGTTCGCAGGCTGGGAAGCCGGATGGGATGCCACACCTGGGCCACGGGGCGCAAGCTCTGTTGACCCAATGCGTTGTGCGTTCTATACTTTTCTGTCTGCGTGGGCTGTTTTGCGGCCCGCCTGACTATCCGGGTCGTCCAGGGCGCTTTCCAGTGCTCCCGGGCGGCCCGTTGCGGCACCTGTAACACGTAGCAACTGGGTTGTGCGGAGCGGCGAGAAGCCCCTCCGAATCACAAGAACGTTCTTTCGAAAATAGGACACGGTTTTATGGCGAACCAAAAGATTCGCATTCGGCTCAAGGCGTTCGATCATCGTCTGATCGACCGTTCGGCCAGCGAAATCGTCGAGACGGCCAAGCGCACTGGCGCCACGGTCCTCGGCCCGATCCCGCTGCCGACCAAGATTGAGCGCTACACCATCCTGGTGTCGCCGCACGTCGACAAAGATGCCCGCGACCAGTACGAGACTCGTACTCACAAGCGCGTTCTGGACATCGTCGATCCGAATGACAAGACCGTGGACGCGCTCATGAAGCTCGATCTTGCTGCCGGCGTCGACGTGCAGATCAAGCTGGGCTGAGCGGATAAAAGGATACGAAGATGAGTATCGGACTGGTTGGCCGCAAGTGCGGCATGAGCCGACTCTTCACTGAAGATGGCCGCTCGATCCCGGTGACGCTTATTGAAGCGACGCCGAATCGCGTGACCCAGGTGAAGACGGTCGAAGTCGACGGCTACAACGCCGTCCAGGTCACGGCTGGCGCCAAGCGCGCTTCGCTGCTGACGAACCCCTCCAAGGGTCACTACGCCAAGGCCAAGGTTGAGCCGGGTCGTGGCCTGTGGGAATTCCGCCTCAACGCGGACGAATCGGGCAAGTACGAAGTCGGTGCCGAGCTGACCGCGGAAGCGGTGTTCAGCGTGGGCCAGACCGTCGACGTCGCCGGCGTCTCGAAGGGCAAGGGCTTCCAGGGCACCATCAAGCGTCACCACTTCAAGATGGGCGACGCCACGCACGGTAACTCGCTGTCGCATCGCGCCCCGGGCTCGATCGGCCAGCGCCAGACGCCGGGCCGCGTGTTTCCTGGCAAGAAGATGGCGGGCCACATGGGCGCGGTCAACCGCACCGTGCAGGGCCTCGAAGTGGTCAAGGTCGATGCCGAACGTCACCTCATCGCGGTCAAGGGCGCTGTTCCCGGCGCGACTGGCGGCGACGTCGTGATCCGTCCGACGACCAAGGGTTGAGGAGAGACGCCATGGAACTTAACGTTATTGGCGCCAAGTCGCTCACCGTTTCGGACGAAGTGTTCGGCGGCGAGTACAAGAAGGCCCTCGTGCACCAGGTCGTCACTGCCTACCAGGCTGGCGGTCGTGCAGGCACCAAGGCGCAGCTGTCGCGCGGTGAACTGTCGGGTACCACGAAGAAGTTCAAGAAGCAGAAGGGCGGCGGCGCCCGCCACGGCGATTACCGTGCCCCGATCTTCGTGGGCGGTGGTGTCACGTTCGCGGCCAAGCCGCGCAGCTTCGAGCAGAAGGTCAACCGCAAGGCTTACCGCGTTGCGATCCGTTCGATCATCGCCGAGCTGAACCGTCAGGATCGCCTGAAGGTCGTGTCCGAGCTGTCGATCGAAAAGGCCAGCACCAAGGCCATGATCGCCAAGCTCGCCGAGCTCGAAGTCAAGGGTCGTGTCCTGCTGGTGTCGGAAGACGCCACCGAGGCGCTGTACCTGTCCGCCCGCAACATTCCGTACATCCACGTCGTCGACGTGCTGGCCCTGAACCCGGTCAGCCTCGTCGGTAGCGACTTCGTCGTCATGACGGTGGACGCGGTCAAGAAGGTCGAGGAGTGGCTCGCATGACCACCGAACGCACGCTCAACACGCTTCGCGCGCCGCATATCTCCGAGAAAGCGGCTCGCCTCGCCGAGCACAACCAGTACGTGTTCATCGTAGCGCCGGAGGCCACCAAGGCTGATGTCGCGCTCGCCGTGGAACAGCTCTTCGACGTCAAGGTCGTGGACGTGAACCTCGTGAACACCAAGGGCAAGGTCAAGTCGTTCCGTTTCCGCACTGGCAACCGCCAGGGCAAGCGCAAGGCTTACGTGCGCCTCGCCGATGGCCACACGATCGACGTGTCGGCCAAGGCCTGAGCCAGGAGTTGAATTGAGATGGCACTGATCACTCACAAGCCGACCTCCCCGGGCCGCCGCGACGCTGTCAGCGTGCGGACCGAAGGTCTGTACAAGGGCGCACCGTACGCGCCCCTGACCGAATCGCAGTCGAAGACGGGTGGCCGCAACCACTACGGTCGCATCACCACGCGTCATCGCGGCGGCGGTCACAAGCAGGCTTACCGCATCATCGACTTCAAGCGCGACAAGGAAGGCATCGCCGCCGTCGTTGAGCGCCTGGAATACGATCCGAACCGCACCGCGCACATCGCGCTGCTGTGCTACGCCGACGGCGAGCGCCGCTACATCATCGCGCCGAAGGGCGTGGCGGTGGGCGATCGCCTCGTGTCGGGTTCCGACTCCCCGATCAAGCCGGGCAACTGCCTGCCGCTTCGTTCGATCCCGGTCGGTTCCACGATCCACTGCATCGAGATGAAGCCTGGCAAGGGTGCGCAGATCGCGCGTTCGGCCGGCGCCTCGGTCCAGCTGGTGGCCCGCGAGCAGGGTTACGCCACGCTGCGCCTTCGCTCCGGCGAAATGCGCCGCGTCCCGGTCGAGTGCCGCGCCACCATTGGTGAAGTCGGCAACTCGGAGCACTCCCTCCGCAAGCTCGGCAAGGCCGGTGCGAAGCGTTGGAAGGGTATCCGTCCGACCGTCCGCGGTGTCGTCATGAACCCGGTCGACCACCCGCATGGTGGTGGTGAGGGCAAGACCTCCGGTGGCCGCCACCCGGTCAGCCCGTGGGGTACCCCGACCAAGGGTTACAAGACGCGCAATAACAAGCGCACCGAGCAGTTCATCGTGCGTCGTCGCAAGTAATTAGGAAACGATCATGCCGCGCTCTCTAAAGAAAGGTCCGTTCGTTGACCTGCACCTCGTAAAGAAGGTGGAAGCCGCCGTTTCCGCCAATAACAAGCGCCCGATCAAGACCTGGTCGCGTCGCTCGATGATCCTGCCGGAGATGGTCGGCCTGACCATCGCCATCCATAACGGCCGCCAGCACGTGCCGGTGCTTATCAACGAGAACATGGTCGGGCACAAGCTCGGCGAGTTCGCGGTGACCCGCACCTACAAGGGCCACGCCGGCGATAAGAAGGGCAAGTGATGAGCACTGAAGCCAAAGCGATCCTGCGTGGCGCCCGCATCTCGGCGCAGAAGGCACGCCTGGTGGCAGACCTGGTCCGCGGCATGCCCGTCGGCCGGGCCAGCGACACGCTTGCCTACACCAACAAGAAGGCCGCCCACCTTGTCCGCAAGGTGCTGCTTTCCGCCGTTGCCAACGCCGAGAACAACCTCGGCGCCGACGTCGACGAACTGAAGGTCACCCGCATCTTCGTCGACGAAGGCCAGGCGATGAAGCGTATGTATGCCCGCGCCAAAGGCCGCGGTTCGCGCATCCTGAAGCGCACCAGCCACATCACTGTGGTTGTCGGCAACTGACTGGGGTAAGAAACGATGGGTCATAAAGTTCATCCCACCGGTATCCGCCTCGGCATTGCCAAGGACTGGAACTCGAAGTGGTACGCCAACAAGGGTGAGTACGCCCTGTACCTCGCTGCCGACCTCAAGGTCCGCGAGATGCTGCGCAAGAAGCTCGCCGCCGCCGGTATCTCGAAGATCCAGATCGAGCGCCCGGCCAAGACCGCCCGCGTGACGATCCACACCGCCCGTCCGGGCGTGGTGATCGGCAAGAAGGGCGAGGACATCGAGAAGCTTCGCAAGGAAGTCACCGACATGATGGGCGTCCCGACGCACATCAACGTCAGCGAAGTCCGCAAGCCGGAACTCGACGCCCAGCTCGTTGCCGAGTCGATCGCGCAGCAGCTCGAGCGCCGCATCATGTTCCGTCGCGCGATGAAGCGCTCGGTTGGCAACGCCATGCGCCTCGGCGCCCTGGGCATCAAGATCAACGTCTCCGGCCGTCTTAACGGCGCCGAGATCGCGCGCTCCGAGTGGGCTCGCGAAGGTCGCGTGCCCCTCCACACCCTCCGCGCTGACATCGACTACGGCACCGCCGAAGCGAAGACCCAGTACGGCATCATCGGTGTGAAGGTGTGGGTGTACAAGGGCGAGATCTTCGACCTCGCGGCCGCCACGGCCGAGGCGTCGAAGGAAGATCAGCAGCCGCAGCAGTCGTCGCGTCGCGATGGTGGTGAAAACCGCCGCGAGCGTGGCGAGCGCTCTGCCAAGTAAGGAGCGTTGCCATGTTGCAACCGAAGCGTACCAAGTACCGCAAGATGCATAAGGGCCGTAACGACGGCCTGGCATTCAACTCCAACCTCGTGAGCTTTGGCGAGTATGGCCTCAAGGCGACGACGCACGGTCAGCTGACCGCGCGCCAGATCGAAGCGGCCCGTCGTTGCATCACGCGCTACGTCAAGCGTGGCGGCAAGTTGTGGATCCGCGTGTTCCCGGACAAGCCGATCACCCGCAAGCCCATCGAAGTCCGCATGGGTGCCGGTAAGGGTGGCGTCGAGTTCTGGGTCGCTCTGATCCAGCCGGGCCGCATGCTTTATGAAATCGAAGGTGTCGACGAAGCGACCGCGCGCGAGGCCATGCGCCTTGCGGCCGCCAAGCTCTCGGTCCAGACGCAGTTCGTGTCCAGGGCGGTGATGTAATGGCTATCAAAGAAATCAAAGACAAGTCGGCGGAAGAGCTGAACCAGCATCTGCTGGACCTTCGCAAGGAGCAGTTCAACCTGCGCATGCAGAAGGGTTCCGGTCAGCTTACCCAGCCGCACGAGCTGCGCCGCGTTCGGCGCGACATCGCCCGCACGAAGTTCGTGCTCGGCGCGAAGAAGTAAGGGACGGCTGATATGAGCGATAACCAGAAAACGGCGCGTACCCTCGAAGGCCGCGTCATCAGCAACAAGATGACCAACACGGTCACGGTGCTGATCGAACGCCAGGTGCAGCACCCGCTGCTCGGCAAGATCATCCGCCGCTCCACCAAGCTCCACGCACACGATGAAACGGGTGCGAACGAGGGCGACGTGGTGCGTATCGCGGAATGCCGCCCGCTGTCGAAGACCAAGCATCACCGCGTGGTCGCCATCGTCACGCGCGCTGAAGTCTAAGGAGAGCTGCGATGATCCAGGTACAGAGCATGCTTTCCGCGGCTGACAACAGCGGCGCGAAAGAAATGATGTGCATCAAGGTGCTGGGCGGCTCGAAGCGCCGTTACGCCAGCGTCGGCGATGTGATCAAGGTGACGATCAAGGACGCCATCCCGCGCGGCAAGGTCAAGAAGGGTGAGGTCTACAACGCCGTGGTGGTTCGTACCGCCAAGGGCGTGCGCCGCCCCGATGGCTCCGTCATCCGTTTCGACGGTAACGCGGCCGTCATCCTCAACAACAAGCTCGAGCCGATCGGCACCCGTATCTTCGGGCCGGTCACCCGCGAGCTGCGCAGCGAGAAGTTCATGAAGATCGTCTCGCTCGCGCCCGAAGTGCTCTGAGCGGAGGCCAGAACATGAACCGTATCCGCAAGGGTGACCACGTCGTCGTGATCACCGGCAAGAACAAGGGCCAGCGCGGCGATGTACTGCGCGTCGATGGCGACCGCGTGGTCGTCTCGAACGTCAACGTCATCAAGCGCCACACCAAGCCGAACCCCCAGGCCAACCAGCCTGGCGGTATCGTCGAGCGTGAGGCCTCGATCCATATCTCCAATGTCCAGCTCTTCAACTCCGCCACGAACAAGGGCGAGCGCGTGGGCACCAAGACGCTCGAGGACGGGCGCAAGGTGCGCGTGTTCGCCTCTGGCGAAGTGGTCGACGCGTAAGGAATCGAAGTCATGACCCGCCTTGAAACGTTTTACAAAGAGTCGGTAATGAAGAAGCTCACCGAGCGCTTCGGTTACCAGAACGTCATGGAAGTCCCGCGCATCACGAAGATCACGCTCAACATGGGCGTCGGCGAAGCCGCCGGTAACAAGAAGATCCTCGAGAACGCCGTGGCCGACATGGCCAAGATCGCCGGCCAGAAGCCGATCACGACGAAGGCCCGCGTCTCGGTCGCGTCGTTCAAGATCCGCGACGGCTGGCCGATCGGTTGCAAGGTCACCTTGCGCCGCGCCCAGATGTGGGAGTTCCTCGACCGCCTGATCAACATCTCGCTGCCGCGTACGCGCGACTTCCGTGGTGTCTCGGGCCGTGCCTTCGATGGCCGTGGTAACTACAACTTCGGCATCAAGGAACAGATCATCTTCCCGGAAATCGACTTCGACCAGGTCGACGCGCTGCGCGGTATGGATATCTCCATCACCACCACCGCAAAGTCCGACGAAGAAGCCAAGGCACTGCTGGAAGCTTTCAGCTTCCCGTTCCGTAACTGATTACCAGGTAGATCATGGCCAAGACCTCGATGATCGAGCGCGATGCAAAGCGCTCCAAGCTCGTCAAGAAGTACGCCGCCAAGCGCGCCGAACTGAAGGCGATCGTTCTGAGCGCCACCGCCTCGTATGACGAGAAGATGGAAGCCCAGACCAAGCTGCAGAAGCTGCCGCGTGACGCTTCGCCGTCCCGCCAGCGCAACCGTTGCGCCCTGACGGGCCGCCCGCGTGGCGTCTACAGCAAGTTCGGCCTCGGCCGCAACAAGCTGCGTGAAGCCACCATGCGTGGCGACGTCCCGGGCCTGCGCAAGGCCAGCTGGTAAACCCGGCGCCCGCCGCTTGCCGGCGGGGCAGGGCACGGGGTGGGCAGAAGTTGCCCAACCCGCGACAGCCTGATATAGTCGTCGGTCTGCGCAATGCAGACCGACGCCTTGTCGGCTTTACAATTTAAAGATCTCCGGTAATTCGGATATCGGTGCACTCTCAAGGGTTTTTTCTATGAGCATGACTGATCCCATCGCCGATCTGTTTACGCGCATCCGCAATAGCCAGGCCACTGGCAAGTCGGTTGTCCGTATGCCGTCGTCGAAGATGAAGCTGGCCCTCGCCCAGCTCCTGCAGAACGAAGGCTATGTCCTCGACGCCCGCGTTGCCGATGAAAACGGCAAGCCGGTCCTCGAGATCAAGCTGAAGTATTTCGAAGGCCGTCCGGCCATCGAATCCATTTCCCGTGTCAGCCGTTCGGGTCTCCGCGTCTACCGCGGCAAGGACGAGCTGCCGAAGGTCCTCGGTGGCCTGGGTATCTCGATCATCTCCACCTCCGCCGGTCTGCTGACCGACGCGCAGGCCCGTGCCAAGGGTCTCGGTGGCGAAGTCATCGGCCAGGTGGCGTAAGGAGTCCTCACATGTCACGTGTAGCCAAGAAGCCCATCACCCTCCCGAAGGGCGTTGAAATCGCGGTCGCCAACGGCACCGTCTCCGTCAAGGGCCCGAAGGGCACCCTGACCACCCACGAACTGCCGGGCGTCTCGTTCGCGCAGGAAAACGGCGTGGCCACCATCGTCCTGGCCGAAGGCGCTGACGACAAGTTCGGCGGCACCGCCCGCGCGATCGTCGCCAACATGGTCACCGGCGTCGCCACCGGCTTCGAAAAGAAGCTCGAGCTGGTCGGCGTGGGTTACCGCGCGCAGATGCAGGGCAAGGCGATCAACCTCTCGCTCGGTTTCTCGCACCCGGTCGTCTTCGAGGCGCCGGAAGGCATCACCATCGAAACCCCGACGCAGACGGAAGTCCTGGTCAAGGGCGCCGACAAGCAGCTCGTGGGCCAGGTGGCCGCCAAGATCCGCGCGTTCCGTTCGCCCGAGCCGTACAAGGGCAAGGGTGTCCGCTACGCCGGCGAGAAGATCATCCTGAAGGAAGCCAAGAAGGCCTAATCGGCCTATCCGCTTCCTGGAGACGAGACGATGAACAAGAACGAATCCCGCCTGCGCCGCGCCAAGTCGACCCGCGCCCACATCCGTGAGCTCGCCGTCCACCGCCTGAGCGTGCACCGCACCGGCCAGCACCTCTACGCCCAGGTCTTCGCACCGAACGGCACCGTCGTGGCCGCCGCCTCGACCGTGCAGAAGTCGGTGGCCGATGGCCTCAAGAGCAAGAAGAACGTCGAAGCCGCCACCACGGTGGGCCGCATTGTCGCCGAGCGCGCCAAGGCCGCCGGTGTCGAGTCCGTTGCGTTCGACCGCTCGGGCTTCCGTTACCACGGCCGCATCAAGGCGCTTGCCGATGCGGCTCGTGAGGCCGGCCTGAAGTTCTAAGGCCTGGCATGGTTCCGGCCCCCAGGGGCCGGAACCCCGATGCACCTACAACTCCAAGCGGCGACCAAGCCGTAAACACAGTCCCGGAAAATCCGGGCGACCAGGAAAAGAGATGTCCTCGACTGATCGCGAAAATTCGGACGGCATGCTTGAAAAGCTTATCGCCGTCAACCGCGTGGCCAAGACCGTCAAGGGTGGCCGCCAGATGAGCTTCACCGCGCTGACGGTTGTCGGCGATGGCGAAGGCCGCGTCGGTTTTGGTTATGGCAAGGCGCGCGAAGTGCCGGTTGCCATCTCCAAGGCCATGGAACGCGCCCGCCGCAACATGGTGTCCATCGAACTCAACAACGGCACGCTCTGGTACGCCATCAAGGCTAACCACGGCGCGGCCCGCGTCTACATGCAGCCTGCCTCGCAGGGTACCGGCGTCATCGCCGGCGGCGCCATGCGCGCTGTCCTCGAAGTGGTCGGCGTGAAGGACGTGCTGGCCAAGGCCGTCGGCTCGCGCAACCCGATCAACCTCGTCCGCGCGACGATCAAGGGTCTGCAGGCCGTCGCCTCGCCGAAGCGCATCGCCGCCAAGCGTGGCAAGACGATCGAAGAGGTCCTCGGCAATGGCTAAGAACAACGAAACCGCCGGCACCGTCCGCGTGCGCCTGGTCAAGGGCCTGCGCGGCGTGCAGGGTCGTCATCGCCTGAGCGTCAAGGCCCTCGGCCTCAACAAGCTCAACGATGTCCGTGAACTGAAGGATTCCCCGCAGGTCCGTGGCCTCATCAACACGGTCTACTACCTGGTCCGGGTCGAGGAGTAATCATCATGCGTCTTAACGACATCAAGCCCGGCAAGGGCGCCCGCAAGACCCGCACCCGCGTCGCCCGCGGTATCGGTTCCGGCCTCGGCAAGACCGCCGGCCGCGGCCACAAGGGTCAGCATGCCCGTGCTGGTAACACCCATCGCGTCGGTTTCGAAGGCGGCCAGATGCCGCTGCAGCGTCGCCTCCCCAAGGTGGGCTTCCGCTCGCTGAAGAAGGCCGACACCGAGCAGGTCATGCTGTACCAGCTGGCTTCGATCCAGGCCGACACCATCGATCCGATCGCCCTCCACGCCGCTGGTCTCGTTTCCAGCCGCGCGAAGAAGATCAAGATCGTGCTGAAGGGTGAGATCAGCCGCGCCGTGAAGCTGCAGGGTGTGCTCGTGACGGCCGGTGCCAAGGCCGCCATCGAAGCCGCCGGCGGCACGGTGGAGTAATCCAGTGGCTGGAGCGCAGGGCAATTCGCTCGGCTCGCTGGGCAAACTGACGGAACTGCGTCAGCGCATCTTTTTCCTCATCGGTGCGCTGATCGTCTTCCGCCTTGGTTCGTTCATCCCGGTCCCGGGCGTGAACCCCGAGGCGATGACGAGCCTGGTCGAAGGCGGCGGCGGCCTGCTGAACATGGTCAACATGTTCTCGGGTGGTTCGCTGTCCCGCTTCTCGGTGTTCGCCCTCGGCGTGGTGCCTTACATCTCGGCGTCGATCGTGGTCCAGATGATGGGCTCGGTCATCCCGTCGCTGATGGCGCTGCGCAAGGAAGGTGAGTCGGGTCGTCGCAAGATGACCATGTACACCCGCTTCGGCACGGTCGGCCTCGCGGCCTTCCAGGCCTTCGGCATCGCGGTCGCCCTGCAGAAGCAGGTCGCGGCAGGCGGCGCGCCGGTGGTCTACATGCCGGGTGCCGGCTTCATCATGGCATCGGTCGTCGGCCTCACCGCCGGCACCATGTTCCTGATGTGGCTGGGTGAGCAGATCACCGAGCGCGGTATCGGCAACGGCATCTCGATGCTGATCTTCGCCGGTATCGTGGCTGGCCTGCCCGCCGCGGTGGCGCATACGCTCACCATGGCCAACAACGGCGAGCTGTCGGTGCTGAAGCTGCTGATGGTGGTGGCGGTCATCCTGGGTGTCACGGCGTTCGTCGTGTTCATGGAGCGCGCCCAGCGGCGCATCACCGTGAACTACGCGAAGCAGGGCAACCAGCGCCAGTTCCAGCGCCAGACGTCGCACCTGCCGCTGAAGATCAACATGGCGGGCGTCATTCCGCCGATCTTCGCCAGCAGCCTGCTGCTGTTCCCGGCCACGGCGGCCACCTGGTTCGGCTCGGCCCATCAGTCGCGCTGGCTCCAGGGCCTCACGACGGCACTGACGCCGGGTGAGCCGGTCTACGACATCGTGTTCGCGGTGCTGGTGATCGGTTTCGCCTTCTTCTATACGGCGATCGTGTTCAATTCGCAGGAAACGGCCGATAACCTCAAGCGTTCGGGCGCGCTCATCCCGGGCATCCGCCCGGGCCGGGCCACGGCGGACTATATCGATGGCGTCATGACCCGTCTCACCGGTGTCGGCGCGGTTTACATCGTCCTGGTCTGCCTGGTGCCTTCGTTCCTCCAGAACGCCTGGCACGTCCCGTTCTATTTCGGCGGCACTTCGCTGCTGATCGTGGTGGTGGTGGTGATGGACTTCACGGCACAGGTCCAGGCCCATCTCGTCAGCCACCAGTACGAGAGTCTGCTTAAGAAGTCCAATCTCCGCCGCGGCTGAGATTGGGCTGGAAGTCCCCGAGTAGGGGTGTCCGTGGCGCGAGGCGCCGCAGGGCTTCCCGTTTAGGTTCAACAAGGTTAGAATTGCGCGTTTACCGCGCTCGAAGCACATTGGAGACAGTACATCATGGCGCGCATCGCGGGTGTCAATTTGCCGGTCCAGAAGCATGTCTGGGTTGGCCTGCAGAGCATTTACGGAATCGGCCGTTCGCGGGCGAAGAAGGTCTGTACCGACGCTGGCGTGGTCCCGACCACGCAGATCAAGTCGTTGAGCGAGGGCGAGGTCGAGAAGATCCGCGCTGAAATCGCCAAGTACACCGTCGAGGGCGACCTCCGCCGCGAAATCGGCATGGCGGTCAAGCGTCTGATGGACCTGGGTTGCTACCGTGGCCTCCGCCACCGTCGCGGCCTGCCGGTGCGCGGCCAGCGCACGCGTACCAACGCCCGTACCCGCAAGGGTCCGCGTCGTCCGATCAAGAAGTAACGGATACCGATTATGGCTAAGCCGGTTAAGACCAAGAAGAAGATCAAGCGCGTTGTCACGGATGCCGTGGCCCACGTGCAGGCTTCCTTCAACAACACCATCGTCACGATCACCGATCGCCAGGGCAATGCCCTGTCGTGGGCGACGGCGGGCGGCGCGGGTTTCCGCGGCTCGCGCAAGTCGACCCCGTTCGCAGCGCAGGTTGCCGCCGAAAAGGCTGGCCGCGCCGCTGGCGACTACGGTGTGAAGACCGTGGAAGTTCGCATCAAGGGCCCCGGCCCGGGCCGCGAGTCGGCCGTGCGTTCTCTCAATGCGTTGGGCTACAAGGTGCTCAACATTATCGACGTCACGCCGATTCCGCATAACGGCTGCCGTCCCCCCAAGAAGCGTCGCGTCTAAGGAGCATACCCATGGCCCGTTATCGTGGAGCTACCTGCAAACTTGCGCGTCGTGAAGGTGCCGACCTCGGTCTGAAGAGCCCGGCCCGCGCGCTTGATTCCAAGTGCAAGCTCGAAAACAAGCCCGGCCAGCATGGCGCCAACAAGCGCGCCCGCCTGTCCGACTACGCTGTTCAGCTTCGTGAGAAGCAGAAGGTCAAGCGCATCTACGGTGTGCTCGAGCGTCAGTTCAGCAACTACTACACCAAGGCTTCGACCCAGAAGGGCAACACGGGTGAAAACCTGCTTCGCCTCCTGGAAAGCCGTCTCGACAACGTCGTCTACCGCATGGGCTTCGCGGTCACCCGCGCCCAGGCCCGCCAGCTCGTCGCCCACAAGTCGGTGACGGTCAACGGCAAGAAGGTCAACGTTCCCTCGTTCCACGTCCGCCCGGGCGATGAGGTTTCGCTGACCGAGAAGGCCCGCACGCAGCTGCGTGTGCAGGAAGCGGCGACGATCTACGACACGATGGATCTCCGTCCGACGTGGGTCGAGGTCGACAGCAAGAAGTTCGCAGGCACCTTCAAGGCTGTGCCGGATCGTGGTGATCTGCCGGCCGATATCAACGAAGCCCTGATCGTCGAGCTTTACTCGAAGTAATCCACCGGAGCCTTGCATGGCAGTATCGTCAACTAGTGTGCTGCGGCCTCGTGGCCTCAGCGTCGAGCAGCTTGGCGCGAACCGCGCTAAGGTGGTGGTCGAGCCGCTCGAGCGTGGTTTTGGCCACACCCTGGGCAACGCGCTGCGCCGCGTGCTGCTCTCTTCGATTCCGGGCAGCGCCATCGTCGAGGTCGAAATCGACGGCGTGCTGCACGAGTACACCACCCTGGAAGGCCTCCAGGAAGATGTCATTGAAGTTCTCCTGAACCTCAAGGACGTCGCCATTCGCCAGCACAGCGGTGATGAAGTCACCCTCACGCTGTCGAAGAAGGGCAAGGGCGTGGTCACGGCGGGCGATATCGCCGTCGACCACACCGTCGAGATCGTCAACCCGGATCATGTGATTTGCCACCTCACCAAGGACGTGGCCCTGAACATGCGTCTCAAGGTGCGCAAGGGCGTCGGCTACCAGCCCGCCAGCGCGCGCCAGCATCCGGATGACGAGACGCGGCCGATCGGCCGTCTGCAGCTCGATGCGTCGTTCGCGCCGGTGCTGCGCGTGGCTTACGAAGTGGACGCCGCTCGTGTCGAGCAGCGCACCAACCTCGACAAGCTCGTGCTCGACATCGAAACGAACGGCACCATCGGTGCGGAAGACGCCGTCCGCAAGGCGGCTGAAATCATCAACGACCAGCTGTCGGTCTTTGGCGATTTCTCGCGTCGCGAGTCGGATTCGACCAAGGCGGAGAAGGGCGGTTTCGATCCGCTGCTGCTCCGTCCCATCGACGACCTCGAGCTCACCGTCCGTTCGGCGAACTGCCTGAAGGCCGAGAGCATCTACTACATCGGCGACCTCGTGCAGAAGACGGAAGTCGAACTGCTCAAGACGCCGAACCTGGGCAAGAAGTCGCTGACCGAAATCAAGGACGTCCTTGGCGGTCGCGGTCTCGCCCTCGGCATGAAGCTCGAAAACTGGCCGCCGCCGGGTCTTTCCCACGGCATGCAGCTGGGTTGATATCCCCCGGGGCGATCACTTGATCGCCCCGGTTTTTTGCACCAGCCAGTGGATGCCATGCGCACTTCCGCCGGGTTTCGAAAGCGGCCCACAGAGGCCGTGCTCTTATAACGGGGCGTTTTGACAGCCTCGAATAGCGGGTAACCGCGGGAAGCCGGCTCATCCTGGCCGCCTTTCCATAACAACAGACCATAGAGAGTAAACGCCATGCGCCACCAGAAATCCGGTCGCAAGCTCAACCGCACGAGCAGCCACCGCGAAGCCATGTTCAAGAACATGGCCGCGTCGCTGATCAAGCACGAGCTGATCCGCACCACCCTTCCCAAGGCCAAGGAACTCCGTCGCGTCGCCGAGCCGCTCATCACGCTCGCCAAGACCGATGGCGTCGCCAACCGTCGTCTAGCCTTTGCGCGCCTGCGCGACAAGCAGGCCGTCGGCAAGCTGTTCGTCGAGCTCGGCCCGCGCTACCGCGAGCGTCCCGGCGGCTACCTGCGCATCCTCAAGTGCGGCTTCCGCCCGGGCGACAACGCCCCGATGGCGTACGTCGAGCTGGTCGATCGCCCGGAAGTCGAAGCGGTCGACGCCGAGTAAGCGTCCTTCGCCTCAAAGCGATACCAAAAGCCCCGGCCGGGAAACCAGCCGGGGTTTTTTTTATGCCTGTGGGAGCGCGCTTGCGCGCGATGTACTTACCGCAGGTGCCATCGCGCGCAAGCGCCCTCCCACAGGGAAATGCCTTGGCGCACGCAAGTCCTTGACGTCGTTACAAACGAAACTTCTTCCGCCTACTGACAAACCCCTGCACAACCAGTTAACGTGGGTGTCCCGCAACGCACCATCCCCCCATGAACCCGTTCTCCTGGTCGTACCGTTCGCGCTACCTCGCTGGTTTCCTCGTCTGTGCCGGCCTCATGGGCTTTGCCCTGTATGCGCAGTACCAGATGCACCTCGACCCGTGCCCGCTGTGCATCTTCCAGCGCATCGCCGTTTGCATCATGGGCCTGTTCTTCCTCGTGGGCGCGTTGCATGGCCCTGCCAGGCCGGGCGCGCGCGCCGTGTACGCCGCGCTCATCACCCTGGGCGGTGCCTGGGGCATCGCCACGGCCGGCCGGCACCTGTGGCTGCAGAGCCTGCCCGCCGACCAGGTGCCTGCCTGCGGCCCCGGCCTTGGTTACCTGTTTGATTCGTTCCCGTTCCTGAAGATGCTCAAGCTCGCGTTCACCGGCTCCGGTGAGTGCGCCAAGATCGAGCCCATCCTCGGCCTGCCCATGCCGGCCTGGACGCTCATCTGGTTCGTCATCCTCACCGCATGGGCCTGGCTGGCCCTGCGCAGCACCACCCGCCGTCCGTCTTCCCGCGCCGTCCAGGGCGCCACCTCGTAGGCCTGCCGTCATGCCGCACACCCTCAAAGCCGTTCCTGCCCCCGCCGCCGACTGGGCGCCGGGCGCCTGGCGTTCGCGGACCGCCCTGCAGCAGCCCACGTATGAAAACCAGGACGAACTCAACGCGTCGCTCGCCCAGCTTGGCGCGCTGCCGCCGCTGGTCACGTCGTGGGAAATCCTCACGCTGAAGCAGCGTATCGCCGAAGCCCAGGCCGGCGAACGCTTCCTGCTCCAGGGCGGCGATTGCGCCGAGAGCTTCGCCGATTGCACCAGCCCCATCATCTCCAACCGACTCAAGGTGCTGCTGCAGATGAGCCTGGTGCTCGTCCACGGCCTCAAAAAGCCCGTGCTGCGCGTGGGCCGCTTCGCGGGCCAGTACGCCAAGCCGCGCTCGGCCGATACGGAAACGCGCGATGGCGTCACGCTGCCGGCGTTCCGTGGCGACCTGGTCAACAGCCCCGAGTTCACGGCCGAGGCACGCCGTGCCGACCCGCAGCGCCTTATCAAGGCGCACGCGCGCTCGGCCATGACGATGAACTTCGTCCGTGCGCTCATCGACGGCGGTTTCGCCGACCTGCACCACCCGGAGTACTGGGACCTGGCGTGGGTGGAGCATTCGCCGCTCGCCGCCGAGTACAAGCGCATGGTGGCCAGCATCGGTGATTCGCTCCGCTTCATGGAGACACTCGCCGGCCAGTCCATCTCCAGCTACTCGCGCGTCGATTTCTACACGTCGCACGAAGCCCTGCTGCTGCACTACGAAGAAGCGCTGACACGCCAGGTGCCGCGCCAGGATGGCTGGTTCAACCTCTCCACCCACTTCCCGTGGATCGGCATGCGTACGGCGGCGCTCGATGGCGCGCACACCGAGTACTTCCGTGGCATCCGCAACCCCATTGCCGTGAAGGTCGGCCCCACCGTGCAGCCGGACGACCTGCTGCGCCTCATCGACGTGCTCAACCCGAACGATGAGCCGGGCCGCCTCACGCTCATCCACCGCATGGGCAACGACAAGATCGGCACGCAGCTGCAGCCGCTGCTCGAGGCCGTGAAGCGCGAAGGCCGCCGCGTGCTGTGGGTGGCCGACCCGATGCATGGCAACACCGAAAGCACCAGCAACGGTTTCAAGACGCGCCGCTTCGCCAACATCGCGGGCGAGCTCGACCAGGCCTTCGATATCCACGCCGCGGCCGGTACCCGCCTCGGTGGCGTGCACCTCGAGCTCACCGGCGAGAACGTCACCGAATGCCTCGGTGGCGCCCGTGGGCTGGTCGAGCAGGACCTGAACCGCGCGTACAAGTCGATGGTGGATCCACGCCTGAACTACGAGCAGTCGCTCGAGCTGGCCATGCTCATCGTCCGCAAATCGGGTGGCATGGCGTAACAGCCAGCGCGTGTAGGAGCCCACACCCGTGGGCGACAGCTTTTCGCGAAGAGCTGTCGCCCACGGGTGTGGGCTCCTACAACAGCCCTTATCGCTATGCCCCGGCGTGGCGCCGCAACGCCCACGCCACGTGCTCACGCACGACGCCAGACGCATCGTCGGCCCGCGCCCGCAAGGCGTCGACCACCTCGGCGCTGGTTGGCGCGTTGCCCAGCCCAACGGCAAGGTTCCGCAACCAGCCTTCATACCCCGTGCGGCGAATGGCCATGCCCTCGGTGCGCGCCAGGAACTCCGCCTCGCTCCACGCGAACAGCTCTACCAGCTTCGGCCTATCGAGGCTATGCCGTGGTGCGAAGTCGGGTTCCGTCGCCTCCTGCGCGAACTTGTTCCACGGGCAGATCAGCTGGCAGTCGTCGCAGCCGAACACGCGGTTGCCCATCGGCGCGCGCAACGCCTCGGGGATGCTGCCCTTGAGTTCGATCGTGAGATAGGAAATGCACTTGCGCGCGTCGAGCTGGTACGGGGCGACGATGGCCTGCGTGGGGCAGATATCGATGCAGCGACGGCAGCTGCCGCAATGCGCGGTGGCGGGTTCATCCACCGGGAGGGGCAGGTTGGTGTACAGCTCGCCGAGGAAGAAGTAGGAACCCGCGCGCTTGTTGATCACCACCGTGTGCTTGCCGATCCAGCCCAGGCCGGCGTTGCGGGCCAAGGCCTTCTCGAGCACCGGGGCGGAGTCGACATAGGCGCGGTACGCGAAGTCGCCGATGCGCCCGGTGATCATCGACGCCAGTTTCTGCAGCCGGTTGCGCATCACCTTGTGGTAGTCGCGGCCCAGCGCATAGCGGGCGATGTAGGCCTTGTCGCCGTCGTTGATCACGTCCCACGCGTTGGCCGTGCCCGGCGGGATGTAATCCATGCGCACCGACACCACGCGCAGCGTGCCCGACTCCAGCTCGGCCGGGCGGCTGCGCCGGGTGCCGTGGCGCGCCATGTAATCCATCTCGCCATGGTGGCCGTCGGCCAGCCAGCGCTGCAGGTAGGCCTCGTCGTGGCCCAGGTCGGTGCCCGCGATGCCGGCATCCGCGAAACCGAGTTCCAGCGCCCAGCGTTTGATATCGCGGGCGAGGGCGGCGTAATCGATGTCGGTGGCGGCGGGCATGCGTCCATTTTACCCGGCCCTTCTATAATCCCCACGATGAGCGCCCCACACCTCGATACCGCCCTCTTCACGCCCGCCCAGGCGCGCGCCATCGACCGGCGGGCCATCGACGAGCTCGGCATCCCGGGCTTTGAGCTGATGGCTCGTGCCGCGGCCGCCGCTTACGCCCAGCTGCGCCGCCTGTGGCCCGAGGCGCGCCATCTGCGCATCGTGTGCGGCGCCGGCAACAACGGGGGCGATGGCTACCTCGTCGGCCGCGATGCGCTGGCCGCCGGGCTGCATGTCGACCTGGTGGCGCTGGGCATGCCGAAGGAGGGCGGGGACGCCGCCCTCGCGCGGCAGGCCTTCCTCGACGCGGGCGGCACGGCCACGGCTGCAGTCGACGACGACGCCCTCGCTACGCCCGATGTCATCGTCGATGCCCTCTACGGCACGGGGCTGAACCGTGCGCCCGAGGGCGAAGCGAAGGCCGCTGTCGAGGCCATCAACGCGGCCGGCGTCCCGGTGCTGGCCCTCGACGTGCCCTCGGGCCTGTCGGCGGATACGGGCGCCGCGCCGGGTGTCGCCGTCCGCGCCAACGCCACGGCCACCTTCATCGTCCACAAGCGGGGCCTGCATACGCACCTGGCGGAACTCGCCGGAACGGTCGTGCTGCATCCGCTGGATCTCCCGGCCTCTATCCTCGAGGCGCCCGACGCCACGCTGCTCACGCCTCGCGGCCTTCCGCCGCGCCCTCGCGATGCGCACAAGGGCAGCAACGGCCACGTCCTCGCCGTCGGCGGCGACCACGGTACCGGCGGCGCCGTGCGCATGGCGGCCGAAGCCGCCGCGCGCACCGGGGCAGGGCTGGTCAGCGTCGCCACGCGCGAGCAGCACGTCCTCGCCATGAACGCCGCGCGGCCCGAGCTCATGGCCCACGCCGTGGATGGCCCGCAAACCTTGCAACCCATGCTCGACAAGGCCTCGGTCGTCGCGCTGGGCCCCGGCATTGGCCAGGCCGCCTGGGGCCACGCCCTGTGGCAGACCGCGCTCGACGCCGGCAAGCCCACGGTGCTCGACGCCGATGGCCTCAACCTGCTGCACGCCGAGCCGCGCGTGCTGCCGGCGGCGATCGTCCTCACCCCGCACCCGGGCGAGGCGAGCCGCCTGCTGGGCATCACCACCGCCGACGTGCAGGCCGACCGTTTCCACGCCGTGCGCACGCTGGCCCGCAAGTACGCGGCCGTGGTGGTGCTTAAGGGCAACGGCAGCCTCATCGCCGCGCCCGACGGCAGGGTGGCCGTGTGCCCCTGGGGCAACCCGGGCATGGCCAGTGGCGGCATGGGCGATACGCTGACCGGCATCATCGCGGGCCTGCTGGCCCAGGGGTGCGAACCCTTCGACGCCGCGTGCCTCGGTGTGGGCCTGCACGCCCGCGCGGCTGATGCCGCCGCCCGCCACGGCGAGCGCGGTCTGCTTGCCGGCGACCTGCTCGACCCGCTGCGCCGCCTCGTCAATGGCCTGGAGGCCTGATGGAACTCACCCTGCCCGATGAAGCCGCCACCATCGCCCTGGGCCAGCGCCTGGCGAAGGCGCTGCCCGATGGCCTCGTGGCCTTCCTCCACGGCGACCTCGGCGCCGGCAAGACCACGTTCGCCCGCGCGTTCCTGCAAGCGCTGGGCGTGGGCGAGCGGGTCAAGAGCCCCACCTACAGCCTGGTCGAGGGTTACGAATTCGGCGACCGCCGGGCGTTCCACCTCGACCTGTACCGTATCGCCGACCCCGGCGAACTCGAATGGCTGGGCCTCGACAGCCTCGCCGAACCGGGTGCCATCGTCCTCGTCGAGTGGCCCGAGCGCGGCGCCGGCGCGTTGCCACCGGTGGACCTGGAGCTCAGCTTCCGCCACGACGGCACCGGCCGTGCGGTGGTGTTCCAGCCGCGTACCGCGATGGGCCGGCGCATCGTCGACAGCCTTTGAGTGGGAAATTTCTGGGTGCTTGCGCGATATTCCTGTACGGCCGTTGACGAAGTATTCGCAGGTTATGGATTAGCAAGGGAAAACATCTTGCAATCCGCGGGCGCATGCAGTTCAATCCGGGCCGTATGAGGGGAATCACTATCAAACTTGGGCTGCTTGCGTGCGTGACCGCCGTCGCGACGCTGGCGCCTGCCGCCTCGAACGCGGCAGACGTGAAGTCCGCGCGCGTCTGGGCTGGCCCCGAATACACGCGCGTGGTCTTCGATCTTTCCGGGCCGGCCACCTACAAGATGTCCCAGGGCGATACCCCGGGCAGCGTGGTGCTGGATATCGCCGGCAGCGCGGTGGCATCCGATTTCTCGGCGCCGGGCGGGCAGGGCCTGTTCAAGTCCATGAGCACGGGCAAGCAGGGCGGTGGCGCCCGGCTTACCGCCACGGTGGATGCGAAGGCCAAGCCGAAGAGCTTCCTCCTGAAGCCCGCCGGCGATTACGGCTACCGCCTGGTGCTCGACCTCTACCCGGGTGGCCAGTCCGATCCGGGCGACAACAGCCCGGGCGACGATGTCACCCCGGCCGTGGCCAAGGCCGTCGCCGACGCACCTGCCGATGCGCCGGTCGCGCTCGTGTCGACGAAGAAGGGCGCGAAGGGCAGCCGCACGCCGCCGCCGGGCGTGCCGCCCATGGCCGGTGGTGGCCGCAAGGTGGTCGTGGCCATCGATGCCGGCCACGGCGGCGAGGATCCGGGTGCCAAGGGCGCCACGGGCCTGCGCGAGAAGGATGTCACCCTCATGGTGGCCCGCGAGCTCGCCGACCAGATCAACCGCCAGCCGGGCATGCAGGCGGTGCTGACCCGCAATGGCGATTACTTCATCCCGCTGAAGCGCCGCTACCAGATCGCCCGCGAGCACAATGCCGACATGTTCGTGTCCATCCATGCGGATGCGTTCAAGAACAGCGACGCCAAGGGCTCGTCGGTGTGGGTGCTGTCACCCCGCGGCAAGACCTCCGAGGCGGCCCGCTGGCTGGCCGACCGTGAAAACCGCGCCGACCTGGTCGGCGGCGTCTCGCTCGACGACAAGGACGATTCCCTGGCGGCCGTGCTGCTCGACCTGCAGCAGGGCTACGCCATGCAGGCCTCGGAGCAGATCGCCGGCAACGTGCTGAAGGCGCTGGGCCGCCTTGGCCCCACGCACCGTGGCTATGTCGAGCGCGCCAACTTCGTCGTGCTGCGCTCGCCCGACGTGCCCTCCATCCTCGTCGAGACGGCGTTCATCACCAACCCGTCCGAAGAAACCCGCCTGCGTAACGAAGGCCACCGCGAAGAGCTGGCCAGCGCCGTGCTCGGCGGCGTGCGCAACTACTTCGAATCCATGCCCCCGCCAGGCACGTGGTTCGCGGCCCAGGCCGCGCGCCGCAACGGCACCTACGTGGCGGCCACGCCGGCACCGGTCGAGCCTGAAGGCGGCGCGGACGACAGCGCCGACGACACGCCCGCGCCCAAGGCCGTGGCAAAAAGCGACAAGGCCGACAAGGCCCCGGCCACGTCGAAGAAGACGATCGCCAAGGCAGACGTGCCGTCGAAGAAGGGCGGCAAGGGCCGCGCCGACGACAACATCCGCGACGTGCACCGCGTGGGCCGCGGCGAGACGCTGACGGGTATCGCCCAGCAGTACGGCGTCTCGGTCGGCGCGCTGAAGTTGGCCAACAAGATGAATGACAATACCGTGCGGGTCGGTAGCGTCATGGTCATCCCATCTAGCTGATCGCCGGGGCATCGCGCGCAAGCGCGCTCCCACAGGGAAGGCCGCCCACCTACGTGCTCTGGTGGGAGCGCGCTCGCGCGCGATGCTCTATCCTTCCAGCCTGAACGCGCAAGTCAGGCCCAAGCCATGCCCATCCGTGCCCTACCGCCCGAGCTGATCAACCAGATCGCGGCCGGTGAAGTCATCGAGCGCCCCGCCTCGGTGGTGAAGGAACTCGTGGAGAACAGCATCGATGCCGGTGCCCGCCGCATCGAGGTGGACATCGAGCAGGGCGGCGTGCGCCTCATCCGCGTGCGCGACGATGGCGGCGGCATCCCCCGCGAGGAACTGCCCCTGGCCGTGGCCTCGCATGCCACCAGCAAGATCGCCAGCTTCGACGACCTCGAGCGCGTGGCCAGCATGGGGTTCCGTGGCGAAGCCCTTGCCTCCGTCTCGTCCGTCGCGCGCTTTTCGCTCACCTCGCGCCAGGCCGGCCAGGACGCCGCGTGGCGCATCGAAGTGGACGGCGGCAAGTACACCGATGCACGCCCCGCGCAGCATCCGCCGGGCACCACCATCGAGGTGCGCGATCTCTTCTACAACGTGCCCGCGCGGCGCAAGTTCCTCCGCGCCGAGCGCACGGAGTTCGCGCACATCGACGACCTGCTGAAGTCGCTGGCGCTGGCGCGCGAGGGCGTCGATATCCGCCTCACGCACAACGGCAAGCCCGTGCGCCTGCTCAAGCCCGCGCGCGATGAGCACGCGGCGCTGGCGCGGGTGGCGGAAGTGCTGGGCCCGGATTTCCCGGGCCAGGCGCTGCGCGTGGAGCACGAGGCGGCCGGCCTGCGCCTGTCGGGCTGGGTGGGCTTGCCCACCGCGTCGCGCTCGCAGGCCGACCAGCAGTATTTCTACGTCAACGGCCGCCTCGTCCGCGACCGCATCGTGGCGCATGCGGTACGCCAGGCCTACGCCGACGTGCTGTTCCACGGCCGCCACCCGGTGTTCGTGCTGTTCCTTGAACTCGACCCCGCGGGCGTCGACGTCAACGTGCACCCGGCGAAAAACGAAGTGCGCTTCCGCGAGCAGCGCCTCATCCACGATTTCCTGTTCCGTACGCTGCACGAGGCCCTGTCGCAGACGCGCGCCGGTGCCGTGCCGAATGAAGCCGCCATGCCGGTCGCCGCCGCGGCCACGGGCGGCTTCGAATCGCGTGTATCGCAACCCATGCCACACGCCATGCCCGCGTGGCCGCAGCAGGCCAGCCAGTCGCGGCTGAACCTGGGCGTGCGCGAGCAGCCGCTGGCGGGCTATGCCACGCTGTTCGGCGAGGCGCAGAACAGCGCGTCCACCAGCTTCGCGCCGCGCCCCTCCGCGTCGTGGTCGCCCACGCTGGCGCAGGACCCGGAGCAGGGCGATGACATTCCGCCCCTGGGCTATGCCATCGCGCAGCTGAAGAACATCTACGTGCTGGCGGAAAACGCGCACGGCATGGTGCTGGTGGACATGCACGCGGCGCACGAGCGCATTACGTACGAGAAACTGAAAAATGGCCGCGTCACCGCCAGCCTGCGTTCGCAGATGATGCTGGTGCCGCTGTCCATCGCCGTCAGCGCGAAAGAAGCCGCGGCGGCGGAAGAACACGCCGAGGCGCTCGCCGACTGGGGCCTCGAACTGTCGCGCAGCGGCCCGTCCGGCGTCGTCGTGCGCCGTATCCCTTCGCTGCTCGAGGGCGCCGACGTGGCGCAGCTCACGCGCGACGTGCTGGCCGAGCTCGCGCAGCACGGCAGCTCGCGCCGCCTCGAAGAACTGGAAAACGAACTGCTCTCGACGATGGCCTGCCACGGTTCCGTGCGTGCCGGCCGCCGCCTGGGGCTTCCCGAAATGAACGCCTTGCTGCGCGAAATGGAAGCCACCGAACGCAGCGGCCAATGCAACCACGGCCGCCCCACCTGGGTGCAGCTCTCGCTCGCCGAGCTGGACAAACTCTTCCTGCGCGGCCGCTAACCCCAATGTAGGAGCCCACCCCGTGGGCGACAGCTCTTCGCGACACGCGCCAAGGCCCCCGCAGGTTGTCGCAAAAGATGTCGCCCACGGGGTGGGCTCCTACGAGACGCCTGTTTCCATGAGGTTCGTATGTTCAAGTCACTTGCCCTCGCTTCCGCCGTCGCCATGACGACCAGCAACGCCCTTGCCGCCGACGATCTCCAGGCCACCGTGGAAAAGGCGCGCGCCGAACGGCTTGCCGCGCTCACGGCACCGGATGGCTGGCTGAGCCTCATCGGCCTGGAATGGCTGGAGCCGGGCGCGAATCGCGTGGGCAGCGCGGCCGACAACGACATCGTGCTAAAAGCGGGCCCCCCGCACCTGGGCACCATCACGCTGGACGCTAACGGTGCCGCCACCATCGAGCTGGCGAAAGGCAGTGGCGCGCTCGTCGATGGCCGCGAGGTGGAGCGTGCCACGCTGGTCGACGACGCCGACGGCCGCAAGCCCACCGACGTGCGTTTCGGTTCCGCGCAGTTCTTCGTCATCGCCCGCGACGGCCGCAAGGCGCTGCGCGTGAAAGACGAAAACGCGCAGACCCGCACGCACTTCCTCGGCCTCGACTATTTCCCCATCGACCCATCGTGGCGCGTCGTGGCCGACTGGGTGCCGTTCGATCCGCCGCATGAACTCGAGATCGGTTCGGTGCTGGGCACCATCGACAAGGAGAAGGTGCCGGGCAAGGCCGTGTTCACCCGCGACGGCCACACGTTCGAGCTTTTCCCCATCCAGGAAGAACCGAACTCGCTGTTCTTCGTCTTCGCCGACCGCACCAGCGGCAAGGAGACCTACGGCGCCGCGCGTTTCCTCGATACGCCGCTGGCGAAAGACGGCAAGCTGGTGCTCGATTTCAACCAGGCGCGCAACCCGCCATGCGCGTTCACGCCCTATGCGACGTGCCCGCTGGCGCCGCCGGAGAACCGGCTGGATGTGCGGGTGACGGCGGGTGAGAAGAATTACCGGGGTGGGCACCACTAAGGGTTCCCGCTTCTTCGCCTTGTTGGTTTTTCGCGCGCAAGCGCGCCCCTACAGGGTTGAATCTGTGGGAGCGCGCTTGCGCGCGATGCTCTTCAAACGCCCTTGAAAGCGGGCTTGCGGCGCTCGAGGAACGCCGTGGTGCCTTCGCGCATATCCTCCGTCGAGAACGCGATGGCGAAGCCCTGCGTTTCAAACGCAAGGCCCTGGTCGATCGCGCATTCGCCGCCTTCGATCACGGCATCGAGGATGCCCTTCAGCGCAAGCGGCGCCGCGGCGGCCAGCTGGTCGGCCATGGCATCCACCGTGGCGTCGAGTTCGTCCGCAGGCACCACGCGCGTGACGATGCCCAGCCGCTCGGCGCGCGCCGCGTCGATCTGCTGGCCCAGCAGACACAGTTCCAGGGCGGCGCCACGGCCGGTGAGGCGCGTGAGGCGCTGCGTGCCGCCAAAGCCCGGGATCAGCCCGAGGCCGATCTCCGGCTGGCCGAACTTCGCTTTCTCACTCGCGACGCGCAGGTGGCAGGCCATGGCCAGTTCCATGCCGCCGCCCAGGGCGTAGCCCTGGATCTTCGCCAGCACCGGCTTGCCAAGGCGCTCGATGGTGAGCATCAGCTGCTGGCCCGCCAGCGACGCGGCCTGGGCCTTCACCGGCGACCACGCGGTCATCTCGGAGATATCCGCGCCGGCCACGAAGGCCTTCTCGCCCGCGCCCGCCAGCACCACCACGCGCACGGCGTCGTCCTGCTGGGCCTGGCGGAACGCGAGGGTCAGCTCGCCGATCGTCTCGCGGTTCAGCGCGTTGAGCTTGTCGGGGCGGTTGACGGTGATGGTGCGGACGGCGCCGCGGTCGGCGGTGGTCAGGGTGCGGAAGGCCATGGTCAGGTCCGGCGGGTGGTGGGAGCGCGGATGGTAACAGGGGAACCTTTGCCCCCCGAATGGCGTCTCAGGGCGTACGGGCACCGGGCCGGCCTGATGGACTATCCTCCACGCGTGCCCGGGTAACCGGGTCCACGGAGAACGGGATGTCACCCCAGCGTCTGTTTGTCATTGCCATGGGCCTGTGCTGCGGCACGGCCTTCGCCCAGGCGGCGCCGCCGGCGCCTGCCAGCAGCGTGCCCGCCAGCGGCGCGCCGGCCATCGACAAGACCAAGCTGTCGTACGCCATCGGCTACCAGATCGGCACGCAGTTCGCGAACAGCGCGCAGCCGGATGTCGACATCGCCACCCTGGTCAAGGCCCTGCAGGATGGCTACGCCAAGCGCGCCCCCGGCGTGCCCATCGATGTGATGCAGCAACAGCTGGTGAACTTCGACGCCAAGGTGCAGCGCGATTCGGTCGTGGCCTTCCGCCGCGTAGCCACCGGCAACGCGCAGCGCAGCGCCGATTTCCTCGCGAAGAACAAGACCAAGGCCGGCGTGGTCACGTTGCCCTCGGGCATCCAGTACAACGTGCTGGCGCGCGGCAACGGCCCGCAGGCCCAGGTCACCAGCACCGTCGTGGTCAATTACCGCGGCGCGCTCATCGACGGCACCGAGTTCGACAGCTCCTACGCGCACGGCAAGCCCGTCACCTTCACCGTGAACCGGGTCATCCCGGGCTGGCAGGATGTGATTCCGCGCATGCACGTGGGCGATAAATGGAAGGTGGTGATCCCGCCGCAGCTTGCCTACGGCGAGCGCGGCGAGCTGCCGCGCATCGGCCCCAACGAGGCCCTGGTGTTCGAGATCGAGCTGGTGGGCATCCGCCCGTAAGCCGCCCGCGCTATGATGGCCGGCGACATGGCCATCGCCCCCCTCCCGCCTGCCAGCCTGCCCCTCACGCCTTGCACCGGTGTCTGCCGGCTTGATGCGCGTGGCCTTTGCGAAGGCTGCCTGCGCACCGGCGGCGAGATCGCGGCCTGGCGCACGCTCAGCGACGAGGAGAAGCTGTGGATCATGGACGAAGTGCTGCCCCACCGGCAGGCGGGCTGATGGACGACCTGCTGGCGCGGCTGCATGGTGCGTTGCTTCCCCTCGAAGCACCCCCGGGGCCGCACGGCTGGAACCACGACGACATGGTCCGCCTCATCGGCGACGTGCCGCGCCGCCGCGCCGCGGTGCTCATCGGCATCCGCGACGACCGCGAACAGAACGTGCTGTTCACCCTGCGCACCGACACCCTGCAGCAGCACGCGGGGCAGGTGGCGTTCCCGGGTGGCCGCGTCGAAGCGAGCGATGCCGATGTCGTCGCCACCGCCTTGCGCGAAAGCCGCGAAGAGATCGGCCTCGAGGAGCGCTTCGTCACGCCTTTGGGCTACCTCGAGGCCATGGAAACCATCAGCGGGTTCAGCGTCACGCCCGTCGTCGCGCGCATCGCGGCCGATGCGCCGCTGAAGCCCGACCCGGGCGAGGTGGCCGAAGTGTTCGAAGTGCCGTTCGGTTTCTTCACCGACCCGGCCAACCTGCGCCGTTACCGCATGGATTTCCGCGGCCACAACCGCGAAATGGTGGAGTTCCTGCACGCGGGCTACCGCATCTGGGGCGCCACCGCAGCCATGCTGTTCAACCTGCTTAAGCGGATGGGGCACCAGCCATGCTGATCTCACGCACCCTCGTCGACGCGGCCACCGCCGCGAACCTGCCGGCCACCGACGTGCTGTTCGTCGATTGCCGATTCGACCTCGCCGATGCCGGCAAGGGCGACCGCGATTACGCCGAGGCGCACATCGCTGGCGCGGTGCGCGCCGACCTCGACCGCGAGCTGGCCGACATGGGCACGCCCGCGAATGGCCGCGGCCGCCACCCGTTGCCCGGGCGGGCCGCGTTCGAAGCGTTCCTGTCGCGCATCGGCTGGCGCCCGGATACCCAGGTCATCGCCTACGACGGCGCAGGCGGCGCGCTCGCCGCCGCGCGTTTCTGGTGGCTGGCGCGGCTGGCCGGGCTCGACAACGTCGCCGTGCTCGACGGCGGCTGGCCCGCGTGGCTGGCGGCGAAGCTGCCGGTCGACAGCGTGGTGCCGGCGCGCGCACCCACCAGCGTGGATGCCTGCTTCGACGCGGCGGGCACCGTCACGGCGGAAGAACTCAGCGCCGAACTTGCCAGCGGCCGCTTCGTGCTCATCGACGCACGCGCCACGCCGCGCTACCGCGGCGAGGTGGAGCCGCTCGACCCCGTCGCCGGCCATGTGCCCGGCGCGCGCAACCGGCCCTTCGCCGACAACCTCGACGCCAACGGCTTCTTCCGCCGGCCCGAGGAACTGCGCAAGGCATTCGAAGCCATCATCGGGCCGCACCCGGCGGAAGACGTGGTGCATATGTGCGGCTCCGGCGTCACCGCGTGCCATAACCTGCTGGCGATGGAATACGCGGGCCTGTGCGGCTCGCGGCTGTATGCGCCGTCGTGGTCGGGGTGGGTTTCGGATCGCGCGAGGCCGGTCGCCACCGGCGACCGGTAGGCATCGCGCGCAAGCGCGCTCCCACAAGCGATCGGATGCCCGCCTACCCTGTGGGAGCGCGCTTGCGCGCGACGGCTCCTAGAACGCCACCGTGCGCCTTTCCCGCGCCGAAACCTGCGCAGCTTCAATAACGCGGATCACATCCCGCGCCTCGCGCGCCGACACCGGCAGCTCGCCCTCGCCACGGATCGCCGCGGCCACGCCGTCGTAGTAGGCGGTATACCGCCCCGGCAGCGTATCGATCGTGGTGCTGGTGCCGTCGGCATCGGTGAAACGCCCGAACAGCCCCGGATCGTCCTCGCCCCAGCCGGCACCACCTGGCCGCTTGCCTTCGCGCAGCGCAGCTTCCTGCCCATCGAGGCCGTACTTCACGAAGCTGCCGCCGTCGCCGTGCACGAGGTAGCGCGGCCCCGGGTCGCGCACGAGCACCGAGGCGTGCAGCACGGCGCGGCGCGGGCCGTAATCGAGCACGAGGTGGAAATAATCGTCGACCTTCGCCGCCGCGCGCTGGCGTGTCACATCCGCCGTGACCGCGCGGGGCAGGCCGAACAGCACCAGGGCCTGGTCGATGAGATGCGCGCCGAGGTCGTAAAGCAGGCCCGAGCCCGGCACGTCGGTTTCCCGCCAACCCTGCTTGATCTCGGGACGGAAGCGGTCGAAATGGGCCTCGAAGTAAGCGACCTCGCCCAGGCGCCCATCTTCGACGAGGCGGCGCACGGTGAGGAAGTCGTTATCCCAGCGGCGGTTCTGGAAGACGGAGAGGTGCCGGCGCTTCTCCGCCGCCAGCGCGATCAACGCGTCGGCGTCGGCCGCGGTGAGGGTGAAGGGCTTGTCGACCACGACGTGCTTGCCGGCCTCGAGCGCGGCACGCGCCAGCGGGGCATGGGCATCGTTCGGGGCCGCGATGACGACCAGCTCGATGGCCGGGTCGTTGATCAAATCTTGAGGATTTTCGTACGCCCGGGCTTCGGGAAAGTCACGGGATGTCTCGTCGATGCGGCGGCTGCCGATGGCCGCCAGGCGCAGGCCTTCCGCGGCCGCGATGAGCGGCGCATGGAAGAAAGCGCCTGCGGTGCCGTAGCCAATGAGGCCGGTGGGGATGGCGTGCATGGTCGCTCCGGGCGTGGACAGGCCGCTAGCGTAGCGCGGCGCCCCTGACCAATTCGTTTAGGATCCTGCCCTTCGTGGTCCATCACCCGGTAAGTGCATGAGTGCTTTGGAAATCGAGGCGGCGCCCCGCGCGCGGCTACCCCGGCAGGTTCCCTTCATCATCGGCAACGAGGGGTGCGAGCGTTTCAGCTTCTACGGCATGCGGAACATCCTCACGCCGTTCCTGGTGAGTTCGCTGCTGCTCTACCTGCCCGAGGCCGCCCGCCCGGGTGCGGCGAAGGATGTGTTCCACACCTTCGTCATCGGCGTGTATTTCTTCCCATTGCTGGGGGGCTGGCTGGCCGACCGGTTCCTGGGCAAGTACCGCACCGTGCTGTGGCTGAGCCTCGTGTACTGCATCGGGCACTTGTGCCTGGCGCTGTTCGAACACAGCGTGGCGGGGTTCTATACCGGCCTGGCGCTTATCGCGCTGGGGGCGGGCGGCATCAAGCCGTGCGTGGCCGCCTTCGTCGGCGACCAGTTCGACGAGGGCAACCGGCACCTTGCCAAGGTGGTCTTCGACGCCTTCTACTGGATCATCAACGTCGGCTCGTTCCTCGCTTCGTTGCTCATGCCGTTCTTCCTGCGCCAGTACGGCGCCGCGGTGGCGTTTGGCCTGCCGGGCGCGCTGATGGCCATCGCCACGCTCGTGTTCTGGATGGGCCGCAAGCACTACGTCATGCAGCCACCCACGCGGCGCGACCCGCACGGCTTCGCGCAGGTGGTGAAAAGCGCGCTGCTGGCGCGGGCGCCGGGGCAGGGCAGGCCGGGCCTCGCGGTGTTCGTCGTGGCCGTGGCGCTCGCGCTTGGCTCGCTGGCGCTGGTGCCCGTGCTCGGCATCGTCGCGGCACTGTGTGTCGCGTTGGTGCTGCTGCTCGCGGGCATGGTGGTGGGTACGCAGCTGCAGCTCGACCGCGTGCGCGGCCTGCACCCTGCCGAGGCCATCGAGGGCGTTGGCGTGGTGCTGCGCGTGCTGGTGGTGTTCGCGCTGGTCACGCCGTTCTGGTCGCTGTTCGACCAGAAGGCCTCGACGTGGGTGCTGCAGGCCAACGCGATGCAAGCGCCTGGCTGGTTGCACCCCGCGCAGATGCAGGCCGTGAACCCGGCGCTCGTGTTGTTGCTGATCCCGTTCAACAACCTGGTGCTGTACCCGATGCTGCGCCGCTGGGGCATCGAGCCGACCGCGTTGCGGCGCATGACGGCAGGCATCGCGTTCTCGGCCATCGCATGGGTGGTGGTCGGCATGCTGCAGCTGGCGCTCGACGGCGGCAGCCCGGTGCACATCGCCTGGCAGGTGCTGCCCTATGTGTTCCTGACGATGGGCGAGGTGCTTGTCTCGGCCACTGGCCTGGAGTTCGCCTACAGCCAGGCGCCCCCGGCGATGAAGGGCACGCTGATGAGCTTCTGGACCCTCAGTGTCACCGTGGGCAACCTGTGGGTGCTGCTGGCCAACGCGGGTGTGCGCAACGACGCCGTGCTGGCCGGCATCGCCAGCACGGGCATGGGCGCCACGGCGTTCCAGATGTTCTTCTTCGCCGCGTTCGCGGGCGTGGCCGCGCTGGCGTTCGGCCTCTATGCGCGGCGCTACCGCATGGTGGACTACTACCGCTCCACGTAACCTGCATGGGGCCGGCGGTATAGAGTGCGTTCCCCGAAGCCGCCGGAGCCACGCCATGGTCGAACCGAAACATGCCTCGCCGACACCCGGCGCCGCGGCCAGCGAGTGGCCGGGCAAGGTGGTGCTGGTCACCGGCGGCGCCCAGGGCGTGGGCAAGGGCATCGCCCAGGCGGTGCTGGAAGCGGGTGGCAACGTCGTCATCGGCGACCTGGACGCGGAAGCGGGCAAGGCTTGCCTCGACGAATGGCAGGCCGGCGAGCGGGCCGCGTTCCATGTGCTCGATGTATCGAAAGAAGCCAGCGTGATACGGTTCGTCGCCGCGGCACTGAAACGCTTTGGCCGCATCGATGGCCTCGTGAACAACGCCGGCATCGCCAACCCGCACAACGACCCGATCGAGGCGATGGATTGGGCCGAGTGGAAGCACCGCATCGAGACCAACCTCGGCGGCGTGTTCCTCTGCTGCAAGCACGCGCTGCCGTCGTTGAAGCATGTGAACGGCGCCATCGTGAACATCGCATCCACGCGTGCCCACCAGTCCGAGCCGCACAGCGAAGCCTACGCGGCGAGCAAGGGCGGCATGCTGGCGTTCACGCACGCGCTCGCCGTCAGCGCGGGGCCGGTGCGCGTCAACGCCATCAACCCCGGCTGGATCGTCGTGGACGACTGGAAGAAGCCCTCGGTGCGCAAGAAGGCGAAGCTCTCCGCCGCCGACCATGCGCAACACCCCGTGGGCCGCGCTGGCGTGCCGCCCGATATCGGGGCGCTAGCGGTGTTCCTGTTGTCGTCGCAGGCAGGTTTCATCACGGGCGAGAACATCACGGTCGACGGCGGCGTCGCCCGCAAGATGCACTACGTCTGACTGCATGTGGGAACAGAAACCTGTGGGAGCACGCCAAAAGATGTCGCCCACAGGGTGGGCTCCTACGGCAGCGAGTAGCGCTCCAGTGGAATCGTCGTCATCGCCCCGGCCTTGAACGCCAGCCTTCCCTCGTCATAGTCCCATTGCTCCACGAGGCAAACCGCACGATCCGACGCCGCATCGTGGCGTATGACATGGACTGAATTGCTGATGCCTTCGCGGATGCGCGTCGACGTGGCCGTGCCCGCCTGCACCGACCACAGCTCGCTGGCCAGCTGGCGTGCCTCGGTGTTCAACGGCCGCACGTAGGGCAGGTGGATGTGCCCGCCCAGCACGAGGTCGGCGCCTGCGGCCGCCCAGGCCTTGATGGCCGCTTCATGGTTGATGAGCAGGTTGGCGATGTCCTTCTCGCGGATGACGTGCACCGGCTGGTGGGTGACGACGATACGCAGCTGCTCGTCGCGCGCCGCGCGCAGGCGTTCGCACACGCGGGCGATCTGGCGGTCGGATACTTCGCCGTTCTTGTGCCGCGCGGGGCGCACGGTGTTGATGCCGATGACCAGCGCATCGGCACTCTCGTGCACGGGCTCCAGGTCATCGCCGAAAACATCGCGATACCGGCCGAACGGGTTCAGCGCGCGCGCCACCAGGTTCACCAACGGCACGTCATGGTTCCCGGGCACGACGAGCGTCGGGCGCGCATAGGCATCGACGAATCGCCGCGCCGCCGCGAACTGCTCGCGCGTCGCCCGCTGGGTCACGTCACCGGAGAGAATCACGAGGTCTGGCGCCATCGTGGTGATGAGCCGTTGCAACGCAGCGACCACCTCCGGGCGCTCGGTACCGAAATGCGGGTCGGAGACCTGGACGAACACGCTCAACCCGGGTCCTCCCCCGGCTTGCGCTCGCCGTCGGTGACCAGGACGAGCGGGCGTGGCGCCGCGCGGAAGACGATGGGCGGGTCGAGCCACTCGATCTCGCCGTCGACGGCCACCTTCATCTTCCGGCGGTGGTGCCTTGGCGTGACGGTGATATCGCGGAAGGGAAAGCTCACGGCGTTCTCGGCATCGCCCAGCCGGCCCAGTGCGCCGCGCAGGATGAGGCCCAGCATGGTCAGGCGGCCCATGGGTTTCAGCACCAGCCCGGCCAGCGTGCCGTCGTTGCGGAACACGTGCTCCGCCTCGGGCAGGCCGATGATCTCCAACTGCAGCGCGTTGTTGCCGACGAACAGCGTGGGCGTGCGCAGCTGGCGTGCCTGCGTGCCATCGCTCACCTCGATCCGCAGCGGCCGGTAGCCGCGCATCATCGTGGCCAGGCCCGACCACAACGCGACGAGGCGGTGGCGGCCGAAGCGTTGTTTCCACGCTTCGCGGTCCTCCAGCACCTGGGGGTAAAGGCCCAGGCTGCCGTTCACGAGGAAGAGCCGGTCGTTCACCATGCCCACCTGCACGTTGCGCGGCGTGCCGCGCAGCAGGCCCTCGGTGGCGGCGACGGGGTCGGCGGGGATGTTGTGCGAGCGGCCGAAGAAATTGAACGTGCCCTGCGGCAACACGCCCATGGGGATCTGTTCGCGCCAGGCGGTGCCGGCGACGCAGTTGATGGTGCCGTCGCCGCCGGACGCCACCAGCACGCCGCCTTCCTTCTTCGCATGCGCGGCGGCTTCGGCCACCACGTCGCGGATGGGGTGCGCCTCGTCGATGAGGAAGAACTTATGCGCGCGGCCGGCGGCGTCCAGCGTGGCACGGATCGCCTCGCGGGCTTGCTCCGTATCCCCGCGGCCGGAGCCGGCATTCATCACGATGGCGAAGGGCATGTCATTGGGCATGCCGCCAAGATCAGCATTGGCCGTGTGTTGGCCGCATGAAATTACGCGCGTGCCGCCCGGCCCTCGCGCAGGCGGGCGTGCTCGGCGCTGCCCACGCAGAGCGTGAGCCAGGCCAGGCCGGTGGCGTAGCCAGCCATCACGTCGCTGAAGTAATGCACCTGCAGCAGGATGCGGCTGATGCCCACGATGGTGATGAAGGCCACGGCGGCCACCACCACGGTGCGGTGCCATCGCGGCGGGGTCAGCACCAGCAGCACGTAGGCGAGCATCCCATAGAACACCATCGAGCCCGAGGCATGCCCGCTGGGGAAGCTGAAGGTGTGCTCGACGATGAACCCGTGGTCGTGCAGCGGCCTTTCGCGCTGGAACACGTGCTTCAGCGCCGTGTTGATGAGGGCCGTGCCGGCCAGGGCCACGAGCCACGTGGCGGCCAGCCGGCGGTGCCCGCGCGCGGCCAGGGCGATCGTGACCACGCCGGTCACGACGGCGAGCGCCACGGGGTTGCCCAGCTGGGTAAGCCACGCGATGGCGTGCAGCACGGGCAGAGGCATGTTCGCGCGCAGGTCGCTGGCCAGCGACGCGTCGAACAGCGTCAGGCCCGCCTGCTCGCGTACCTCCACCGCGATGACCGAGGCGATGACCAGCATGGCGACGACGACGGCCGCGGCGGTCGTCGGCCGGAGGAAGCTTCGCGCGGCGGGGTCGAGCCCTTCGCGGCGGCGCACCGTGCGCCGCCAGGCCACGTCCGCGCCGAGCAGGGCGACGGCGAGCAGCAGTCCCCACAGCGAGAGGGCGTGGCGGCTGATCCAGTCAACAGTCATGTTCCGTCGGCTCCGCGACTCGTGGCAGGATCGGCCATGTTGCCACGCCGCCTGCGCGCGGCCCGTCGAAGGGACCACCTGATGAAGCACACCCCCATCCGCGCCGCGCTGGCGCTGACGCTCCTGGCCTGCGGCGCCGCCGCGCACGCCGATGGCGCACCAGCCACCCATCGCATCGTCCGCGTCACCCTCGAGGGCGGCACCGACAAGGGCACCTCGGGCCGGCTGCTGGTCTTCGCCGCCCCGGCCGACAAGGCAAAGGCGGCCGCGAAGGAGGGCAAGGTGGAGGAAGTGGACACCAACCCGTTCCACCCCGAGGCCGTCTCCGTGGCCGGCCGCGAGGTCAGCTGGATCGCCCCGGGCCAGTCGGTCGACCTCGACACCGATGGCGAGGCCTTCCCGGCGGGCTTCTCCAGCCTGCCGCCCGGCGACTACCTGTTCCAGGCCGTGCTCGACGTGGGCAACGACTACAACTACGGCGGCCGCCGCGCCGGCGACCTCATCAGCGAGGTCACGCCGGTGAAGATCACGGGCAAGGGCGCCATCCCAGCCCTGAAGCTCACCAGGGTGGTGCCGGAGCGCGACGTGTGGGCCCTGCCGCCGACCGCGCCCAAGGCGGTCCGTGACGTGCTGCCGGAAGCACGCAAGCACGCCCACGAGGAGACCCTGCAGAGCAAGGCGCTCACCGCGTTCGGTGGGTACCCGCAGTCGATCCGGGCGTGGGTGCTGACGCCCCCCGGTTACGAGCAGGGCAAGGCCAGCTACCCCGTCGTGTACCTCACGCACGGTTTCGGCGGCGGCTTCGACCGCTACGCCGGCACCATCGCCACGGTGTGGGATGCCATGGCGAAGAAAGAGATGCCCCCGATGATCTGGGTGCTCCTCGACGAATCCGGCCCCACCGGCACCCATGAGTTCGCCGACTCGGTGAACAACGGCCCGTGGGGCCAGGCGCTCACCACCGAATACATTCCGTGGCTGGAAACCCGCTACCGCATGGATGGCAAGACCAGCGGCCGCTTCCTCAACGGCCATTCGTCGGGCGGCTGGGCCACGCTGTGGTTGCAGACGCGCTACCCGCAGATCTTCGGCGGCACGTGGTCGACCTCGCCCGACCCAAGCGATTTCCACGACTTCACCGGCATCGACCTCTACCGGCCGGATGCCAACGCCTACAAGAAGCCCGATGGCTCGGCCAACCCGCTAGTGCGCGACAAGGGCCAGGTCATCGCCACGTTCGAGACCTTCGCCCGCCTCGAGCGCGTGCTGGGTGCGTACGGCGGCCAGCTGGCGTCGTTCGAGTGGGTGTTCTCGCCGCGCGGCAAGGATGGCCGCCCCATGCCCATGTTCAACCGCGACACGGGGGCGGTCGACCCTACGGTCGCCGCATACTGGCGTGACCACTACGACATTTCGCAGCGGCTGCGAACCCAATGGCCGGCACTGAAGCCCGACCTCGACGGCAAGATCCACCTCATCGTCGGCACCGCGGATACCTTCTACCTCGACGGCTCTGCGAAATTGCTCAAAGAAACACTCGATGGCCTCGGTGCGAAAAGCGACATCCGCTTCCTCCCGGACAAGACCCACTTCGACCTGTACACCGAAGGCGACGACCGCCAGGCGCTGCTGAAGAAGATCGCGTGGGAGATGTATGACGTAGCGCGGCCCGGGCAGGGCAAGAAGTAGCACCCGCGTAGGAGCCCACCCCGTGGGCGACATCTTTTCGCGAGGCGTATTGAGCAGGAGATGGGAGATGGGAGTGGCAAGGTATTCCGTGAGGGTTTCACGGATGCCACTCCCACCACCCATCACCCGCCACCCACCACCGCTACTACCAAGGTCGGAATGCACCGCCCAACCCACGCGGGCTAACCTCGCCTGACCACCGGAGGCAACCGTATGGGCTACGAGGACACCTGGCGCCGTTCCGTCGATGAACCCGAGGCGTTCTGGGGCGAGCAGGCGAAGCTGATCGACTGGCAGGTGCCGCCGCGGCACATCCTCGACCAAAGCAACCCGCCGTTCCGCCGCTGGTTCGTCGGTGGCACCACCAACCTCTGCCACAACGCGGTCGACCGCCACCTCGAGGCGCGAGGCGACCAGCTGGCCATCGTGGCCGTCTCCACCGAGACCGGCACCACCCGCGAGATCAGCTACCGCGAGCTGCACCACGAGGTGAACGCCTTCGCCGCGGTGATGCAGGCGCTGGGCGTGGGGAAGGGCGACCGCGTCGTCATCTACCTGCCCAACATCGCCGAAGCCGTGTTCGCGATGCTGGCCTGCGCACGCATCGGCGCCATCCATTCCGTCGTGTTCGGCGGCTTCGCCGCGCACAACCTGGCGCTGCGCATCGACGATGCCGAACCCACCCTGCTGATCTGCGCCGACGCGGGCATGCGCGGTGGCAAGGTGATCCCGTACAAGCCCCTGGTCGACGCCGCGTTGAAGGAAGCGAAGGCGCCGCCGCCGCATGTCCTCGTCGTGAACCGTGGGCTCGACCCGACGATGGCCGTGGTCGAAGGCCGTGACGTGGACTACGCCGTGCAACGCGAGGCGCACCTCGGTGCGACCGTACCCGTGGCATGGCTCGAATCGAACGAACCCAGCTACCTGCTTTACACCTCGGGCACCACCGGCAAACCCAAGGGCGTGCAACGCGACGTGGGCGGCTACGCCGTGGCGCTGGCCCTGTCGATGACCACCATCTTCGACCTCCAGCCCGGCCAGGTGATCCTGTGCACGTCGGACGTGGGCTGGGCGGTGGGCCATTCGTACAACGTGTACGGGCCGCTGCTGGGTGGCTGCACCGCCATCCTCTACGAAGGCATGCCCACGAACCCCGACCCGGGCATCTGGTGGAAGTTGTGCGAGCAGTACGGCGTACGCACGATGTTCTCCTCGCCGACAGGCATCCGCATCCTGAAGAAGCAGGACGAGGCGTGGCTGAAAAAATATGATCTCTCTGCACTGCGCTGGATCTTCCTCGCCGGCGAGCCGCTCGACCAGCCGACGTATGAGTGGCTTTCGGGCGGCACCGGCAAGACGGTGATCGACAATTACTGGCAAACGGAGACCGGCTGGCCGGCGCTGTCGCTGATGCCCGGGCTCGACATGCGGCCGGTGAAACCCGGCTCACCGGGGTTCCCCACGTTTGGCTACCGCATGCGCGTCATCGACGACGCCACGGGCGAAGACAAGGCACCGGGCGAGAAGGGCGTGCTGGTGATCGAGCCGCCCCTGCCGCCTGGCTGCCTCACCACCATCTGGCGTGATGACGCGCGTTACGCGCGCAGCTACTTCGGCCATTTCAAGGAGCTGCTGTACAGCTCGCTCGACTGGGCCGTGCGCGACGCCGACGGCTACACCTTCATCCTCGGCCGCACCGACGACGTCATCAACGTGGCCGGCCACCGCCTGGGCACGCGTGAGATCGAAGAATCTGTCGCCACACTCGGCGCGGTGGCGGAAGTGGCCGTGGTGGGTATCGCCGATGAACTGAAAGGCCAGCTGCCGGCGGTGTTCGCCACGCTGAAACAGGGCGTCACCGACCACCCGGCCGACGTGGCACGGGCCATGGAGCGGCGGGTGGTGGAATTGCTGGGTGCACTGGCGCGGCCGGGGTGCGTGTTTGTGGTGGGGGCGTTGCCCAAGACCCGCTCGGGCAAGCTGCTGCGCCGCTCGCTGCAGGCCCTGCTGCAGGGAACCGACCCGGGCGACCTGTCGACGCTGGACGATCCCAGTTCCCTGGAAGAAGTCCGCAAGGCCATCGCCAGGGGCCCAGACTGCGGCAAGCACACGCCGCTGTAGGAGCCCACGCCGTGGGCGACAGCTTTTTGCGCGGGCGCTCGGCGAAAAGCTGTCGCCCACGGCGTGGGCTCCTACACGGGGCGCCCCTCCACCGCACCGCAACAATCCTTTACACGGCCCCCGCGCTAAAATGCCGGTCTTTACGCGGAGACTTTCCATGCCCTTGCCCCCGTCGGCCGGTAGCCGTTTCCGGGCCGCCCTTGCGGCCGAGAAGCCCCTGCAGGTCATCGGCGCCATCAACGCCAACCACGCCCTGCTGGCGCAGCGCGCCGGGTTCCGCGCCATCTACCTGTCGGGCGGCGGCGTGGCCGCGGGCTCGCTGGGCCTGCCCGACCTCGGCATCAACACCCTCGACGATGTGCTGACCGATGTCCGCCGCATCACCGATGTGTGCGACCTGCCGCTCATGGTCGACATCGACACCGGCTTCGGCCCCAGCGCCTTCAACATCGCGCGCACGGTCAAGAGCCTGATTAAGTTCGGCGCCGCCGCCTGCCATATCGAAGACCAGGTGGGCGCCAAGCGTTGCGGCCACCGCCCGGGCAAGGAAATCGTCACCGCCAGCGAAATGGCCGATCGCGTCAAGGCCGCCGCCGATGCGAAGACCGACCCGGATTTCTTCCTCATCGCCCGTACCGACGCCATCGCCGTCGACGGCGTGGACGCGGCCATCGAGCGCGCCATCGCCTGCGCCGAAGCCGGCGCCGATGCCATCTTCGCCGAGGCCGCCTACGACCTGCCCACGTACAAGCGCTTCACCGATGCGCTCAGCGTGCCGGTGCTCGCCAACATCACCGAGTTCGGCCAGACCCCGCTGTTCAGCACTGAGGAACTCGGCAGCGTCGGCGTGGGCATCGTGCTGTACCCGCTGTCGGCGTTCCGCGCCATGAACAAGGCGGCCGAGAACGTCTACACCACCATCCGCCGCGACGGCCACCAGCGCAACGTCATCGACACGATGCAGACGCGCGAGGAGCTTTACGACCGCATCGGCTACCACGACTACGAGCGTCGCCTCGACGCACTGTTCTCGAAGAAGGGTTAAGGAGAGTCACGCATGAGCGACACCACCACCGCCCCGGCCGGCCCGAAGCCGAAGAAATCCGTCGCCCTCTCGGGCGTGGCCGCGGGCAACACCGCGCTTTGCACGGTCGGCCGCAGCGGCAACGACCTCCACTACCGCGGCTACGACATCCACGACCTGGCCGCCAAGGGCTCGTTCGAAGAAGTGGCCTACCTGCTCGTCCACGGCGTGCTGCCGAACTGGACCGAACTGAACGCCTACCGCGCCAAGCTCAAGCGCCTCCGCGGCTTGCCGGCACCGGTGAAGGGCGCCCTCGAACTGCTGCCTGCCGCCACGCACCCCATGGACGTGATGCGCACGGGCGCCTCCATGCTCGGCACCGTGCTGCCCGAGAAGGACGACCACAACGTCACTGGCGCGCGCGACATCGCCGACCGGCTGATGGCCAGCTTCGGCTCCATGCTGCTGTACTGGTACCACTTCAGCCACAACGGCAAGCGCATCGAGACCGAAACCGAAGACGACACCATCGCCGCGCACTTCCTGCACCTGCTGCACGGCAAGAAGCCCAGCGACCTGCACGCCCACGCGCTCGATCGTTCCCTCGTGCTCTACGCCGAGCACGAATTCAACGCCAGCACGTTCACCGCGCGCGTCATCGCCGGCACCGGCTCGGACATGTACTCGTGCATCACCGGCGCCATCGGCGCGCTGCGCGGCCCCAAGCACGGCGGCGCGAACGAGGTGGCGATGGAAATCATCGCGCGCTACCGCGACGCGGCCGAGGCGGAAGCGGATATCCGCGCCCGTGTCGAGCGCAAGGAAATCATCATCGGCTTCGGCCATCCGGTGTACACGGTCTCCGATCCGCGCAACGAGATCATCAAGGAGGTCTCGCGCAAGCTGTGCACCGACGGCGGCAACCCGCGGCTGTTCGAGGTCTCGGAGAAGATCGAGAAGCTGATGTGGGAGCTGAAGAAGATGTTCCCGAACCTGGATTGGTACTCGGCATCGGCGTACCACATGATGGGCGTGCCGACGGCGATGTTCACGCCGTTGTTTGTCATCGCGCGCACGTCGGGTTGGAGCGCCCATGTGATCGAGCAGCGCCAGGACGGCAAGATCATCCGCCCAAGCGCAAACTACACGGGCCCGGAAGACCAGTCCTACATCCCGATCGAAAAGCGCTGATCGCTGCTTTTCTGCTCAACTGTAGGAGCCAGCTTGCTGGCGATGCTCTTGAAAGGCCCGGCTACAAGCCGGGCCTTTTTTATCGGTTCATTCGTTGGCACGAATGCATGTGTTGAGCGGCGTTCGCCGCCTAGGCCTGGGTGTGTCGAGGCGAAGAGCCCTTGGTGCCCACCCTCGCTGCTCAGACAGGTCCTCCGCGCTCGATAAGGAAATGCGCCTGCCGGCGCACGACGTTATTAGATTGGCCTACGGCCGCTGCGCTTGTGCGGAACTCGCATCGAGGGTGGGCACCAAGGACCCTTTGCGGCACGGAGGTAGCGTGGTGGCCGAGCTACGCCTATGCACGTGGGCGGCTCTGGGCCTTGGGGCCTTGGTGATATTTGCAGGCCGCGCGCACCCGACGCGATGGGCCCACGTCGACTTGCCGGGGTGGTAGAGGGTGGGCGGTAGGTGGGCCGTTGGGGCTTGCAGGTTGCCGCGCTTAGCGGGCCGAGGCGATGAGCGTGGCGGCGTGGGCGGGATCGGTCGTCACCATCGCGCCCATGGTCAGTACGCAGGTCAGCACGGCGGCGAGGAAGAAAGTCTTCAGCAGGAAGGTTTCGGTTTTCATGGCGGCTCTCCTTTACATAGCGGGCGGGCGTATTTGCCCTTTCGCCAAAGGAGCTGCATCGGCCGTGCCAACCAGGAGAGTAGGCTGCAAGGCGCGCAGTGAAGCCATTCTCACCGAGACGCGCGAGCTGCCCTGTGCTGTCCGCGGACAACGATCTGTCCGCGCCCCTGTTCCGTGCGGGCGCCCCACGCCGCGGGCGTGGCTCGACCCCATGTTGCCTCCGTGCTGCAAAGAGTCCTTGGTGTCCACCCTCGAGGCGAGTTCCGCACAAGAGAGCGGCCGTAGGCCCGTAGGAGCGCACACCGGTGCGCGAATGGGAGACACGGCGGCGTAGCCGCAGCCTTGGACGCGAGGGTGGGCACCAAGGGCTCTTCGCCTCGACGCCACACGCCATAGGCGGCGAATGCCGTTCAATACATGCATTCGCGAAAGCGAATGAACCGATAAAAAAGCATCGCCAGCAAGCTGGCTCCCATAGCCTTCTTTTGGCCCGGGCTTTCTACAGCGAAGCGGCCAACCGTGTTGCCTGGTCGATCGCACGCTTCGCATCAAGTTCGGCCGCCACATCGGCACCGCCGACCAACCGGACATCGATACCCCGCGCCACCAACCCCTCATGCAACACCCGGTTCGGCTCCTGCCCCGCGCAGACCACCACATGGTCCACGCCAAGGATGTGCTTCTGGCCATCCATCGTCACATGCAGCCCCTCGTCATCGATGCGGTCGTACGTTACCCCGCCGAACATCTGCACCTTCTTGTTCTTCAGCGTCGCGCGATGCACCCAGCCGGATGTCTTGTTAAGGCGCCCGCCGGGGCGGCCTTCCGATCGTTGTAGCAGCCACACCTGCCGTTCCGGTGCTTCGGGCGTCGCCTTCATCAGGCCGCCGGGGGTCGCCATCGCCATGTCCACGCCCCATTCCTTCGACCAGCGCGCCACGTCCGTGGTGGGGGAGGGCGCGGCCTCGGTGAGGAACTCGGCGACATCGAAGCCGATGCCGCCGGCACCGATGATCGCGACCTTGGCACCGACCGGGTGGTTGCCGTGCAGCACGTCGAGATACGAGAGCACCTTGGGGTGCGTGGCGCCTTCGATGGCCAGCGGGCGCGGCGTGACGCCGGTGGCGAGCAGCACGGTGTCGAAGCCGCCCGTTGCCAGGGAATCCACCGTGGCCTCGGTGCCCAGCGCCTGCGTGACGCCGGTCGCGTCGAGGCGGTGGCCGAAGTAGCGCAGTGTTTCGTGGAACTCTTCCTTGCCGGGGATGCGCTTGGCCATGTTGAACTGGCCGCCGATCTCGCTGGCGCGGTCGAACAGGGTCACGGCGTGGCCGCGCTCGGCCAGCGTCGTGGCGGCGGCCAGGCCGGCAGGGCCGGCGCCCACCACTGCGACGCGCTTCTTCGCCGCGGTGGGGAGTATCTTCAGTTCGGTCTCGTGGCAGGCGCGCGGGTTCACCAGGCACGAGGCGAGCTTGTTGCCGAACACGTGGTCGAGGCAGGCCTGGTTGCAGGCGATGCAGGTGTTGATCGCGATGGCCTGGTTGGCCTTTGCCTTGTTCACCCAATGCGGGTCGGCCAGGAGCGGGCGGGCCATCGAGACCATGTCGGCGTCGCCGCCGGCCAGGATGCGCTCGGCCACGTCGGGCATGTTGATGCGGTTGGTGGTGACCAGCGGAATGCCGACATTGCCCTTCATCCGCCGCGTAACCCACGTGAACGCGCCACGCGGCACGCTGGTGACGATGGTGGGCACGCGGGCCTCGTGCCAGCCGATGCCCGTGTTGATGATCGTGGCGCCCGCGGCTTCGATCTTCCTGCCGAGCGTGACGATATCGTCCCAGGGCTGCGCGTTGTCCACCAGGTCGAGCATGGACAGCCGGTAGATGATGATGAAGTCCTTGCCCACGGCCTCGCGCATGCGCCGCACGATCTCGACGGGGAAGCGCATGCGGTTTTCCGCGCTACCGCCCCACTGGTCGTTGCGCGTGTTGGTGCGCGTGGTGAGGAACTGGTTGATGAGGTAGCCCTCGGAACCCATCACCTCCACGCCGTCGTAGCCGGCGTCGCGCGCGAGCTTCGCGCTGCGGACGAAGGCGTTGATGGTGCGCTCCACGCCAGCGGCGCCCAGCGCGCGCGGGGTGAATGGCGTGATGGGCGACTTGATGGCAGAAGGCGCCACGGAAAGCGGGTGGTAGCCGTAGCGGCCGGCATGGAGGATCTGCATGCAGATCTTGCCGCCCTCGGCGTGCACGGCCCGGGTGACCTTGCGGTGGCGCGCCACGTGCCACGGCATCGACATCGTGCCCGACATGGGCTTGAGCCAGCCGCGGAGGTTCGGGGCCATGCCACCCGTGACGATCAGGCCTACGCCACCCGCGGCCCGCTCGGCGAAATACGCCGCCAGCTTGTCGAAATCGGCCGCCTTGTCTTCCAGCCCGGTGTGCATGGAACCCATGAGCACGCGGTTGCGCAGGGTGGTGAAGCCCAGGTCGAGTGGGGCAAGGAGGTGCGGGTAGGACACGGGCGGCGGCTCCGGTTCAAACGATCGTTCGAATCATCGGGCCTAAGGCCACGGACGGCAAGGGCTGGCGCAGCAAAAGCTGCCGCGACAGTGACAGTTCCGGGTCGCCGCACAGGCGTTACGGGCTGTATCAGCCGCGTAACAACGGACGTGATCGGTTCAGTTTGCGAAAACCGGTGAAATGGCGTCGTGGCGCGGTCTCGCGCCCCGCGCGACCGAAGGCACGCTAATTGCTCCCTCCTGTGACCCGGCGCGTTGGCAGGACGCATCGGCCACCCCCGATCCAACAGGGGAACCACGTCGCTCGCTCACTGGAGACTCTCCCATGCGTAAGACCCTCATCGCCACGGCGATCTGCCTCGCTATCGGATTCGCACTGCCGGCCATGGCCGACGACACCCAGACGGGAGCCGCTGGCCCGTCCGCCCAGCGTCATTCCACGGCCCAGGCCTGGACCGATAGTGCCAATGACAACTCCACGCGTAACAGCTACAACACCAGCAACTGGACGGCCACCAGCTCGTTCAACACCAGCACCAGCAACGCGGTCAACGATGTCACGTTGAACGGCGCGGTCTCGGGCAACGAGACCTATAACTTCGGCAACATCGCGGCCAACATGGGCAACGCCAACGGCGCCCGAGGTGGTGCGGGCGGTGACGCGACGGGTGCCAACGGCCGTGGCGCGGCTGGCGGTGACGGCGGCAACGGCGGACGCGCCTCGTCACACGGCGCGGTCGGCGGCGACGCTGGCAGCTGGAACGGCGGCTCGGCCGGTGAAAGCTACGCCGACGGTGGCAACACGAATGGCGACGGCGGCAATGCCGGCCGTGGCAACGCCAGCTCGCGCGCGAACGGCCGTGGCGCCGATTCGTCCACGGGCGGATCCACCGCCAGCACGGGTGGCGCATCGGCTAGTGCCGGTGGCGCGACGACGTCTGGTGATTCGTCGCCGACGTCGACGAGTGGTTCGGCTACCGGCGGCGCCGGCGGCACGGCGTGGGCCATGGGCGGCACCGGTGGTGAAGGTGGGGCGGGTGGTTCGGGCACTGGCGGCGGCAACTCCGGCGGCGCCGGCGGTAGCGGCGGCATGGGCGGCTCGAACGGCGTGAGCACTGGCGACTTCAACATGTCCAACACCATGTCGGCTTCGGCATCGGGTGCGGCGGGCGTGCTGAACCTTGCGCAGAGCTCGGGCGCCAACGCGCTCATCCAGCAGGCCGTGAACGTCCAGGCCAACCTGAACGTGGGTCAGTAAGCGCACGCACGTAGCGACGGAACCACGGGGCGCCCTTGTGGCGTCCCGTGGAACTCGAAGGGCACCCCAGCCTCAGGAGCACACCCATGCCGATGTTCCGACCCCACACCGCGTACGTGGCGCTGGCGTTGCTGGCGACAGGGCTCGCGGCAGGCGCCGCGCATGCCACGCCGCCGGGCGAGCCACCGCCGTCGTTCGGCACCGCCACGCCGGTGGACCAGTTGCAGGCCATGACGGGCGGCACGGATACGCACGTCACGAACAACAGCGTCACCAACCAGGAAAGCCACGGCACCGTCGATAACAATTCGAATTTCAGCATCGGCAACGGCGCGAACAACATGGGAGATGCCGCGCTGAGCGGCACAGGCATCATCACCGGCATCCAGAATTCCGGTAACAACGTCCTCATCCAGAACAACACGATCGTGACGGTGAGGATGCAGTGATGAAGCTGGCCTGCGCCCTCGCCGCCTGCCTCGCCCTGGCGAGCCCGTTCGCCATCGCAGGCAAGGCCGAGGTGCAGACCAGCCCGGGTGTTTCGTACCCGATGAAGTTGACCAGCCTGAAAGAAGCCCGCTTCCGCAACACCATTCGCCAGAAATACGACTTCAGTTGCGGCTCGGCGGCGGTGGCCACGTTGCTCACTTACCAATACGCGTACCCGGTCGACGAGCAGTCGGCATTCGACATCATGTTCACCAACGGCGATCGCCGGAAGATCTCGCGCGAGGGCTTTTCGCTGCTCGACATCAAGCGCTTCCTCGCGTCGCGTGGCTTCCAGGCTGATGGCTTCACCGTTCCGCTGGAAAAGCTGGACGAAGAGGGCATCCCTGCCATCGTGCTGATCGACGAGCGCGGCTACCACCACTTCGTCGTCGTCAAAGGCTACAAGAACGGCCGCGTGCTCATCGGCGACCCCGCCCGTGGTACGCGTTCCATGTCCAAACGGCGCTTCGACGACATGTGGAAGAATCACATCGTCTTCGTCATACATAACGAACGCGACCGCGCCATCTTCAACAGTCCGCGCGACTGGGCAGTCGCGCCCGCGGCACCGATCACCGAAGGCATCGAACGCAATGGCCTCGGTCCCATCGTCATGCCCAAGCGCGGACCGGGGGATATATGAGCACCCGACGAATCCTCATCGCCACGGCGATCGCCCTGGCTGCCTGTGGCGGTGCACACGCCGCCGACTTCCCCGTCAATCACGCCGTGCCCGACGAGCGGCTGGACGCGATCCGAGGTGGCTTCGACATGGGCTCGTTCCAGGCGTCGCTTGGGCTTGAGCGCACGGTGATGATCAATGGCGTTGAAGCGATCCGCCAGACCGTCAACATACCCGATGTGACGAAAATCACCGCCGACCAGGCCACGGCCATGCAGGCCTTCATGGGTACGACGTTCGTGGCGAATGGCAATACAGGGGCTGCGACCAGTGCACAGGCCCCCGGCTTGTCGAGCGTCACCCTGCCCACCAGCGTCTCGCCTGGCTTGGTGGTGCAGAACGCGCTGGACAACCAGGCCATTTCGGCTACGACGAAAATTGATGCCTCGGTGAACACCTCGCAGATGTTGCAGGGGTTGCGTATCGACGAAGCTATACGGGACACGACGATCCAGTTCCGGGGGAACTAACGCATGTATCGCAACGGCAGGGTGATGCAGGCAAAAACGTGCGTGGGCGCCTTGTCGCTCGCGGTGCTCCCGATGTGGATTGGGGCATGCCTTGCGCAGGATGCCGCGCCGGTCGACCCGGCGCTGCGTGAGAAGATCGAAGCGCAGGGCCGCAAGATCGACGCGATGCGAAGCCGCATGGCGGAGCAGCTCGCCGAGCTTGAGCAGATGAAGCGCGAGCTGGCGTCGCAAGAGGTCGCGTACAACGACTTGCGCAAGGCCGTCGGCATGACAGCCCTGGAGGAGGCGCGTGCGACAGGCGCACCGCCTGCCGCAGGGGCACAGGCTAGCGCAGCGCCGCCGCAGGACCAGGTGCCGCCGGGCACGCCGGCGCCAGGCGCGCCGGTGGCACCGGCATCGCAACCGGTAGCGGCCACGCAGCCCGTGGGCAAGCGGCCCGAGACGGACGAGCGCCCGCCTGAGGTCGCGCCGATCTTCGACCAGCCTGGCGTGCTTACCCCGCGTGGCAAGCTCATCGTCGAGCCCTCGTACCAGTATGGCTATTCGTCCAGCGACCGCGTATCGCTGGTGGGCTATACCGTCATCCCGGCGATCCTTATCGGCCTGGTCGATGTCCGCCAGGTAAAGACCACGACGCAGACCGGCGCGGTCGCGTTCCGCTACGGCCTGACGAACCGCATGGAACTTGAGGTCCGCGTGCCGTATGTCGACACGCACACGGATACGATCAGCCGCGAGATCTTCACTGGCACGGCACAGGACAACCTGTTCACCACGAGCGGCAAGGGCATCGGCGATATCGAAGCCACGTTGCGCTACCAGATCAACGATGGCGGCGCCGACAAGCCGTATTACATCGGCTGGTTCCGCGCCAAGTCGCGCACGGGCGAAGACCCGTTCGAAGTGACCAGCGATTGCGTGACGCGATGCCTGCAGAACGTGACAGGCACCGGGCTGCCGCTCAAAAGCCCCACGGGTTCCGGCTTCTACTCCGGTCAGCTCGGCCTCACCTGGTTGTACCCGTCCGATCCGGTGGTCTTCTTCGGCAACTTCAGTTACCTGCACAACTTCGAGCGCAAGAACGTCAGCCGCAACGTGCTCGGTTCCGGCAAACAATTCCTTGGTGACATCAAGGCGGGCGATATCGCCGACATCAGCATCGGCATGGGCTTGTCGCTCAATGAGAAGGCATCGATCAGCATCGGTTACGACCAGGCATTCGTAGGCCGCACGCAGCAGAACAGCCATCCCATCCCTGGTTCGGCGCGCTCGACGCTGGGTTCGCTGCTGATCGGCGGCTCGTATCGTTTCAACGACAAGGAAACGATGAACATCACGCTGGGCGTTGGCGTGACCCGCGATACCCCGGATACCACCGTGACGGTACGCGTGCCCATCACGCTCTAAGCCACGCTATTCGCCACCACGCGAGGGCTGGGGTGCTTGCATCCCGGCCCTTTCACTTCTGACTTGTTTCACCTTGCGTTCACTCGCGTGAACGCGATCACGTTTCAAACGCCCGAAGGTTCCCCTGCACGCGACGCATACATAACGCATCGTTAAGATTTCGACCGGGGGTTGGACCTTTTGCTCGATTTTTAATCTTTGGGAGTTTGTACATGCGCATTCGCAATTTTGGTCGTGGCAAGGCCGTGGTCGGCCTCGCCATCGCATCGCTCGCTGTCTTCGGTGCTGCCGCGCATGCGCAGGACAGCGAGAAGAAGTCCCAGTCCCCCGCGCTCGACAACGTCAGCGTCTGGGTCGGCGGTTACTACACCTCCAACGACACGACCCTGGGCGGCCAGACCCAGTTCTTCAACAGCAATGGCAAGGTGAACTTCGAGGACGACCTCGATTTCAAGAAGCACAAGACCGTGCCGCGCGTCCGCCTCGATTTCCTCATCGGCGAACACCAGGGTTTCGCGTTCGACTGGTACGAGGTGGATCGTTCGCACTCGCGCACGTTCAATGAATCGACCACCGTGATGGGCCAGCCGATCACGGCCTCGGCCTTCGCCAAGGCCGACCTGAAGTTCAGCTTTGGCAGCGCGGCCTACAAGTGGTGGTTCGGCACGGGCGACGACGTGTTCGGCGTTGGCCTGGGTGCGGCGTACTACAAGGTGAAGGGCAGCATCGAGGGCTCGGTCACCGCGCTGGGCCAGACCCAGTCGACCAGCACCTCCACCGACATCGACGCCTGGGCGCCCAACCTGCAGCTGGGCTGGCGCCACGCGTTCAACGACCAGTGGCGCATGTATGTCAATGCGTCGGGCGTCAAGAAGAACGGCGGCCAGCTGTATGGCCACATCTTCGACACGGCGATCGGCCTTGAATGGTTCCCGTGGCAGAACGTGGGCTTTGGCGCCGAATACGCTTACACTCGCATCAAGCTGCACCAGGACAAGAGCCGTTACGATCTTGACCTGGACATGAAGCTCAACGGACCGGCCGCCTACGTGCGCTTCCGGTTCTGACCAGCCGGTTGGCGGTGGGCCCTGGCCCATCGCCCTTGCCGGGGGGAATCCGAGGCCGCCTGCGGGCGGCCTTTTTTACATCTGAAAGAAGCCATGTGGGAGCGCGCTTGCGCGCGATGGGTGTGCGGCAAGCGCCATCGCGCGCAAGCGCGCTCCCACAGCAGGTTTCACGCTCTTGGCTTTCGCTGGGCCAGCCAGCCCAGCCCGACCACACCGGCCACCAGCACCCCGTCGAGCAACCACGGCGCCCAGGGGCGAGCCTCGAACCACGAGGCCACCAGGTGGTCGTGGGCGATCATGCGGGCCGCCGTCCAGGCGATGGCCGCGGCGCCGATGTAGATGACGATGGGGAAGCGCTCGATGAGGCGCAGGATGAGCGTGGAGCCCCACACCACCAGCGGCACGCTGATGGCCAGGCCGAGCACCACCAGCCCCATGTGGCCCTTGGCGGCCCCGGCGATCGCCAGGACGTTGTCCAGGCCCATCAGGGCGTCGGCCACCACGATGGTGCGGATGGCTGCCCAGAAGCCCTGGGCGGGCGTGATGGCCGGGTCGTGGTCCTCGTGCTTGAGCAGTTTCCAGGCGATGGGCACCAGGAGCAGGCCGCCCACCAGCATCAGGCCCGGCAGCTTCAGCAGCCAGATGACCGCGAAGGTGAGCAGGATGCGCAGGGCCACCGCGCCGAACGTGCCCCAGAACACGGCCTTCTTCTGCAGCTCGCGGGGCAGGTTGCGGGCGGCCAGGGCGATGACGATGGCGTTGTCGCCGGCCAGCACCAGGTCGAGCAGGATGATGGCGGCGAGGCCGGAGAGAAATTCGGTGGTGAGGAAATCCATGGGGCTGCCCTCGCGCGCTGCGGTGGACCAATGCGGCGGCGACGGGTACGCGCGCCCGTCTCCACCGCAAAAGTCTCGTTCCCGGCGCGATGCCGCCGCGACGCCCGGGGTGCTGTGGCACCCGTATTGACGATCGTCGCGCACGGGGCAGGGGCCCCGCGGAACTACTCCCCTTTGGGTTGTAGTGGGGAGGATTCTGAGGCTTCAGCTGCGGCGCGGCAAGACACCCATGGGGGGTGAGCGGTTAAAATCCCGGGTTTCCCAACCACCCCCTCGCGAGTGAAGCCCATGAGCGCACACGACATCCGTTCCGCCACGCGTCCCGACCCGGACCAGCCGATGGTGGACATCGCCAACTACGTGGCCGATTACCAGATCGACTCGCAGGAGGCCTACGACACCGCGCGCTACATGCTGCTCGATTCGCTGGCCTGCTCGGCGCTGGCCATGAAGTTCCCCGACTGCGTCAAGCACCTCGGCCCCATCGTCCCGGGCGCCTCCATGCAGGGCGGCGTGCGCGTGCCGTTCACCTCGCACGAGCTCGACCCGGTGCAGGCGGCGTTCGCCATCGGCACCCAGGTGCGCTACCTCGATTTCAACGACACCTGGCTGGCCGCCGAGTGGGGCCACCCCTCCGATAACCTCGGCGCCATCCTGTCGGTGGCCGACTACCTCTCGCGCAAGGCCGTCGCCGAAGGCGGCAAGGCGCTCACCGTGCGCGACGTGCTCGGCTACGCCATCAAGGCCCACGAGATCCAGGGCTGCTACGCCCTCAAGAACAGCTACAACCGCGTCGGCCAGGACCACGTCATCCTGGTGCGCCTCGCTTCCACGGCCGTCACCACGGCCATGCTGGGCGGCGACAAGGAACAGATCACCACGGCTGTCTCGCACAGCTGGATCGACAACGGCGCCCTGCGCACCTACCGCCATGCCCCGAACACCGGCCCGCGCAAGAGCTGGGCCGCGGGTGACGCCTGCCGCCGCGCCGTCACCCACGCCATCAACGCCGTGTACCGCAACGTGGTCGGCTACCCGTCGGCGCTCTCGGCGAAGACCTGGGGCTATTACGACGTGGCCTTCAAGGGCAACGCCTTCCAGTTCGAGCGCCCGTTCGGCAGCTACGTCATGGAGAACGTGCTCTTCAAGATCAGCTTCCCGGCCGAGTTCCACGCCCAGACGGCCGTGGAGTGCGCCATGCAGCTGCATGCCGAGGTCGGCCACCGCCTCGACGAGGTCGAGCGCGTGGAGATCCAGACCCAGGAGGCCGGTGTCCGCATCATCGACAAGACCGGCCCCCTGGCCAACTACGCCGACCGCGACCATTGCATCCAGTACATGACGGCCGTGCCGCTCATCTTCGGCCGCCTCACCGCCGATGATTACAACGACAGCGTGGCGGCCGATCCGCGCATCGACGCGCTTCGCGAGAAAATGACGGTGGTCGAGAATCCGCAGTTCACCAAGGATTATTTCGACCCCGAAAAGCGTTATATCGGTAATTCGGTGCAGGTTTTCTTCAAGGACGGCACAAGCACGCAAAAAATCTCGATCGATTTCCCGATCGGCCACCGTAATCGCCGGGCCGAAGGTATTCCGGTTCTCCTCAAAAAGTTCGAGGCCGCACTGCGTGCCGAGATGGCTGCCGACCGGGTTGAGAAGGTGCTCAGCATCACCGGGAGCCCCGAAAAGCTCGACGCGATGCCCGTTCACGAGTTCATGACGCTCTTCACGGCTTGATAATGGCCGTGACTCAAGTATGAACGGCTGGCGGCAAGCTTCGCTCAAATGTTGTTTTTTTGCTAAACTGCCGCCGCCCGTTGAAGGGGTAACAAGCGAGGGACAGCCAAGTCCCCGGATGCGACAAAAAATAGTGTTTAACGCGCGATTTCCGTTTGGGGTGGAGCGCGGACGCGAATACCAATAACGAGGAGACACCGATGAAACGTAAGGGCTTGTTTTTGCTGATCGGCTTGGCCCTGGGCGGCGTGGGTGCCGTTCACGCGCAGGAATCCGCCGAAAGCGCGGGTAACGGCTACGACGGCCGCTGGTACATCGCCCCGACGGTTGGCGGTTACTACAACGACACCGACCGCAACACCAACAGCCGCCAGGTGTACTACGGCCTGGGCTTCGGCAAGTTCATTTCGAACAACGCCTCGATCGACATCTTCGCCGATCGCACCAAGCGCGATAACGACGGCACCGGCCACTGGTCGAACAACAGCTACGGCGTCGCCGCTCGCTTCTACGCTGGTGCGTGGGATAGCTGGCGTCCGTACCTGCTGGCGGGCGTGATGGGCTCGTACCACCACAACCCGGCCGACAATGGCTGGTCCCCGGCCGCCGAGCTCGGCGTCGGTGTCTCGAAGACCATCACCGATAGCTCCGATTTCCGCGTGGAAGCCGGCTACCGCTACGATTGGGACGACAAGACCAACGACGGCGAGAACGGCTACGGCGACTGGTTCCTCGGCTTCTCGATCGTTTCGCGCTTCGGCGAGCCGCCGGCGGCCCCGGCCCCGGCCGCTGCTCCGCCCCCGGCTGCCCCGGATTGCTCCACCCTCGACAGCGATGGCGACGGCGTGAACGATTGCGACGACAAGTGCCCGGCCACCCCGGCTGGCACCATCGTCGGCCCGGATGGTTGCCCGCAGAAGGTCGTCATCGACCTGCGCGGCGTCAACTTCAAGTTCGACCGTCCGAAGAAGGGCGAGACGAACATCGGCCCGACCCTGCAGGAGCCGACCAGCGAGTCGCTGGGCGTCCTCGACCAGGCCGTTGACACCCTGCAGCGTTACCCGCAGGTCAAGGTCACGGTGGCCGGCTACACCGATAGCGTGGGTAAGGACGCGTACAACCAGTCCCTGTCCGAGCGTCGCGCCAAGATCGTGTTCGATTACCTGACCTCGCACGGCATCACTGCCGATCGCCTGGAAGGCCCGATCGGCCACGGCGAAGGCAACCCGATCGACACGAACGACACGGCCGAAGGCCGCGCTCGCAACCGTCGCACGGAACTGCAGGTCCAGCAGTAATCCGCGTCAATCGGTAGCTACGAAAAGGAGCCCGGCGCAAGCCGGGCTCTTTTTTTATGGGCTCCCCCCCCCAGCTGTGGGAGCGCGCTCGCGCGCGATGCCCTTGCACCGGTTCATTCGCCAGCCTGGTGCCGAAGGCGACATCCACCAACCCGCAGTGTAGGCTGTCCAGGCCGTGCGGGTGTCTGGCCGTATGGACGTCCATAGTTTCGGCCATTCCCGGGGGCCCCCATGAAATCCACCGCAAGCCTCGTCCTTGCCACCGCGCTGCTGCTCGCGGGTTGTGCGGCTCCCGCCCCAAGAGTCAGCGCGGCCCAGCCGCAAGGCGCGGCGTCGCCAACGCTCGCCGGCGACGCCGCCCACCCCGGTGCCACCGCGGGTTGGGTCCGCACCGAGCTGTACTTCGGCCTGGGTGGCGAGGGCACGGCTACCGGCGTGGATGAAGCCGGCTGGCGCGCGTTCCTCGACCGCGAGGTGACGCCGCGCTTCCCCGATGGCCTGTCCGTCGTCGACGTGTACGGCCAGTGGCAGGGCAGGGGCCAGCCCCGGCCCGAGCGGCTGCGCTCGAAGATGATCGTGCTGGCCTACCCGGATACCCCGGCGCACCGTGCCGACATCGAGGCCATCCGCGTCGCGTGGAAGGCCAGGACGGGCGACCAGTCGGTGCTGCGCATCACCCAGCCTGCGGAGGTGTCGTTCTGATGCCCGCGTCCGCTCCTCTCGCGCAGCGCCGCCGGGCGTTTGGTGGTGGCGACCTCAACGGTGTGCTTGGCCTGGTCGTCGACAACCTGTCGATCCTGGCCTTCCTCGCCACGGCGCTGGTCGGCATCTTCGGCATGCCGGCCGATATCGTTTTCCGCCGCATGTTCCCCGGCACGGCGCTTGGCGTGCTGCTCGGCAACCTCGCCTACACCTGGATGGCCAGGCGGCTGGCCGCGAAGACGGGCAGGGCGGATGTCACCGCCATGCCCCTGGGCCTCGATGCGCCCACCAGCATCGCCATGGCGCTGCTGGTGCTCGGGCCGGCCTTCGCCGGCTACCGTGCCGCGGGGCTCGACCCGGGCGCCGCTGGCGAGGCTACGTGGCGGCTGGGCATGGCATCGCTGGTGGTCATGGGCGTGCTGAAGTTCGTCCTCTCTTTCTTCGGCGCCTGGGTGCAGCGCTCGGTGCCGCGTGCGGGTTTGCTGGGCTCCATCGCGGGCATCGCCCTCGTGCTCATGGGCTTCCTCCCCCTCGTGGAGATCATGCGGGTGCCGGTGGTGGGCTTCGCGGGCCTTGGCATCATCCTCTACGCGCTGGTGGCGAAGCGGCGGCTGCCGTTCGGCACGCCGGGCGTGCTGGGTGCGGGTGTCGTCGCGGTGGCGCTCTACTACGTGCTGGGGCCACTGGGCGTGCTGGGCACGGGTTACCACGCGCCCGCCCCGTGGACGTGGCGCCTGGGCTTTCCGTGGCCCTCGCTGGCCTTCATCGCGGGCTTGCCGGCCACGGTGCCGTACCTGCCGTTGATCCTGCCGTTCGGCCTGCTGATGGTGGTCGGCGGCATCAACGTGACCGAAAGCGCCCGCGCCGCGGGCGACGACTACCCCACGCGCGACATCCTGCTGGTCGAGGCCCTGGCCACACTGGTGGCGGGGGTATGCGGCGGCGTGGCACAGACCACACCCTACATCGGGCAGCCGGCCTACAAGGCCATGGGCGCCCGCACGGGGTATACGCTGGTCACCGGCCTGGTTATCGGCCTGGGCGGTGTCTTCGGGTATCTGTCGAACCTTGTCGAGCTGCTGCCCGTCGCCGTCCTGGCGCCGATCCTCGTCTTCGTCGCCATCGGCATCACGGTGCAGGCCTTCGAGGCGGTGCCGCTGCGCTACGCGGCCGCCGTGGTTTTCAGCTTCTTCCCCGCGATCGCGCGCATGCTGGCGATCAAGCTGGGCGACCCGGGCATCGTCGACCCGGCACGGTTCGGGTCGCTTTACGCGGATGGTGCGCACGGCGTGTCGGAACTGGCCGTCATCGTCATCCTGGGCAACGGCTTCATCATCACGTCGATGGTGTGGGCAAGTTTCGTGGTGGCGATGATCGACGGCCACGTGCGCAAGGCGGCGGCCATCGTCGCGCTGGGGGCGGTGCTCACGGCGTTCGGCGTGATCCATTCGGTGCAGCCGATCGGCGCGGTCTACCTGCCCTGGTTGCTCGACCCGGGCGCGCGTGCGCTGGTTTGGCAGTTCGTCGGCGCGTATGGCGCGCTGGCGGTGGTGCTGCTGTTGTTGTCCATCCGTGCAGGCGACGCCCGCAACGCCGTGTAGGCGCATTCTGGACTTGTGTAGGTGCGACCTTGCAGCGCTTGAATTGGCGCTGCGCCGCGGCCAACCTTGGGGTTTGCCACCCACCGAGCCCCTCCCCATGCCCCTTTCCGATGTGACTTCGCTCCCCGGCGTCACCGTGTCGCCGGATATCGCCACCCGGCGCTATGTCTTCAACCACACCATGATCCGCGTGCGCGACCTGGCCGTGTCGCTCGATTTCTACACCCGCGTGCTGGGCTTCACCCCGGTCTACAAACAGGATTTCCCGGCCGCCGCGTTCACCATCGTCTACCTGGTGCTGGTGGGCGATCGCTCCGTCATCCCCGACGACGACGCCGACCGCCTGCGCTGGGTGCTGGCCCAGCCGGGCGTGCTCGAGCTCACCCATAACCACGGCACGGAAACCCTTGAGGCCACGCCCTACCACAACGGCAACAGCGAGCCGCGCGGCTTTGGGCACCTTTGCGTCAGCGTCCCCGATGTCACGGTGGCCTGCGCCCGGTTCGAGGCGATGGGCGTGCCGTTCCAGAAACGCCTCACCGATGGCACCATGAAGCACATCGCGTTCATCCGCGATCCGGATAACTACTGGATCGAACTGCTCCAGCCCACGCCGCTCTACGAGCCTCCCAAGGAGGAAGCGACGAAGGCCGGGGAGGACACCAAAGAGGCCCCATGACGCCACGCCTGCCGCCGGTCACGCGCAACCTGCTCATCGCCAACGTGGTGCTGTTCGCGTTGCAGATGCTCCTCAACGATGAGAACACGCTGGCGGTCACGCGCTGGCTGGGGCTGTGGCCCTTCGGCCATGACATCGCCGTCGACCTGGGTGGCGGCGATGTCGCGGGGCTGGGGTTTCGTCCGTGGCAGGTGGTCACCTATGCGTTCCTGCATGGCAGCGTCATGCATATCGTGCTGAACATGTACGCGCTCTACATGTTCGGCGGCCTGCTCGAGCGGGTGATGGGGGCGCGTCGCTTCACCATCTACTACTTCACCTGCCTGGTGGCGGCCGCGGTGGCCCAGCTGGCGGTGCTTTACTTCTTCGACCCGGAGAAGATGTACCCCACCGTGGGCGCATCGGGCGCCATCTTCGGCTTGCTGGTGGCCTTCGCCATGCTGTTCCCGCGCGAGAAGCTCATGCTCATCCCCATCCCCGTGGGTATACCGGCATGGCTGTTCGTCATCCTCTACGGCACGGCGGAACTCGTGTTCGGCGTCACGGGCACGCTATCGGGCATCGCGCATTTCGCGCACCTGGGCGGCCTCGTGGCCGGCGTCGCATTGCTCCTGGCGTGGGGCGTGCGGCCGCCACGCCAGGGCACCTAGCGCCTGCCGCTCAGCGCAGCGCCAGGAAATCCGGGCTCACCACGAAGCGCACGGCATCGAGCCGCAGGCGCGCATCGGGCAGGGCATCGAGCAGCGCGGCGCGTTCCGCCGCCACGGCCTGGATCTCGGCTTCGGTAATCGACGGGTTCACGTTGCGCAGGGCCAGCAGGCGGCTGAACTCGGCGTCCAGCGTCTCCTTCGCCATCTCGGCGGCTTCGATCTTCAGCACCTCTGCGCGGCCCTCGGCCAGATCCTTCGCGTGCTCGAGCATGGGCGGCACCAGCTTCGAAAGGAACTTGCGGTAACGGGCCACGTCGATGTTGCGGTCGGCGGCGCGGCGCAGGGCGACGTCGCTGGGGCGGAAATTCGGGCGTTCGGTGAGCTTGGTATCCACCGCCAGCATCAGCGGCGTGGTGGGCAGGAAGCGCCCGGCATCCAGGCTGCGATCGGCCACCACTTCCAGCACGAACACCGTCTGCAGCAGCGCGGTACGCACCGGCAGGTTGTCGTCGACGAGGAACGCGGCGTTACCGGTTTCGCCGGATACCAGCAGGTCGACCGCGGCCAGCACCATCGGGTGGTCCATGCGCAGCAGGGGCAGGTCTTCGCGGGCCAGCGCGGTATCGCGCGAGAACGTGACCGAGACCGGGCCATCGGCGAAGCCAGGCAGGCCATCAGTGGACAGGTATTGCGGATCGAGCAGGGTGATGTCCTTCGCCAGTTCTTCCGCGTGCACGCCATACATCTCGAACAGGCGCTGGATGAACGCATCGCGCGAGGGGTCGACGTCGTCGCGGGCGAAGCTGCCGGCAAGGTCGCCCGCGTGCGGGTCGCGGCTGGCGGCAAGCTCAAGCAGGTGGTCGCGGCCGGCGTGGATCAGGGCTGACAGCTCCTCGTGGGCGCCACGCGTTTCGGCGATGAGCGCATCCAGTTCCTGGTCGCGGTTGTCGTCTTCCCGTGCGTGCTCGTCGGCCAGCGTCGACAGCAGGCCGCCGAAACGACGCAGCAGTTCGCGGCCATCGGCGGGGCTGGTGCGGAACGCGTCGAGGCCCTCGTCGTACCAGCGCGCGAGGATGTGCTGGGCGCTTTCCGACACCACCGGGACGTGGATGGCGATGTCGTGTTTCTGGCCGATGCGGTCGAGGCGGCCGATGCGCTGCTCGAGCAGGTCGGGGTCCAGCGGGAGATCCCACATCACCAGGCGGTGCGCGAACTGGAAGTTGCGGCCTTCGGAGCCGATTTCCGAACAGATGAGCAGGCGGGCGCCATCGGGCTGCGCGAAGAACGCGGCGTTGCGGTCGCGCTGCACGATGCCCAGGCCTTCGTGGAAGCGGGCCACGCCCACGCCACTGCGCGTGCGCAGCGCGTCCTCGATGGCCATGACCTTGGCCTGGCTGCGGCAAAGCAGCAGGAACTTGTCATCGGGGTGCGCGTCGAGCAGGCCGATCAGTTCGGTGATGCGCGGGTCGTCGGCGTAGTCGAATTCCAGCGGCGCCGGTGGCTGCTGGATATCGGAACGGAATTCGGCGAGCAGGGCCTCGCGGCGGCCCGGGGCCAGCGTGCCGGGGTCGATCTCGAGCACGTCGGGCACGCGGCGGGGAAAGCCACCGATGCCGGCGCGACGGTTGCGGAACATGGCGCGGCCGGTGCCGTGGCGGTCGATGAGCGCGGCCAGCAGCGCGGCGCTGCCGTTGGGACGATCAAGCAGGGCGGCCACCTCGCGGTCGCCCTGGAAGCGTTCGGTGACCAGCGCGCGCTGCGCGGCGTCGAGCGGCGTGCCCGCCGCCAGCGTGGTGGCGAGTTCCGAAAGCGGCGCGAAGTTGGCTGATTCCGCGAGGTAGGCATCGAGATCGCTGTAACGCTGCGGGTCGAGCAGGCGCAGGCGGGCGAAGTGCCCGGCGCGGCCCAGCTGCTCGGGCGTGGCGGTGAGCAGGATGACACCCGGCGTGGCCGCGGCCAGCGCCTCGACAAGGCGGTAGCGTGGGCTGGCGCCCTCGGGGGTCCATTCCAGGTGGTGGGCCTCGTCGACCACGATGAGGTCCCAGCCGGCTTCGGCCAGCTGCGCGGCACGCTTGGGCGCGCTTTCGAGGAAGGCGAAGTCGGCGATGACGAGCTGTTCGTCCTCGAACGGGTTGCGCCCGTCGTTGGCCTGTTCGATGGCCTCGCAGCGCTCCTCGTCGAAGATGGCGAACGAGAGGTTGAAGCGCCGCAGCAGCTCCACGAACCACTGGTACACCAGGGTTTCGGGCAGCAGCACCAGCACGCGATCGGCGCGGCCGGCGGCAAGCTGGCGGGCGAGGATCATGCCGGCTTCGATGGTCTTGCCCAGGCCCACTTCATCGGCCAGCAGCACGCGTGGCGGGCGGCGCGCGGCAGCGATGCCGGCGACACGCAGCTGGTGCGGCACCAGGCCGATGCGCGACGATTCGAGGCCCCACGAGGCGGCGCGGCGGGCATCGGCGCGGCGGCGCAGGCCTTCGGCGCGCAGGTCGAATTTGTCGTTGGTATCGGTGCGGCCGCCGATCAGGCGGTCATCCGCCTGGGACATGGCCTGCTCGTCGTCCAGCTGGCCTTCCTCGAGTTCACGGCCTTCGCCGCGATACACGAGCAGGCCCTCGCGGGTTTCCACGCGCTCGACGAGGAAGGCGATGCCCTTGCCGGAAACGCGCTGGCCCGCGCGAAACTCGGCGCGCACCAGGGGTGCGCTGTCGACGGCGTAGGGGCGGAGCACGCCGGCCTTGGCGAACAGGACCTGCACGCCGCGCCCTTCGACGCGGAGGATGGTGCCGAGGCCGAGCTCGGGTTCGGCGGTGGAGATCCAGCGTTGACCAGGTTCGAACATGCGTAATGGGGGGTAAGGCGTTGGGGGCCGTGATTATCCCGCCCCCGGGCCCGCATGCCTACCTTTTCGTGGGTTCAGGTTTCCGCCCACCTGCGCAGCAGGTTGTGGTAGACCCCCGTCAATTGCAGGATCGAACCCTGGTCGGCCGCATCGGCGGTGAGCTTGCGGATGGCGGTATCCATCTCGAGCAGCAGGCGCCGCGCGCTGTCGTCACGCACCAGGCTTTGCACCCAGAAGAACGACGCGATGCGCGCGCCGCGCGTCACGGCCGTGACGCGGTGCAGGCTGGACGAGGGGTACACCACGGCGTCGCCCGCGGCGAGCTTCACCTCGTGCTCGCCGTAGAGGTCGCTGATGATGAGCTCGCCGCCGTCGTATTCGTCCGGGTCGGACAGGAACAGCGTGCAGGAGACATCGCTGCGCACATGGGCGTCGCCGTCGGCCTGCATCACGGCGCCATCGATGTGGAACCCGTATTCGCCGCCGCCCTCGTAGCGGTTGAACCGCGGCGACAGCGTACGCAGCGGCAGCACCGCCGCGTGGTACAGCGGGTGGCGGGCAAGCGCGGCCACCACCTGCTCGCCGAGCGCCTGGCGCAGCGGCGAGGCTTGCGGAAGCTGGAGGTTGCGCTTAACCCTGGCGCCTTGCGGGCCGACGGTTTCCCTGCCGTCGGCCCACTCGGCACCCTCCATCTGCCTTCGCATCCCTGCGACCTCGCCTGAGGTGAGCACGTCGGGAATGTGCAGCAGCATGATGGATGACCCCCGGGGCGATCAGAAGCGGATGTTGGCGCTCAGCATGGCCGAGCGCGTGATGCCCGGAGTGTAGCGATATCCGCTCTTGTTGATCGCCGCCACGTACTTCTTGTCGGCAAGGTTGTAGACGTTGAGCTGCAGGTCGAAGTGGCGGTTCACCGGGTAGCTGGCCATGGCATCGAACACCCAGTAGCCCTGCGTGTGGTCGGGCGTGCCCACGGCGCCATCGGTGCCGCGCTTCATCTCGCCGTTGTAACGGGCACCGGCGCCGAGCGTGAGGTCGAACGGCAGGTGGTACGTCATCCACGAGGTGAAGGCTTTCTTCGGGTTGTAGGCCAGGTCGGAGCTGCCATCCTGCGAGACGTTGGTGCCGGTCTCGACCGTGGCGTTCATCGTGGTGAAGCCCGCGCTGATGGCCCAGTCGTCGGTGATCTTGCCCACGGCGGTGATTTCCACGCCCTGCACGCGCTTCTTGCCGATCTGGTAGTACAGCAGGTCGGTCGGATCCTGCACCAGCTCATTGGTGACCGTGGTGCGGTAAAGCGCGCCGGTGAGCAGCAGCTTCTCGCCGAGCAGATCCCACTTGGTGCCCACCTCCACCGTCTTCGCCTTCTGCGGGTCGAAGTTGGGGTTGTCGGCGCTGTTGGCGGACGTGGACAAGGTGAGCGTGTTACCGCCCGGCGGCTCCTGCGACTGCGCGAAGTTGGCGTAGATGCTGCCGTTGGCGGCCGGCTTGTACAGCACGCCGAGCTTGTAGTTCTTGAGGTTGTCGCTCTTCGTCGCGTCCACGCCCGGCACGATGCTGCCGGTGGGCAGCGCGCCGCACACCGGTGCGCCGCGGCCACCGCAGGCGACGAGGCTGCTGAAGTCGGTCTTGTAGTGGTCGAAGCGGACGCCGGCGTTGACCTGCCAGGCCTCGCCGATTTTCACGGTGTCGAAGATGTAGGCGGCGGCGGTGTTGGTCTTGCCATCGCTACGTGCGCCGCTTTCACCATAGCGAAGGCCGCCGACGTCGGAGTAGGGCTTGTAGAGGTTCGCGGCCGGCCAGGTGCTGCCGGCCAGCGCCGCCATGCCGATGGCACGGGCCTTTTCCTGCGTGAGTTCGATACCGGCGCTGATGTCCTGCTTCACTTCACCCGAATCGATCGAGATCGTGACGTTCGTCTGGTTGGTGGCGATGCGGTTGGACTGGTGCTTGAACGTGGGCAGGTTGCGCGTGATGGTCCACGTGGACGGGTCGGTGGGGTTCGGCGTCAGCAGGTTCGCCGTGGCGCCCATGAACGAGGTGAGCAGGTAATCCTGCTGCGTGCGGCCCCAGCGCGTGGTGTTGTGCAGCGCCACCTGGTCGTTGAAATCGTGCTCTACGAGGATCGTGAAGAGATCCTGCGTGTTGTTGTCGTGGTCCTGGCGCGTGCCGTAGTAGTTGTCGGAGTCGACCTTGGGGGCATCGGCGAGGAAGCTGCGGCGATCCGGCGCCATGTAGCCGGGCAGGCCGATGGTGGGCACGCCGCCATCGGGCGTGTTGCGCTGCTTCACATGCAGGTAATCGAGGTAGACGCGGGTGGGCGTGCCGAGGCCGAAGGCGAGCGACGGTGCGACGCCCCAGCGGTTCTGCTCGACCTGGTCGCGGCCGGCGACGCCGCTGTTCTGCTTGAGCACATTGAGGCGGAAGGCACCCGTATCGCCCATCTGGCGGTTCAGGTCGGCGGTGGCGCGCTGGCGCCCCGCGCTGCCCGCCTGCACGCTGCCGCTGACGCCGTTGCCAAGCACCGGCTGCTTGGTGACGAGGTTGATGGCGCCGGTGGGGGCGGTGCGGCCGTATTCCGTGCCGTCCGGGCCCTTGGTGACTTCGACCTGTTCGATGTTGAACACGTCGCGCGATACGGTGCCGAGGTCGCGCACGCCATCGACGAAGATGCTGCCGGAAGTGTCGAAGCCGCGCATGTAGATGGCGTCGCCCGTGCTGGTGGCGCCGTTCTCGCCGACGTAGAACGTGCCGACGCCGGGGCTGTTGCGCAGTGCCTCGGTAAGGGTGGTGGCGCCCTGCTGCTGGATCAGCTCCTTGCCGATGACCTGGATGCTCTGGGTGGTGTCGAGCAGGCTCTGGGTGAACTTGGGCGAGGAGACTTTATCGACGCGGTAATCGGAGGAGCGGTCGGCTTCGACCTGCATGCCGGGCAGGGCCTGCGCATCGTTGACCTTGGCCTGCTGGGGCGGGGCGTCGGTGGCGGCGGCGCCGTGGGCGAGGCTGAGGAGGACGGCGGCACCGACGGTGCGGGCGGCGGGCACGGCGTGCTTGCGGCTCTTGATATGGGCCATGGACGACTTTCCTTCGACTAGGGCATGGGAAGGGGGCTGGGCTGTCGCAGGCACGAGCTCGCCCGCACGGGCGACGTGGCCCGTGGCGGTCTTGGCTCGTTTTGTTCCCTTGGAAACGCAGGGGGCGACACCTACAGAACGCATATCGTAAAGATAATGAGAACGAGTTGCAATTACCTTGTAAGTGTCTTCTAAGGTGCGGAAGGTTTCGACGGCTTTGGGGGGCTGTATGTGGGAGCTTGCTTGCAAGCGATGCTTTTCCACCGGTTCATTCGCTATCGCGAATGCATGTCTTCAGCGGCGTTCGCCACAGCGAATGAACCGATGAAAGAGCATCGCTTGCAAGCAAGCTCCCACAAGGTCATCCACAAGGTCAGCGGGTATAAAAAAAGGCGCCGCACGGGTGTGCGGCGCCTTCCTGGCGAGCGATCAGGTAACGCGGGTTACCAGATCTTCACCTGCTTGTCGCCCTCGCGGATCATCTTCGCGCCCGGCTTGCACTGGAACGCCGTGGCGAAGGCTTCCATGTTCGACGGGGCGCCGATCGCGCGCAGCGAGGCCGGTGCGTGCGGGTCGACGTTGAGGTACAGCATCGCCTGCTTCTCGCGGACGCTGCCGCGCCACACGCGGGCCCAGTTCAGGAAGAAGCGCTGGTCCTGCGTGTAGCCGTCGATCTTCTCGCCGGCTTCCTTCGTGTTCTTCTTCAGCGCTTCCTGCAGGGCGTCGTACGCCACGTTCAGGCCGCCCAGGTCGGCGATGTTCTCGCCCAGGGTGAGCTTGCCGTTGACGTGGAGGTCGGGCTTGTCCTTGATCGGCGCGTACTCGTTGAACTGGTTCACGAGCTTGTCGGTGCGTGCGTCGAACTTGGTGCGGTCTTCCTTCGTCCACCAGTTCTTGTTGTTGCCCTCGCCATCGAACTGGCTGCCTTCGTCGTCGAAGCCGTGGCTGGCTTCGTGGCCGATGACCGCGCCGATGCCGCCGTAGTTGATGGCGTCGTCGCCGTTGGCGTCGAAGAACGGCGGCTGCAGGATCGCGGCCGGGAAGTTGATGGTGTTGTCGGTCGGGTTGTAATAGGCGTTGACCGTCTGCGGGGTCATGCCCCACTCGAGGCGGTCGGTCGGCTTGCCGATCTTCGCGATGTCGTAGTGGTAGTTGAACTTGCTGGCGGCCTCGGCGTTGCCGTAGTAGTTCGTGCCCGACACCTCGAGGCCCGACCAGTCACGCCACTTGTCGGGGTAGCCGATCTTCGGCAGGAAGGTGTTCCACTTGGCGATGGCCTTCTGCTTGGTCTCGTCGCTCATCCAGTCGAGCTTCTCGATGCGCGCCTTTAGGGCGTTGCGCACGTTGTCGACGAGCTCGTTGGCGCGCTGCTTGGCTTCGGGCTTGAACACCTTGGCGACGTACATCTGGCCCAGGGCTTCGCCCATTTCCGAGTTCACGGCGCCGAGCACGCGCTTCCAGCGCGGCTTCTGCTGCGGCTGGCCGGCGAGGGTCTTGCCGTAGAAGTCGAACTTGTTGTCCTGGAACGCCTTGGTCAGGTACGGCGAGGCACCGTCGATGGCGTGGAAGCGCAGGTAGGCCTGCCAGGTGCTGACCGGGGTGCTGGCCAGCATCTTGTCGAACTGGGCGAAGAACTTGGGCTGCGAGAGCGAGAAGCCCTTGTCGATGGTGACGCCCTGGGCGGCGAAGAACTTCTCCCAGTTGAAGTGCGGGGTGATCTTGTCCGCTTCCTTCACGCTGACGAAGTGGTACTGGTTCTCCGGCGCGCGCAGTTCCACCGGGGCCAGCGAGGCGGCGGCGAGCTGGGTTTCGAACTTCATCACCTCGTCGGCCTGCTTCTTCGCGTCGTCGTCGGAGACGCCGGCGAGCTTCAGGGTGTTGGTGATGTAGTCGACGTAGGCCTTGCGGTTATCGGCCTGCTTCGGGTCGGTGTAGTAATCCTTGGTGGGCAGGCCCAGGCCGTCCTGCTGCGCGTAGCCGATCTGCACCTTGGCGTTCTGGAAATCGGCGCCCGCGCCGAAGCCGAACACGTAGCTGTTGCCGTCGTTGAAGCTGGCGTCGAGGAAATCGGCGATGTCCTGCGAGTTCTTCAGCGCGTCGATCTTGGCCAGTTCGGGCTTGAGCGGCTCGTAGCCGGCCTTTTCGATCGCGTCTTCGTTCATGCCCGAGCGGTACAGCAGGCCGATCTTCTGCTCGATCGAGCCGGCCTTGGCGGCGTCGGCGCCCTTGTCGGCGGCGTCCACGAGGTCGTGCTGGGTGTTCAGGCTGTTCTCGGCCAGCTGGTCGAAAGCGCCCCAACGGGTGCGGTCATCCGGGATCGGGTTGGCAGCGACCCACTTGCTGTTGACGAAGCCGTTGAAGTCGTCGCAGGCGTTGATGCCCGAATCCAGTTCGGAAACGTCGAACGACGGCTTGGCCGGGGCGGCGGCTGCGGTGGTGCTTGCGGCGGCGGGCACGGTGGACGAGGCGGCCGGCGTGGCGGCGCCCTTGTCGGCGTCGTTGTTGCTGCTGCAGGCGGTGCCAGCCAGCGCGACGGAAAGTGCCAGCGCGAGCGGCTTCAGATACTGCTTGGACATGGATATCCCTCTGTGTGTGGTCTTCAAGTCGGCACTCCCCGGCGCCGCCCCCACCTGAGGATAGCCCTTGCAGGGCCTGCCGGACGCGCCCTGTGACGAAAGTCATGGGTGTGCCGCGGCGCTACCGGCTCACGCCTCGGCGTCGATCGCGTTGAGCATGCGCAGCAACTCGCCGCCGGGGAGGCCGGCTGGACCGAACAGCGTCCGTTGCACGTCGATGGCGCGTGGCATGGCCCCGCGCAGTGCCTTGAGCCCCGCCGCGGTGACATGGACCTGCTTCGCCGGGCCCGCGCCTTTCGCCGTTTGCCGGTGCACCATCCCCTTGGCCTGCAGGGCCTTGAGCATCAGCGATACCTGCATGGGATGGATGTCGCCCATGCGCGCGATGTCGGCTTGCGTGCCCGCGCCGCCCTCGCGGCCAAGCCACGCGACCAGGGCGAGGGTGACGAACTGCAGGTGCGTGAGGTCAAGGTCGCGCAGTGCGGCATCCATGGCGCGCTGGTAGCGATGCACGACACGCCACATGACGAAGCCGGGCGCGTGCTGTGGCGCGCCAAGCGACACCTCCTCGAACATGGCGTTGATCGCGGCGGGGTCGTGCGTCACGCGAGGGCTCCTGAACTCAAGAAAACGTGGGCTGGGCACAGGGTGGCACACGGCCGCCGAGGGGTATATAAATACATTTACATTGTCTACCTGCGGAGGTCCACCATGATCCAACGCACGCTCGACATCGCTTCCTGGCAGTACGACCGCGTCCAGCCCCTCATGGATGGCACCGTGCCCATCGAGGGCGCGGCAGCCCGCTTCCACACCTCGCGCATCGTCACGGAAATCTTCGAAGGCATGGTGCGGCGGCGTGCCTACGACGTCTCCGAGCTCGGCCTTACGTATTTCCTGCGTACCTTCACGGGGGAGGACTCGCCCTTCCTGCTGATCCCCGTGTTCCCCAACCGTGCGTTCCGCCACGGCGCGGTCTACATCAACCGCCACAGCGGCATCCGCGGCGTGGCCGACCTTGCCGGCAAGCGCATCGGTGAACTGGCGCTCTATGGCCATGATTCCGGGCTGGTGTCCAAGGGCATCCTCGGAGACGAGCACGGTTTTGACCCGGCCAGCGCGCAGTGGCTTATCGGTGGTATCGATTTCCCCATGGAACCCATCGACTTCGTGGCGCACCCGGTCCCGCCGGGCATCGACGTGCGCTGGTGCGGCAAGGAGGTCGACCTCGGGAAGATGCTCGACGACGGTGAGATCGATGCCTTGTTCACCGCCGATATCCCGGCGTGCGTGCTGCAAGGCTCGCCCAACGTCGGCCGCCTGTTCGACGACTACGCCACCGTCGAGCGCGACTATTACCGCCGCACCGGCATCTTCCCGATCATGCATGGCGTGGCGGTGACGCGGGAACTGGCGACGAAGGCGCCCGGCATCGTCATGGCGGTGTACCACGCGTTTTGCGAGGCAAAGGCGCAAACGGCGGAGCGTTACGTGAAGGGCATGACCTTCAACAACATGGCGACGATGCTGCCGTGGTTCACCCAGCTGGTTGGCGACGACCGTGCGCTGCTCGGTGACGACTGGTGGCCCTACGGCATCGAAGCGAACCGGGACGCGCTGGAGGCCGTCTTGCGTTACCACCACGAACAGGGCCTTACACCACGCCAATACGGCATCGAGGAGATTTTCGTGCCAAGCCTGCTGGATACGTGAGGTGGCGACAGGGAGGGGCGTGACCGGGTTCACGCCCTACGAAATTTCGCAATTTCCTGCGTCGTTTGTCCCTTGCCTGTCACAACAGGTTCCTACGCTCACCCTTACCGCATGACAGGGGATGCGGCCCGTAGGCACCCGGCGCAGCCATAGCCACCACCGAGGAGCATCCGTCATGCGCAAGATCCTGGCCGCGGGCATCGCCTGCGTGCTTTCCCTTTCGGCCGCGACCCTGGTGGTTGCCCAGCAGACCGCCCCGGCGGACGCGGCCACCAGTGCCCTTGGCTTCGGCTGGGGCCACGGCGGCCACGGCAACGGCCCGCGCACCGCCACCCCCATCAAGCACGTCGTCGTGATCTTCCAGGAGAACGTCTCCTTCGATCATTACTTCGGCACGTACCCGGTCGCGGCGAACGATCGCGGCGAACCGTCGTTCTACGCGCGCCCGTTCACGCCCAACGTGAATGGCTACGACCGCCGCCTGCTCACCAAGAACCCGAACGCGAAGAACGCGGATAACGGCGACGCGGCGATCAACCCGTTCCGCCTTACCCGCGCCCAGGCGGCCACGGCCGACCAGGACCACGGCTACACGTCCGAGCAGCGCGCCTTCCACGGCGGCAAGATGGACCTGTTCCCGAAGTACACCGGCCATGGCGAAGCCCTGCCCGGTGGCGATGCGCAGGAAGAAGGCCAGGGCCAGGTCATGGGCTACTACGACGGCAACACCGTCACGGCCTTCTGGAACTACGCGCAGCATTTCGCGATGAGCGACAACAGCTACGGCACCGTGTTCGGCCCGTCGACGCCGGGCGCCATCAACCTCATCTCGGGCCAGACGGCCGGGGTGGTCGATACGCTGAACGGCACGGGCGCGGAAACCGATGACGGCCATGGCGGCCTGACGATGATCGGCGACCCGGACCCGATCGGCGACGTGTGCTCCTCGCCGACGGCGAACCAGGTGACGATGGGCGGCAAGAACATCGGCGACCTGCTGAACGACCGCAACGTGACCTGGGGCTGGTTCCAGGGCGGGTTCGACCTGACCCGCGGCAACCCGGATGGCAGCACCGGTTGCGCGCGGCGCACGTTGTCGAAGGTGACCAACGCCACCTCGAACGATTACAGCCCGCACCACCAGCCGTTCCAGTACTACCCGAGCACGGCCAACCCCACGCACGCGCGCCCGACCTCAGTGGCCATGATCGGCAAGACCGACCAGGCCAACCACCAGTACGACATCGAGGATTTCTACGATGCGCTGGACGCGGGCAACCTGCCGGCGGTGAGCTTCCTGAAGGCCTCGGCCTACCAGGATGGCCACGCCGGCTATTCCGACCCGATCGACGAACAGGCGTTCGTGGTGAAGGTGATCAACGCCCTCCAGCAGAGCGGCGAGTGGAACGACACCGCGGTGGTCATCGCGTATGACGACTCCGACGGCTGGTACGACCACCAGGACCCGCCGCATGTGCACGCCTCCACCGGCACCACCGACGCACTCGACGGCGACGGCGTGTGCAAGGGCCGCACCACGTTGCCGGGCATCGACGGCAAGACGCCGGCGATGGGCCGCTGCGGCTTCGGCCCGCGCCTGCCGTTGCTCGTCGTGTCGCCCTGGGCCCGCGACAACTTCGTGGACCACGGCGTGACCGACCAGAGCTCCATCACGCGCTTCATCGAAGATAACTGGCTCGAAGGCAAGCGCATCGGTGGCGGTTCCACCGACGCCACGGCGGGCCGCATCGACGCCATGTTCGACTTCTTCTTCCCGCGCCTGTTCGATCGCCAGCTGATCCTGGACGAGAACACCGGGCAGCCGAAGAACGCGCCGCGCTGGCCGTTCGGACAGCCGCATGGGTGATCGCCGTCGTTTCCTGAAGACGGTGGGTTGCATGGCCGCGGCGGGTTGGATCCCGTCGCGGCTTTTCGCGCATGACATGAAGCACATGCAGGCCGCCCCCGCGGGGCAGGTCGGCAACAACCTGTGCATGCATGCCATGGGCGATACCACCCGCATGCCGGGGCTTGTCGACCCGAACAAGTTGGCGCCCTTCGTCGACCCGCTGCCCGTGCCGCCGGTGCTGCGCCCGGAGCCGGGCAAGCTGGTGACCGTGCGCATGGCCCCCAGCAGCCATAAGCTGCACCGCGACCTGCCCCCCACCGAACTGTGGACGTACAACGGCAGCTACCCGGGCCCGACCATCGAGGCACGCACGGGGCAGGCCATCGACATCGCCTGGGCGAACGCGTTGCCGACGAACCATTTCCTGCCCGTGGACCACAACATCTGTGGCGCGGAAGCCGACAAGCCCATCGTGCGCGCCATCACCCACCTGCACGGCGCCAAGGTGCCGCGCAAGGACGATGGCTACCCCGAGGACTGGTACGTGCCGGGCAAGTCGCGTCGGCACCATTACCCGAACGCGCAGGATGCCGCCACGCTCTGGTACCACGACCACGCCATGGGCATTAACCGGCTGAACATGTACGCCGGGCTCATGGGCCTCTACCTGCTGCGCGACGAGCACGAGCTGTCGCTCGGCCTGCCGTCGGGCGATTTCGAACTGCCGCTGGTGATCGCCGACCGCTGGCTGCGCCAGGACGGGCGCCTGTACTACCCCGATTCCGGCGATGCGAAGGCACCATGGGTGCCCGAGGTGTTCGGCAACCTGACCCTGGTGAATGGCGCCATCCTGCCGCGCGCCGACGTGAAGGCGCGGCGCTACCGCTTGCGCGTGCTGAACGCCGCGAACGGCCGCTTCTACCACCTGCGGTTCAAGGATGGCCGGCCCTTCCAGGTGATCGGCTCCGACCAGGGCCTGCTGGCGGCACCGGCGACGATGCGCTCCATCTTCCTGGCGCCGGGCGAGCGGGCCGACATCGTCGTGGACTTCGCGTCGCTACGCGGTGGCAGCGCCGAGCTGATGAACGATGCGGTGCCGCTGATGCGCTTCGCCGTGGGGCAGGGCGAGGCGAAGGACGATAGCCGCGTGCCCGATGCACTGCGCGAGATCACCCGTTTCACCGAGGCCAGCGCGACGAAGACGCGCGACATGACGATGGACGAGTACAGCGATTGCGTGGCGACACCCATGCTCATGTTGCTCAACGGCAAGCGCTGGCACGAGCCCGTGACGGAAACCGTGAAACTGGGCAGCACCGAGATGTGGAACCTGGTGAACCTCACCGAGGATACGCATCCCATCCACCTGCACCTCGTGCGCTTCCAGATCCTCGACCGCCGCCCGTACGATGTCGACGAATACCTCGAGAAGAAGACCATTCGCTACGTCGGGCCCGCCCAGAAGCCACCGGCGCACGAGCAGGGCTGGAAGGACGTGGTGCAGGTGTACCCCGGCATGGTCACGCGCATCATCGCCACGTTCGATGGCTACGAGGGCCGGTACGCGTGGCACTGCCACCTCGCCGAGCACGAGGCCAACGAGATGATGCGCCCGTTCGAGGTCGTCGCCTGACGTGTAGGAGCCCACCCTGTGGGCGACAGCTTCCTGGCGATATCGCCAAGAGCTGTAGCCCACAGGGTGGGCTCCTACAGGGGGTGCTACTTTGCTTGCTGTAGAGCGTTATTGTCGAGGCGGAGGATGGGGTACGCGCCCACCTTCTGCGCCGTGTACCACGGGCTCTTCTCGAAGAAGAACGACAGGCGTGCGCGGGGGCTGTCGGCAAATGCCTTGTCCGCCGCGACCTTCGCATCGAACTCCGCTTCCAGCCCCGGGTTCTCCGCGATCATCTTGCGGGCCAGCGCTTCCATCACGCGCGGCTCGCCGTATTCCTTCGGCTCGAAGATCGCATCGAGGTAGCCCCAGCGCAGCAGCGAATCCGGTGCGCGCGCATCGAGCAGGTTTGCGGTTAGCACGGCGTCGGCGTTGTCGCTGCGCACGATGACCGTTCCGGCGGGCAGCGTCACCGTCTGCGCGGTCGGCGCGATGGCGACGTCGCGGAGCAGGTGGTGGCCTTCGAACGGCTTCTCGGCCCACCTGGGCTCGGTGAGCTGGTCCTGCGTCGCGGGCACCGTCACCGGTTGCGTCGTGGTGGTGTACGGGATGTGGTGGGCATCGAGGCGCTGGATCACCACGGCCCACTGCGGCGGGATCGCCCATGCCGCGGGTAGCGGCGCGGCCACGTCGGGCTGCAGGGCGAGCCAGCTCTGGATGGCGTAGGTCTTCTTTTTCGTCGGTTCGTACTGGATCCACGTATCGCCCGAGATGTCGCTCTTCGTCTGCGTGAATGCATAGCCCTTCAGCGTGAACGGCTTCGGCGTCGGGTCCATCTTGAAGGTTACGGCTACCGAGGCGTCAGGTGTCGCTGCGAGCGCCGCGGCCCACGCGTCGGCGTCCTTCGAGGCCTTCGTGAGGGCCGTGGGGTCCTTGTTGATCCCGTCGAATACCGCACGCACGATGTCGTAGGTGCCATGCACGCGCACCGCATACGGCTTCAGCATGTGCGTTTCGATGAGCAGGCCGGCGCGGTTGCGGATGGCGGCGTAGCCAGTGGAGAAGCGCGGGCCCGAACCGAAGTTCTCGATGCCCTTGGTGGGGTCGCGGCCGTCCTTGAATTCCAGGTAGGGCGAGGCCAGGTGGCCCATCTTCTCGTACGCGGGGATGGCCTCGCCCTCGATCACCCTGGCCTGCCACGCGGCGATGGATGGCGGCAGCTTGCGCGCATCCTCGGTGTAGTAGGTGAGGTCGTACTGGTAGTCGGCGCCATCGGTGGTGTGGATGTCGATGAGCAGGTCGGGCTGCCACGCCTGCCACAGCTTCAGCCAGGCGATGGTTTCGGGCGCGTCGGCCTTGACGTAGTCGCGGTTGAGGTTGAGGTATTGCGACTGGCCGCGGAAGCCCATTTTCTCCGGGCCGTTCTGGTTGATGCGGTAATACGGGCCCGCGTTCTCGTGGCCATCCACGCTGTAGACAGGGATGAACACCAGCACCGCGTGGTCGAGCAGGTGGGCGAGCTTGCCCGTGACCGCGAAGTCGCGCAGCAGCATCAGGCCCGCATCCTTGCCCTCGATCTCGCCGGGGTGGATGCCTGCCTGCAGCAACACGATGGGCTTGCCGGCAGCGCGGGCCTTGTCCGGCGTCATGTCGCCGTCCTTCGCCGCCACCACCGCCATCATCGGGCGGCCTTCGGGCGTGGTGCCGAAGGGCTGCATGCTGACCTGGCCGTGCGAGGCATCCACGACGCGCCGGAGGTAGGCGAGCGTATCGGCGTACGAGGGCGTGGTGTGGAAGCCCGAGGCCTCGGCGGGGGTGGTCCAGGTGGCGCTGGCCTGCGCCGCGAACGGGGTGGCGGCGAGCAGGGCGAGAACGAGGAGGTTGGGGCGCATGGAACCTTCCGGGGCGGCGAATCACCCCATTGTGTGATTTTTTCCCGCGGCGGGCGAATCATGGGGGAAAGAGGAGGGGCCATGGCCGAGGATCGACGACGACATTGCGACGCGCTGCTGCGGGAACACCGCCGCATCGTGTTCAAGGTGGCCGCCGTGTATGCACGCAACGCCGACGACCGCCAGGACCTGGCCCAGGACATCGCGCTGCAGGTGTGGCGCTCGTTCGCCAGCTACGACCCGGCACGGCCGTTCGCGACCTGGATGTACCGCGTCGCGTTGAACGTGGGGCTATCCCACGCACGGCGTGAACGCGAACGGCCGGCCATGGTTGGCGCGGACATGCTGGATGCGATGGAAGGTGGCACGCCCATCGCCGAGCCCGACGAGCGGTTGCTGCAACTGGCGCGCGCCATCGAGGGCCTGGAGCCGCTGGAGCGCGCGCTGGCGCTGCTTTACCTCGACGAGCTGCCGTACGCGGAGATCGCCGCCGTGCTCGGCCTGTCCGAAACCAACGTAGGCACGCGCATCGCGCGCCTTAAACAACGCCTGCGCAGGCGGATGGAGGCACACCATGGAACTTGATGACCTGAAAGCCGGCTGGGCCGCGCTGGACCGCCGCATGGCGGCGCTGGAACTGGCCGTGGCGACAAAGGGCGCGGCGGCCGGCGTGCGGGCCGAGCTGATGCCTTTGCGCTGGGGCCAGGCCGCCCAGGCGGTGTTCGGCCTCGCGGTGGCCATGGGGGCGGGTTCGTTCTGGGTCGAGCACCGCGATGCCGCCGGCCCGCTGGTGGCCGGCCTGCTGCTACACGCCTACGGCATCGCCATGATCATCGCCGCGGCCCGCAACCTGTTCCTCGCCGCCCGGGCCTCGGCCAGCGCGCCTGTCGTCGAGCTGCAGGCGCGGGTCGCGGCGTTGCGGGCATGGCGCATCCGCGAGGGCCGCTGGTTCGGCATCATCGGCTGCTTCATGTGGGTACCGATGGTGGTGTGGGCGTTCGCCTTGCTCGGCGTCGATATCGTCCGCGCCGCGCCGCTGTTCATGGGCTTGCAGGTGCTGGCGGCGTTCGTCTGCCTGGGCGTGTTCTTCGTGTTGTCGCGGTTGCAGAAGCTACCCGAGGGCCGCTCGGTGCGCCGGGCGCGGGAGCGCCTGGACGAAGTGGCGCGCTTCACCGCGGGCGGGCCGGCCTAAGGAACCGCTAAGCTGGGGCCGCCGATAATCCACGGCAGCTTCGCCACAAGGCCCCCGACGCGTGCACATCCTCCTGGTCGAAGACGATGCCCAGCTCGGCGACGCGATCCGCCGTGCGCTCGAGCGGCTCGCCCATACGATCACATGGATCCGCGACGGCAATGAGGCCCTGGATGCGCTACGCGACCTCGGCGCCGACCTGGTCCTGCTCGACCTCGGCCTGCCTGGCCGCGATGGCCTCGATGTGCTCACCGAAGCGCGCCGCATGCGGGTGACCACCCCGGTCATCGTCATGTCCGCGCGCGACCAGCTCGATGGCCGTATCCAGGTGCTCGATGCCGGCGCCGACGATTACCTCATCAAGCCGTTCCACCTCGACGAGCTGGCCGCGCGCATCCGTTCGCTGGCGCGCCGGGTCCGCGGCGATGCCGTCAACCGCCTCGAGGCCGGCGCGCTCAGCCTCGACCTGGGTACGTTCGAGGTGACATGGCGGGGCGAGAAGGTCGACCTCACC
>NZ_JZRB01000059.1 GCF_000964085.1 Luteibacter yeojuensis
TGGGGGTCACCTCATTGCGCGCGACAGCCTTTCGTACAGCCGCCACGGGGTATGCGGTTATTCGCGAAAAGATGTCGCCCACGAGTGGGCTCCTACAGGGGGGCGGCGGCCAAGCTACATTTTGTAGTTGACGCCGAACATGATGGTGCGGCCGAAGGTCTTGAAGTCGAGGGGGCGCTGCACCTTCACGTTGTTCGGTAGCCCCGCCGTCTGCACGGTTTTCTCCGGCGAATCGGTCAGGTTGTTCACCTGCAGCAGGAAGGCCAGCCCCGTGTAGCGCCCCTCTTCGAACTCATAACCGGCCTGGAAGTCGGTCTGCTTGTCGGCCAGCACCGTGGTGTAACCGAGCTGGTCGAACAGCGCCACCGCTTCACCCGTGAACGACGAGCGATACCGCTCGGCCACGCGGAACGACCAGCCGTGGTTTTCGTAGTACACGGCCAGGTTGGCCACCTTGCGCGACAGGCCGGGCAGGGTGCTGGGGCCACCGGGGATCGTCGAGACGGCGCTGGTGGGCAGCGTGCTGTTGGTGAGGGTGAAGTTGCCCTGCGCGCCGAAGCCGTCGAGCCAGGACGAAATCATCTTGCCCTCGATGCCGCCCTGCAGTTCCAGGCCCTTGATCTTGCCGCCCGTGCCGTTCTGCGGCGTGGTGAATGAGCCACGCGTACTGGTGGGCGTCAGGGTGGGGTTGTCGTTGACGTAATTCGAGAAGTCGTAGTCGAGCACTGTCTCGTTGTAGATGTAGTTCAGCAGGTTCTTGTTGAACACCGCCGCGGCCACGTAGCTCGCGTCACCGAAATATTTTTCCCACGAAAGGTCGGCACCCACCGCGATATAAGGCTTCAGGTGCGGGTTGCCGCCGCTGCCGGACCACAGCACCTGGCCGGCCGCCGGGCCGTCCTCGATCTGGGCCACGCCTGCCGAGGTGGCGACCTTCTCGTCATCGATGCGGCCGCGCGCCATGGTCTTCGCCAGGCCGAAGCGCAGGTACTGCTTCTCGCCGATTTCGGCCCACAGGTTCAGGCTGGGAAGCACCTTGGTGTAGCGCGTGCCGTCGGAAATGCGGCCCACGAGCGTGTCGCCGTTCGTCTGCAGCGCCACCGACGACTGGTCCGTGCGCACCGCCTGGATACCCATGTTGCCGCCAATGGGGATGCCACCCGCGTTGGTGTCGATGTTGAGCTTCAGGTACACGACCGGCACCTTCTCGCGCACGCTGTAGTTGCGGCTCCAGTCGGCCTGGCCGTTGCGCTGGGTGAGATAGAACTGGCTGCCCAGCGCCTCGTTGACGTTGTAGTTCACGACGCCAGGGAAGCCGCCGTAGCTCAGGTCGGTGATGCCCGTGAGGAACGACGGGTCGATGGCGGCACCGTAGCCTGGCACGTAGGTATCGGCGTCCGAGCCGTTGCCGTTCAGCCATGCGAAGAAGACATCCGCCGACTTGGTCTTGCGTCGGTCGGAATAGTTGGCGCCAAGCGTGGCATCGCTGAAGATCCAGCCCACGGGGTGCGTCACTTCGAGGCGGAAGGCGCGGATCGTGTCCTTCTGCTTGTCGTACTCGGCGCGGCCGTTGTAGCCGTAGTTATTCGGGTCCGTGAACTGCACCACGCTCGGGTCGGCCCAGTCGGTGCCGGGCCTGAAGTCGGGGAAGTGCTCGTGCTGCGGCGTGGCGTAGTCGGTGGAGCTGGTGGCCTGCCCCGGCAGGCCGGCGAACAGGTAGGCATCGTGCAGGCGCTTCTTCGCCATCGAGTACGACGCATCGGCGTTGATCATCCAGCCGTTGCCGAAGTCGTACTGGTTGTTCCAGCCGGCGGCGAAGAGGTTGTCCTTCTCGCGCGTGTGCTCGTTCTGCATGATCGCCTTGAGGCCATCGATATGGCCCGTGGTGGCGATGGGGTAGGGCAGCGAGGGCTCCAGGCCCACGTTGGAGTACGAGACGTTGTCGTACGGGCTGCTCGACCACTGCAGGCCGTTGACGTTGGTCTTCGAATCGAACGTGGAATAGTAAAGATCGAGCGTGGAGTGGTAGTGGTCGTCCGGCGCCCACTCCAGCACGGTCATCAGGCCGTTGCGCAGCTGGTTCTCCGATTTCGAGCGCAGCTGCATGCCTTCCTGCGACAGCACGTTATCAGGCATGCCCGGCGTATGCGGCGCGCCCCAGTTCGTTTCGGCGCCTTGCGAGCCGTTGTTGAGGCTCCACCACCACGCCTGGTACTGCTTCTCCTGGATGGGCGAATCCAGCTGCGCGAAGCCCACCGCCAGGCCGAGGGTATGGTCGAAATACTGGTCGATGTACGAGAAGCTCGCACGGTGGCCCACGTCGCCCACGCCACTGCCGTGGTTGAGGTTGCCGTTATCGGTGGTCTCGCCGCGCAGGTTCACCGCGATGGCGCGCTTGGGCAGGTCGAGCGGCCGGATGGTGTGCAGGTCCACCGTGCCGGAGAGGCCCTGGCCGATCAGTGCGGCGTCGGGTGTCTTGTACACGGCGACGCCGCTGATGAGCTCCGACGGGTACTGGTCGTAATCCACGCCACGGTTTTCGCCGATCGTGGCCTGCTCGCGCCCGTTGAGCAGCGTGCCGGCGAAATCGGGTGCCAGGCCGCGGATCGAGATCTGGTTCGCGCGGCCGTCCACGCGCTGCGTGGCCAGGCCGGGCACGCGGGCCAGGCTTTCGGCGATGCTGCTGTCGGGCAGCTTGCCGATGTCCTCGGCCGAGATGGCCTCGATGATATTGCCGGAGTTCTGCTTGGCCTTCAGCGAGTTCTGGATCGAGGCCTGGATGCCCGTGACCACCACCGCATCGAGGTTGCTGACGCTGTCGGTCGTCGTGCCCTTGGGCGCTGCTTTCTGGTCTTTTGCCGTTTTTGCATTGACGTCCGCCGGCTTGGACGTGGTTGGCACCTGGGCGGGCTGGGTCTGGGCCGGCGAGGAATCCTGCGCCGCGGCGGCGCCGGCGGCCATCAGCAGGGCCATGGCGCAGGCGGCGACCAGCGGCCGCAAGCGGACGGCAGGCGCGGCGGTGCCGCGCGGCAAATGGCTACGATTCATTGGTTTCCCCGCGTCTTCTGACGTTAGTTATCGGATGTGCCGAAGCGCCCCCCGCGCTCGCGGCGCGAGAATGGCCCGTGTGCAACACCGGTGTCATTTCGCGGCGCAGCAGATTCGTACGAACGCGTTCAGCTGACGTACGGGTGGCGGGCGCAAGAACTTGCGGTCGTGGCCCAAAAGGCACGGGCGCGCCGCGTCGGCGCGGGGCTAGCATCGCGCCACCACACCCGGGGGAGAGGAACCATGCTGAAACGCACCATCGCCACGGCCTGCCTGCTGTTGGCCGCGCCCGCCGCGTTCGCCGCCGACGAGGACAAGGCGGTGCTCGCGCCGTTCCAGGCCTTCCTCGCAGGCATGGCGAAGTACGACCAGGCGGCCATGCGCGCCACCGTGCAGCCCGAGGGCAGCGTGGCGCTGCTGCGCAAGGACAAGGTGGTGCGCAACACGCTGGCCGGCTTCATCGAGCACATCAAGCCGGGCAAGGATGCGATCGAGGAACGCATCTACGAACCGCTGGTGCGCATCGACGACAACCTGGCCATCATCTGGGCGCGCTACGACTTCCGCCTCAATGGCAAGGTGGTCCATTGCGGCACCGATCTCGTCCACCTGGTGAAGATGGACGGGAAGTGGGTCATCGCCGGCATCGCCGACAACAGTCGCGACGATTGCCCGGCGGGTTGATCACTCCACCGCGGCCGGGCGGCGCAGGCCGAACAGGCGCGAGATGTTCACCTGCACGTTGAGGCCGTAGACGAGGAGGTTCTTTGGCACGGTCTTGGTGTTGGGCAGGCCCGAGTTATCGGGGTGGATCGCGTACTGGATGTTCGGCATCACGGTGAGCCCGGGCACCGGTTTCCAGCCATAGTTCAATTCGACCGTGAACTGGTTCGGGTTGTTCTTGCCCGTGCCGCCGGCCTTCAGGCGGGCATCGTTGAGGTAGGCCTCCTCGGCGTCGGTCATGCGGAAGTACGACAGCGACAGGCCCACGGTATCGGTCGGGCGGCTGGCGAACGGGCCGGTGAGCACGAACCCCGCGTACACCTGGCGCCGCATGATCTCGTCGGTCTCGAGCTGGTGGGCGATGCCGGCGAAGACATCGAGGTTGCGCGACGAGCCGGGGCTGGGCCGCCACACCACGTGGTCGGCCATGAGGTACACGCCCGAGCGCTCCGAGCTTGCCTCGCGCGCGGTGCCACCGTAGCGCCCACGCGAGCGGCCCGTGGTGTTGTAGAAGGGATCGGTGAGCGGTGCGGTGCTCAGGTAACCGCCCGCCTTCACTTCGAAGCCGTAGGGGTCTTCGGCCGGGTCCATGCGTACCCAGCCCCATTCCACGGGAAAGGTGACGCCCGTGGCGTTGGCGATGGAGAAATCCATGCCATTACTGGCCGAGGTGGTGGGATTGACCTCGTACGCGCCAGCTTCGATATACGCATGCTTCGTGAGCTTGTAGTTCCCGTTCAGCGCCCACGTGGCCGAGGGCAGCAGGCTGTAGCCGGCCTCGGAATTGATGAGGCGCGGCACGCCGCAGTGCGTGCCCGACTGGAACTGGCAGTTGGTGGCCAGGTGGGCGTAGTAGCTGGTGGTGCCCAGGCGGCCGAACAGCACGTCGAGCCGGTCGCCGAGGAACTTTTGCTCCCAGGCGAACAGGCCGAGGTGCCAGCGCGGGAATTCGTTCTTGTAGATGTATTGCTGCTTCGCGAACGTACCGGTCACGTCATGGTTCAGGCCATTGCCGTAGTCGCGGTACACGGTGAAGTGGAAGCTGCCACCGGGGATGCCCACCAGCTTCTGCATGTCGAGGTCGGCGCCGATGTTGAACTGGCCGACATTGGTGCGGCCCTGGTCCACGCCGCCACGCGGGTTGGTGGCGTACTGGTTGATCAGGTTCGCGCGAATGAACACGCCGTCGCGGGCCAGCGCCTGCAGCTGCGCCGCGAACGGATCCTGCGGCGTGCCGTTGGCCGTGGCCTGCGTCTCATCCTGCGCGGCGCACGCGGTGGCGGTGGCGAGGGCGCAAAGGGCCCCCAGGCCCATGGCTTTCCAGCCTGGGCGTTTGCGTTGGTGCATCATGCGTCGTCCCCTCCCCGGGCAGACTCAGATCATGGTGTGGTCAGGCGGGCCGGTGGCCCACGTGGAGTTCTTCGGCCAGCCGTTCGGTATCGACGGCCTTCTCCCACTTGCCCACCACCAGGGTGGCCACGCAGTTGCCGGCGATGTTGGTGAATACAAAGGCCGATGAAAGGATGCGGTGCACGCCGAGCACCAGGGCGATGCTGCCGACGGGTATGGTCTTGGTCGCGGCCAGCGTCATGGCCAGCACGGCGATGGCGGAGCCGGCCACGCCCGCGCCGCCCTTGGAGGTGACGAGCAGCACCAGCAGCAGGCCGAGTTGCTGCTCCCAGCCCAGCGCCGTGCCCGTGGCCTGCGCAAGGAACACGCTCACCGCCGCGAAATACAGGCAGGTGCCGTCGTGGTTGAAGCTGTACGCGGTGGGCAGCACCAGGCCGACGACCGATTCCTGCACGCCGAGCTTGGTGAGCTTGGCGGTGAGCTGCGGGAACACGCTCTCCGAGGAGCTGGTGCCGATGACCAGCACCAGCTCCTCGCGGATATAGCGCATGAGCTTCCACAGGCTGAACCCCGACCAGCGCGCGATGGGCCACAGCACGATGACGAAGAACAGCACGCACGTGAGGAAGAATTCGCCCACCAGCGCCGCAAGCGGGATGAGGGTTTCCAGCCCGAACTTCGCCACGGTGAACGCGATGGCGCCGAACGCCGCGATGGGGGCGATCTTCATGGCGACGCGGATCACCCAGAACAGCGATTGCGATACGAGGTGCACCACGTCGAGGACGGGCCTGGCCCGGTCGCCCAGGGACGCCAGCCCGCAGGCGAACAGCACCGAGAACACCAGGATCTGCAGGATCTCGCCCTGCGCGAAGGCCTCCACCGCGGATTTTGGCACCAGGTTGAGCAGGAACTCGCCGAAGCTCATGTTCGCGGCGGGGTGGATCTTGTCCGCCGAGGTATGCAGCGCCGCCGGGTCGATGTGCATGCCCACGCCGGGTTTCAGCACGTTGATGGTGACCAGGCCGATGACGAGGGCGAAGGTGGTGACGACCTCGAAATACACGATGGCCTTCACCGCGATGCGGCCCACCTTGCCCAGGTCGCGGACGCTGGCGATGCCGTGCGTCACCGTGCAGAAGATGATGAGGCCCACCACCATCTGGATAAGGCGGATGAAGACGTCACCCAGTGGTTTCAGTTGCGCGCCGATATCCGGCGCGAGCGCCCCGACGGCGACGCCGAGCGCCATGCCCAAAAGCACCTGGAACGTGAGGTCGTTGTAGAAGCGCTTGCGCACGGGGCGCGGGGTGGCTTGCGTGGCGGGTTTCAATGTCATCCGGGGTTCCGAAGCGTGGAGGTCAGTCGCCGTCATGGCCAAGCAGGTCCATGGCGGGGGCGAACACTTCGTCGACGTGCAGCGCGCGTGGCAGCAGGCCCTGCCGCTGGCACGCCTCGATGGTGTACGCCACCGGGCCGCGCAGCGCCGTGAAGCCGAAACGGTAGGGCACGGGGGCGTCCGTGGCGCGATCAAGCCGTTCCGCGGCGTCCTTCATCAGCTGGTAGGCGGCCCGCACCGCGCCGGGCGATGCATCGCAGGCCTGCTGGCTGGCCACCACCATGTGGTTGATCGGCATGAAGCCGTGGGTGGCCCACCAGGCGCGGTCTCGGGCGCTGGCGTCGGCCAGCACCGGCTGGAAGCCGGACTCGCTGGGCAGGTCGTTGCCGAAGATGGCAGCGTCCACGGTGCCCTCGCGCAGCAGGTCGGCAAGGCTCTTGTCCCTGGCCACGTGCGTCACATACGGCGGGTCGTCGTAATCGGCGACGTGCGCCGGGTCCTGCGTCACCCAATGGATGTCTGCGGTGTCGACGCCGGTGTCCTCGTGCAGGTGCGCGCGCACCCACATGCCGGTGGTTTGCGTGTAGGCACGCACGGCGATGCGCTTGCCGGCCAGCGCATCGGGCCGCGGGATGCCGTTGGGCTCCCAGCCCACCAGGCAGCCGCGCTGGAACCGCGAGGCCACGACGGCGGGGAGCAGGACGATGGGCGCGCCGTAGGCGATCGCCTGGAGTGCCGTCACGATGGCCAGCTCGCACAGGTCGTAGGCCGCCTCGCGCACCATCGGTGCGAACGCCTTGTGCACGGGCGCGACCTCGACGAAATCGAAGGCCACCACGTCGTGGGGCAGCCCGGCGGACTTCAACGCCTGCGTGTGCGGGTAGTTGCCGAGCACCGTGCGGAGCGTGGCCGTGCTCATGCGGCGGCACCCGCGGTGGCGAACGGGTACAACTGCGCCGCCGTGCCATGCCCGATCGCATCCTGCGCGTCGGGCGGCAGGTCGCCCAGTACGGCGCGCGCCTGCGCGGCGAGGTTCGCGAGCGTGCCGGCCGCGGCGGGGAAGTTCGAGCCCCAGGCGATGCGCCCCGGGCCGAAGGCGCCGAGGATGGCGGCGAGGAAATCCCCCGGTGCGGAGCTGCCCTGTGTCGCGGCTTCCAACGTGCGGTTCGTCAGCTTCAGGTACACACCCGGGAACGCCGCCATGTCGAACAGTGGCTGTGCCGCGGTGTACGGCTTGCCGCCACTGAGGTCCGGGCGTGCGCAGTGGTCCAGCAACACGCGCACCTTCGGGTAGCGCGTGAGTAAGTCGCGCAGCATGGGCAAGCCTTCCATCGTCATCTGCAGGCAAACAGGGATGCCAAGCGCCTCGGCATGGGCCCACGCCGGGTACGAGTCCGGGTGCCCAAGCCAGCTGGCCTGGCCGGGCATGGTGCTGCCCGTGGTGAACAGGCGGAAACCATGCAGCCCTTCGGCCTGCCACTGGTCGATGCGCTGCACGGCATCGGGCGCCATGGCATCGATGGAATACACCCCCACGAGGCGGTCGCGGTGCGCCTTGACGGTATCGGCGACATAGCGGTTGTCATGGCCATACACCGTGGAGGCCTGGACCACCACGGCACGTTCGATGCCTGCCGCGTCCATGGCGCGCAACAGGCCACCGGCGTCGACGGGCCGCTCGCGCGACCACTCCGATTGCTTGCCGCCGATAGGGCCGGTGGGGTACGTCGCCGCGTCGGGCGAGATCACGTGGGTGTGGGTGTCGAACAGGATCACGGCAGCCTCATGCATGGGGGCGGAGCAGTCGGGCCATTCGCATACGCTATTGAAAATTGTTGCGCTGCAAGATGGCGGTGTCGTTGGGTGCGACGGAATATGCGCCGGCATGCCGTTGGAGGCTAATTCGAATTACGATCAGGGTATCGAAAAAGGTTAATGATATGGACCAGCGCGTGCACGCCCTCAACCTGCGCCACCTCGATGCCGTACAGGCCGTGGCGCGCCTTGGCACGATGAGCGCCGCCGCGCAGGCCGTCAGCCTCTCGCAGCCGGCGCTGGCGCACGCCGTGGCCAAGATGGAGCGCGTGATCGACGCACGGTTGTTCGATCGCCACGCGGCGGGCGCGGAATTGACCGAAGGCGGGCGCCGCTTCGTACGCCGCGTGGACACCGCTCTCCGCCTGCTGGTGCGCGGCGTGCGCCGCGTGCGCCGTGGCACGAAAGGCCCGGCCATCGCGCATGTGGAGCGGCGCGTCACCATGGCGCAGCTGCGTGCCCTGGTGGCCGTGGTGGGCACCAGCAGCTATGCCGCCGCGGCGGAGGACGTTGGCGTATCCGAGCCGGCGCTGCACCGTGCGATGCGCGAGTTGCAGGATGCCCTGCACGTGGCCCTCCTGGTGCGCGTGGGGCGCTCGGTGCGGCCCACCGACGGCGCCACCAACCTGGTGCACTTCGTACGCCTCATGTTCGCCGAGCTCAGTGCCGCCATCGAAGAGATCGGCGGCGGAGGTGACGTGGGCCGCGGGTTCATCCGCATCGGCGTGCTACCGGTGGCGCGCGCGCACTTCCTGCCGCGCGTACTGTCGACGTTCGCCGTGGATTATCCCGGCGCCATGGTCGAGGTCATCGAAGGCCCTTACCTGGAACTGCTGTCGCGGCTGCGCCAGGGCGACATGGACCTGCTCATCGGGTCGGAGCGGCAGACAGTGCCGGCGCGCGATGTCGTGCAGGAGGGCCTGTTCGACGATGAACTGGTCATCGTGGGCCGGGCAGGGCACCCCTTGCGCGGCGGGCGCCTAACCACGGCCGCGTTGCTGCGCCACCCCTGGGTGGTGCCCGCGCGCGGCGTGCCGTTGCGGCTGAACTGGGAGCGGATGTTCCACGTGCGCGGCGTGGAGCCGCCGCCGATCCGGCTGCAATGTGCCTCCGTGCTGATCATGCGCGGCATGATGCTGGCCGGCGACTGGCTCACGCTCATGTCGCGCGACCAGTTCCTGCTGGAAAGCCGCGCCGGCCATCTCGTGGAGATCGGCTCGCCGGGCAAGGATTTCTGGCGGCGCATCGCCTTGACCCGGCGCACGGAGTGGATGCCCACGCCATTGCAGGCACGGTTCGTGGCGCTGTTGCGGCGCATGGCGGCCGAGAAAGCCGCCAGCGCGCCGCGCGGTTGATCACAGGCGGGCGGCGTCGACCACCGCCTTCACGAAGGCATCGGGTGCTTCCTGCGGCAGGTTATGCCCGATGCCGCCATCGATGGTGCGGTGCTCGTACTTGCCGGTGAACTTCGCTTTGTACTGCGCCGGCTCCGGGTGCGGCGCGCCGTTCGCGTCACCCTCCAGGGTGATGGTGGGTATGCCGATCGCGGGGCCGGTCGCCAGCTTCGCCTCGTCGGCGTCGTATTTCGCTTCGCCCTCCACCAGGCCCATGCGCCAGCGGTAGTTGTGCACCACCACCGCCACGTGGTCGGGGTTGTCGAAGGCCGCGGCCGAGCGTTCGTACGTGGCGTCGTCGAAATGCCAGCGTGGTGACGCGAGCTGCCAGATCAGCTTGTTGAAGTCGTGGCGGTTCTGCTCGTAACCCATGCGCCCGCGCTCGGTGGCGAAATAGAACTGGTACCACCACTGCAGTTCGGCCTTCGGCGGCAGCGGCTTCTTGCCCGCCTCCTGGCTGCCAATGAGGTAGCCGCTGACCGATACCAGCGCCTTGCAGCGTTCCGGGTGCAGCACCGCGAGGATATCGGCCGTGCGCGCGCCCCAGTCGAAGCCGGCCACGATGGCCTTCTTGATCTTCAGCGCATCCAGCAAGGCGACCGCATCGGCGGCGATGGCGGCCGGCTGGCCGTTGCGCGGCGTGCCCTCGTCGAGGAAACGCGTGGTGCCATAAGCGCGCAGGTAAGGGACGATGACGCGGTAGCCCTTCGCCACCAGTGCCGGGGCCACGTCGGCGAAGGCATGGATATCGTAGGGCCAGCCATGCAGCAGGAGCACGGCCGGGTGGCGTGGCTTGCCCATGTCCACATAGCCGACATCGAGCACGCCCGCATGGATCTGCTTCACCTCGCCGAACGGCGGCCCGTCGGGCGGGCTGCTGGCGCCCGTGGCGGCAAGTTCAGCGGGTGACTTCGGTGCTGCCTCCTGGCCAAGGGCCACGGCCGCGAAGGTGGTGCCCGCCAGGGCGAGGAAACGCCGGCGGCCGGCGTGGGTATCGTCGTGCATGGTCGTGCGTGCCTTTGTGCGGGGAACTGCCATCGGCAAGCATGCACCGCCGAAACCACCGTGGCTTGCACGATCGAACGCCCGGCCATCGTCGTGGCCGGGCGTTCGCGCGCATCAGGCCTTTGCGCCCACCTTGCGGTCGAGGAAGTCGCCGATGAGCGGCATGATCTCGTCGCCCTTGTCCTCCAGCGCGAAGTGGCCGGTGGGGAAGAGGTGGAACTCCAGGTCCTTCAGGTCGCGCTTGTACGGGTGCGCGCCATCGGCCGGGAAGATCGTGTCGCGCTCGCCCCAGGTGATGAGGGTAGGCGGCTGGTATTCGCGGAACAGGCGCTGCACCTCCGGGTAGAGCGGCACGTTCTTCCGGTAGTCGTACATCACGTCCATCTGCACGTCCTCGTTGCCCGGGCGATCGAGCAGGCGCTGGTCGTGCACCCAGTTATCGGGCGAGATGCGCGTGGTGTCGTCTACGCCGTCGGTGTACTGGAAGATAGTGGTCTCGGCCTTCACGAGCCAGCGCAGCGCGTCACGGCTGCTTGCGGCGCCATCGGCCCAGTAGGTCTTGATCGGGTCCCAGAACGCCTTCAGGCCCTCGTCGTAGGCATTGCCGTTCTGCACGATCAGGGCGGTGAGTTTCTCGGGGTTCTTGAGGAACAGCTGCCAACCCACCGGTGCGCCGTAATCCATCACATACATGGCGTACTGCTCCACCTTCAGCCGCTCGAGCAACGTGCGGACGATGTTGCCGAAGCCTTCGAAGCTGTAGTGGTAATCCTGGATGGCCGGCGCGTCGCTCTCGCCGTAGCCGGGGTAATCGGGCGCGATGACGCGATAACGGTTGGCCAGGTACGGGATCAGGTTGCGGAACATGTGCGACGAGGTGGGGAAGCCGTGGAGCAGCAGCACCACGGGCGCGTCGGCGGGGCCGGCTTCGCGGTAGGCGATGGTGAGGCCGTCGATGGTCTCGTTGCGGTAAAAGACGACAGGGGGCTTGGCTTGGGTGGTCATGGCGGTATCTCCAGGGGTTCAGGGCATCAGGGGTTGGCAGGCGGGTTGAACGGTGACGCATCCAGGTAGGTCCACTCGGCCCGGGGCATGGCGTCGCGGAGGGTCCATTCGGTGAGGTGGAACGTGATGAAGCGGCGGGTGCCGCCCGTCGCGCCGGCGGCATCCTCCTCGTCGAACAGCAACGTGGCGGTGCCGGTGAGCTGCAGCAGCCGGCCATGCGTGAAGTCGGGGATGCACAGGCCCGCGTGGGGGTCCACGGCCAGGTTTCCCCACGTGTTGAACAGGCTGTTGCCGGGGTAATCGGGGATGCGCAGGGTGTGTGCATCGATGCGCTGGATGAAGCCCGCTTCGCCGCCGCGGTGGGAGACGTCGGCACCGGCCTCGGCGTGGCGCGTCGCGATGAAGAGCGTGTCGGCGGCGCGGATGATCCCGTCCACGCTGCCGGCGAAGGCGGTGCCGGCAGCGCTCTGCGCATCGGCGCCGCCGTGGCAAAGGGTGCGCAGCACGCGCCGCTGGATGTACTTCGGGCAGTTGGGGTAAGCCTCGCGGACCATGACCTCGATGCCTGCGCCGTCGTCACGCACCACGGTGCCGTTGACCCGGTAGCGGCGGCGCGTGCCCAGCTCGATGAACAGCATGCCGAGGTCGGCACCGGGCCGGATGCCGGCCCACAGCGGATCGGTGGCGTCGCGGCGGCTGGCTGGCATGTCGACGGTGATGAACTGCCCGTCGGCCGTGTGCGCGAACCCGGGTGCACCGAACATCAGCGATGCCCACGGGCGGCCGGCGGCATCCGTGTTGCCCAGCGCCACCATGCCCTGGCTGGCGATGAACGGGCGCGCGCCACCGATCACCTCGTCGCCGACCATGGCCAGGTGGCGGTCGGCGGTGGCGGTCTCGCCCGCCCGTGCCTGCACCGCGCGCTCGCCGTCGTGGAAGGGGTGCTTGCCGTTCATGGGGTGGCCCTCGTTGCGTTGGGGCCATTCTTCTGAAACGGGCACGGGCCGGGAACGCGGCGGCGCTCAATTGACTGTTGCGCGTGGCGAAGGGATAAAGTCGGGGCTGCATTCCGCCCGGTGCCACGCCATGGACCAGATCCACCTGATGAAGGTGTTCGTCGCGGTAGGCGAGGAAGAGAGCTTCGCCGCCGCCTCGCGCCGCATCGATCTTTCGCCCGCTGCCGTCACCCGCGCCATCGCGGCGCTGGAGGACGAGCTGGGCGTGAAGCTGCTGGCCCGCACCACGCGCAACGTGCGGCTCACCGACGCAGGCAAGCGCTATCTCGACGACACACGCAACATCCTGGCCAGCATCACCGAGGCGAACGAGGCCGCCGCGGGCGTCAACGCGGCCCCCAGGGGCAGCCTCGCGGTCACGGCGTCGGTGCTGTTCGGGCGGCGCTTCGTCATGCCCGTGATCGTGCGCTACCTGCAGCAATACCCCGGCGTCGATGTCGCCGCCTATTTCCTCGACCGCGTGGTGAACGTGGTGGACGAGGGCATGGATGTGGCCATCCGCATCGGGCACCTGCCTGATTCGAGCCTGCAGGCACTGCGGGTGGGGCAGGTGCGCCGCGTGATGGTGGCGTCGCCCGCCTACCTCGCCGCGCAGGGCACGCCCGCGCACCCAGCCGACCTGCTACAGCACACGGTGATCGCCGCCAGCGGCGTCACGCCACGCGTGGACTGGAAGTTCGGCGCCGCGGGCGACCCCACCATGGTGCGGATGAAACCGCGGCTCACCGTGACGAGCAACGACGCGGCCATCGCCGCCGCCGTGGGCGGCCTGGGCGTGGCGCGGCTGCTGTCGTACCAGGTGGGCGAAGAGCTCGCCGCGGGCCAGCTCAGCGTGATCCTCGCCGAGCATGAGGAAGCGCCATTACCCGTCCACATCCTGCACCGCGAGGGCAAGTTCGGCGCGTCGAAGGTGCGCCACTTCATCGACCTGCTGGCGGCGCACCTTCGCGAGCACCCGCACCTGGGCTGATCAGGGCGATGCCACGCGGGTGAAGTAGTGCGTGCGCATCGCCGGCTTGCCCTCGTTGGTGTAGAACGACACCACCTCGGTCATCGTCTTGCCGTCGGGCGCCACGGCATAGACGCGCGTCGACGCAGGCACGCCGCCCATGCTGAGGCCCATGACCAGCACGTTCGCCTGCGGGTGTTCCATGGCCGCGGCATCGGCCTCCGGGCTGCCTACGACTGGCACCGACGTGCCGTCGGCGGGGTTGGTGCCCACGGTGTGCACCGTCTTGCCGTCGGCGAAGACGATATCCACGGTGAGGCCCACCTTGCCGCCGCCCGCATCGCTGAAGGCCAGCGTGACGCTCTTCGGCCGCGCTTCCGGTGGCATGTCCATGCGGCTCGTATCGACGGCCCAGCGGCCGAACAGCGGCGACGGCGCCGAGGCCGCCGGCGCGGCGTGGGCACCGCTGGCGGCCAGCGTGGCTGCCAGCATCGTGGCGAGGAAACCCTTGTTCATGCGCGCTCCCTTAGGGGCCCTGCTTGGCGAGGGCATCGGGCGTGATCATACGGCCGCGGACATCGTTGAGGCGAAGGCCGTGCGTGCGGCATACGTCGATGCCGCTGAGGCGCGTGGTGCGGCCGTCGCGGAACGTCAGCCGCAGGTCGCGCTGGCAGGGGCCATCGGGCATGGCGAAGGCCATGGCGTTCAGGCCACCGACGAGCGGGCCACCAAGGTCCACGGCCTGGAAGGCGTCGCTGCCCCCAGGCGCGACGGCCACCGCGGTGACGCTGTCGGCCGTTGCATTCACGAGGTTGAAGGGGCCGGAGGCCGCGAAGGGCGTCGTGCTGAAGAAGGCGGCGCCCGCGAGGGCCAGGGTCGGGAGGATGCGATGCATGGTGGGGCTCCTTTGCGCGTCAGGTGGCTCCATGGAGCCTGTTCGGGCAACGCTTCGGAATGTTTTCGGGACGAATCGTCGTACGGGCATGACCAATGGCAGCGACGCGCGGTTTTGCTTTCCAGCACCGCGGCAGCGTGCCTAAGATGGCCGCGACCACCCGCTGGAACCGCCCCATGAAGGTCCGCCTTGGCACCGCTGAGATCGGCATGACCCGTTACCTGGGGCTATGGGGCATCGTGGCCATCGTCTTCGCGTTCCAGGGCTATATGCGCGATGACCTGGCCGGCCACACCTTCGATTTTTTCGACTATGTGCGCTGGTCGCTCATCCAGTGGTACATCTGGGCGGCGCTGGCACCGTTGGTGTTCCGCCTGGGCGAGCATTTCCCCATCCGCGTGCCGCTGCGCATCCGTGAGCTGTGGATGCCGTTGCTTGCCAGCGTCGGCATCACGGCGCTGTCGATGTTCCTGGGCGCGCTCATCTCCACGTTCTTCGAACCCAGTGGCCTCGCCGAGCAATGGCGGCAGTTCGTCGACCAGCACGCGGCAGAGGGCATGCTCACGTGCTGGGCCTTGTTCGCCGTGCAGCAGGCCATGCACTACCGGACGGAAAAGGCACGGCAGGAGACCGAACTGGCGCAATCACGCCTCCAGGTGTTGCGCACGCAGCTGCAGCCGCATTTCTTGTTCAACACCATGCACGCCATCGCCACGCTGCTGCACGAGGACGTGGGTTCGGCGGAAGACATGCTGCTGAAGCTCAGCGACCTGCTGCGCGCGTTCCTCGATGAATGCCAGGGGCAGGAGATCACGCTGCGCCAGGAGCTGGTGCTGCTCGACCTCTACCTCGGCATCCAGCGCAAGCGCTTCAAGGACCGGCTGGACACGCGCATCTACGTGGCCCCCGATACGCTGGCCTGCGCCGTGCCCAGCCTCATCCTGCAGCCCATCGTCGAAAACGCCATACGCCATGGCATCGGCGAGCGGCTGGGCGGTGACTGCATCGAGATCGAGAGCCGCCGCGATGGCGACGCGCTGGTGATCGAGGTGCGTAACCGCAACAGCACGCTCGAGGGCAACGACAAGCCCCCGGCGGGCCATGGCATCGGCCTGTCGAACACCACGCTCCGCCTGCAGGAACTGTACGGCGCGGCCGGGCAGGTGGACCTGAAGATGCTGTGGCCGCAAGGCGTGGCCTGCCGCCTGCGCATGCCCTACCACCCGGTGGAAGACGCCGACGAGCCCGAGGTGGCCGCCGCATGAAACTCGCCGTGCTGGTGGTGGATGACGAGCCCATCGCGCGGCAGGCCGTGCTGCGCCTGCTGAAGGATGACCCGGACGTGGCCCACGTGGCCGAGTGCGGCGACGGGGCCTCGGCCGTAGAGGCGATCCGATCCGGCTCGCCCGACCTTGTCTTCCTCGATATCCAGATGCCGGCGATGACCGGCATGGACGTGGCGCGTACCGTCGGCATCGAGCGCATGCCTGCGACCGTGTTCGTCACGGCGTATGAGCAGTACGCGGTGCGGGCGTTCGACGCCAACGCGGTGGACTACCTGGTCAAGCCCTTCAGCCGCGAACGCTTCGCGCATGCGCTCGGCAGGGCGAAGGGCAGGGTGGCCAGCGCGGCGCAGGGTGCCGATGCCTCCGCGCGGATCATGCAGGCCCTGGATGCGCTGCGCCGCAAGGATGCCTACCTCGACCGCATCCCCATCCGCGCGGACGAGCAGGTCACCTTCGTGGCGGTGGACGATATCGTGTGGATCAAGGCCAGCCGCAACACGGTGGTGATCCACCTAGCCGACCGCGAGCACGAGCTGCGTGAAACGATGGCGGGCCTGGCCGAACGGCTCGACCCGCGCCACTTCGCCCGCGTGCACCGCTCGGCCATCGTCAACGTGCGCCGCGTGCAGGCGGTGCATCCCTGGTTCAACGGCTACCACGTGCTGACGATGGATACCGGCCAGAAGCTGCGCATGAGCCGCTACCAGCACGAGGCCTTCCTGAAGCTGGTCTCGCTGCGCCCCGGCGGCTAGGGTTCACGGTACCCCCGCAGCCCGCTTGTCATGCTGCACGTGTATGACGGTGCCGCCGCTACCAGGATGTGACCCGTGCCCACTGCTTTGGAAACCACGCCACCCATCGTCCGACGCGCCCGCGTCACGGCGCTGGGCCTGTTCGATGTCTCGTATGCCGCGGACCTGGCGAAGGCCCGGGCCCTGTGCACCGACATGGCCGTGGCCACCGGCCTTGCCGGGCCGCTGACGTTCGACGTGCCGCCCCTGCGCCTGCAGTACGCCACGGTGGAGATCCCCGTGGGTGCCGCGACGCTCACGGGCGAGGTCGCCGTCCACCTGTATGACTTCGGCGCCATCGCGCTGGCCATCACCTTCGTGCTCGACGACCTGCCGTGGGCACGCTTCGTCGAGACGGCGCGGCTGATCGAGGAGGCACTGGCGCTGGACAAGCCGTCGGCGCCGTGGACCGCCTTCCTCGCCGACGCCAAGGCCCGCTTCCTGCCAGCGCTGGAACGGCCGAACGAGGCCGTGATCCAGGAGGATTACCAACTCATCGAGATCGATGCCTTCGCCGCGCCGCTGCCCGACGTGCTGCACAAGGTCGTCGACCTGTCGCCGCTGCTCGCGGGCGATCCGCGTCCCTTGTCCGTGGAGACACGCGAGACCTTGCTGAAACACCGCTTCGGCTACCTCGCCGACGATTGCGTGGTGGTGACGCGCGACCGCGCACTGCTGTACCAGCCGGGCGGCGACGCGGGCGTGGCCGCCGTGCTCGAAGTCGCGAACGCGCAGCTGCTGGAGCTGCGCTACTACGGCAACCTGCTCGACGACGAGCTGCCGCGCATGTACGACCTCGTGGACCGGACCCGCACGGTGCCCGCGTTCTCCGCGCCCGCGCAGTTGTCGCGGCTCGCGCGCCGCCTGTACACCGTGTGGGCCGAGGTGACCGAACTGACCGAACGCGTGGAAAACGCCCTCGAAGCCACCGGCCACCCCTACCTCGCCACGGTGTACACCGCCACGCTCGAACTCTTCGGCGTGCCCGGGCTGAGCACCGCGGTGGACCGCAAACTCGAGATTGTCCGCGACACCTACGCGGCGCTTTACGACGAGGCGTCCGTCAGCCGCGCCGGCCTGCTCGAAATCACCATCGTCGTGCTCATCGCCGTCGAACTCGTGCTCGCGTTGATCAAGTAGGTCTCAATGCGGCGAGCGCGTCGGGCGCACGACGATCTCGTTGACGTCCACGTCGCCGGGCTGCTCGATCGCATAGCGCACGGCGCGGCCGATGGCATCCGGCTGCAGCGCAACGGCGCGCCAGGCCTTCATCGCCTCCGCCGCGCTGGCGTCGGTGATGGTGCCGGCCAGCTCGCTTTCCACCACCCCGGGGTGGATGCACGTGACGCGCAGGTCCTGCGTTTCCTGGCGCAACCCATCGGAAATGGCGCGCACGGCGAACTTCGTGGCGCAGTACACGGCGGCCGTGGGCGATACGTTCAGCGCGCCGATCGAGGCGATGTTGATGACGTGGCCTTGCATGCGCGCCGTCATGTGCGGCAGCACGGCGGCGATGCCGTAGAGCACGCCCTTGATGTTCACGTCGACCATCCGGTCCCACTCGTCCACGTGCAGCGCGGCCAGCGGCGATAACGGCATCACGCCCGCGTTGTTGACGATGACATCGACGTGGCCCCATGCCGCGATCGCGGCATCGGCGAAGGCTTGCACGTCGCTGCGCGAGGTGACATCGAGCGAGCGGAAGAGGGCCGTGCCACCCGCGGCGTTGATCTCGGCGGCGATGCGTTCCAGGCGATCGGTGCGGCGCGCGCCGAGGAAGACGCGGGCGCCGGCGGCGGCCAGCTCCCGGGCGATGCCCTCGCCGATGCCGCTCGAGGCGCCAGTGATAAGTACGGTCTTGTCCATGGGATGTCCTTCGGTAGGGGTAGGCAACCTACGTTAGGCGTGCCGTATCCACTGGACAATCCGGTAGCATCTGCCCACATTGGTTAGTAGGATTAACCAATGAGCCTCGACCTCAACCTTTTGCAGGCCTTCGTGGCGGTGGCCGATGCCGGGAATTTCCGGGCAGCGGCCGATCGCCTCGGCGTTACCCGCTCCGCGGTCAGCCAGTCGATCCGCAAGCTGGAGGACCAGCTCGGCGTCGCGCTCGTCCGGCGTACCACCCGCAGCGTCAGCCTTACGGAAGCCGGCGTGCAGCTGCATGCTGGCGTGGCGCCCAACCTCGCCGACCTCGCCGCATCGGTGGAAGCCGCGGGCAGCCTCGCTGGCCGCCCGACGGGCCAACTGCGCCTTGCCGTGTCGACGATCGCCGAGCGCTTCCTCGACGGCCCGTTGCTCGCCTCGTTCCTGCTCGCGCACCCGGGCATCGAACTCGACATCACTGTCACCGACGACGAGTTCGACATCGTCGCGGAGGGCTACGACGCCGGCGTGCGCCTTGGCGAGGTGATTGAACAGGATATGGTGGCCGTACCCGTCGGCGGCCCCACGCGCCAGGTCTGCGTGGCGAGCCCCGCCTACCTCGCGGCGCATGCTGCGCCCGCGCACCCGCGCGACCTCATCCACCATCGCTGCATCGGCTGGCGTCCGGCGCCGCGCGTGGCGCCGTACCGATGGGAGTTCGAAGAAGACGGCAAGCCGTTCGACGTCGCCGTGGGCGCGGGCCTTATGACCAACGACGTGTGGGTGATGCTGCGCACCGCGCTTTCCGGTGGCGGCATCACGTTCGGCGTGGAGGGTACGTTCAGGCCCTACATCGTGCGCGGCGAGCTGGTGACGATGCTCGATGCATGGCTCACGCCGTTCCCTGGTTTTTATCTTTATTACCCGGGCCGGCGCCACCTGGCGCCGAAAGTACGTGCGCTGGTCGACCACGTAAAATCTTTCGAAGCGTGATGCGCGTTGCGCTTTTGCGGGCGCGCGCAGTTACCTGCGCCGCGCTCGCAAAAATGTCATACCGCGTCGTGACAATCACCGCCGCAGGGGGAAAACAATAAGCGCGCGGGGACACGCATGACATCCCAGGACCGGCGTCATTTCCTGAAGATTTCCCTTGGCGCCGCAGGTGCGGCGTTTACGGCGGCGGTGGTGCCGCCTTCGATCCAGAAAGCCCTTGCGGTGCCGGCGGCACGGCGCACGGGCACGCTCAAGGATATCGAGCACGTGGTGATCCTCATGCAGGAGAACCGCTCGTTCGACCATTACTTCGGCACTATGCGTGGCGTGCGCGGCTTTGGCGATACGCGCACGCACACGCTGGCGTCGGGCCGCTCGGTGTTCCACCAGCCGGTGGCGGCGGGCAGTGCGGATTACCTGCTGCCGTTCCGCCCGCAGGCGGAAAACCTCGGCCTTACCTTCATCGAAGACCTGCCGCACGGGTGGAACGATACCCAGGCCGCGTTCAACGCCGGCAAATACGACCAGTGGGTGCCTTCGAAGGGCACCACCACCATGGCGTACCTGACCCGCCACGATATCCCCTTCCATTACGCGCTGGCCGATGCGTTCACCGTGTGCGACGCGTACCACTGCTCCATCCTCTCCTCGACCGACCCGAACCGCTACTACATGTGGACCGGCTACGTGGGCAACGACGGGCAGGGCGGTGGGCCCGTCCTCAGCAATGCCGAGGAAGGCTATGGCTGGACGACGTACCCCGAGCGCCTCGAGGCCGCGGGCGTGTCGTGGAAGATCTACCAGGACATCGGCACCGGCCTCGATGCCGCGGGCGGCTGGGGCTGGGGCTCCAACCCTTACATCGGCAACTACGGCGACAACTCGCTGCTGTACTTCAACCAGTACCGCAACGCCGAGCCGGGCAACCCGCTGTACGACAAGGCGCGCACGGGCACCAACACGCTCGGCGGGCAGTCGCTGTTCGAACTGCTGCAGAAGGACGTGAAAGCCGGCACGCTGCCACAGGTATCGTGGATCGCGGCGCCCGAAGCGTATACCGAGCACCCGAGCTGGCCGGCCAACTACGGCGCGTGGTACGTCGACCAGGTGCTCGAGGCGCTGACGTCGAACCCCGAGGTGTGGAGCAAGACCGCGCTGTTCATCACCTACGACGAGAACGACGGCTTCTTCGACCACGTGCTGCCGGCCTATCCACCCGCCACGGCCGATCGCGGCCTGTCGACGGTAAGCATCGATGGCGAGGTGTATCCCGGCGGCGATGGCTTCAACGCCGGCGTGTACGGCCTGGGCGTGCGCGTGCCGATGCTGGTGGTGTCGCCATGGAGCAAAGGGGGCTGGGTGTGTTCGGAAACCTACGACCACACCTCCATCATCCGCTTCCTCGAACAGCGCTTCGGGGTCATGGAGCCGAACATTTCCGCGTGGCGCCGCGCCGTGTGCGGTGACCTCACGCGCGCGTTCGACCTCGATGGCCACGACGGCCGCATGCCGCGCCTGCCGGCCACCACCGGCTGGGAGCCCGATCGTGGCGACCACCCGGCGGTGCATCCGGCGCCGCCCACCGAGCAGCACCTGCCGCGCCAGGAGCGCGGCCAGCGGCCGGCGCGCGCGCTTCCCTACGAGCTGGAAACCACGGGCCGCCTGGATATCGACGCCGGGCGCTACTGGCTCGATTTCAGGAACACCGGCGACCTCGGCGCGTGCTTCCACGTGACCTCCACGCTGCGCACGGACGGCCCCTGGGCCTATACGGTGGAGGCGGGCAAGTCGCTCTCCGATCACTGGACCAGCGCTTACAGTGGCGGCGCGTACGATCTGACGGTGATAGGCCCGAACGGCTTCATGCGCCAGTTCAGCGGGAAGCAACCGGACAAGGCCGATACGCACCGCTTGGCCCTGCCCGAAGTGACCCTGGTGGAAGGGCGCCACCGTGACGACCTGCACCTGCTGCTCGTCAACAACGGTGGCCGCCCCTGCGCCATTACGGTGCAGGCCAACGATTACCTGCACGAGCCGCCGCGACGTTACTGGCTGCTGCCTGGCCAGCAAGTGGAGACGCACTGGGATATCGGCGGCTGCGACCACTGGTACGACGTCGTGGCCACGAGCGACGCCGACCCGTTGTTCTCCCGCCGGTTCGCGGGCCATCGTGAAACCGGCAGGGATTCCGTCTCCGATCCGGCGCTCGGGGGCCGCTGATTCAGTTTGACTTCATGCAGGGAAAAGGCCCGGTGCGGCATGCGCCGGGCCTTTTGCGTTCAACACTTAGGTAATATTACGTAGTGAATTAGGTCACATCCTAATCGTCGACTATTCATCTAAGTCGATGAGACCTTCATCACGTTTCCGGCCGTTTTGGGGTAGGGTTGCCGAAAAAGGGGCTTACTGTGCAGGTTGCAGCCTGCTAGGAGCCCCGGCCCGGCAGCCGGAAACGTGCAACCTCCGGCCGCCCGACGGCGTGTTGAACACGGAGGATGCAAGGATGTCTGAGAAGTTCAAGAAGCGGTCCCTGGTCACCCGCCTGCCGGCGTGGTCGGTCATCGACGCGACCATCCACTTCGCGAGCTTCCTGCACCAGCACAAGCGGCTGCCCCGGCGCGAAAGCCAGCTGGTGAACGACGTCATTTACCGCATGAAAGCCTCCGGCGAATTGTCGGATCCGCTGCGCGTGTTCGTCACCGACAAAGAGCTGCTCAAGGTGTTTGTCCGGGACACCATTGGCGACGCGTTCAACGTGCCCACCACCCGCGTGCTGCGCCACGTTGGCGAGGTATCCGCCGATATCTTCCCGGATGCCTGCGTCATCAAGCCCACGCATGCCAGCGGTGAGGTGATCATCCGCCGCCATGGGGAGGCGCTCGACCTGGGCCGCATCCGCCGCTGGTTCCAGCTCAACTATTACCGCCAGTCGCGCGAGCCGAACTACCGCTTCCTGCAGCCGAAGGTGATCGTCGAGCCCATCATCTTCAACGCCGTGGACCTTGTCGATTACAAGGTGTTCTGCTTCAACGGCGAGCCGCGCCTTATCCAGGTGGATGCGAACCGGCATATCCGCCACTGCCGCCGCTTCTTCGACCTCGACTGGAAGCCGCTGCATTTTGGCCTCGTTTACGAACAGGGCACCATCGAAGTGGAGCGGCCGGCCAACCTTGCCGCGATGATCGACACGGCCGCGAAGCTCAGCAAGGGCTTCTCGCTTATCCGCGTCGACCTTTACTCGAACGGCGAACAGGTGCTGGTGGGCGAGCTCACCAACTGCCCCAGCGGCGCGAACGGTATCTTCTACCCCGAGGACGGCGAGGCGGTGGCCTCGCGCATGATCCTCGGCGAGCTTGCCCGCGAGGCGGCTGCCCCGCAGATCAGCCTCACCGTGCCGGTGGTGGCGCCACCGGCGAGCGTGGCGGCGTCGATCGACGTCGTGCCCTCGATCGACTCGGCGAGCAGCTGCTAGTCAGCGCTTCGCCGGGGCACCCAGCAGCGCGCCGGTGACGATCCCGAACAGATGCGGCGCCCGCGGCGCGAACGCCGCCTGTTCGCCCAGCCACGCCAGCCCTGCGATCAACGCGAGGAAATCCGCGCCGTCGATGTCCTTGCGTGCCGTGCCTTCGGCCTGCGCCCGTGCGAGCAGGCGCGCGCCCGACGAGCGCACCGCCTTGCAGGCGACGTAGAGCGGGGATGTTTCGTCATCCATCGCGGCAGCCATCAGGTCCACCACGCCGCGGAATTGCTGCGTCCATGCCACGGCATCGCGTGCCCAGGCCACCAGCGCTTCGTCCGGCGCATGCGCAGCCTCGAGTTCGGCGGCCAGGCCCGTGAGCTGGTCCAGGCTCGAGCGCAGCAGCACGTCGAACAGCGCCTCGCGTGACGGGAAATGCCGGTACAGCGTGCCCAGGCCCACGTCCGCCCGCCGTGCGATATCGCGCAACGACGCGTCCGCGCCCTGTTCCGCGACCACATCTCGCGCCACGCTGAGAATCAGCGCGTAGTTCTTTTGGGCATCAGCACGCATGGGTACCTCTTGACAAACGGAGCACTGCTCCCATTAACTAGATGGAGCACTGTTCCGTTAATCATAGAGGATTCGTCATGGGAAAGCTTGAAGGCAAGATCGCGGTCATCACGGGTGGTACGAGCGGCATGGCCCTGGCCACCGCGCAGCGCTTCGTGGAAGAGGGCGCGTATGTGTTCATCACCGGCCGGCGCCAGGCGGCGCTGGACGAGGCGGTGAAAACCATCGGCCGCAACGTCACCGGGGTGCAGGGCGATGCCGCCAACCTCGATGACCTCGACCGGCTGTTCGCCACGGTGAAGCGCGAGAAGGGCCGCGTGGACGTCTTGTTCGCCAGCGCAGGTTCGGGCGAGTCGGCGCCGATCGGCGAGGTGACGCCCGAGCATTTCGACGCCGTGTTCGGCCTCAATACCCGCGGCACGCTGTTCGCCGTGCAGAAAGCGCTGCCGCTGTTCAACGATGGCGGCTCGATCATCATGAACGGCTCGGTGGCCTCGGTAAAAGGCTGGCCCACGTTCGGCGTGTACTCGGCCAGCAAGGCCGCGCTGCGCTCGTTCGCGCGCACGTGGCTGAACGAGCTGAAGGACCGCCGCATCCGCGTCAACGTGCTTAGCCCGGGCCAGGTGCAGACGCCGATCCAGGAGCAGCTGTTCGACGCGGAACAGATCAGGCAGTTCGAGTCGATGATCCCGCGCGGCAAGATGGGCCGGCCGGAAGAAATCGCCTCGGCGGCGTTGTTCCTCGCGTCGGACGAGTCGTCGTACGTCAACGGCGTGGACCTCGCGGTCGATGGTGGTACGACGGCGATATAAAAAAGCACCCGGGGGAGACCGGGTGCCTGAAGTGCCGGAAGGTTGGGGGTGGAGGCCTTCCGGCGCGACACGGTGGCGGCGCGTTACTTCTTCGCTTCCATGATCTGCGCGGCGCGCGCCGCGATGGTCATCTCGGTCTGGCTGAGCGAACCATCGTGGTTGAAGTCCAGCTCGGTGAAGTGTTCCGCCAAAGCGGGGACGGCGTCGGCTTCTTCCTTGCTGACCTTGCCGTCCTTGTTGGTATCCAGCGCCTTGAACGCCGTGTCGATCTCGGCGCGCTGCTGGGCAAGGCGCGAGTTCATGTACGTGGTGAATTCGGCCTTGCTCAGTTGGCCGTCGCCGTTGGCGTCGATCTTCGCGAAGGCGGCATCGGCGATGTTCGCCTCGGCTTTCGACAATTCGTCGGCGGTGGGTAGTTTCGGCGGTGCCTTCACGGCGGGCGTGGTGTCGGCGAACGCCAGCGCGGGCAGGCAAAGCAGCGCGCCGCCCAGCACAAGGGTGCGGATAGTCATCGGTGGCCTCATGGTGTCAGCGGTCCCAGTCGCGGCGGTCGCGATCGCGGTAACGGTCGTTATCCCAGTGGTCGTGGCGGTCGTCGTGGCGATCGCGCCGGTTCTTGGTGGTGACGTTGCCGATGGCGCCACCCGCGGCGGCGCCGGCGATCGTGCCCCACATATCGCCCTTGGAAAGCAGGGCACCACCGAGCGCGCCAATGCCCACGCCGATCAGCGTGTTCTTCTCCTTGCGGCTCATTTTGTCGCGGGCTTCGGCCGGCTGCGCGCTGCTGAACAGCAGCCCCAGCGCCATGGCGCCGTACGCGGCCAATCGTATCGTCGTCTTGATCGTCATCGTCATCGTTGCCTCTTGCGGCCCGCCGTGCTGGCGGTGCGTGACAGATGGTCGGGGCACGACATTGCCTCAACATTGCGTCCTGGCCAGGCGTATCATCGGCCTATTCCCTTACGGTTCAGTCCCATGCCAAAGACCCTGAAGATCGATTTCGTCTCCGATGTCGCGTGCCCGTGGTGCGCCATCGGCCTCGGTGGCCTCGAGCGCGCCCTGCAAAACCTGCAGGGCGAAGTGGATGCCGACATCACCTTCCATCCGTTCGAACTCAACCCCGGCATGCAGGCAGGCGGCGAGAACTCGCTGGAGCACATCACGGCGAAGTACCGCATGCCGGCCGATGAAGTGCGCGCGAACCGCGAACGTATCAGGGAGCGCGCGGCGGCCGTGGGCTTCACCATGAACACCTCGGACGACAGCCGCATCTACAACACCTTCGATGCCCACCGCCTCATCGCGTGGGCGGCGGCCAGCGGCAGGCAGCTCGCGCTGAAGCAGCGCCTGCTCGCCCTGAACTTCACCGACCAGGCCGACGTGGCCAACCACGATGCGCTGGTGAAGGCCGCCGAAGAGGTCGGGCTGGATGGCACCGAGGCCCGCGCGGTGCTTGATTCCGACCGCTACGCCGCCGCGGTGCGCGAGGACGAGCAGCTTTGGCAGAGCCGCGGCATCACCGGCGTGCCGGCCGTGGTCGTCAACGAGCGCTGGCTCATCTCCGGCGGCCAGCCGCCCGAGGAATTCGAGCGGCAGTTGCGGGCCATGGCGGCGGAAAGCTAGGCCCCCGCCTTAGTCCATCCGTGCCGGTGCCCTCACTTTCGCGTTGAGGGCATCGATGCACCACAGCAGCGTGCCCTTCACCGGGCCATGCAGGCGCGCCTGGTGGCCGCGGTAGAGCATTTCATGGCTGTAGCGCGCAAGCCGGCCGCGCAGGGTCAGGCCCTTCAGTAGCCCGGTTCGCCCCAGCGAGCCGAACGCATCGTATTCCGCGAGCGACACCAGCGCGCCGAAGTCGTGGTAAGCGAACGGCGGGATCGCGTGGGCACGCGCAAGGAACGCGGGTAGATGCTTCGCCAGGTGCGCGGCTTGTTGGTGTGCGACCTGCGCCGTGGGTGGCAGCGGCTTGTGCCCGTTGAGCGAGAGGCTGGAGCAATCGCCCACGGCGAAGATCCGCGCATCGCGCGTCGTCTGCAGCGAACGGCCCACGATGAGCTGGCTGGCGGCATTGGTTTCGAGGTCGTCCAGGCCGTTGAGCACCGCCGGTGCCTTCACGCCGGCGGCCCACACCTTGAGCGTGGCACGTACCCAGCCACCGTCCTTCAGGGCGATGCCATCGCGCTCGATGGCCACGGCGCGCTGGCCCGTCATCACCTGGATGCCCAGCGATTCGAGTTTCCCGCGGGTGGCATGGCCCACGTCTTCGGGGAATGCCGCGAGCAGGCGTGTGCCACTTTCCACCAGCGTGAGGCTGATGCGCGAGCGCAGGGCCTCGGAACCGTACGATGCCGCGATGTCACGGAGCTTCACCAGCTCGGCCGCGAGCTCGACGCCGGTGGCCCCGCCGCCGATGATCGCGATGGGCAGGTCGCTGCCGTCGGCCAGGCACTGCAACATCCGTTCACGGAGGGTACGGGCGAACGTGTCCGCGTCGCGTCGCGAATCGATGCGCATGCCATGCGCCTGCGCGCCTGGCACGCCGAAGTCGTTGGCCTGGCTGCCGATCGCGAGTACCAGCGCGCGGTAGCGGACGCGTCGCGCTGGCAGCAGCACCTGGCCCGAGGGACCCTCGAGCGGCGCCACGGTGATTTCCTGGCGTTCGCGGTCGAGGCCCGCGAGGCCGCCAGGCACGTAGGTGAAGCCGGCATCGCGGGCCTGGGCAAGGTAGGGCGTCTGGTGCTGGGCAAGGTCGCGCGTGCCGGCGGCGATGGTGTGCAGCATGGGTTTCCACACGTGTGCGGAATCCGCATCGACCAGCAGCACCTTGCCCACGCCACGGCCACGCCGCGAGCGGCGGCCCAGCGTGGTCGCGAGCTCCAGGCCCGCGACGCCACCACCGACGATGACGACGTCGCCTTCGAGGACATTGTCGTTTCCCATCACTCCACCTCCGCGAGGTTGTCCCAGCCACCGCCCAGGGCCTTGTACAGGCTCACCACGTTCACCTGGCGGGCGAGTTCGGCCGCGATGACGGTCTGCTGCGCGGTGTAAGCGGTGCGCTGCGCATCGAGCACCTCGAGGTAACCCACCACACCCTCGCTGTAGCGGCTTGTCACCATGCGGCGCGCCGCCTCGGCGGCATCCGCCTGCTTGCGGCGCGCGCTTTCCTGCTCGGCCACCACGCGCCGCGTGGCGAGTTCATCGGCCACTTCGCGGAAGGCCACCTGGATAGTGCGTTCGTACTCCGCCACGGCGATCTCCTTGCGGACCTTCGAGACGTCGAGCTGTGCTTTCAGGCGGCCGCCGTTGAAGATCGGGATGTTGATGACGGGGATGAACGACCACGTGCTGCCGCCCCCTTCGAACAGGCCCGAGAGCTCGTTGCTCGCGGTACCCGCGCTGGCCGTGAGGCTGATGCTCGGGAAGAACGCGGCACGCGCGGCACCGATGTTCGCGTTCGCCCCTTGCAGCTGGTGTTCGGCGGCGAGGATGTCGGGGCGATCCTGTAGCAGGCGGGAAGGCAGGCCGGCAGGGAGTGTATCGACCGCCAGCATGTCGCCGAGCGAGCCCGGCTTCGGCAGCAGCTCGTCCGGCACCTTGCTACCCACGAGCAGGTCGAGGGCGTTACGGTCGAGTTCCAGCTGCTTGCTCGCGTCCAGCCACTGGGCACGGGCGTCTTCGCGCTCCGCCTCGGCCTGGCGCAGTTCCAGGGCGGACGAGGCGCCCACGTCCTGGCGCTGTTTCTGGATGTCGTACGCACGCTCGCGGCTTTCCAGCGTTTGCTTCGCCAGCGCTTCGAGCGAGCCATCGGCGGCCATGGCCATGTACGTGGCGGCCACCTGCGCGACCAGGCCCATATGTACGCTGCGCTGCGCTTCGCCGGTGGCGAGGTAGGCCTGCAAGGCCTCCTCGTTGAGGCTGCGCACGCGGCCGAACAGGTCGAGCTCGTAGGCGTTGATGCCGACGCTGGCGGAGTAGGCCTTCATCACGTTGGGCTGGCCCGGCATCGACAGGCTGTCGGGGCTGCGCTGCGCCACTTCCGCGGCACTGGCCCCGACGGACGGGAACAACGCCGACCGCTGGATGCGGTGCTGGGCCTGCGCCTGCTCGACGCGCAAGGCGGCGATGCGCAGGTCACGGTTGTTGTCGAGCGAACGCTGCACTACCTGCTTGAGCTTCTCGTCGGCGAACAGCGCGCGCCAGGACAGCTCGGCGGCGGGCACGGCGTTCGTGTTGGCCGCTTGTTCGGCCTTCGCACCGGGGTAGGTATCGGCCACCGGGGTGGCCGGGCGTTCGTAGTGGGGTGCCATGCTCGCGCACCCGCCGAGGGCGAGCGCGATGGCCGCGCCCATGAGCGATGTCATGAGTTTCACGGGGTTTCTCCTTCATGGGCGATGCGCGGCTGCTCGGCGTTCTGCTTGGCCTTGCGGCGCTTCGACAGGGACATGACGACAACGAAGAACAAGGGGACGAAGAAGATGGCGAGCACCGTGGCGGTCACCATGCCGCCGATCACGCCGGTGCCGATCGCATGCTTGCTGCCCGCGCTGGCACCGCTCGCGATGGCCAGCGGGATCACGCCCGCGGTGAAGGCCAGCGAGGTCATGATGATCGGGCGCAGGCGCAGGCGGGCCGCTTCGATCGCGGCTTCCACGATGGGCTTGCCATGTTTCTCCACCAGGTCGCGGGCGAACTCGACGATCAGGATGGCGTTCTTCGCCGAGAGGCCGATGGTGGTGAGCAGGCCGACCTGGAAGAACACGTCGTTGCCGAGGCCACGGCCCATGGTCGCCAGCACCGTGCCGATGACGCCGAGCGGCACCACGAGCATGACGGCGGCGGGGATCGACCAGCTCTCGTACAACGCCGCCAGGCACAGGAACACGATGAGCAGCGACAGCGCATAGAGGGCAGGGGCCTGGTCGCCCGAGAGGCGCTCCTCATACGAAAGGCCTGTCCAGCTCAGGTTGACGCCATCGGGCAGGTCCTTCGCGATGGCCTCGATCTTCGCCATGGCATCGCCGGAGCTTTCGCCCGGCGCCGGGGCACCAAGTATCTCCACGGCGGGCACGCCGTTGTAGCGCTCCAGGCGCGGCGAACCGTGCACCCACTTGCCGGTGGCGAAGGCGTCGAACGACACCATCTGGCCGTCGGCGTTGCGGACGAACCACTTGCCGAAGTCCTCGGCGGCGACGCGGGACGCGGCCTCGCCCTGCACGAACACGCGCTTCACGCGGCCGCGGTCGAGGAAGTCGTTGACGTACGCGGAGCCCCAGGCGGCCGACATGGTGGTGTTGACGTCGGCCAGCGACAGGCCCAGGCGCTGCACCTTTTCGTCATCGATGAGGATCTGGAACTGCGGCTCGTCGTTCATGCCGTTCGGGCGGACCATGGCCAGGCCCGGATCCTGCGCGGCCTTCACCAGCAGCTGGTCGCGGGCCTGCATGAGGCGTTCATGGCCCACGCCGCCACGATCTTCGAGGAAGAAGTTGAAGCCCGTGGCGTTACCCAGTTCCATCACCGACGGCGGCGGGAACGCGATCACCTGCGCTTCCTTGATCTGGGCGAAGCGGCCCATCGATTGCTTCGCCACCTCGAACACGCTGAGCTTGCGCTCGTCCCAGGGCTTGAGCTTGATGAAGGCCATGCCCGAGGCCTGGCCGCGGCCGGCGAAGCTGAAGCCGGAGACGGTCAGCACCGATTCAACCGATTCACCCTGGTCTTTCTCGTAGTACTGGGCGACCTGGTTAAGCACGTCCTTGGTCTGCTGCGCGCTGGCGTTCGGCGGCAGCTGCACCTGCACGAACAGGTTGCCCTGGTCTTCATCGGGCAGGAACGAGGTGGGGATCATCGGGAACAGCACGGCCAGCGAACCCACGATGACGAGGAACGCGGCCAGGCCACGCTTGCGTGCGCCGACGAAGCGCGTGACGCCGCCTTTGTAGCTATCCGTGGCCCGGTCGAACCGGCGGTTGAACCAGCCGAAGAAGCCCTTCTTCGCGTGGCCGTGCCCCTTGTCCAGCGGCTTCAGCAGGGTGGCGCACAGGGCCGGGGTAAAGATGATGGCGACAAGCACCGACAGGCCCATGGCCGCGACGATGGTGATGGAGAACTGGCGGTAGATGACGCCGGTGGAGCCACCGAAGAACGCCATGGGCAGGAACACGGCCGACAGCACGAGGCCGATGCCGACGAGGGCGCCGGTGATCTGCGTCATCGATTTGCGCGTGGCCTCCAGCGGTGACAGGCCTTCTTCCGCCATGAGGCGTTCGACGTTCTCGACCACGACGATGGCGTCATCCACCAAGAGGCCGATCGCCAGCACCAGGCCGAACATGGTGAGGATGTTGATGGTGAAGCCGAACGCGGAGATGACCGCGAACGTGCCCAGCAACACGACCGGCACGGCCAGCGTGGGGATCAGCGTGGCGCGCCAGTTCTGCAGGAACAGGAACATCACCAGGAACACGAGCACGATGGCCTCGAGCAGCGTGTGCACCACACCGTCGATCGACGTGCTGATGACCGGGGCGGTGTCGTACGGGTACACGATCTCGACGCCGGCGGGCAGGTTGTGCTCCAGGCCCTTCAGCGTGGCGCGCACGGCTTCGATGGATTCGAGCGCGTTGGCGCCCGCGGCCAGGCGCAGAGCGATGGCGGCGGCCGGCTTGTCGGTGCCGTACTTGGCAGCGATGGAGAAGTTCTCGCCACCCAGGTTCACCGTTGCGACGTCGCGCAGGCGCACCTGCGAGCCATCGGGGTTGGCCTTGAGCAGTATCTTCTCGAACTGGTCGGGGGTCTGGAAACGGGTCTTGCCGATGACGGTGGCGCTGAGCTGCACGTTATCCACGGTGGGCAACCCGCCCAGCTGGCCGGACGACACCTGCACGTTCTGCGCCTGGATGGCGCGGGTCACGTCCACCGGCGTGAGGCCGAAGTTGTTGAGCTTCGCCGGGTCGAGCCAGATGCGCATGGCGTTCTGCGTGCCCATGAACTGGAAATCACCGACGCCCTTGGTGCGCGACAGCGGATCCTGCAGGTTCGAGGCGATGTAATCACCCAACTGGTTCGCGTTCATCTGGCCGTCTTTCGAGATCAGGCCCACGACCAGCATGAAGTTGATCTGGTACTTGGCCACGCGGATGCCTTGCTGCTGCACTTCCTGTGGCAACAACGGCGTGGCGAGCGAGAGCTTGTTCTGCACCTGCACCTGGGCGATATCCGGGTCGGTGCCCTGGTCGAAGGTCACCGTGATGGCGAAGCTGCCATCCGAGTTGCCCTCGGACTTGATGTAGCGCAGCCCGTCCAGGCCGTTGAGCTGCTGCTCCACGACCTGCACCACCGTGTCCTGCACGGTCTGGGCCGAGGCGCCCGGGTAGGTGCCGGAGACCTGCACGGCCGGCGCGGCGATGTTGGGGTATTGGTTGATCGGCAATGCCTTGATCGCCAGCACGCCGGCGAGCATGATCACGATCGCGATGACCCACGCGAAGATGGGCCGGTCGATGAAGAAACGTGCCATGGTCAGCCCTCCTTGACCTTCACGGGCATGCCCGGGCGCACCTGCTGCAGCCCGTCCACGATCAGCTTGTCGCCGGCCCGCAGCCCATCGGTCACCAGCCACTGGTTGCCGATGCTGCGTTCGGTGGTGACCTTGCGCACCTCGGCCTTGCCGGCCGCATCCACCACCATGGCGATCGCCTGGCCGCTGGTATCGCGCGTGATCCCCTTCTGCGGCACCAGCAGCGCACCGCCGCGCACGCCTTCGTGCAGTTCGGCCTGCACGAACATGCCCGGCATCAGCAGGCCGTCGGGGTTAGGGAACACGGCGCGCAGCGTCACGGCGCCGGTGCCCTGGTCCACGTTCACTTCGGAGAATTTCAGCGTGCCCTTCAAGGGGTAGGCGCGGCCGTTCTCGAGTTTCAGCGCTACCTCGGCCTGCCCATCGCCGGCGGCCTTGAGCTTGCCGCTGGCAAGGTCCTGCTTGAGCGCGAGGATGGCGGTGGAGGGTTGCGTGATGTCGACAAAGATGGGGTCGAGCTGCTGGATGGTGGCCATGGGCTGCGGCTGGCCGGAGGTGACCAGCGCGCCCTGGGTCACCGCGGAGCGCCCGATGCGCCCGTCGATCGGGGCCGTGATACGGGTAAAGCCCACGTCGATGCGCGCGGCGTCGGCGGCCGCCTTCGCCTGCAGGTATTGGGCGCGGGCGTCGTCACGTGCCTGCTGGCTGATCGCCTGGCCCTGGATAAGGCGGTCGTAGCGATCTGCCAGGAGTTTCGCGGCGCCCGCGGCGGCGTCGGCGCGGGCCAGCACGGCGCGGTACGGCGCCGGGTCGATCTGGTACAGCACCTGGCCGGCCTTCACCTCGGCACCTTCATCGAACTGGCGGCGAAGGATGATGCCGTTCACCTGCGGGCGCACCTCCGATATGAGATGGGGCGCGGTGCGGCCCGGCAGTTCCGTGGAAAGGGCGACGTCCTGGGCCTTCAGTGTCACCACGCCTACGTTGGCGGCAGGTGGCGCAGGGGGCGGGGCGTCCCGCCCGCCGCAGCCGGCGAGGCCGAGTGCCGCGGCGGCGGCGAGGGAAAAGGAGCGGGCAGCTTGCATGGCACGACCTCCGGTGGCGGGGCTGGTTTATAGATTGAGTAATCATTCTAGAACGATTGGACTAAATAGAATGAACATTCTATAAATTACGAAGGGACGGCCTTGGCGGGCGCCTGAACCGTTGGTGCAGGCGGGCAAGCGGGGTGTGTTGCATAGAGGGGCCGTGCTCCGTTACCTTCTAGATTGAATAATCATTCTAGAAAGGCGCAGGAGAGTTCCATGGCCAACACGACCAGGCGCGAGACCCCGAAAGGCGAAGCGCGCAGGCGCCAGGTGCTGGACGCCGCCACGGAGTGCTTCCGCCAGGAGGGCATCCACAGCAGCTCCATCTCGCGCATCTCGCGCACCTCGGGCATGAGCCCGGGGCACATCTACCACTACTTTGAAAGCAAGGAAGCCATCGTCGAGGCGATCGCCGAGCGCCAGGAGCACGAGAACCTCGAGCTGCTGGACAGCTTCCAGGCCGATACCCAGGGGGGTGACGTGGCGACGCGCCTCGTTCGTCGCATACCCGAGGTGGTGGCCCGCGGCACCAACCCGGCCAACACGGCGCTCTCGCTCGAACTGGCCGCCGAAGCCTCGCGCAACCGCGCGGTGGCCCAGATCATCCACCGCATGGACAAGGGGATCACCGACCGCTTCGTGCGGCTCATCGAGGACGTAGGCATGCCCGCTGGTCTAAGCTCGGCCGATGTACTGAACCGGGTCGATTTCATCGCGCTGATGATCAACGGCTTGCCGCTTCGCGCGCAGATGAATCCCGACCTGGACGTGGACGCGATGACGGGCATGCTGTGCGACGTCATCCGTTTCCTGCTGGAGCCACCGCGGGGGTAGGCGATGAAGCGAGCGATGAGGGCGGCCGCGCTGGCCTTGGGTATCGGTTGGCTGCAAACCGCGCCGGCCGCGACGCAATCCATCGCCAGCGTGCCCGACATGGCGCTCGCCACGCCGCATCGCTTCGAGCGCGTCGCCTTCGACCTCCGCGTGCCGTGGGAACTGGCGTTCCTGCCCGATGGCACGCTCATCTTCACCGAGCGCGACGGCCACGTGCGCCTGCTCGGCCCCGGCCACGACACTGCGCCCGCGTTGCAGGTGCCCGTGGCCCAGGGCAACAAGATGGGCATGCTCGGCCTTGCGCTCGACCCCGCGTTCGCCCGCAACCATTACGTCTACCTCGCCTACGACCACGTCGCGGGCGATAGCGAATCGAACGAGGGCGAGCGCGCGTTCCAGCTGCGCGTCGTGCGCTTCGTGCTCGCCGATCGCAAGCTGGTGCAGCCGCGCGTGCTTGTCGATGGCATCCCCGCCGCCACGAACCACACGGGCTCGCGCCTGGTCTTCGGCCCCGATCGCAAGCTCTACATCACCACGGGCGACGCCGACCAGCCACCGAAGGCGCAGCAGCTAAGCGAATTCAACGGCAAGGTGCTGCGCATCAACCCGGATGGCAGCGTTCCCGCCGATAACCCGTTCGTGCATACGCCAGGCGCGCGGCCGGAAGTGTGGAGCTACGGTCATCGCAATCCCCAGGGCCTGGCGTTCGACGATGCCACGGGGACGCTGTTCGAAAGCGAGCACGGCCCGAACGGGGGCGACGAGATCAACCTCATCGCCAAAGGCGCGAACTACGGCTGGCCGACGATCGACCACGCCGCCACGAAAGAGGGCCTGCAGTCGCCCCTGTTCGAATTCACGCCGTCGGTGGCGCCGGGCAAGGCCATCCTCTACCACGGCAACGCATTCCCCGAGCTGCGCGGCAAACTGCTCGTGGCGCTGTTGCGCGGGGAGGGCATCCTGGTGTTCGATCGTGATGGCACCACGCTGTCGAACCCGCGGCGGTTGTTCACGCGCGGCTTCGGGCGTATCCGCGCCATCATCGAAAGCCCCGAAGGCTACCTGTACTTCAGCACGTCGCAGTGGGATCCCGCCGAAGGCCAGCCGCGCAAGGACGATGACCTGATCGTGCGCGTGGTGCCGGCGTCGGCACCGAAGGGTGCTTACCCCGCGATCGAACCGCGCAAGATCGCGGCGAAGGCGGCGCCCACCGATCCGGCGCTGGTGGCGATCGCGACGCATTGCGCCGCGTGCCACGGGCCCGACTTGCGAGGGGGCTCCGGCCCCAACCTGGTGGACAGGAAGTTTGTTTACGTGACGGACGACGCGTCGCTGGAGGCTTTGATGGTGCGTGGCATTCCCGATCGCGGCATGCCGCCGAACTCGACCATCACGCCGGCAGAGCAGCAGCGCATCGCCACCTACCTCGACGCGGCGCGCGCCAAGCACTAACGCGGGCGGTGCCAATATCATTTGTTGGAGCCAGCTTGCTTGTGGGAGCCAGCTTGCTGGCGATGCCCTTCTCACCGGTTCATCCGCTGTCGCGAATGCATGTCTTAGCGGCGTTCGCCGCCTATGGCGTGCGGGGTTGAGGCGAAGAGCCCTTGGTGCCCACCCTCGCGTTCAAGGCTGCGGCTGCGCCGCCGTGTTCTTCATTCGCGCACGGGTGTGCGCTCCTACGGGCCTACGGCCGCTCTCTTGTGCGGAACTCGCCTCGAGGGTGGGCACCAAGGACTCTT
>NZ_JZRB01000006.1 GCF_000964085.1 Luteibacter yeojuensis
CACGGTAATCCGCGAAGAACCAAATAATTGAGCGAACATCGAACCCCAGCTGCATCCGCAGATGGATTATTCAGCCGGAACGCTTAGCTGCGAAGCAATCTGGTAAACAGAGACTCTAGCCACGCGATCAAACTTTGAATGCGTGCACGAAGAGTGGTCAAACCCCGGCATCTTCGATCACTTGAAAGCGTTAGACTGAACGCTCATACGATGCTTTTCTTCATAGAACACCCGCAGCGCGCCTGGATCGCGCTCAACAAGCGCGTCGAAATGCTCATCATCTTGGATCAATCGCGCGTAACCCCAGAGCGCACGTATCCCACCCGGATTCGAAAATTGCTGAAATAGCCAGCTACTATCCATTCGACAGTCTGTGATCTGAAATAGCTCGATTGGAATCCAGCTGGGCAACTCATCATCATCGCTTATGAGTACAAGAACAGTCTCGGCCTGAAGGAGCATCGCAAAAATTACATACTCTACGTCAACGCAAACTGGAAACTTGGACTGCGTTGTAAGGCCAATCTTCAATGCCTCATTTCTCAGGCCTGAGCCCTTAGAATTCAAACATCGTGCTCGCATCGAACCCTCACTTAAACTTAAAGTCGTCAACCTCGCCGGTCTTCACATTCATCACATAGTGAATCTCGACGCCGTTTACTCTCTGCGACATCTTAAACCAGCCATCAGATGACAACCATCGCGCATCCGTCATCCCTTTCTTAAGTGGCAAGAATCTGCCCAGCTCAGGCTTTCCCAGAACTTCTCTCATAGCCAGCTGCTCATTCAAATCTTTTGGTACAGTTCGCCCCGTCGAACCCCTCCCAAGGGGATAGTTCTTGGCTGTTGATATGCTGCCTGCTTGATCAGCTTTGGCAAGCCAAGAGTTGGGAGGCAGATCGGGTGTATAGATCTCGTTCGCCGAAGTTTTTTCGCTAGCCGAAGTTCGTGCCTCGGCCAATCTAGATTTCAGACCACGCCAAGTTCCTGCTGACGACATTAGGAAGGCGTCCATGCCTAAGCTATTTGCAGCGGAGATCTGCGCGGCAGAACCTCCGAATAGTTCGGTGGCAGCTCCAGGGCCACCGAATAGCGGACCAAGGACGCTAATCTCGAGTCGTGCGCGAGCCGCCGGGCTCAATCCGCCATAAGCTGCCTGCATTGCGGGATTTCCATCGATCCCAAGTACCATTTTGGAAACACCGATCGAGCTATCGCCGCCTCGTCCAAAACGCGGCATCGACGCGATGCCCTCTGCCAACAGCTGGTCGTATGCTGGCGAATACGGATTGGTGTCCAGCAGGCGCTGGTAAATTTCCGGATCCATGGAGGACCCATAGCCCTGCGTGAGGCTAAGGCTCTGGTCAGCGCTCTTCTTATCCCAGTACTTCGTTCGCTCTTCTTGGCAAGACGCATTCGCCCCACATGCCTTGATTTCTTCATCACGCTGCGCGCGCTGCTCATGCTTGAGATAGTTGTATGTAGTAGCGTTCAGCGCCGCGGAGGCACCGCCATCGCCACCTACCCCAGCACCAATCGCAATGCTCCCCAGCTTGAGCAAGGCGTCGAACTCCGAAGTACCCCTCTTGTACCCGGCCGATTCAATGGCATCCGCCATCGCATTGATGGCTAGCTGGGTTGCTGCCACGCCCTTTGCGGCATCACCGGCGTTGCCACCGGCCATGCTAGCTACGCCCACTGCAATGGCCGCGTGTAGAGCGATCTTCTCGGCGCTCCCTTCTTCAAACTTGAGCTTCTCGCCAATATCCCCGGCGGCACGGAAGCCGACCTGCCCAGCAACCTGGCCAAGCTCTTGGTTCTTGGCTACCTTCTCTGCATCGAAGATATTCTTAAACCCCTCATCCTCGAGCGTCGGCTTCCGATCGAGCCCAGTGAAATCGACAGAGGGATTATCGCGGACAAGGATCGTTCCAGCCGCTACACCGGCCAACGTATCACCCGTTTTCCGCTCGTTCTGCGGTGTCGCGAGACCGAAGCCTGCGCCGATAGCTCCGTTTACGTTGCTACTCGCAGTGGTACCGCCGCTCACGCTAACCTGGCTGGCCTTGTACTTCGACTCGTTGTGCAGGTCCTCATATACAAGGTTCCCGGTGCTGAGCAGGCTCTTCGACGCGTCGGCTGTGCTCGCGATCTGCCCGCCAATCAGGTGGGTCGTGCCACCTACGTTCAGCTGGAACCCGCCAGCACCGGCCTTGATGCCACTGACCTCGTTGACGCTCTGGTAGTGGCTGTCGACCGTGCCCTTGCTGTAGTAGCCGCTTGCGCTGACGAAGCCGCTTTGCGTCCAGCCGAACATCACCTTGCCGCCTGCCTGCATCGTTTTGCTGGCGTAGTCGTCGGTATCCTGTTCGCTGCGGATGGTCAGGTTGTTGCCAATGTCGGCGATGACCTGGTTGCCCTTCAGCTGGGCACCCTGGATGGTGATGTCGTTCCCGCTGAGCAGGGTGAGGGCATTGCCAGCGTTGATCGTCGTCTCGGCGTGGGTGGTGCCGTTACCACGGACCTTGCCGTTGCCGACGCTAGCTTCGGCGAAGATGCCGAGGCCGTTGGTGCCGAAGCTCACGCCCACGCCACCACTGCTATTGCTGGCGTCGTTCTTGAGGGTGTGGTTCTCGGCCTGGCTCAGCAGGTTGATGTCGTGGGCCGCCGCGAGGGCGACGTTGTTACCCGTGACTTCGCTGCCGATGATGTTGAGGTCACCGCCGGTGGCGGCGATGGTGACGTCGCCCTTGCTGCGGATATGGCTGCCGAAGGCGGCCTCGTCGTGGCTGGTGGTGCGGCTGCTCGCGCTTTTGCCGCCGATGCTGACCTGGACGTTGACGCCTTCCTCGCCAGCCTTGCCGCCCGTGGCGGTACCGACGCCGTTGGCGGCGTAGGCGCTGGCGATGTCCTTCATGTCGTACGCAGCCTTGGCGGCGTAGAGCGCCTTCAGGCGGCCGTCGTCGACTTCGTTGGCACGCCGCGCCGACTGCCGCGCATCCATGGCGAGGGACACCATGGATCCGCCAAGCCCGACGGTGATGCCACCTTCGTCGTGTCGCTGGTACTGGGTGGCATCCGAGGTGGCGACCGCCGCATCGATCGTCACGTTCTTGCCGACGAGGGTGGTGGCCTTGTCGCTGATCACGTCGGTGCCGGTCAAGTGCAGGTCGTTGCCCGCCGTGAGGGTCACCTGGCCGTGGATCGAGCCGACCAGGCTACCGGAGTGCGCGACTTCGGTGACGCCCTGCCCCTGCGAGTCCTTCGCCTTGCCGTAGTCGTCGTTCAAGCCTTGCCTGGAGAACCCCGTGTACGTCACCGAGCTGTCCTGGCTCGTGCTGTAGGTATTCTCGGCGGTGGTGAGGCGGAGGTCATTGCCCGCGGCGAGCAGCACATCGTTCGTGGCGGCGATCTGCACGCCTTCGCCGACAAGGTTGCGGCCGGCCGCGGCGGTAACGCTATCGCCACTGAGGGTCGTGCCGTGGGCAATGGTCTGCGTCGTGGATGAATCGCGCACGGTGGCCTTGCCTTGCTGCACCGGCGCGAGTCCGCGATTGAGGACGAAGCCTGATTTCTTGACCTGCGAGGCGTGGCTCTCGCTGTAGCGGTCGTGGGTGGCCTCGAGGACGATGTCGCGCCCGGCTGCCAATGCGATGGCGCCGTCGGAACCGACTTGCGTACCCTGCAAGGTAATGTCACGCGCGGCAGCGAGCGTCACCCCCTCGGCACCCAGGACCGTCGAGCCGACCGCATACGTATCGTCGGCGGCGTCGCGCGTGCTCGCTCTCTTGCTCGAGAAGGTGCTGGACGTTTTCTTCTGGGTCGTCTTCTCGGTGGTGTGCTGTTCCGATCCGGCGTTCAGATGGATGTCGTTTGCCGCGGCCAGGGCCACGCCGCCCTTGTCGCTGGCGAGGGTCACGGCGGTGGCTTTGATGTCGCGGCCCGCACTGACCACGACGCCCTGTGAACCGGCCAGCTGTGTGCCGTTGAGCGCCTGGTCCATGGTCGACACGCGAACCAGCGTCTTCCCTTCCTTACCGCGGACCTCGTGTCGCTCGGTGTCGGTAACCGCATTCAGCACGACATCGCGGCCGGCGCTGACCACCAGCTGGTCGCCCGTGGTGACTCGCGCGCCCTCGCTGACGACATCCCGCCCGGCTGCGAGCACGGCACTCCCACCCGCGTCGATCGTCGATACCGCATGCTCGGTGCGCTCGCTGTTGTGCATCCCGCCGTGCACGGCCGTGGTCTGGCTGGTCGCGCCAAGGTTGATGTCGCGCCCGGCAACGAGTTGTGCATCACCGCCCGCCTTCACCCCCGCAGCGGTCATCGTCAGATCCCGCTTCGCCGATAGCGATAGATCGCTCCCGGCCGAGACCAGCACCTTGTCCAATGTGAGATCGCGACCCGCGTTGGCGACGAGGCTACCGGAGGCGCTGATGCCGCCGCCCGCGGGAGCGCCAAGGCGTGCCGCATCCATCGGAGCAACAGCATCACCCAACACCACCCCACCAAGCTCCACGCGGCCAAGATCCGCCCCACTGCGGATATCGTTTCCCGCGGCGAGGCTGACGTTGCCGCCCTTGATCGTCCCGGCGTTGAGGATGTCCTGCGCGGCGGTGATGCTGAGGTCGCCACCCGCGCCGAGGTTGCCCGCGTTGAGCAGCGTGCCTGCCTTGAGGCTCGCGTCGCGGCTGGCCGCGATGCTGCCGGTGTTCGTCAGGGCGCCCGATGCATCGAGCACCACGGATTTGCCGGATAGGATCGCGCCGCCCTGCGCCACCTCCTGCGCGTGCGCCGCGGAGAGGTAGACCACCGGCACGAGCACCTTCTCGCCGTTCACTTCCTGGTTCACCAGCCAGACGATGTCCTGCGTGAGCCCGGCCATCTGGTCGGCGGTGAGCGCGACGCCGACCGCGAGCTGGATGGCGCCGGCTGCGTCGGCGCCGGCATCCATCAACGCGCGGTACTGTGCGAGGGCATCGGTGTTGTCGGTGAGGTAACGGCGGCCGGTAAGCGAGGTGATCTGGTCGAGCACCATGCGCTGTTCGTAAAAACCGTCGCCGAGGCGTTTCATCACGCGGGTGCCGTCGAAACCGAGGCGGCGCATGAGGTAGTCGCTGCCGAGGAAGCCGGCCTGGCTGGCGAAACGCGGGTCGGTCTCGATCAGGTATGCGCTGCCGCTGCCGGGGTGCGTGGTGTAGAGGCCGCTGGCCGGCAAGCGGATATGCCCGGCCGGCGCATCGGGGCCGCCGATGCTCTGGGCGCCGGGGCGCGGGCCCGCGTGGCTGTTGCCCGGTGCATCGGCGAGGCCACCGAGGTCGATGTCGCCGCCGGCGTGGCCGACGGGGCCCGCGCCTGGGCCAACGACGTGGCCACCACCGGCGTTCGCCCCCAGCTGCACGCCGCTGATCGGCTTGCCATCGGCACCAACGGTGGTGTTCTCGATGGCCTCGCCGTGGAATTCCAGCGTGCCGCCGGCGGTCATCCGCGCCGCCAGGCCCTGGCCCGGGTCGAGCGTGATCCATGCCGGGCGCTGGCCGTCACCGAGGCCCACCGTGGCGGCGCTGCTGCCCTTGCCATAGATGCGGAAGCCGTCGGGCACCCAGCGGCGCGGATCGTGCACCAGGGCCTCCCAGCCCACGCCGTACGACGTGACCGTGCGCACCGTGCCGGTCGGTGCCCACGCGATGTTGCGGATGACTTCGCCGCCGATGGCGGTTTCGCCCGGGCCCACCGCGCCCTGGCCGGCGCCGTTGATGATGAGGTGGTTGCCGGCGGCGACGGTGGACTTGTCGTTGGTCACCGAGCCGGCCATGACGATGTCGGTGCCGCCGACGATGCGGCCTTCGGCGCTGGTGCGCTTCAGCCGCTCGTACGACACCAGCGTATCGACGAAGGTGGCCTCGAATGCCGTGGGGATGCCATCCCCGTCGCGGAAGCCGATGCAGCGGTGGTCGTCGTAGCCATTGCGCTGGCAGTAGGCACGGGCCAGCTGGATCTCCTCGGCGGAGACGACCTGCGAGGGATCGACGTTCGGCGGCCGGTGGTTCGGGTCCGGGTCGTTGTACGCGTAGCGCACCACCGGGCCACTGGCCTGCGTCACGGCGCCGTCGGCGAGGTGCACGGTCTCGGTCTCGAAGACGCGGCGCTCGTTGGTGACCTGCTGCGCGGCCAGTGTGACGCGCTGGTCGGCCTCGATGGCCCCCGAGCGGTTGATGATGGCCTGCGTGCGGCTGCCGGCATCGTCGGCGGCGATGAAGATATCACCCAGCGCGAACACCAGCGCATCGCGGTTGAGGAAGGTGCCGCCGACCAGCAGGCGGACATCCTGCGTCGCGGCGATCAGGGCGGACTGGTAGGCCGCGTTGTCGGTGGCGCCGCCAAGGTCGGCACCGTTGGTGAGGTTGCCGGCGCGGACGGTGATCGTGTCGCCGATCATCGCGCCCGTGTTGTCGATGTCGGTGCCATGGACGGTGAGCGCGTCGCCTTCCAGGCGCCCGCGGTTGGTGACCTGGCCGCGCGCGGTCAGCGTGGTGGCAGCGCTGCTGATGCGCGCGCCGACGCCGTTGTCGATGGTGGCCGCATCGATGGTGAGCGCACCCACGCTTTCGAGGACGGCGCCATCGCGGTTATAAAACGCGCCGCCCAGGTGCAGCCCGAAGTTCCGGTTGGCCTTGAACTGGCTGCCACCCCCGTTGGCGAAATCCCCCGGCAGGTGGATGTCGAGGTCGCGGCCGGCGATGACGCGGCCGCCGCCCGCGACGCCACCGGTGAGCGAGAGCGCCACGTCGCCGTTGGATGAGGCGTTGCCGTCCTGGTTCTCCAGCCACGCCAGCGTGAGCGCCAGGCGCGCGCCGGCGCCGAACTGGCCGCCGGTGTTGGTCAGCGTGGCCTCGCCGTCGTGCCAGTCAAGCGCGCCCGCGGCGAAGACATTGCCTTGCGTGTTGTCGACGCGGCCCGCGCCGAGCGACAGATCGCCGCCGGCGACCACGCGGCCACCACCATTGCGCAGTGACGCGGCGGCCAGTGCCACGTTGCCCTGGCCACCCAGGGTGCCCTGCCGGTTGTCGACGGTGCCGAACCCGAAGCGCGTCTGCCCGGCCCCGCTGTTGGCGATGCGCCCACCCACGTTGGTCAGCCAGCCGCCCTGGAGGTCGAGCGCCGCCCCGGCGTCGCCCGCGCCGGCCTCGATACGGCCACCGTCGTTGTCCAGCGCCGCGCCCGTGTTGACGGCCAACCCGCCCATGGCCTGGACGGCGCCGCGGTTGACGAGGTGGCCGACGACGCTGACATCGGCGCGGGTGCCGGCGTAAAGCTGGCCGGTGTTCTCCAGCCAGCCGGCGTGCAGCCACAGGCCGCCATTGCCACCGATGAAGCCGCCTGCGCCATTGACCAGCGCGTCGGTGATGCCCAGGCGGATCAGCTCACCGCCCAGCCCCTTGATCTGGCCGCTGCCATTGGCGAGCGACGCCGCATGGAGGGTGGTCGCGCCGCCGGACTGGAGGGTGCCCGCGTCGTTGGAGAACGTACCCGTGGTGCCCACCTCGACCGCGCCGCCCACCAGCGTGCCGCCGTCGTTCGCGATGCTGGCGGCGTGGAGCGTCACGCCCTGCGCCAGGCTGATCGTGCCGCTGCGGGAGTCGAGCATGCCCTGCGCATCGAGATCGAGGGCGCCGTTGCCGACGATGCGGCCGGCCCGGTTGGCGACGCCTTCACCGCTGCGCATCGTGAGCAGGCCCGCGCCCGCGTGCTCGATGGCACCGCCGTTGTTGACGATGGCCGATGCCCGCACGGTGATGTTCGTGCCATTCGACGTGATGCGGCCGTGGCTGTTGTCGAGGCCACCGGCGAACGACAGCATCTGGTCGGCCGAGCCCGTCTGCGTGAGGGTGCCGCCGGTGTTGTCGAGGTGGCTGCCGCTGATCGCCAGCGTGCCACCTTGCAACACGCCGGCGCGGTTGGTGACGGCCCCGGCGGCCTGCAACGCCAGTGCACCCGCGGTCGCCACGTCGGCGTCCGCAGTATCGATACCGCCCTGCCGCGCGGTAAGCGTGATGTCGCCCGCCGTGCGCAGGCGGGCATGCGCGAGGTCGAGCGAGGCGCCCGACAAGGCCAGCCCGCTGGCAGCCAGCGTATCGCCGTGGACCGAGAGCGCGCCCGCCACCGTGGCATCGATAAGGCCTGCGGTGCCGAGGCTGCCATCGGCCTGGATGCCCGCGCCCAGCACGCCCGACGACACGAGCGTGCCGGCCGTGATGGCGAGGTTGCCTCGCGCGACGGTCGTGCCCGTGTTGTCGAGCGCGCCGGTGGCGGCGAGGGTGGCATCACCGACGGCGCTGACCGTGCCGGCCTGCGTGATGCGGGCGGCGGCCAGCGTGACGTTGCCCGTATCGGACAGCAGCGTGCCGCGATTGCCCAGCTCGCCTTGCACGCGCACGGTGACATCGCCGCCCGCACGGACGGTGCTGGCGTTGTCGAGCGCCCCGGCCCGCACCGCCAGCGTGCCCGCGGCGTACACCTGGCCGGCGTTGTCGAGGGTGCCGTCGACATCCAGCGCCAGCGCGCGCACGGCGTACAGCACGCCGTGCGCACCGACGGACAGCGACGCCACCGACATCGTCATATCGCCACCGGACTGCCAGTGGCCATGGTTCGTGAATCCCAAGGCGCGGACGCTGGTGTCGCCGCCGGCGACGAGCGTTCCGCTGTTGAGCAGCGCGCGCGTGGCCCACAGGGCCGCCGTGCCCGCGAGGCTCAGGCGGCCGCTGTTGTCGATGTCACCGCCTTCGAGGCGGGCGGGGCCGCTGGCGATGACCGTCCCGGCATTGCGCAGCGCACCGTTCGCCTGCAGCAACAGCTCGGCGGCCGACTCGACGGATGCCTCGTTGTGGATATCGCCCGCGTGCACGGCCAGCCGCTGGCCGGCGTAGGCATCGCCGGCGCCCGCGTTGCGGAAACTCGCCGCGTGGAGGCCAAGCTGGCCACCGACGGCGTACAGCTTGCCGCTGTTGGCCAGCACGCCGCCGGCTTGTAGCGTGGCATCGTTCGCCGCGTGTACGGTGCCGCTGATGTCGATGGCCCCCGTGGCCGAGAGCATGATGCTGCCGCCCGCCGCCAGCGTGCCGCTGTTGCCCAGCGCCGCGGCGCTGACAGTGAGCTGGCCCGCCGACACCGTCTTGCCCGTCAGCTCGAGGCGCCCGGCCTGGGTGATGGTGAAGTCACCACCCTGTGTCGCCAGCTCGCCCGCGTTGCGCACGCCCACCCCCGCTTCCGTGCCGAGCAGGCGTATCTTGTTGGCGTACATGCCACCGAGCGCGGCCACGTCGAGGCTGATGCCCGCGGCGCCTTCGCCCGCGATGGACTGGGCACCGAGCCCGGCGTAGTCCACCTGGTTGGCGCCCGTGACGACGTTGAGTTCGTTGGCCCATGCCTTGGCGTTGGCGGCCACCGTGCGCGCGATGAGGTCGAGGCGATCAGTGCCGGCACCGTTCAACCCCGCGCCATCGATGGCAAGGTGCCCGCGCGTGACCCGGAACGCCGCCAGGCTACCATCGCCGCCAAACAGCGGCGTGCCGGTGACCAGGGTGCCACGCGAGGTGTTGATGAACCCGCAGCCATCGCAGTGGATGCCATTGGGGTTGGCGATGACCACTTCCGCACGCTGGCCGGCGACTTCGGTGAAGCCGCGCAGGCTCGACGCGTTACCCGACGTGACCTCGTTGACGATGAGCCGCGCCGAGGCACCGTTGGCGAGGTTGGGGTTGCCGACGATATAGCCCGCCTGCTGCGCCTGGCTCACGGCACCGCTGTTGTTGAGCACCAGCCCGCGCGGATCGACGTTGAAGTCGTGGTACTGGTTGTGCGACACGCCGCGCTGGTTGGGCGCGACGATGTTGACCACGGGCGTGCCGTTGGCGGCGTGGTCCATGCCCGGCGCATGGTCGGAACCCGGCGCCGGCGCCACTTGCGCCTGCGCGGCGATAGGGCCACCGGCGAGGGCGACGAAGATGGCGAAGGCAAGCGCATGCGCGGTGCCGTGCGGAAACGAGGGGCGTTTCATGACGGGTGGGATCCTGGTCAATACTGGTAAACGAGCTGGAAGCCGGTGGCGGGGCGCACGGTCTGCAGGGCGCGGCCGCCCTTGTCGGCCCAGCCGGCGAAGAGATCGAAGCTGACGGGCCCGGCGCTGCCGCGCAGGCCGGCGAACGCGCCGCGCAGCGTCTTGTCCGGCAGGGCCTTGATGCCGGGGCCGCCGACATGGCCGCCATCGATGCCGAGGTAGACGGCTGCGGGCCACGCACCCAGTGGTGCGCTCAATGCGTTGCGCCAGTACCAGCCGCGTTCGCCGGCCAGCGTCTGCTCACCGTCGAAGCCGCGCACGCTGTAGCGCCCGCCAAGGCTGATGAACTCGGAGGCGTACAGCACGTCGCCGCTGCGCTGCGCGCGGAATTCGCTGGACCACTGCAACGGCACGCCGCCGGCGCGGAACGGCAGCGTGAGCGAGGCATCGAGGATGGCCAGGCGGTACTGGAACGTCGGCGAGCCCGGTGGCGGGGGCGTGGCATCGCGCTGGCCGCCCAACCAACGCACGCCCTGGCGCTGCGCGAGGCGCACATCGAGCTGGGCCGGGCCAACGAATTGCCGCTGCGCGAGGGCCAGCTCGGCGGTGGTCACATGACGCCTCTGCCCCGTGAGCTCGGTGCCCTCGATGAAGTTATGCGCCAGGCGTTTGCCCACGCGAAGCTCCAGCGCGGTCTTGCCATACGACGTGCGGTGGATGACCCGCTGCAGCGTGGCATCGGCGGACCGCGATTTGCCACTGGAAACGAACGCCTGCTGGGAACCTTCGACCGTCTGGTGATAGTGGTAGTCATGGACGCCGACGGTGACCGAGGCGTTGCCAAGCGGCACGGTGTAGTTCGCGCTTTGCCCGCGCGTGCCGCGCCCGCGGCTGCTGCCAACATCGTGGTTGTAGCCCAGCGAGAGCACATCGTTGATGCGCAGCGGGTTATCCAGGCCAAGCTGCACGCCGCCCTGCAGGCGGCCGGTGCCACGCGAGCCGGTATCGTCCAGCGACGCCACGACATGCCATGGCCGCGTGCGCGTGACGGACACCACCAGGTCGGATTGCCCCGCGACATCCGCAGGCGCGATATCGATGGTGACATCCTGCGACGGCACGCGCTTGAATTGCTCGAGGCCTTGCTCGATGTCGCGCAGGTTGAGCAGCGCGCCGGGCCGTGACGGCAACGCCGTGCGCCAGAACCCGCTCGCCGAGCCCGGCGCGAAGCGCACCGCGCGCACCGTGCCCGGCACGACGGTGAGCCGAAGCGCACCCGCGCGGATATCCTGTGGCGCCAGCCCGACGCGCGTGGTGACATACCCACGGCCGATGATGAGGTCGGAGACGCGACGCACGACGAGGTTGATGCCATCGTGCCCCATGCAGCGGCCCGCGTAGCCGCGCAGGTAGCGCCGCGCGAAATCGAACGCGCGGCCGGGCGCGCCCTCGAGCACGATGGTGGTGATGCGGAAGCATTCGCGGTCCGCGGGCAGGTCGGTGCGATGGAAATCCGCGAGCGGCGCGCTGCCCAGGTGGACAGCCGGCTGGGCGCGCTGTTCGTCGCGCCACTTCGCTTCACGCTGGGTGCGTGCGCGGCGCTCCTGCGTATCGATGTCTTCCAGCACCGCCGCGCCGACGGCGGAGGGCACGCCTGCGAGTACCGCCGCGACACACGCCACGGATGCGATACCGCAGCGGGCGCCGACCTTGTTGTGCGTGTGGTTCATAACGTCCCTGCCATGGCCACTTCAGGACGAAGTGCTTCCGAGGCAGGGAATGTTATGGGTGCCGCTGGGGCGTTGGCTTTAGAAGAATTCTGAAAAATGCGTCGGATTTTTGCCCGACGTTTGTAGGGGAAACCCTATAAGCGAATGAGATTATTCGTCGTTGAGCTTGCTATGCCGCGCGCCGTAAGCGAAGTAGACGATGAGACCAAGCACCATCCACACGGCGAAGCGCTCGAACGTGATCCACGGCAGGCCGTAGATCAGCGCGAGTGAAAACACGATGCCCAGCGGCGCCGTGAACCACACGGCGGGCGTGCGGAAGTTGCGCTGCAGGCCCGGCTTGCGAACACGGAGCACCAGCACCGAGGCACAGATGAGAATAAACGCACTCAGCGTGCCGATATTTACCAGCTCCGCCACTTCGCCAATGGGCAGCAGGCCGGCGACCACGGCGGTGAACACGCCCAGGATCATGGTCGGGCGCGCCGGCGTGCCGAAGCGCGGGTGCACCTTCGAGAACCACGCGGGCAGCAGGCCGTCGCGCGACAGGGCGAACCAGATGCGCGCGGCGCCGAGCATGAAGGCGAACAGCACGCTCACCACGCCGATGACGGCGGCCACGGCGATGATGTTGCTGATCCACGGCAGGCCGATGGCGTTGAACGCGTCGGATACCGAGGCTTCGCCGCCGAGCGAGGTGTACGGCACGATGCCCGTGAGCACCAGCGAGACGGCGATATAAAGCACCATGGCGACGGCAAGCGACAGCAGCACGGCGCGCGGCAGGTCGCGTTGCGGGTTCTTCGCTTCCTCCGCGGCGGTGGTGAGCGTGTCGTAGCCGAACACGGCGAAGAACACGACGGAGGCGCCCGTGAGCACGCCGTGCCAGCCGAAGTGGCCCATGCCCTTGTCGTCGAACACGCGCGCGGGGATGAACGGGTGCCAGTTGGCGGTGTTGATGAAGAACGCGCCGACACCGATGACCAGCGCCACGCCGATGACCTTGATGGTGACGATCAACGTGTTGAGCCGCGCCCCCCATTCGGTGCGCACCGAGAGCATGATGGCCACCAGCAGCGAGATGGCCGCGGCGATGATATTGAAGCGGTGCCCGTCGGTCGGGGCCGGCACGGGGTTGGCGAACGTGACGCCGAGCGAGCCCACCGCGTGCTGCCAGTAGTACTTCATGGTGTCGGCGCTCATGCTCTTCTGCGCCCACTCGGGCAGGTGCACGCCCGCCGTGGCCAGCAGCACCTGCACGTAGCCCGACCAGCCGATGGCCACCACGGCCACCACCAGGGCGTATTCCAGCAGGAGATCCCAGCCGATGATCCATGCCGCGCCCTCGCCGAGCACCGCATAGCCATAGGTGTAGGCGCTGCCGGTAACGGGGATGAGGCCGGCGAACTCGGCGTAGCACAGCGCGGCGCAGGCGCTGCCCAGGCCCGCGATGATGAAGCTGAGCGCCACCGCGGGGCCCGCGTTCATGGCGGCCTGCTGGCCAGCCAGGACGAAGATGCCCACGCCGATGATGCCGCCGATACCGATGGCGGTGAGCTGCCACAGCCCCAACACGCGGCGGAAATCCGATCGCTTGCCTACCTCCGCCTGGAGTTGCTCGACGGATTTATGGCGAAGGAACCTGGCTAGCGACATGGGAGATCCACGGTGTGACTGATGACCGGGGATCATAGCGGCCAGCCCACCCACTGTGGGAGCGCGCTTGCGCGCGATGGGGATTGTCGCGAGCACCCATCGCGCGCAAGCGCGCTCCTACAAGGGGTCCTACGGGCCTTAGCGGTGGTCGAGGGCCCTGCGGCCCAGGGCCGGGTCGTCGGTGAAGAAGGCATCGATGCCGGTGGCGAGGTAGGCGCGGATCTCGGCCACCGAGCCCTCGTCGTTGCGGGCCGCGTCGCCCGCCCCGTCGCGGAAATCCGCCGCCAGGAAGTGGTTCTCGGGGCGGAAGGTGTACGGGTGCACCTCCAGGCCGGCCGCGTGGGCGTCGTGGACCAGGGGCGCCACGGGCGCCAGCTTCCCGTCCTTGCCCAGCGGGATGATGCTGCGGATGGAGGGGCCGATGGCATCCGCATGCCCGCGGATGGCCTTGAGCCCGGCCGGCGTCATCATCTGCGCGTAGGTGAGCGAGGGCTGGTCGGCCGGGTGCTGGTCGGCCGCGTCCATGAGCTGCAGCAGGCGGATGTTCGGGTGATCCTTCCCGAGCTTGCCGCGCAGGTACTTGAGATTACCTACCTCGAACGACTGGATCTCCACCGGCGCCGTGCGCGTATAGGCGTGGGCGGCCAGCGTGGCCAGCACCTTGTCTTCCATCGGCAGGCCCACGCCGCGGAAGTACGTCGAGTGCTTGATCTCGGGGATGATGCCCAGCACCGTGCCGCGCGCCGACGCCTCGGCGGCCACGAACTCGATCATCTCGTCGAAGGTGGGCACGGTGAACTGGCCGTCGAAGGCGGTATTGGCCTTGCGGATATCGCCCAGGCGTTCGCGGGCACGCAGCGTCTTCAGCTCGGCCAGCGTGAAATCCTCGGTGAACCACCCGGTGACCTGCATGCCGTCCACGGTCTTCGTGGTCTTTCGCGATGCGAACTCCGGGTGGTTCGCCACGTCGGTGGTGCCACCGATCTCGTTCTCGTGGCGCACCACCAGGACGCCATCCTTCGTCGACACCAGGTCGGGCTCGATGACGTCGGCCCCGTCGCGGATGGCCACCGCATACGAGGCCAGCGTGTGCTCGGGCCGCAGGGCGCTGGCGCCACGGTGGCCGATCACCCGCACTTTCGCGGCGATGGGCCGGGCATCCATGGCATCGGTGGTCATCGGCAGGGCTCCGCACATGAGGGCAAGGAAGCCGAAGGATAGCGCCGTCTTCGTCATCAGAAATCCGCCGAGAGGGTCACGAAGGCCTGCCGCGGCGCGCTGGCGTGGAACGCGAGGGCACGGCCCTGCGGGTCGGTGGCCGCGAATGCGGTGAGGTTGGTGGCGTAGCGGTGGTCGGTGAGGTTGGTGATGTTCAGCGCCAGGGTCAGCGCCTTCAGCTGGCCCAGCGCGCCGAAGTCGTAGCTGCCGCCAAGGTCGAACGACGTGGCGCCGGCGACGCTTTGGTCGTTGGTATACGTGTAATAACGCTTGCCGGTGTACTTGCCGCGCAGGCTGGCCGTCCACGGGCCCGTGGTGTAGCTCACCTCGCTTGCGAACATGCGCTTGGGCGTATCCACCGTGGTCTTGTCCTTCACCGGTACCACCACGCCGTTGGCGACGTAGTTGTCATCGTACTTCGAACGGTTGAACGAGGCCGAGTTGTACCACTGGAAGCCCTGGAACGGCTTCCAGATGAAGGTGAACTCCGCGCCGCGGCTGCTCACCGAGCCGACGTTGACGAAGGCCGTGTTGCACTCGGGGCGGGTGCCCACCTCGATGCTCGGGCAGGGGTTGAGCGAGAGCAGGCGGTTGTCGAACTTTACGTCGTACATCGCCACCGAGGCTTCGTACGATGAGCCCACGCTGCGGAAACCGCCATCGATGCTGCGCGACTGTTCCGGCTTCAGGTTGGCCTTCGTGCCGTCGAACGCCGACTGCGACACCGATTGCGGGCCACCCGCGCCACCGCCCTGGAACGCGGCGATATTCTTTGCATACGACAGGAACACTTCCTGCCCCGGCGCCAGCTTCCACGCGATGCCGGCCTGCGGCAGCAAGGCCTTCTGCGCCTTCAGCGTGCCGGTGGCATACGGGCTCTCCACGCCCGGCAGCTCGGTCGCCTTCATCGTGGTGTGCGGGCTCTTCACGCCGATATCGACCGAGAGGCGATCGTCGAAGGCTTTGAAGCTGTCCTGCAGGTAGGCCTGCTTCGTGGTGATGGTGTAGTCCTGCGCGAACAGGCGGCGGTTGGGATCCTGCAGGTAGTAGTTATCGCTGACCGGCCCGTCGATCCAGTAGAAATTGCGCTCTACATGGTGGTCGTTCTGCTCGTACCATACGCCGCCTTCCACGTGGTGCGCGCCGAGATCCCACGCCAGCGACGCGATGGCGCCGTTGCGGTTGATCGTGTAATTGGTGCTGCGAATGCTGATCGGCAGTTCCTGCGCGGTGCCCGGGAACGACTTCTGCCCCGGCGACCACCAGTGGCCCTGCCCCGCGTTTTCATGGTGGTACACCTGCGTGTGCAGCGTGCCGCCGTCGGCCACGGTGAAATCGCCGGCGACGTAGTACAGGTCGTCACGGCGTAGCGCGCGGCTCTGGTAGTAGGCATCGTCGATGTTGTCGACGCCGCCGCTGAAACCGCAGCGCGGATCCTGCACGCCGCCCACGGTATACGCGGGTGCGCAATACGCCGCGGCCAGGGCGCGGTTCCAGTCCGGTGCGTAGAGGTTCCAGTCCCAGCCGAGGCCACGGCGCAGGCCGCTTTTCGACAGGTAGGCGTAATCGGCCTGGCTGGTGCGCGAGGTATCGGCGAAGCCGGTGATGCGGTTGCCGTCGCCGAACTCGTACACCGCCTTGCCGTTGAACTGCTTCGTCGTGGTCTTCGAGTTGGGCTGGGCCCACATGTCCGCGTCGGCTTTCACGCCCGACAGGTACATCGAGAAGCCCTTGTAGTCGCCCGTGTCGATGCGGGCATAGGTGCGGCGGTTGTGGTCGCTGCCGAAGGTCTGCGCCACTTTGCCGCCGAACTTGGTGGCCGGGTCGGCCGAGAAGTACTGGAGGGTGCCGCCGAGGTTGCTGGTCGAGGCGGTACCCAGCGCGCCGATGCCTTCGGAGAGCTCCACCGTCGACATGTTCTCGGCGATCAGGGCGCGCGAGATGTTCAGGCCGTTGTAGTTGCCGTAGGCGTTATCGCCCAGCGGCAGGCCGTCCAGCGTGTAGCCCAGGCGGGTGGTGTTGAAGCCGCGCAGGGTGATGCTCTGCGACTCCTCGTTGGCGCCGAAGGCATCGTTGGACTGGACGTTCACGCCCGGCAGCCGATTAAGGATTTTCTGAGGGCTGGTGCCCGGGGGCAGCACGGCCCGGTCCTGGGGCACGATGCGCTGCACCTGGCGCGTCTCGCCCTGGCCGATGACCGACACCGCCTCCAGGTCCTGGGTTTTCGGCGGCGGGGCGTCCTCGGCATGGGCGTGGGCGGCGACGGCGGCGGCAAGGGCCAGGAACAGGGCGGAGCGCGGGAGCTTCATCGACAGGGAGACTCGACGTTTAGGAAGCCGACGAGCGTGCGGGGCGCAGATGGACGTTTTTTGACGCGTCGCGGCGAATCGCCGGTTTGGTGAACCCCGTCGCACTTGGAAAAAAAGTGCAACACTTCGCCCCAACAATGGCGAACCCCTGCACGGACCCTTCCATGTCACTGCGTACCCGCCTTGCCGCCGCCCTGCTGCTCCTCGCCGCCACCACGGAGGCCAGTGCCGCCCACCGGGTCATCGTGTTCGTGTGGGATGGCATGCGCCCCGACGCCATCAGCGAAGACGACACGCCGAACCTAGCCGCGCTGGTGAAGCAAGGCACGTTCTTCACCGATAACCACGCCACGTACCCGACGTTCACGATGGTCAACGCGTCGAGCTTCGCGACGGGCTCGTTCCCCGGCACCATCGGCTTCTTCGGCAACCGCTTCTGGGCCCCGGGTGCCAGCGGGTTCGATGCGAAGGGCGCGCCCAGCGATTTCGCGGCCCCGGTGTATACCGAGGACTACGCGGTGCTCCGCGCGCTGGACGACCACTACCACCACGACCTGCTGCAGGCGCCGACGCTGCTGGAGCGCGCCCGGAAGAACGGCCTGAAGACGGCCGTGGTGGGCAAGTCCGGCCCGGCCTTCCTGCAGGATATCCACGAAGGCGGGACCATCCTCGACGAGAACGTGGCGCTGCCGCTGGCGTTCGCGCAGAAGCTGGCGAAGGCGGGCTTCGCGTTGCCGGCCAACACCGTGCACGCATACGACGCCGGCCACTTCCACCTCGAGCCGGATAACGGCACGCCCACCGCGCAACTGCCGCTGGTGACGCTGAAGGACGGCAGCACCGCCGATGCCTCCGATGGCGCGGGTGCGCCGCCCACCGCGTCGAACGCTTATCTGATGAAGGCCTACCTTGAGTACATCCTCCCGGTGGAGAAGCCCGACGTCAGCTTCGTCTGGCTGCGCAACCCGGATTCGACCGAACACCAGTACGGCGTGGGCTCGCCCAACTTCCACCTCGCGCTGCGCGCGCAGGATGAACTACTGGGACAGTTGCAGGCGAAGCTGAAGGCGCTCGGCATGGCTGCCGATACCGACCTTGTCATCGTCTCCGACCACGCGCACAGCAACGTGGCCGGTCCGCGCGACCTGTTTCCCCTGCGCCAGATCGCCGATGGCCGCGTCGGTCGTGTCGACAGCGAGTGGGGCTTTTCCACATCGGGCGCCATCCGCCTCGCCGATGAGATGACCCAGGCGGGCTTCACCGCGTTCGATGGCTTTGGCTGCATCTACGCGCCGGTGATGGCCGGCATCCTCGCGAATGGCAAACCGCTGCACCCTACGCGCTACGACGACGATGGCCGCGTGTGTGGCAAGCCGGCGCCGTACACCACGCCCGCCTACAAGGTACCGGTCGACCTGCCGAAGGATGCCTTCGTCATCGCGCCGAACGGCGGCAGCGAGTACCTGTACCTGCCCTCGCACGACAAGGCGGCCATCGTGAAGGCGGTGCGTTTCCTGCAGTCGCGCGAAATGATCGGCGCCATCTTCGTCGACGCGCGCTATGGCAAGGTTCCCGGCACCCTGCCCCTGGCCACCGTGCACCTCGCCAGCAAGCGCGCGCCGGATATCATCGCCAGCTACGATTTCGACGCCGATGCGGTGGTGCAGGGCTTCCGCGGCACGGTGTACACCAGCATGAGCAACGAGCGCGGCATGCACGGCAGCTTCAGCCCCGTGGACGTGCACAACACCCTGCTGGTAACCGGCCCCGATTTCCGCAAAAACCTGCGCAGCGAGCTGCCCAGCGGCAACGTGGACCTGGCGCCCACGCTCGCGGCGGTGCTCGGCCTCGACCTGGGCAAGGCCGACGGCCGCGTGCTGCGCGAAGCCGTGGCGGGCCGCGACGGCAACGGCCTGGCCGTGAAACCCGTGGACGTGGCCACGGAGGCCGCCACCGGCCTGGACGTGCGCCGCGTCGACGGCACGCCCATGGGCCGCGGCACCTACCGCTTCACCCTGAAGACGAAGCAGCTGACCGATAACGGCAAGGTCTACACCTACTTCGACCAGGCCAAGGCCGAACGCACCCCCTAAACCACCCGCCGAACGTAGGAGCCCACCCCGTGGGCGACAGCTCCTCGCGCCACCGCTACAGGTCCAGGGGCGCCTCGCTAACGGTTGTCGCCCACGGAGTGGGCTCCTACGACGAGGGGGCGGTTGTCGTCGCTTTCTGCTAGGTTGCCCCTCCCAGATCCACCGATAACCCGGACACCACCATGTTCAAGCCCTTCGCGCTGGCCTCACTTTCGGCCGCCCTGCTCGCCGCGTGCGCCAGCACGCCCGCCGGCAAACCCGGCAAGCCGGCCACCCTCGCCGATGGCGCCACGCTCGACCTCGCCATCCTCGAGACCACCGACGTGCACGCGAACATCCTTTCGTACGACTACTACAAGCAGAAGGACGATGCGTCGTTCGGCTACGAGCGCGTGGCCACGCTTATCCGCCAGGCGCGCCAGCAGTTCCCGAACACGGTGCTGTTCGATAGCGGCGACACGATCCAGGGCAGCGTGCTGGCCGATTACCAGGCGCTGGTGAAGCCGGTGGGCTGCGATACCGAGCTGGCCATCTACAAGGCCATGGACAGCGTGGGCTACGACGGCGGCACCGCCGGCAACCACGAATTCAACTACGGCCTGCCGTTCCTGGCGCAGGTGACCAACACCGCGATGAACGTCGACGGCGTGAACGCCAGGGCATGCGCCGGCCCGAAGTTCCCGCTGGTGCTGTCGAACGTCTACAGCGCGCGCGACGGCCAGCCCATCTTCAAGCCGTGGACCATCGTCACCAAGACCGTGAACGCGAAGAACGCGGCCGGCAAGGATGTGCCGACCGACGTGCGCATCGCCATCATCGGCTTCACCCCGCCGCCCATCCTCGACTGGGACAAGCGCAACCTGCAGGGCAAGGTCACCGTGGCGGGCGTGGTCGAGGCCGCGCAGAAGTACATGCCCGAGATCCAGGCGCAACACCCCGATCTCGTCGTTGCCATCCTGCACGGCGGCCTCAACACCGCGCCGTACACGCCGCAGATGGAAAACGGTGGCTGGTACCTCGCCGGCGTGCCGGGCATCGACGCGCTGCTGCTCGGCCATTCGCACACCGAGTTCCCGGGGCCGCGCTACGAGGGCATGAAGGACGTGGACGCTAAGCGCGGCATCGTCCGCGGCGTGCCCGCGGTGATGGGTGGGTTCTTCGGCAAGGATCTTGGCGTCATCAACCTCACCATGAAGCGCGAGGGTGGCCGCTGGGTGGTCGAGAAGGACAAGAGCCACAGCGAAGTGCGCCCCATCTGCCAGAAGAAGGGCCAGTGCGTGGACGCCGACCCGGCCATCGCGCCCATCGTCAAGGATGCGCACGACGCCGCCATCGCCTACGTCAACACGCCCATCGGCGCGACCGACCTGCCGCTCACCAGTTACTTCGCCGACGAAGGCAACATGACAGCGCTCTCGGTCGTCAACGCGGCGCAGATCGACTATGCACGCGACGAGCTCTCGCGCTCGCGCCCCGACCTGAAGGACGTGCCGGTGATCTCGTCGGCCTCGGCCTTCCGCACCGGTTTCGGCGGCCCGGATGATTACACCGACGTGCCCAGGGGCCCGATGAGCATCCGCAACGCGGCCGACCTGTATTTCTACCCGAACACGCTGGCCGCGGTGAAGATCGATGGCGCGGGCCTCAAGGCGTGGCTGGAGAAATCCGCCACCCGCTTCAACCAGGTCGACCCGTCGAAGGATGGCGAGCAGCCGCTGATCGGCAAGATGCCGGGTTACAACTTCGACCAGGTGCAGGGCGGTGTCACCTACACCATCGATGTCACGAAGCCGGAAGGCCAGCGCATCGGCAACCTCCGCTTCAAAGGCAAGCCGGTGAAGCAGGGCCAGGCCTTCATCATGGTGACGAACAGCTACCGCGCGAACGGCGGCGGCGAGTTCCCCGGCATGAATGGCGATTCGGTGGTGCTCAGCGCGCCGGACGGCAACCGCGAGGTGGTCATCAAGTGGGTTGAAGCCCACAAGACCATCACCCCGAAGCTGCTCGACAAGCGCTCGTGGCGCTTCGTGCCCGTGAAGGTGAAAGGCCCCGTGACCTTCACCGGCGCATCCGGCAAGGAAGATGTCGCGAAGCAGCTGGGCCTGCACGTCACCGAGGTGAAGGACAACGGCGACGGCACGGCGGTGTACGCGCTGGACCTCTCCAGGAAGTAACCCCTAGGGTGTTTGCTTAAGTTGTGGGAGCGCGCTTGCGCGCGATGGACGCGCCGCAAGCCCCCATCGCGCGCAAGCGCGCTCCCACAGAGAGACAGAGAGACACCCCCAAGGATGCAGCCACCCCAGGCATAGGCCTTCGGGGCGCTTGACAGGCGCCTTGACGCGGGCCTAACGTCGGGCCATGCATCCCAACGCGCCAGCGCTGCCTTTTACCCGGGCCACCCTCGTGGCCTGCGCGCCTGCGTCCATTACCACCGCGACTACGACCACCACCACGACCACTACGGTCGGAGGATCGGAGTCCGTGCGCGCCTAGGTTCCATGTCGCTGCCGGCCCCGACCTCCCGCAGGACGGGACCGGCGCCGGGATCCACAGCCGAACTCCCCACCTGCGAGACGTGACGGGCCTCATACCGGAGGCTTCACCGTGTCACTCGCCCTTGCCTACCCACGCTCCCCCTTACGCGCCGCGCCCGTGCGGGCCGCGGTGCAGCCGCTTGTCGTCAACGTCGGGGTCATCGGCCCCGGCAAGGTCGGCGCCGCGTTCCTGCGCCAGATGCAGCAGGCGGCGCCCCGGCTGCTCCGCGAGTGCCACCTCGAGCTGCGCCTGCGCGCCGTCAGCGATAGCCGGCACATGTGGCTCGACTGCGACGACGAGGCCCTGAACGGCCGCGTGGGCGGCGCCCAAACCTGGCGCCCCGTCGTGCTGGACGAGTTCGCGGCCTACGTCGCGGGCCACCATGGTTCGGCCGCCGTGCTGGCGGACTGTACGGCCAGCGACAGCGTCGCCGACCACTACGCGGGCTGGCTGGGTGCCGGCATCCACGTGGTGACCCCCAACAAACGCGCCGCCAGCGGCTGCCTCGACCGCTGGAAAGCCATCGCCCGGGCCTCCGACGCCAGCGGTGCCCGCCTGCACTACGAGGGCACGGTGGGCGCCGGCCTGCCCGTGGTGCAGACGCTCCGCGACCTGATCGACACCGGCGACGAACTGCTCGCCGTCGAGGGCATGCTCTCCGGCACGCTGGCGTGGCTGTTCAACCGCTTCGACGGGTCACGGCCGTTCTCGGCCCTGGTCCGCGAAGCCCACGCGCTGGGCTACACCGAGCCCGATCCGCGCGACGACCTTTCCGGCATGGACGTGGCCCGCAAGCTGGTGATCCTGGCCCGCGAGGCCGGCGTGGGCCTCTCGCTCGGCGACGTGGCCGTGGAAAGCCTTGTCCCCCGGGAACTCGAAGGCCTGGGCCGCGACGACTTCATGGAAGCCCTGCCTGCCATGGACGCCCCGATGGCGGCCCTCCTGGCCAGGGCACGGGCGGAAGGCGGCGTGCTGCGCCACGTGGCCCGCCTCGACAACGCCGGGGCCTCGGTCGGCGTGCAGGTGCTCGACGGCGGCCATGCGTTCGCCCATGGCCAGCTCACCGATAACGTGGTGCGTTTCGCGACGCGCCGTTACTGCGACAATGCCCTGGTTGTCCAGGGGCCGGGTGCCGGCCCCGAGGTCACCGCGGCGGCGGTCTTCACCGACCTGCTGCGCGTGGCCGGCGCCATGGGAGTAAAACGATGCGCATGCTGAAAGAAGACACCTCGCCCCTCGCCCGCGCCGATGTCGCCATCGCCGAGGCCTACGCCAGCGTCGGCAACGTCGGCATCGGCTTCGACATCCTCGGCCATTGCGTGGAGGGCGCCGGCGACCGCGCCGAAGTGCGCCGCATCCCCGAGCGCACCGTGCGCATCGCCGCCATCCACGGCGTGGTCACCGACCTGCCGCTGAAGGCCGAAGACAACACCGCGGGCGCCGCGCTGCTTTCCATGCTGCGCGCCCTCGACCTGCCGTTCGGCTTTGAACTGACGCTGCACAAGGGCATCGCGCTGGGCTCGGGCATGGGCGGCTCCGCCGCCTCGTGCGTCGCCGCCGTGGTGGCCGCCAACGCCCTGCTCGACGCGCCGTTGCCCCGCGAGGCGCTGTACCCGTTCGCCATGGACGGCGAAGTGGTGGCCAGCGGCAGCCGCCACGGCGACAACCTGGGCCCGATGCTCATGGGCGGCCTGGTGCTGGCCACCGACCGCCGCCTGGTGAAGATCCCGGTCCCCGCCGAATGGCACTGCGCCCTCGTCCACCCGCACGTGGTGCTGGAAACCCGCAAGGCGCGCGCCGCGCTGGTCGGGGCCTACGCCATCGGCGAGTTCGTGGCGCAGAGCGCCAACCTCGCGCTGGTGCTGGCGGGTTGCTACCGGGGCGAGGCCGCGCTGGTGCGCGAGGGCCTGAGCGATGTGCTGGTGGAACCGCGCCGCGCCCCGCTCATCCCCGGCTTCCATGCCGTGAAGCAGGCCGCCATGGACCATGGCGCGTTCGGCGCCAGCATCTCCGGCGCCGGCCCCAGCGTGTTCGGCTGGTTCGAGGGCCGTGCGGATGCGGTCGCCGCCGCCCACGACATGCAGGCCGCGTTCCGCGCGGCGGGGCATGCGAGCGACGCGCTGGTGGCACCCATCGACGGCCCCGCGGCGCGGGTGCTGTGACGATGCGCTACGTGAGCACGCGCGGCGGTGCCGCGCCGGTATCCCTTTCGTCGGCCATCGCCGCAGGCCTCGCGCCCGATGGTGGCCTCTACGTACCCGAAGCGATGCCCCGGGTCGGCCGGCTGGCCACCGGGGGTTACCTCGCGGGCACTGCGGCGGCGATGCTGGAGCCGTTCTTCGCCGGCGACGCGCTCGCGCCCGAACTCGACGCGATCTGCGCCGACGCCTTCGCGCACCCGGCGCCGCGGCGCGAGCTGCGCATCGCCGGCGCGCACGTGCTCGAGCTGTTCCACGGCCCCACGGCGGCGTTCAAGGATTTCGGCGCGCGCTTCCTCGCCGCCTGCATCTCGCGCCTGCGTGCCGCCGAGGGCGCGCCGCTCACCATCCTCGTGGCCACCTCGGGCGATACCGGCGCCGCGGTGGGCGCCGCGTTCCACGGCTTGCCCGGCGTGCGCGTCGCCATCCTCTACCCCGATAACCGCGTATCGCCGCGCCAGGCCCACCAGCTCGGCAGCTTCGGCGGCAACGTGCGCGCCCTGCGCGTGGAAGGCAGCTTCGACGATTGCCAGCGGCTGGTGAAAGGCGCGCTGGGCGACCCGTCCCTGCAGGCCGATGTGCCGCTTTCGTCCGCCAACAGCATCAGCCTCGGCCGCCTGCTGCCGCAGATGGCCTATTTCGGGCACGCGGCGCTGCATGCGGGCGAGGGCCCCATGAACGTCATCGTGCCCACGGGCAACCTCGGCAACGCCGTGGCCTGCCTGTGGGCACGCGCCATTGGCCTGCCCATCGGCGAGGTGGTGTTCGCCTGCAACGCGAACGATACGCTGCCGGAGTTTTTCGCCGGGCAGCCCTACCGCGCGCGCGACGCCGTCGCCACCATCGCCAACGCGATGGACGTGGGCGCGCCCAGCAACTTCGAGCGGCTGGCCCATTTGTTCGGCGGTGAAGACGCCGCGCGGCTCGAGGGCAGTGCCCATGCCGTGGACGACGCGACGATCCGCGACGTCATCCGCCGGCATGCCGCCAATGACGGCGAAGTGTTCTGCCCGCACACCGCCACGGCCATGCGGGTGTTCGAGCAGCGCCGCCTGGGCGGCGACCCGCGTGCGTGGACCCTGGCGGCCACGGCCCACCCGGCGAAGTTCGATAGCGTGGTCGAACCGCTGATCGGGCGTGTGGTCGAGGTGCCTGAGGCATTGGCGGCGATGCTGGCGCGCGAGGCGTATGCCGAGCCGTTGGCGGCGGATGGGCGTGTGTTCGCCGACTGGCTGCGCGAGTGGTAGGCGTATCGCGCGCAAGCGCGCTCCCACAGAGTGCCGAAGCCAGCGCCTGGCCACCCTTCTGTGGGAGCGCGCTTGCGCGCGATGCTTCTCAGAACTTGTAACTAAGCATCAACCGGTTGTTGGTCCACGGCATGTTGCCCGGGTTCAAGTTGTTCTTGCCGCCCACCGTGTGCTCCCAGCGGTTGCGCAGCTGCAAACCCTTCAGCAGCTTGTCGAGCTTCCACACGATGTCGACGTAGACATCGTGGCTGGTGCCGCGGAGCAAGGTGTCGTAGTGCGCGTACGAGGCGATAAGCGTCAGGTCGCCGCGGAACAGGGCGTACTGCGCCTTCGCCTTCCACGCATGCCCCGGCCCCTGTTCCACCAGGCCGCGCAGCATGGAGGTGGTGTAAAGCGGGTCGGTGGCGTAGGTGTTGGTGTAAGGCGAGATGATGGCGCCCGCGCCCACGGCGTTGCGGTCGCTGTCGAGCTTGTTGTACGCCACGTCGAACTTCGCCTGGCCGATGCCCACGCCCGCGTCGACGCCCCAGGCCGAGGCATCCACGCGCTGGCCGGCCACGCCGGTGATCTTCGTGTGCGTGTCGACGATGACGTTGCCGGAACCGGTTGTTTCACGAACCAGCTGGGCGCCAACGAAGGGCTTCAGCACCGTGCCGGTGTCGATGGTGTACATGCCATCGACGTAACCCAGGTGGCCGAAGTGCTCGAAGTCGTAATACCACGCCTGCGCCTTCAGCCCATGGCCCGCATAGGTGCTGCCCACGGCGGTGGTGCCATCCTGCGAGCGCGCCGACGAGGGCAGCGAGCCGTTGTTACCGTACATGGTGTCGCCGTGGTACGTGGACGGGTAGTAGACGTTATCGTCGTTGTACGCATCCGACGTGCGGCTTTTCCAGCGCAGCGTGCGGATGGCGTAGATATCCCAGCCCTTCGCCGGCTTGAAGTCGAGCATGGCGCCCTGGTACGACGCCGGCACCACGCGCGAATCGGACTGGCCCATCCACGGCGTGTTGAGGTACTGGTCGCCGGCACGCACCGTCAGCCACGGGTTCGCGTATTCCACGTAAGCCTGGGTGAAACCGTCGATGGTGTTGCCCGGCCCCATCAGCGACGCGTCGATGCGCCCGGTATCGTGCGACTGGGTGCCGAACGAATGGGCGGAGAACCCCGTCGCCACCGCGCTGAAGCCGTTCACCTGGCCGCTGCGCACCGTGAGCAGGCCCGTCAGCGAGTTCGAGAACTGATCCTTGCTGGTTGGGTTGTCGTAGTTGCGGTCGAAGCGATAGAGGCGCACTTCGCCGTCGACCTTGGCATCGCGGAAGAAATCGTCCGCGTGGGCACCCGCCACGACGCAGGCCAGCGTCGCGGCCGCGAGCAGTCGGCGGCGCATCAGTGGGCCACCCGCGCGACGGTATCGTGCTTCGCGGCAGGCGCGTTGGCCGCCACATCCCGCGTGCCCTTGCCCACCGGGGCGCCACTGCGATGGAGCATCCACACGCCGAAGAAGCTGGCGATGGCGGAGGCGGCAAGCCACGCGCCCGGCATGGCCTTGTCGCCCGTGCTGTGGATCAGGTAGGTGCTGACCGCCGGCGTGAACCCGCCGAAGATGGCCTGCGCGAGGCTATACGCCACGCTGAAGCCGCTGGCGCGGACATGCGCCGGCATCATTTCCGTGAGGCTCACCACCATCACGCCCTGGTACCCACCGTAGAGGAAAGACAGCCACAGCAGCACCGCCAGCATGCGGCCGAACGACGGCTCGGCGACCAGCCACGCCATGGCCGGGTAAGCCGAGATGGCCACGGCCAGCGAGAAGATGGTGAGCGTGCGCACGCGGCCGATGCGATCGGACACAGCGCCCATCAGCGGCACGAAGATGAAGTTCGAGATGCCCACGCACACCGTGACCACGAACGCATCGCGCGCGGTGAGGTTCAGCACCTCCTTGCCATACGTGGGCGTGTAGGCGGTGATGAGGTAGAACATGACGCTGGTGAGCGTCACCAGCAGCACCGCGTTCAACACGAGCTTCCAGTTGGCGAGCAGGCCCGCGTAGATCTCGCGAAGGGTCGGCGCGTGCGTGGCGGCGCGCTTTTCGAACGCCTCGGTCTCCTGCAGCGTGCGGCGGATGTAGAACAGCAGCGGCACGATGAGCGAGCCGATGATGAACGGGATGCGCCAGCCCCAGGCCATGATCTGGTCTTCGCTCAGGGTGAAGCGCAGCACCACGCCGAGGATGGCCGCAAAGATCACGGCCACCTGCTGGCTGGCCGACTGCCACGCCACGTAAAGGCCACGCTTGCCGGGCGGCGCGATCTCGGCGAGGTACACCGAGACGCCGCCGGATTCCGCGCCGGCCGAGAAGCCCTGCAACAGTCGGCCCACGAGCACCAGCAGCGGCGCGGCCATGCCGATGGTCTTGTAGTCGGGCGTGAAGGCGATGATCAGCACGCCCACCGACATGATGGCGAGGCTGGCGATGAGGCCCTTGCGGCGGCCGTGGCGGTCGATATACGCACCCAGCACGATCGCGCCCACGGGGCGCATCAGGAAGCCGACGCCGAAGGTCATCAGCGACATCATCAGCGACACGTACCCACTCGCGTTCGGGAAGATCGCGTGGGCGATGGCCGAGGCGTAGAAGCCATAGACCATGAAATCGAACATCTCAAGGAAGTTGCCGCTCACTACCTTGAACACGCGGCCGAACTTCGAGCCGCCTTCTTGCACCTGTGCCATGCCGTTCTCTCCCCGAGACGATTGCAGGATGACACGGCTTTAGCGCGTTCCACATGGTGAGACGCTGTACCGTGATGTAAAACAGTCAAGCAGACACGCCGAGAGGGCGTCAACAGGTATTTTCGGCCCGTTCCATATGCTAATACGTTGATTCGCCTACTTATTTTGATGCGCCGCAACATCGCTTGACGACGATTTCCGAACGGGTTTACGGTTATTTGGAACACCGTTTTGGATATTGGAACGATGGATACCACCCTTTTGAAAGGCCTGAACGTGCTCGAAGCCGTGGCCCGCTCGCGCGGCGCCCGCGGGGTCAGCGAACTGGCCCGCGAGCTCGAGCTCACCAAGAGCAACGTGCACCGCACGCTGCAGACGCTCACCGCCGCGGGCTACGTGCGGCCAGGCAGCGCGGCCGGCACCTACGAGTGCACGCTGAAGCTGTTCGAGATGGCCAGCGGCGTGGTGGCGCGCATCGACGTGCGCCAGCTGGCCGACCCGTTCATGCAGCAGCTGGCGCGGCTCACGAAGGAGACCATCCACCTCGCGATCCTCGAGGGCACGGATGTGATCTACCTCAACAAGATCGAGTCGCCGCAGCCGGTGCGCGCGTATTCGACCATCGGTGGCCGCGCGCCGGCGCATTGCGTCGCCTCGGGCAAGGCGCTGCTGGCCTGGCAGGGCGAAGCCCTGCTGCAGGAGCTGCCGGCACGCCTGCCCTCGCCCACGCTGCGCTCCATCGCCTCGCGCGATGCGCTGCTGGAAGAGCTCACCCGCGTGCGCCGCCAGGGCTTCGCCGTGAACCGCGGCGAGTGGCGCGAGGGCGTGGGTGGCGTCGCCGCCATCGTCTTCGACATGCACGGCATGCCCGTGGCCGCCATCGGCATGTCCGGCCCGGTCGAGCGCCTGCGCCCGGCCAGCGTCCGCAAATACAGCCAGCTGGTGATGGAGGCCGCGCTCGGCCTGTCCCGCTCGCTCGGTTATTCGCAGCCCGGCTACCCGCCGGTCGCCGCCGCCTGAACTTACCTAAGGAGTACCGCACGTGCAGCCGTTGAAAGGCATTCGAGTCGTCGAGTTCTGCAGCGTGGCCGCAGGCCCCTTCTGCGCCATGTTGCTGGCCGACATGGGCGCCGACGTCATCAAGGTGGAACACCCGGAGGGCGGCGACAGCATGCGCGCGTGGCCCCCGATCAGCGAGGGCTTCAGCGAGAACTTCGCCTCGGTGAACCGCAACAAGCGCTCGGTGGCGCTCGACCTGAAAGACCCGGGCGACAACGCCCGCGCCCGCGAGCTGGCCGCCGGGGCCGACGTGGTCATCGAGAACAACCGCCCCGGCGTCATGGCGCGCCTGGGGCTGGATTTCGCCACGCTCTCGGCGATCAACCCCGCGCTGGTGTACTGCTCCATCTCGGCGTTCGGGCAGGAGGGCCCACGTGCGCGCGAAGCCGGGTTCGACCTCACCATCCAGGCCATGGCCGGCGTGATGAGCGTCACCGGCGAGGAAGGCGGTGCGCCCGTGAAGTGCGGCGTGCCGCTATCGGATTTCGCCACCGGCCTGTACGCGGCGTTCGCCGTCGCCAGCGCGCTGCGCGACGTGGGCGAGCACGGCAAGGGCACGCACATCGATGCCTCGATGTTCGGCGCGTCGCTGGCGGTGGGCGCGCTGCAGACCAGCCAGTATTTCGGCAGCGGCATCGACCCGGTGAAGCTGGGCTCCGCGCACCCGCGCAATGCGCCGTACCAGGCGTTCAAGGTGGCCGACGGCTACGTGGCCATGGCCGCGGGCAACAACGCGCTGTTCCGTTCCGCCGCCGCCGCGATCGGCCGCGAAGAGCTTGCCGGCCTCGAACGCTTCGGTTCCACCGCTTTGCGGGCGCAGCACCAGGCGGAGCTGAAGCAGATTTTCGAATCAGTATTCGAGACGCTTTCGGTAGCGCAGGTGCTGGCCATGTTCCGCCAGGCGGGCGTCCCTTGCGCGCCCATCAACAGCTACAGCGATGCGCTTGCCGATGAACAGGTCGACTTCATGGGCTGGGTGCAGCCGCTTGAATTGCCCTCGGGCGTGGTCACCCGCACCTTCGCCTCGCCGCTGCGCTTCGACGGCCAGGGCCAGCCGATCTACCGCCGCCCGCCCGCGCTGGGCGAGCACAACGCGGAAATCTTCGGCGAAGCACCGGCCGTGGCGGAGGCCAGCCATGGGTGAGTTGCTCGTCCACCGCGGCGATGGCGTGCTCGAACTGACGCTCAACCGCCCTGAAAAGATGAACGCGCTCTCGGCCTCGCTGGTCGACGCACTGCACGCGGAGCTCGATACCGCCGATACCGACGGCACGCGCCTCGTCGTGTTCCGCGGCGAGGGCAAGAACCTGTCTGCCGGCTTCGACTTCGGTGGCTACGACGCGCAAAGCGAAGGCGACCTCGTGCTGCGCTTCGTCCGCATCGAACAGCTGCTGCAGCGCGTGTTCCATGCACGCTACGACACGCTGGCCTACGCGCAGGGCCGCAACTTCGGCGCCGGCGTGGACCTGTTCGCCGTGTGCAACCGCCGCGTGGCCACGCCCGGCGCGTCGTTCCGCATGCCGGGCCTGGGCTTCGGCCTCGTGCTCGGCAGCCGCCGCTTCGCTGGCCTGGTGGGCGAGAGCTGGGCCCGCCAGGTGCTGCAGGAGGGCATCACGTTCGATGGCACCGAGGCGAAAGCGCGTGGCTTCGTCACCGCGCTGGCCGATGAAGCCGGCTGGGCCGCCGAGCGCGAGCGCGCCGATACCGCCCGCCACGGCCTGGGCGAGGACGCCACCGCGCGCCTGTTCCGCGTCACCCACACCGATACCCGCGCGGCCGACATGGCCGAACTCGTCGCTTCCGCCGCACGCCCCGGCCTGCAGGGCCGCCTGCGTGCCTACCGCGAAGCGCTGGGCAAATAAGTTACCGGAGGACACCCGTGAGCACGTCCAAGATCATCCCGCTCGGCGAACTGACATCGCTTGTCGCCAGCGGCAGCTCCCTCGCCCTCGGTGGCAGCTTCCTGCACCGTGGCCCGTTCGCCTTCGTCCGTGAGCTGATCCGCCAGGGCAAGCGCGACCTGGAAATCATCAAGCAAAGCCCGGGCTATGACATCGATATCCTGTGCCGCGCGGGCTGCGTGCGCCGCACGCGCGCCGGCATCGTGGCGATGGAAGGCAACTTCGGCCTCGCTCCCTACTACCGCAAGGCGGTGGAGAAGAAGGAGATCGAACTGGAAGAGCATGCGTGCGCCAGTCTCACCGCCGGCCTGCGCGCTTCCGCCTTCGGCGTGCCGTTCCAGCCTTGCGGCGGCCTGCATGGCTCCGCGCTGCCCGAGCTCAACGGCTGGCAGAAGGTGGACGACCCGTATGGCACGGGCGAGGCCGTGTATGTCATCCCGAAGATCACGCCGGATTTCGCCGTCATCCACGCCAACGAAGTGAGCCCCGAGGGCGATGTGCGCGTGTTCGGCACCTCGCACTGGGACCGCATCATGTCGCGCTCCGCGAAGCGCGTGCTGGTGATCGCCGAGCGCGTCGCCAGCAGCGAATCGTTCGCGCGCCAGCCCGAGCTGACGCTGATCCCGCATTTCCTGGTCGATGCCGTCGCCATCGTGCCCAACGGCGCGTGGCCGGGCTCGTGCTGGCCGCATTACGAAGTGGACTACCCCGCCGTGGAAGCCTACCTGCCCGAAGGCGCCGACGTGCTCGCCGCCCACCTTGCCGCCGCCCCGGAAGCCCAGGAGGCCGCCCATGCGTGAGGCCTGGTCGCCCTTCTCGTTCATCGTGACGAACCTCGCCCGCTTCGTGCGCCCGCACGAGGTGACCTTCAGCGGCGTGAACTCCACGCTGCCGATGCTCGCCTGCCTGCTGGCCAAGCGTGCGTACGATTTCGAGTTCACCTATATCAACGTGGCGGGCGGCGTCGACCCGCAGCCGTCGTCCATTCCCATCTCAAGCTCGGATCCCGTGCTGGCGGAGGGATCGCGCTCGATCTTCTCCAACGAGGATTTCTACGACCTCTGCACGCGTGGCGAGATGGACCTTTGCTTCCTCGGCGCCGCGCAGGTCGATGGCCTGGGCCAGACGAATGTCTCCAGCATCGGCGACTGGCATAACCCCAAGGTGCGCCTGCCCGGCGGTGGCGGCGGCGCGGTGATGCTGCCGACGGCGCGCCGCGCCGTGACCTGGCGCACCGAGCACTCGCGCCGCACGATGGTGGAGAAGCTCGACTTCCTCACCGCCGCCGGCGGCATGGCCGGCGTGGTGACGCCCATCGCCGTCTTCATCAAGCGCGATGGCCGCCTGGCGCTGCAGTCGTGGCACCCGGAGAGTTCGCTCGACGAAGTGCGTGCCCGCACGGCTTTCACCTTCGATGCCGAGGGCGCCGCCCCGGCGGAACCGCCGACCCAGCGCGAGCGCGAGGCGCTGCGCTCCCTCGACCCCACCGGCACCTTCGAACGTGACGCGGGCGTGCGGCTTCGCCCCGAGGCGGCCGCATGAACGGCGGCTCGTTGTCATCGGCCCTGCAGGAGGCGCTGCGCGCGCATGCGGCGCTGGGCCGCCGCGCCTTCCTCGTCGGCGACCGCGCGGTGGGCTACGCCGAGTTCGCCGACCGCATCGACGCGTACGCCTCCGGCTTCAGCCAGGCTGGCCTGGGCCGTGGCGATTTCGTCGGCATCGCCTCCGCCAAGACCATCGAATGCGTCGCGGCGTTCTTCGGCGCCATGCGTGCCGGGCTGTGCCCCACGGTGATGGAGGCGCGCATCTCGCCCGAGGAACTTGCCTCGCGCATGCAGGCCGTGGGCATGCGCCTGCTGGCCTGCGACGACGAGGAGCAGCAGGCCGGCTGCGGCGAAGCGCTGGGTGCCATCGGCGCCCGCGCGGTGCCGCTGGCCAGCCTGGCCTCGTCGGTGCCGTTCACGCCGCCGGTGCTGGGCGAAGGCGACCGCGCCCTGCTGTTGTTCACCTCCGGCAGCACCGGCCTGCCGAAGTGCGTGCTGCTGTCGCACGGCAACCTGCTCGCCAACGCGCATGGCGTGGCCCAACACACCGGCGTGACGCCAGCTGACCGCCTGCTGCACATCATGCCGCTGCACCACACCAACGGCATCAACAACCAGCTGGTGGTGCCGCTGCTGGCCGGTGCCGAGATCGCGCTGGTGGAACGCTTCCGCGCAGACGACATCGTCGAGTGCCTGCGCCACTACCAGCCCACGTACGTGACCGGCGTGCCCACCATGTACTCGCGCGTGCTGTCGAAGCTGGCGCCGGGCGAGCGCTTCCCATCCCTGCGCTTCCTGCGCTGCGGCTCCGCGCCCATCACGCCGGCGCTGCACGAGGCCATCGAAGAGGCCTTCGGCGTGCCGCTCGTGGTCTCCTACGGCCTCTCCGAGGCCACCTGCACCAGCACGATGAACCCGCCGCACAAGCGCAAGGTGGGCAGCATCGGCACCGTGCTCGACGGCCAGGAGCTGGCCCTGTTCCAGCCCGGTGGCACCGAACGCGTGGCCCCGGGGCAGGATGGCGAGATCCGCATCCGCGGCCCCGTGCTGATGCAGGGCTACATCGGCGCCGAGGTGGAATCCCCCATCGTCGACGGCTGGCTGCGCACCGGCGACCTGGGCCGCTTCGACGACGAGGGCTACGTCACCATCACCGGCCGCATCAAGGACGTGATCATCCGCGGCGGCGAGAACCTTTCCCCCGGCCTGATCGAAAACCAGCTCGAGAAGCACCCCACGGTGAAGGAGTGCTGCGTGGTCGGCACGGCCGACGCCGACCTCGGCGAGGTGGCCGTGGCCTTCGTGGTGGCCCAGGCCGGCAGCACCATCGACGTGGACACCCTCCGCGAGCACGTGCTCCAGGGCCTCTCCCGCGTCTACGTCCCCGCGCGTATCCACGTGCTGGCCACCCTGCCCACGGGCAGCCTGGGCAAGGTGGACCGGAACGCGCTGAAGCGGATGGCGGCGCAGCCGGATGCTGCGGCGGCGTGATGATGCACCTGTAGGAGCCCACCCTGTGGGCGACATCTTTTTGCCGGGCGCTTGGCGAGAAGCTGTCGCCCACAGGGTGGGCTCCTACAATAAGCAGGGAAATTGACGTGGATCACGCGGTCCTAGGAATCGGAAACCGCGGCCCTTCAGGCGTGCATACCACTTCCCCGCAACCCGCATTCCCATGCCACCGCGGCGACCAAACCACGCCCCGGATGTCTAGCCGTCCAAACGCTTCCAAGAAAATTCTTTCAACGGAAACTGTTGACACCCGTCAAACGAGTGACGTAGGTTCAACGACATGACGCAGCGCACCACCCATGGCCGCTTTGCCCTGAATCGACTTACCAAGGTCGACGGCAAGCTGCGTCTCGGCGGCGGCCTCCTTCTTATTAACCTTGTACTTATTACCTGCGGAGGTGCGGGCTAAGGGCAAGTGTCCAGGTGAAATAAGAAAGAAACCTGAAGACTCCTGAAGAACCCCGCCTCCGGACACGGATGCGGGGTTTTTTATTGCCCGGCCCGCCTCGACCCACGAGCGGAGCCAGACATGAATCCAGCACACCAGGGTAAGGCAAACGGCGACGTCGAGAGCGACGTAGGCCGCGTGCGCATCTTCGACACCACGTTGCGCGATGGCGAGCAGGCCCCCGGTTTCTCCATGGACCGGCGGGCGAAGCTGCGCATGGCGCATGCCCTGGAGGAACTGGGCGTCGACATCATCGAGGCCGGGTTCCCCCAGGCCTCGCCCGACGATTTCGCCGCCGTGGCCGAGATCGCGAGGACGCTGAAAACGCCCACGGTCGCCGCGCTGGCCCGATGCCAACCCGGCGATATCGATGCGGCGGGCAGGGCCCTGGAAGGCGCCAGGCACTCGCGGATCCACCTGTTCCTGTCGACATCACCGCTGCACCGGGAACACAAGCTGGGCAAGAGCAAGCAGGAAGTGATCGACATCGCCGTGACGGCGATCCTCCGGGCAAAGGCCCTCGCACACGAAGTTGAATTCTCCGCCGAAGACGCGCTGCGCACCGAGCCGGAGTACCTCGCCGAGATCTTCTCGGTCGCCGTGGAAGCCGGTGCCACCGTGCTGAACGCCCCCGACACCGTCGGCTACACCACCCCCGCCGAGATCACCGAGATGTTCCAGTACCTGCGCAAGCACGTGCGCGGGGCGGAGAAGGTCATGTTCTCGGCGCACTGCCACGACGACCTCGGCATGGCCGTGGCGAACAGCCTGGCCGCCATCGGCGCCGGCGCGCGCCAGGTGGAGTGCACCATCAACGGCATCGGCGAGCGCGCGGGCAACGCCGCGCTGGAAGAAATCGTCATGGCGCTGCACACGCGCCGGCCGCTGTTCAAGCTCGATACCGGCATCGTCACGCAGCAGCTCTACCCCACCTCGCGCCTGCTGGCCGAAGTGACCGGCCAGGCCGTGCCGCGCAACAAGGCCATCGTGGGCGACAACGCGTTCGCCCACGAATCGGGCATCCACCAGCACGGCATGCTCAAGCACCGCGGCACCTACGAAATCATGAGCCCGCACGATGTCGGCGCGAAGACCTCGCTGGTGCTGGGCAAGCATTCGGGCCGCCACGCCCTGCGCCAGCGCCTGGCCGAGCTCGAGTACGAGCTCGACGAAGCCACGCTGGATACCGTCTTCGAGCGCTTCAAGGTGGTCGCCGACCGCCAGCGCTCGGTCACCAATGACGACCTCGTCGCGCTGATGGGCGCGTTCGAGGCCGCTAACGAGACCGCCGCCGTCGCGGTCCAGTCCTGAAGGAGGATCCATGGAAGCCCCGACCCATCTCTGGCACAACGGCCGCACCAAGGCCTGGGCCGAAGCCACCTGCCACGTCGGCGCGCATGCGCTGCACTACGGCTCCTCCGTGTTCGAAGGCATCCGCGTATACAGCACGCCGGACGGCCCGCGCTACTTCCGCCTGGAAGAGCACACCGAGCGCCTGTTCCACTCCGCGCGCGTGTACGACCTGGTGATGCCGTACGACGCCGCCACCATCAACCGCGCCTGCCGCGAAGTGATCGTGGCGAACGGCCTGCAATCCGCGTACGTGCGACCCATCGTGTTCCGTAGCGGCTTCACCTTCAGCCTGGCGCCGTCGCTGGATACCGCGGTGGACGTGGCGATCATCGCGCTGCCCTGGGGCGCGTACCACGGCGCCGACGCCATCGAGAAGGGCGTGGATGTTTGCGTCTCGTCGTGGAACCGCGCCGCGCCCAATACCTTCCCCAGCGGAGCGAAGGCCGGTGGCAACTACCTCAACAGCCAGCTCATCGCGCGCGAGGCCATCAACGGCGGCTACGCCGAGGGCATCGCGCTGGGCACCGACGGCCTGCTGAGCGAAGGCGCCGGCGAGAACCTGTTCGTGGTGCGCAAGGGCGTCATCTACACGCCACCCGCCGCCGCGTCGATCCTGTGCGGCATCACCCGCGATTCCGTCGTCACCCTGGCGAAGGACCTGGGCTACGAGGTGGTCGAGCAATCGCTGCCACGCGAGATGCTGTATTTCGCCGACGAAGTGTTCATGACCGGCACCGCCGCCGAAGTGACCGCCGTGCGCTCCGTCGACCGCAAGCCGGTCGGCAGCGGCCGCCCCGGCCCGGTCACCCGCGCGCTGCAGGATGCGTTCTTCGGCCTGTTCGACGGCCGCACCGAAGACCGCTGGGGCTGGCTGTCGCCGGTGGAAGAAGCCGCCGCCGGGAGGGTCGCCGCATGAGCGCGCGCACCCTGTTCGACAAGCTGTGGGATGCCCATCAGGTAAAGGCCGAAACGGAGAGCACGCCCGGCGTGCTCTACATCGACCTGCACATGGTGCACGAGGTGACCTCGCCGCAGGCCTTCGACGAGCTGCGCGCCCGCGGCCTGAAGGTGCGCCGCCCCGACCGCACGCTGGCCACGCTGGACCATTCCACGCCGACGCTGCCGGCCGGTGCCGACGGCAAGCGCCCTTACTTCACGAAGGAAGCCGAGGCGCAGGTGGCGAAACTCGAAGCCAACGTCGCCGAGTTCGGCATCGACCTGATGGGCTGGGACAGCCCGCACCGCGGGGTGGTGCACGTGGCGGGCCCGGAAGTGGGCGCGACCCACCCGGGTATGACCATCGTGTGCGGCGATAGCCACACCGCCACGCACGGCGCGTTCGGCGCGCTGGCGTTCGGCATCGGCACCACCGAGGTCGGCCACGTGCTGGCCACGCAGTGCCTGCTGCAACGCAAGCCCCGGTCGTTCGCCATCCACGTCGATGGCCAGTTGCAGCCGGGTGTCACCGCGAAGGACCTGATCCTGCACATCATCGGGAAGATCGGCATCGGTGGCGGCACCGGCCACGTGCTGGAGTACACCGGCGACGCCGTCCGCGCGCTGTCGATGGAAGAGCGCATGACGGTGTGCAACATGTCGATCGAAGCCGGTGCCCGCGCCGGCCTCATCGCACCGGACGAGAAGACGTTCGCGTGGCTGGAAGGTCGCGAGCGCGCGCCGAAGGGCGAAGCGTGGGACGCGGCCGTGGCCACGTGGCGCACCCTCACCACCGATGAAGGCGCCACCTACGATCGCGAAGTGCGCATCGACGCCTCGGCCATCCAGCCGTCGGTCACCTACGGCACGCACCCTGGCATGGTCGTGCCCATCCACGCGCCGGTGCCGGCCGCGGCCGATGCGCTGGAGCAGCGCGCGCTCGACTACATGAAGGTCACGGCCGGCAAACCCATCGCGGGCGAGACGGTCGATGTCGTCTTCATCGGCAGCTGCACCAACGGGCGCCTGAGCGACCTGCGTGCCGCCGCCGACATCCTGCGTGGCCGCCGCGTCGCCGAGGGGGTGCGCATGCTGGTGGTGCCGGGCTCGGAGCAGGTGCGCCGCGATGCCGAGCGCGAAGGCCTGCATGAGGTGTTCATCGCGGCCGGTGCCGAGTGGCGCCAGCCCGGCTGCTCCATGTGCATCGCGATGAACGGCGACATGGCCCAGCCGGGCCAGCTCGTGGTCGCCACCAGCAACCGCAACTTCGAAGGCCGCCAGGGCAAGGGCGCACGCACGGTGCTCGCCAGCCCGCTCGTCGCCGCGGCATCGGCCGTCGCCGGCCGCGTGGCCGATCCCCGCGACTACCTCAACCAGGAGGCCGCCGCATGAGCCAGCCATTGACCTATGTGCACTCGCGCACCGCCGTGCTGCGCGACGAGAACATCGATACCGACCGCATCATCCCCGCCCGCTTCCTCACCACCACGGAGCGCACCGGCCTCGGCAAGCACTGCTTCGAGGACTGGCGCTACGCGGCCGACGGCAGCGACGACCCGGCGTTCCCGCTGAACCAGCCGCAGGCGAAGGGCTGCGCGATCCTCGTCGCCGGGCGCAACTTCGGCTGCGGTTCCTCGCGCGAGCACGCACCGTGGGCGCTGCTGGATTACGGCATCCAGGCCGTCATCTCCAACGAGATCGCCGACATTTTCCGCGGCAACGCGTTGAAGAACGGCCTGCTGGCCATCGTGCTCTCCGATGCCGAACACCGCTGGCTGCTGGATAACCCTGGCGTGGAACTGCGCATCGACATCGCCACCAGCAGCATTCGCCTGCCCGACGGCGGCAGCATCCACTTCGACCTCGAACCCTTTGCCCGCCATTGCCTGCTGAACGGCGTGGACCAGATGGGCTTCCTGCTGCAGCAGGACGACGCCATCGGGGCCTATGAACAACGCCTGGAGAAAGCCGCATGAAGAAGGCCCACATCGTCGTGCTGCCGGGTGACGGCATCGGCCCGGAGGTGGCGTCCGCGGGCGTCGCGGTACTGCGTGCCGTCGCCGATCGCTTCGGCCACGCCTTTACCTTCACCGAGCACGCCATCGGTGGCGACGCCATCGACCGCTTCGGCGACCCGCTGCCGCAGCCGACCCGCGATGCGTTGCTCGCCTGCGACGCCATCCTGCTCGGCGCCGTCGGCGGCCCGAAGTGGAGCGACCCTGCCGCCAAGGTGCGCCCAGAGCAAGGCTTGCTGGCCATGCGCAAGATGCTGGGTGTCTTCGCCAACGTGCGCCCGCTGAAGCTGCACCCGCGCACCGCCGCCCTGTCGCCGCTGAAGCCGGAACGCACCAAGGGTGTCGATCTGGTTTTCATCCGCGAACTCACCGGTGGCATCTACTTCGGCGCGAAGACGCGCAGCGACAGCGACGCCACCGATGAGTGCCGCTACAGCGTGGAGGAAGTGGAACGCGTCGTGCGCCATGCCTTCGAGCTGGCCCGCGCGCGGCGCGGGAAGGTCACCTCGGTGGACAAGGCCAACGTGCTGGAAACCTCGCGCCTGTGGCGCTCGGTGGCCACGCGTGTCGCCGCCGATTACCCCGACGTGGCCCTGGAACACCAGCTGGTGGATTCCATGGCCATGCACCTGCTGACCCACCCCGCCGACTACGACGTGATCGTCACCGAGAACATGTTCGGCGACATCCTCACCGATGAAGCCTCGGTGCTGGCCGGCTCGCTGGGCCTGTCGCCATCGGCCTCCATCGGCGGGCCGGGCGCGGGCATCTACGAGCCCATCCACGGTTCGGCGCCGGATATCGCGGGCCAGTCGGCCGCGAACCCGCTGGGCACCATCCTCTCCGCCGCCATGCTGCTGCGCCACTCGCTGGGCCTCGCGGCCGAGGCCGACGTGGTGGAAGCCGCGGTGGACGATGTACTCGAGCACGCCAACCTCACCCGCGACCTGGGCGGCACGGCCACCACGCATGCCGTGACCCGCGCTGTCCTGGACGCCATCCAGACCAAGGCGGAGGCCGCATGAGCACCCGGAAGATCCCCATCCGCACCCTGCGCAGCGATGCGATCAAGACGGGCCCCGACCGCGCCCCGGCACGCGCCATGCTGCGCGCGACGGGCCTGGACGATGACGCCATCGCACGGCCGATGGTTGCCATCGTGCACAGCTGGTCGAATGTCTCGCCCTGCAACCTCAACCTGCGCGAGCTGGCCGAAGCCGCCGCCGAAGGCGTCCGCGCCGCCGGTGGCACGCCGGTGGAATTCAACACCATCGCGGTGACCGACGGCATCGCCATGGGCACGACGGGCATGCGCTCGTCGCTGGTGAGCCGCGAGGTCATCACCGATTCGATCGAGCTGGCCGTGGACGGCCACTGCCTCGACGCGATGGTGGTGCTGTGCGGCTGCGACAAGACGATCCCCGCCGCCGCGATGGCGCTGGCCCGGCTGAACATCCCGGGCGTGGCCCTGTATGGCGGCAGCATCGACCATGGCAGCCGCAATGGCTGCGCCATCACCGTGCAGAACGTCTTCGAGGCGGTGGGTGCCCATGGCGCCGGCAAGATCAGCGATGAAGAGCTGGACGATGTCGAGCGCCATGCGTGCCCGGGTGCCGGTGCCTGCGGCGGCCAGTACACCGCCAACACCATGGCCATGGTGCTGACCATGCTCGGCCTCACGCCGATGGGCTTCAACGACATCCCTGCCACGCATCCGTCGAAGCTCGATGCCGCGCGCAAGTGCGGTGAGCTGGTGATGGATTGCCTCAACACCGACCGCAAGCCGCGCGATGTGATGACCCGCGACGCCTTCGACAACGCCACGCGCGTCGTCGCGGCCACCGCCGGTTCGACCAACGCCGTGCTGCACCTGCTGGCCATCGCCAACGAAGCGCGCGTGCCGCTTTCCATCGAGGACTTCGAGCCCGCGTCGAAGCACACGCCGGTCATCGCCGACCTGATGCCGGGCGGCCGCTTCAGCGCGGTGGAGATGTCCGCCGCCGGTGGCGTCGCCATCGTGGCGCAGGAACTGCGCAAGGCCGGCATGCTGAAGGACACCGACACGGTCACCGGCCGGACGATGTTCGCCGAACTCGACGCCGCGCCCGCGGCCACCGAGGGCCAGGTGGTGGTGCGCCCGGTCGCCGATGCGTTCAAGCCGCGCGGCGGTTACAGCATCCTCTACGGCAACCTCTCGCCCGAGGGCTGCATCCTGAAGCTGGCCGGCCACGGCCGTTCGAGCCATGCCGGCCCTGCGCGCGTGTTCGAGAGCGAGGAAGAGGCCTTCGCCGCCGTGCAGGGCGGGCGCATCCGCGCCGGCGATGTCATGGTCATCCGCAACGAAGGCCCCGCCGGCGGCCCTGGCATGCGCGAGATGCTGGCCGTCACCGCCGCCCTGGTGGGCCGCGGCCTGGGCAACGACGTGGCATTGATCACCGATGGCCGTTTCAGTGGTGCCACGCACGGCTTCATGGTCGGCCACATCGCGCCGGAAGCGGCGCGCGGCGGCCCCATCGGCCTGCTCCGCGAAGGCGATGCCATCTTCATCGACGCCAGCACGCGCGAGCTGCGCACCGACGCGGACCTGGCATCCCGCCGCGCCGCCTGGCGCCCGGAACCGCCGAAGGTCACGCGCGGCGTGCTGGCGAAATATGCCCGCCTCGTCGGCTCCGCCGCGGAAGGCGCCGTCACCCAGGCGTTCGATGACTCGCCCGCCACCAGCCCGCGCGTACGCCGCGAGATCGAAGACGAAGACCTGACCCAGGAACTCATCGGTAACTAACCCACGCCCCATGTAGGAGCCCACACCCGTGGGCGACATCTCCTCGCGAAACGCTGTCGCCCACAGGGTGGGCTCCTACAAAAAACCTGCCCTTTCGACCTGAAGGAAACGATCATGACCGACAAGCAAGCCACCACCGCCCCGCTGCAGAACGCGCGCATCGCCGTGCTGGGTTACGGCAGCCAGGGCCGCGCGCATGCGCTGAACCTGAAGGATTCCGGCCTCGACGTGGTCGTGGGCCTGCGCCCCGGCGGCCCTTCGTGGAACCGCGCGTATGTCGACGGCTTCGCCGTGGCGGAACCCGCCGACGCCGTGCGTGGCGCCGACCTCGTCGCCGTGCTGACGCCGGACATGACCCAGCCGGGCATCTACAAGGACGCCATCGAGGCGAACATCAAGCCGGGCGCCACGTTGCTCTTCGCGCACGGCTTCAACGTGCACTTCGGCCAGATCACCCCGCGCGCCGACATCAATGTCGTGCTGGTTGCGCCGAAGGGCCCGGGCGCGCTTGTCCGCCGCGAGTATGAGATCGGCCGTGGCGTGCCCTGCCTGTTCGCGGTGCACCAGGACGCAACCGGCGATGCCACCGACAAGGCCACGGCGTATGCCGCGGGCATCGGCGGCGCACGCGCCATGCTGATCGAAACCGACTTCAAGGAAGAGACCGAGACCGATCTGTTTGGGGAGCAGGCCGTCCTGTGCGGCGGTGCCTCCGAGCTGGTGATCAAGGGTTTCGAAACGCTGGTGGAAGCCGGCTACCGCCCGGAGATCGCCTACTACGAAGTGATGCACGAGCTGAAGCTCATCGTCGACCTGTTCTACGAAGGCGGCATCGCCCGCATGCTTGAGTTCATCTCCGAGACCGCGCAGTACGGCGACTACACCCGCGGCCCCCGCGTGGTGGACGAAGGCACCAAGGAGCGCATGAAGGCCGTGCTGAAGGATATCCAGGACGGCACGTTCGCCCGCGAGTGGACCGAGGAATACAAGGCGGGCCTGCCGAACTACAAGGCGTTCAAGCAGCGCGACCTCGAGCACCCGATCGAAAAGGTGGGCGCCCAGCTTCGTGCCCGCATGCCCTGGCTGGCCGCGAACCAGCCCAAGCCCGCCGGGGAACCCACCAAGACCGCCTGACCCAAGCCGCAGCCCGGTAGGAGCCCACCCCGTGGGCGACATCCTGTCGCGATATCGCGAAGGCATCGCCCACCGCGTGGGCTCCTACAAAGGCCCTCGCCAAACAAGGGAAACCCAAGTGAACGCGCAACTGGATACCGTCGGCGACATTCGCCGCACCACCTCGAAGCACCCCCTGGCCGGGCGCGCCATGACCGGCGCCGACATCGTCGTGCAGGTCCTTGCCGACGAAGGCCTCGATGTACTTTTCGGTTATTCCGGCGGCGCCATCCTTCCTGTCTATGACGCGGTATTCCGTTACAACGCCGAGCATGCCGGCGACGACGGCAGCGAGCCGCTGCCGCTCATCGTGCCCGCCAACGAACAGGGCGCGTGCTTCATGGCCGCCGGCTACGCGCGTGCCTCGGGCCGCGTGGGCGTGGCACTTGTCACCTCGGGCCCCGGTGCCACCAATGCCGTGACACCCGTGCGCGATTCCATGGCCGACTCCATCCCGCTGGTGGTGATCAGCGGGCAGGTGCCCACGGGCGCCATCGGTACGGATGCGTTCCAGGAAGCCCCCATCAGCCAGATCATGGGCTCGTGCGCGAAGCACGTGTTCCTCGTCACCGATGCGTCCACGCTGGAAGCGACGCTGCGCACCGCGTTCCACATCGCCCGCAGCGGCCGCCCCGGCCCCGTCGTCATCGATATCCCCAAGGATGTGCAGAACGCCCCGCTCACCTTCGAAGGCAGCCGCGAGCTGCCCGTGCGCGGCTACCGCACGCGCCTGCGTGCCGTCGAGTCGGCGACGCTGGATGACGAGCACTGCGCCGCCTTCTTCGCCCAGCTGGCCGCCGCCGAGCGCCCGCTCATCTACGCCGGTGGCGGCATCGTCGCCGCCGGTGCCGCCGGCCCGCTGCGCGAGTTCGCCCATGCCTTTGGCATCCCCGTCGTCACCACCCTGATGGGTATTGGTGGCTTCGACACCACCGACCCGCTGGCGCTGCACATGCTGGGCATGCACGGGGCCGCCTACGCCAACTACGCCATGGACGATTGCGACTTCGTGATCGCCCTGGGCGCGCGTTTCGACGACCGCGTGGTGGGCGTGCCCGACCAGTTCGCACCGCGTGCGAAGGCCATTGCCCAGGTGGACATCGACCCCGCCGAGATCGGCAAGGTGAAGGCGGTGGACTGGCACCATGTCGGCTCGCTCGACACCACGCTGGACCGCCTGCTGGCCTACGGTGCGCGCAAGGGCTTCCGCAAGGATCTCTCCGCATGGCACGCCCATGTGGCCGCCCTGAAGCGCGACCACAAGATGGACTTCTGCCGCGATGGCGACACGATCCAGCCGTGCGCCGTGCTCGAGGCCATCAACCGCATCACCAACGGCCGCGCCATCATCAGCACGGGCGTGGGCCAGCACCAGATGTGGGCCGCCCAGTACTTCGATTTCCGCGAGCCGCGCCACTGGCTCACCTCCGGCTCCATGGGCACGATGGGCTTCGGCCTGCCCGCCGCCATCGGCGCGCAGTTCGCCCGCCGCGACCTCACCGTCATCGACATCGACGGCGATGCCAGCATCCGCATGAACATCGGCGAGCTGGAGACCGTCACCACCTACGGCCTGCCCGTGAAGGTGGTGGTGCTGAACAACAGCGGCGACGGCATGGTGCGGCAATGGCAGAAGCTGTTCTTCAAGGGCCGCTTCTCCGCCTCGGACAAAAGCCTGCACAAGAAGGATTTCGTCCGCGCCGCGCAGGCCGATGGCTTCGAGTGGGCGCGGCGCCTCGACGACCCCAAGGCCATCGAGGCCACCATCGCGGACTTCCTGGCCTTCGACGGCCCGGCGTTCCTCGAAGTGGTGATCGACCCCGATGCCGGCGTCTACCCGATGGTGGGCCCGGGCGCCACGTATGCCGAGATGATCACCGGTGACTGGATCGCCAGCCGCAGCGCACCCGTTGCGCCGACGGGCCAGCCCACGGGGATGTTCTGACCATGCGGCACACCATTTCCATCCTGCTGCAGAACGAAGCCGGCGCGCTGGCGCGCGTTGCCGGCCTGTTCGCGTCGCGCGGGTACAACATCGAATCGCTCACCGTGGCCGCCACGCACGACGAGGATATGTCGCGCCTCACCCTCGTGGTGTTCGGCGACGATGCGGTGGTGGAGCAGATCATCAAGCAGTCCGCCAAGCTAGTGGATGTCATCGAGATCGGTGAGCTCACCCGCAAGGTGCACGTGGAGCGCGAGCTGCTGGTGGCACGCGTGGAAGCCGGCGGCGATGCGGTGGATACCTGCCTCGGCCGCTTCGGCGGCCGCCTGCTGCAGCGCGAAGGCGGGCAATCCGTCGTCGAGTACACCGGCCGCGCCGACGAAGTGGATGCCTTCCTCGACGCACTGCGCCTGGCCGGTGACGTGGCCGACCACGCGCGCAGCGGCATCGCGGCCATAGAGCGGCCGCTCGTCGCGGCTTAGCCCTCGTTGTAGGAGCCCACTCCGTGGGCGACAGCTTTTCGCGAAGAGCTGTCGCCCACGGGGTGGGCTCCTACATGAGACAGCCATTTATCGATCGAAAGCGGCCCGGCACCGCCGATGCACAGCGCGATCAAGCCAGCGAGGTAAAGCAGATCGGTTTCATACCCCGGCTGCCCGAAGTGCGCGCCCATCGCGTCGAAGCCCTGCAGCTTGATCGAGCTGAAGCCATTGGGCAGGTGCACGGTGATGATGGCGACAAGCAACACGACGATCATCGGGACGCTCACCAGCGGCAGCAGGGCACCCAAGAGCACCATGAGGCCGCCACCGAGCTCGACGAGGATGGTGGCCCAGCCGAGCAGTTCGGCATGGGGCAGGCCCATGGCGTGCAGGATGCCGATGAAATCACCGGCGCCGCGCGACAGCTTGGCGTAGCCGTGCTCCATGAAGCCGAAGCCCACGATGAGGCGAAGCGGGAGTGCATGCCAGCCGGCGGGCAGCGGCAGGGGTGACACAGCGAAGCGGATGAGGCGCATGGCGGGTTCCTGTGGAGCGTACACAGGAATTCGCCGCAGCACCCCAACGGGTTACACCCTCATGTAGGAGCCCACCCCGTGGGCGACAGCTTTTCGCGAAGAGCTGTCGCCCACGGGGTGGGCTCCTACACCAGCGGGGTGATTACCAGATCTTGTAGACCTGGCCGGTTTGCAGCCCCTCGACGGAGCGCGAGAAGGCCAGCGCCGCGCGCGCGGCCGGCACCGGCTCGAAGCCGCGGAAGAACGGGCCATAGCCTTCCATCGACTCGACCAGCACCGTCGGGCTGACGACGTTGATACGCAGGCCACGTGGCAGTTCGATGGCCGCGGCACGCGCGTAGGCTTCAACCGCGCCGTTGGCCATGCTGGCGCAGGCACCCGCGAGGATCGGCTGTTCGGTGAGGATGCCCGTGATAAGCGTGAAGGAGCCTTCATCACGCAGCTTGTCCATGCCAGCCTGCACCAGGCGCACCTGGCCGAGCAGCTTGTCGTTCAGGCCGTCGAGGTATTTCTCTTCGGTGAGCTCGCCCAGCGGTGCGAACGGCACCTTGCCCGCGGTGCAGACGACGGCGTCGAGTTCGCCCACCTTTGCATACATCGCCTCGATGCTCTTGCTGTCGCGCAGATCGACCTGCACATCGCCGCTGGCGCGGCCGGCGCGGATGATCTCGTGGCGCTGGCCGAGCTCGGCCGCCACGGCCCGGCCCAGCGTGCCGCCGGCGCCAACGATCAGGATCTTCATGGGAGGGTCTCCATGGTGAATGACAACCGGAAAGAGTACGCTCGGCCAGATGAACCGTCGAGCCGCCCTCTCGCTGCCGCCGCCGCTCGCCGATACCTCGGCGCTGGGCCGCGAGCAGGATCTGCTGGGCCTGTCGGATGGCCCGGCCATCCACTACCTCGAACACGGCTCGCGCAGCCGGCTCATCCGCTGGCACTACCACCCCGCGTACGAGCTGCACCTCATCGTCGCCACCGAGGGCACGGCGTACGTCGGTGACTATGAAGGCCGCTTCGCGCCCTACACGCTGATGCTTACCGGCCCCAACGTGCCGCACAACTGGGTGACCGACGAGGCATGCGAACCGGCCGCGCTGCGCGATCGCGTCATCCTGTTCTCCGAAGCCTTCGTGCGCCGCTGCATCGAGTTCTTTCCCTCGGCGAAACACGTGAAATCGCTGCTGCTTGAAGAAGCGCGCCACGGCATCGTGTTCTCGTCCGACCTGGGGCGCGCGCTGGAACCCTATTTCCGCCGGGTATCGGATTACCCCGGGCTCCGCCGCGTGGCCAGCTTCTTCGAACTAGTGGAAGCGCTTGCAGAGGACGGCACGCGGCGCCCGCTCAGCAGCCGGCCGTTCCAGGCCTCGGCCGACCCCAGCCAGTCGATGAAGCTGCACCGCGCGGTCGCTTTCATCGATCGCCACCACGCGGGCGATGTGTCGCTGAAAGCGGTGGCAAGCCGCCTGGAGATGTCCGAATCGGCATTCTCGCGTTTCTTCCACCAGCACACGGGTTACCGCTTCATCGAGTACGTGAACCAGACGCGCGTGCAGCGTGCCTGCGAGAAGCTGGTGGGCTCGCACGAGGCCATCACCGAGATCTGCTACGAGGTGGGTTTCAGCAACCTCAGCAACTTCAACCGGCGGTTCCTGGCCCTCACGGGCATGACGCCGCGCGAGTATCGGATGCGACATCGCCAGGCGCCCGCTGAATTGTGATGACGCGCCGCGCCACGCCGCGGCGGGGCCGAACAGAAAAACCCCAATGCGATACGTACTTTGTTGCGCCCGGCGTGACATGCTGCAACGCAGCACAAAGCGCAGCCCGACGCCATCGCGAAGGGCCGCCGCAAGCGGCGTGACGCAAGAAAGTACGCATTTTCACCGCAAAACGACGCGCCACGTATTGGTGGCGATTGCCGCCTAACGCCTATAACCCTCATCCACGACGACTCGCCGCATCGGGAGCAACGATGAGCAACGTAGGTAAGGGATGGTGGTGTGCCGCGGCGCTTGCGTGCGCGGCGCCCGGCGCGGCCTGGGCCGATACCACGCTCACGATCGGCACCGTGAACAACGCCGACATGGTGCGCATGCAAGCGCTCTCATCCGAGTACGAAAAATCTCACCCAGGCGTGCATCTCAACTGGGTGGTGCTCGAGGAGAACACGCTGCGCCAGCGGCTCACCACCGATATCGCCACCCACGGCGGCCAGTTCGACGTCATCACCATCGGCGCCTACGAGGCACCCCTTTGGGGCGCGCAGAAGTGGCTGAAGCCACTGGACAACCTGCCGGCCGACTACGATGCCGACGACCTGCTGAAGAACGTGCGTGAGCAGCTGACGGTGGATAACCACCTCTATGCCGTGCCGTTCTATGCCGAGGCCAGCATCACCTACTTCCGCACCGACCTGTTCGCCCGCGCGAACCTGACGATGCCCGAGCAACCCACGTGGGACCAGATCAAGGGCTTCGCCCAGAAGCTGCACGACCCCGCGCACGGCGTCTACGGCATCTGCCTGCGCGGCAAGGCGGGCTGGGGCGAGAACATGGCCCTGCTGGGCACTATGGTGAACAGCTGGGGCGGCCGCTGGTTCGACGAGAACTGGAAGCCGCAGGTGGATACGCCCGAGTGGCACAAGGCGGTGAACTTCTACATCGACCTGCTGAAGCACTACGGTCCGCCTGGCCCCTCCGATAACGGCTTCAACGAAAACCTCGCCCTGTTCGCCGGCGGCCGCTGCGCGATGTGGGTGGATGCATCGGTCGGCGGCGGCACCGTCTCGAACCCGAAGGAAAGCCAGGTGGCCGGCAAGGTGGGTTTCGTGCGCTCGCCCCACGAGGTGACCGACAAGGGCTCGTCATGGCTCTGGGTGTGGTCGCTGGCGATCCCCGCCAGTTCGAAGCAGGGCGATGCCGCGCGCGACTTCATCCTGTGGGCCACCTCCAAGCCTTACCTCAAGCTCGTCGCCGACAAATACGGCGCCGAAGCCACGCCGCCGGGCACCCGTGAATCCACGTACACCAATGACGAGTACATCAAGGCCGCACCGTTCGCGCAGGTCACCGCCGATTCGCTGAAGGCCGTGGACCCCGCGCACCCGACGCTCAAGCCCGTGCCCTACAAGGGTATCCAGATCGTCTCCATCCCCGAGTTCCAGGCGGTGGCGACCCTGGTGGGCCGGCAGATCGCCGGCGCGCTGGCCGGCCGCGGCAATGTCGATGAACTGCTGCATACGGCGCAGGGCGCGGTGGACCGCACCATGAAGCGCGCTGGCTACTACGACAAGAAGCCGGTCATCTCGAAGGAGGCCACGCCATGAACGCGCGCGTCCGCAAACGCCCCGAGCGCCTCCTCGCGCAGCCCGCCAACATCATGCTGCTGCTGTGGATGATCGTGCCGCTGGCGATGACCCTGTACTTCTCCACGCAGTACTACAACCTGCTCTACCCCGGTAAGTCGGCCTTCGTGGGGCTGGAGAACTTCGGCTACTTCTTCAATTACCCCAGCTTCTGGACCTCGATCCTCAACACCATCGTGCTGGTGGGCAGCGTGCTCGTCATCACGGTGGTCGGCGGCATCGGCATCTCCGTGCTGGTGGACGAGACCTTCCCGGGCCAGGGCATCGTCCGCATGCTGCTCATCTCGCCGTTCTTCATCATGCCCACCGTCTCGGCGCTGGTGTGGAAGAACCTGCTGATGAACCCGGTCTCGGGTTTCCTCGCATGGGTGTGGAAGCTGTTCGGCGCCACGCCGGTGAACTGGTTCGCCGACTGGCCGTTGCTCTCGGTCATCGTCGTCGTCTCATGGGAGTGGCTGCCGTTCGCCATCCTCATCTTCGTCACCGCGCTGCAATCGCTCGACCGCGAGCAGCTCGAAGCGGCACGCATGGACGGCGCGCGCGGCCTCGCCATCTTCCGCTACCTCACCCTGCCCCACCTTGCCCGGCCCATCGCCGTGGTGGTGATGGTGGAGGCGATCTTCCTGCTCAACGTGTTTGCGGAGATCTTCGTCACTACCAACGGCGGCCCGGGCGATGCGACGACGAACATCCCGTACCTGGTCTATACGCAGGCCCTGCTCGAGTTCGACGTGGGCGCCGCCTCGGCCGGTGGCCTGGTGGCGGTGGTGCTGGCCAACATCATGGCGGTGTTCCTCATCCGCCTGATCGGCAAATCGCTGACCGAGCGCTAAGGGAGGCACGACCATGGCCAACAAGAAACCAAACCACGCCGCCCGCCTGCTGCGCATCACCGCCTCGTGGGTCGTCGCGCTCATCATCTTCTTCCCCATCCTTTGGATGGTGCTCACCAGCTTCAAGAGCGAGCTGGATGCCTTCAGCATGCCGCCGCATTTCCTGTTCACACCGACGCTGGAGAACTACAGGGAGATCCTGGCGCGCGCGAACTACCTGCACTACGCGTGGAACTCGATCGTGACCGCGGGCGGCGCCACCGTCCTCGGCATGTTGCTCGCGGTGCCGGCGGCCTACGCCTTCGCCTACCACCCCACGCGCAAGACGAAGGACGTGCTGCTGTGGATGCTCTCGACCAAGATGCTGCCGGGCGTGGGCGTGCTGGTGCCGATCTACCTGATCAGCCGCGACCTCAACATGCTCGATTCGAAGACCGCGCTGATCATCATCTTCGCGCTGATCAACCTGCCGATCATGGTGTGGATGATCTACACCTACTTCCGCGATATCCCGTACGACATCCTCGAAGCGGCCCGCATGGATGGCGCGGGCACCTGGCAGACGATGTTCCGCGTGCTGATCCCCGTCAGCCGTGGCGGCCTCGCCTCCACCGCGCTGCTCTGCCTCATCCTGTCGTGGAACGAGGCGTTCTGGTCGCTCAACCTCACCACCACCAGTGCCGCGCCACTCACCGCGCTGGTGGCCTCGTTCTCCAGCCCCGAGGGGCTGTTCTGGGCCAAGCTGTCGGCCGTCTCGACCCTGGCCTGTGCACCGATCCTGGTGCTGGGCTGGCTGTCGCAGCGCCAGCTGGTCCGCGGCCTCACCTTCGGCGCAGTCAAATAGGAGCTGACCCATGTCCCGTCTGGAAATCCGCAAGCTGCGCAAGTCGTTCGAGGGCACCGATGTCATCAAGGGCATCGACCTCGTGGTGGAGGATCGCGAGTTCTGCGTGTTCCTCGGCCCCTCGGGCTGTGGCAAGTCCACCACGCTGCGCCTCATCGCCGGCCTGGAGGAAGCCGACGAAGGGCAGATCCTGCTCGACAAGGACGACATCACCGACCGCGCCGTCGACAAGCGCGACCTGGCCATGGTGTTCCAGAGCTACGCGCTGTACCCGCACATGACCGTGCGCGAGAACATGTCGTTCGCGCTGAAGCTGGCCGGCGCCAAGCCGCTCGCCATCGACGAGAAGGTGGCGAAGGCGGCGAAGATCCTGGCCCTGGAGCCCTACCTCGACCGCAAGCCGTCGGCGCTTTCCGGCGGCCAGCGGCAGCGCGTCGCCATCGGCCGCGCCATCACCCGCGAGCCGCGCGTGTTCCTGTTCGACGAGCCGCTCTCCAACCTGGATGCCGCCCTGCGCGCGCAGACGCGCCTGGAGATCGCGCGCCTGCACCAGGAACTGAACGCAACGATGATCTACGTGACGCACGACCAGGTCGAGGCCATGACGCTGGCCGACAAGATCGCCATCTTCAGCGAAGGCCGCATCGAACAGATCGGCTCGCCGCTGGAGTTGTATCGCCGCCCGGTGAACAAGTTCGTGGCCGGCTTCCTCGGCATGCCGCAGATGAACTTCATGGCCGCCACGGCCGAAGGCGGCGACCTGCGCCTGGCCAACGGCAACGTGCTGCACCTGCCTGCGCAGATCGAAGCGCGCGGCGAACTGACCCTGGGCGTGCGCCCCGAGCACCTGCGCGTGTGCGAGGACGGCAACGGCACCGGCGAGACCCTGGCGGGCAAGCTCACCGTCGTCGAGCGGCTCGGCAGCGAAACCTATGCCTACGTCGACGTGCCCGGGCTCGGCACGATCACCGTGCGCGCCGATGGCGACTTCGAGCGCCGCGCGGGCCGCGATATCTGCATCCGCGTCGACCTCACCCATGCCTACGTGTTCGACGCCACCGGCAAAGCCATCCACCACCCTTAAGAAGGCCCCCATGGCTCTTACCCCGTCCCAACTCGATCGCCTCCCCCCGGGTGTCGACGCACCGCCGTTCGATCGCGGCAAGGTCACCGCCGGCATCGCCCACATCGGCGTGGGCGCGTTCCACCGCGCCCACCTGGCGATCTACACCAACCTGACGCTCACCGACCCCGACATGGCATCGTGGGGCATCCTCGGCATCAACCTGCTCGAGCACGACAAGCCGCTGGCCGACGCCTTCAAGGCGCAGCAGGGTTTGTACTCCGTGAGTGAGTTCGACCCGCACGGCACGCGCACCACGCATGTGGTGGGCGCCATGGTGGAGTACCTCTACGCGCCCGTCGACGGTGCCGCCAAGGTGTTGCAGCGCCTCGCCGACCCGGCCATCCGCATCGTCTCGCTGACCATCACCGAGGGCGGCTACCTCATCGACGAGCACGGCCAGTTCCGCCTCGACGATGCCACGGTGAAGCATGACCTCGAGCACCCCGATGAACCGAAGGGTGCCTTTGGCTTCATCGTCGGTGCACTGGCCCGGCGCCGCGCCGCGGGCGTGGAACCGTTCACCGTCATGTCGTGCGACAACCTGCGCCACAACGGCGCGCAGGCGAAAAAGGCCGTGCTCGCGTTCGCGAAGGCACGCTCGCCCGAGCTGGCCGCTTGGATCGACGCGCAGGTGGATTTCCCCAATGGCATGGTCGACCGCATCACCCCCGCGACCACGCCAGCGGTGCGCGACGAACTCAATGCGGCCACCGGCCTCACCGACGAAGCGCCCGTGGTCTGCGAGGATTTCATCCAGTGGGTGCTCGAAGACAAGTTCCGCCATGGCCGGCCGGCGTGGGAGCGCCACGGCGTGCAGATCGTCGACGACGTGTCGCCGTACGAGGACGCGAAGATCCGCCTGCTCAACGGCTCGCACCAGATGCTGTCGTACCCGGCCTTCCTTTCCGGCCACCGCCGCGTCGACCTGGCGGTGAAAGATCCGCTGTTCAACGCCTACCTCACCGCCTTCCTCAACGACGATGCCGGCGTGTGGCTGAAGTCGCTGCCCGGCATGGATCTCGGCCCGTACAAGAAGAAACTGCTCGATCGATTCAGCAACGAGTCCATCGCCGACCAGCTCGACCGCCTGTGCCTCGACGGCGGCTCCAAGATCCCGGGCTTCCTCGGGCCGACGATCACGGCGTGCCTGGAGAATGGCAAGGATGCGCGGCGCCTGGCGTTCCTTTTGGCCGCGTACGACCGCTACGTGCGCGTGGGGAAGGACGACGACGGCGCGACGTATCCCTTGCGTGAACCCAACGCGATGCGCCTGGTACAGCCGCTGATCGATAGCGGCTCGAAGGAGACGCTGATCGAAAGCGTGGAGCTTGTAGGGCCGCTACCGGCGAAAGACGAGCGCTTCCGCCGCCAGTACGACATCTACGTGGACGCCCTCGAAAAGCACGGCGTGCGAAAGACACTGGAACGGCTGGACGCCCTCGTCGACTAGGGTTTCATGGGGTGTACCCGGGGGCTTCACCCACCCGAACCTACGTTGGCTGCTCACCCAGCCGAGTGGAGCCCCCACCATGCCCCTCACCCCGACCAACCCCCAGCCGCCCTTCGCCGAACCGGGCAAGAACCGGCCGGAAGACGAGATCCGCCAGCCCGGCAGCTACCGGCCGGAGCGAGACGCGGACCCGGAACCGCCGGTCAATGATGATCCGGTCGAGCCGGCGGAGCCGAAGTAAAAAACAACTGTGGGAATAGAAAGGATACTGTGGGATTAGAAAGGATTATGTGGGAGCGCGCTTGCGCGCGATGGTGCTAGCGGCAAGGCCCATCGCGCGCAAGCGCGCTCCCACAGATGGACCCCACCGGTGGCCCCCATAAGTAGGCCCCACAGGTAGGCCCCCACAGGCCGGTTCCCACAGTTAGAATTCGGGGCCATGAGCCCCGCTTCCAAGAAAAACGCGCCCCGCCGCAAGATTCCCACGATGGCGCGCAAGCCAGCCGCAACGGCTCCGCCGCCCGTGCGCCCGGCCGATGCATCGACCACCGCCGAGAAGGTGCTCGCCTTCCTGCTGCGGGGCGCGCCGGCCGCCCGCCGCGACAAGATCTACGCGTTCCTCCAGCTCACCCGCATGGACCGCCCTATCGGCGCCCTGCTGCTCCTGTGGCCCACCTGGTGGGCGCTGTGGCTGGCCGCGAAGGATTTCCCGCCGATGGGCCCGCTGGTGATCTTCACCCTCGGCGTCTTCGCCATGCGCTCGGCCGGCTGCGCCATCAACGATTACGCCGACCGCAAGCTCGACCCACAGGTGGCGCGTACCGCGGGCCGCCCCATCGCGAGCGGCCGCATCACGCCGAAGGAAGCGCTCGTCGCCTTCGCGGCGCTGCTGGTGTTCTCGTTCGTCCTCGTGCTGTTCACCAACACGCTCACCATCCTGCTCTCGTTCGCGGGCGCAGGCCTGGCGGCGTTGTATCCCTTCACCAAGCGCTACACCAACCTGCCCCAGGTGGTGCTTGGCGCAGCGTTCGGCTGGTCCATCCCCATGGCCTTCGCCGCGGTGACCAACAACGTGCCGCCGGTGGCGTGGCTGCTGTTCATCGCGAACATCCTGTGGTCGGTCATCTACGACACCGAATACGCCATGGTCGACCGCGAGGAAGACCTGAAGGCCGGCGCGAAATCCACGGCCATCCTGTTCGCCGACGCCGACCTCGTCATCATCGGCGTGCTGATGGGCACGTTCCTGCTGGCCATGCTGCTGGTGGGTACGCGCAGTGCGCTGGGCTGGCCGTACTGGGCGGCGCTGGCGGTGGCCGCGGGCCTGTTCGGCTACCAGCAGTGGATCATGCGCGACCGTGCGCGCGACGCCTGCCTCACGGCGTTCCGCCACAACAACTGGGTGGGCCTGGCGCTCTGGGTAGGCATCGTCGTCGCCCTGGCACTGTGACGCGCGTCACCTTCGTCATCGGGCGGACATATGCGCTGCACGAGTCCGTCACCGCTAACCCATAAGTTCTTTCGGGTCGCGTACCCAGGGAGAGGCCGGCGCCCCGGCTAACCCCTGCTGGGCGGCGGGGTGGGTACGTGCAGCACCCATCCCGGAGTTCGACCCCATCATGCGTGACACCCCCCTCAGCCGCGCGCTCCGTGCGGCGATCGTCGGTGCGTTCGTGTTTTCCGCCGCCGCCCATGCGCAGGACGCCGCCCCCGAGAAGAAGGCCACCGACCTCGACAATGTCGTCGTCACCGCCCGCTCGGGCACCGACACCCGCACCAAGTCGGAAACCAGCTATTCGATCACCACGATCGACGAGGATCGCCTGCGCATGCAGGCGCCGACGAGCGTCACCGAGGCGGTGAAGTCGGTGCCGGGCTTCTGGGTGGAATCCAGTGGCGGCGAGGCCTCGGGCAACATCCGCGCGCGCGGCATCCCGGTGGATGGCTACGGCTCGGTGAACCTGCTCGAAGACGGCATCCCCGTGCAGCACGACCCGGCGCTGGGCTACCTCAACGCCGACCAGGCGTTCCGCCTCGACGAAACCATTGAGCGAGTGGAAGTGGTGCGTGGCGGCCCGTCGTCGATCTTCTATTCCAACGCGCCCGCGGGCGCGATCAACTTCATCCCGCGCCAGGTCGGCGATACGGCCGAGGGCCTGGTGAAGTACACGGTGGGCAACTACTCGCTCAACCGCCTCGACTTCTGGTACGGCACGCCCATCGGCGGCGGCTGGAAACTCGGCGTGGGCGGCTTCTGGCGCGTCGACGACGGCGTGCGCCGCCCGGGCTTCCACGCCGACGACGGCGGCCAGCTGCGCGCCACATTGTCGAAGCAGCTGGAGCACGGCGACGTGAGCTTCGACGTGAAGCACATGGATGACAAGGTGGCGCTGTACCTCGGCATACCGATGTATACCGATTCGCACGGCGATATCCGACCCGCGCCCGGCTTCAATGGCAACTACGGCACGCTGGCCGGCCCCGAGACCGAGAACCTCGACATGCGCGAGGCCGGCGGCGGCACGTACCACTTCGACAACAGCGAAGGCACGCACGTGAAGCGCACGCAGGTGTCGTTCAAGTTCAACCACGACCTGGGCGATGACTGGAAGCTCGCCGAGGCCATGCGCTACAGCACCACCGATACGCAGCGCAACGGCGTATTCCCCAACGCCGTGGGCACCGGGCAGTCGATCATCGACCAGGACAGCGCCAGGCGCCTTGGCCTCGTGCCCGGCGCCACGGCGCTGCAGCTGCGCTACGTGGATAACCCCGTCCAGGTGTTCAACACCAACGGCCAGAACGGCAATGGCCTGGTCGTCACCGGCGGCATCCGCGGCGTGACCATGCCGGTGAACGAGTTCATCAACGATACGCGCGTGCTGCGCAAGTTCGAGTTCGGCGAGCAAAGCCACGATGTGACGCTGGGCTATTACCACGCGAACTTCGAGCAGGATTTCGACCGCTACTCGTCGACGGTGCTGCTGGACGTGCGCGACAACGCGCGCCTGCTCGACCTCGTGGGCGTCGACGCGAACGGCAACGTGGTCGGCTCGCTCACCGACCACGGCTATTACGGCTACGGCTACGAGTGGGAACACGCCAGCGGCAAGTCGAACACCAACGCCGTGTACCTCTCCGACGAGTGGCAGGTGACGCCCGAGCTGCGCATCGACGGCGGCGCGCGCTGGGAGAAGGTCACCGTGCAGGGCTACACCGAGGGCAAGGCCACTGTCGACCTGGGCGGCTCGCCCGCGGCGGCGAAGGTGCTGACCGGCAACGGCCAGTTCACCCATTACGACCAGAGCTTCGACAAAACGGGCTGGACCCTAGGCGCGAACTGGCAGTTCTCGCCCCGCCAGGGCCTGTTCGCCCGCTGGACCTCCACGTTCCGCCTGCCCAACCTCAGCACCTATATCACCAGCCCCACGGCCACCCCGGTGCTGCAGACCATGGACCTGGGCGAGGCGGGCTGGAAGTACAGCGACCGCCTCGTGGACATGTACGCCACCGCGTTTTACACCAAGTACAACAACGTGGGCTTCTCGAACTACGTGTTCGACCGGAACACCAATACCTCCACGCCGCAAACGGGGTACGCTGACACGAAGACGTATGGCCTCGAGCTGGAGGGCACCGTGTACCCTGTCAAATGGTTCGACGTGCAGTTCAACGCCACGCTGCAGCAGCCGAAGTACAAGGGCCTGCGCTACACCGAAGTGGTCAACAACGCCCCGGTGCTGCGTGATTACGAAGACAACCAGCTGATCCGCGTGCCCAGGGTGAGCTACCGCATCGTGCCGGGCGTGAACCTGCTGGATAACCGCCTGCGCCTGCAGTTCTCGTACGAGTACGAAGGCAAGCGCTACGTGGATACCGCCAACTCGGTGCGCCTGCCCGCCTACCACGTGGTGAACTTCAGCGCCCGCTACGACGCCACCCAGCAGCTTTCGCTGTACCTGTACGCCGACAACCTGTTCAACTCGCTGGGCCTTACCGAAGGCAACCCCCGCGCGGGCGAACTGGCCAGCAACGACGTGGGTGCCACCACGTTCATCGCGCGCCCGATCCTGGGCCGTTCGTTCCGCGCCGCCGCGATGTACCGCTTCTGATGCGCTCCCTCATCGCCCTGTTCCTCGCCTGCTTCGCCGCCGCCACGTTCGCGGCGGAGCGCGCCCCCGACGTGGTGCTCCGCGGCAACCTCACCGGCAAGGACAACCACACCTACCGCGAGGTGCCCTTCGAGGTACCCGCCGGCACGCGGCGCATCACCATCGACGTCACCTACACCGGGCGCGAGCAGCGCACCACCATCGACCTGGGCCTGCTCGGCCCCGGCGGCTTCGCGGCGCAGGATGGCTTCCGCGGCTGGAGCGGCGGCAGCAAGCGCCGCTTCACGGTGTCGGCCACCGATGCGACCGCGTCGTTCCTCCCCGGCGAGATCCAGGCCGGCCCGTGGCGCCTGCTGCTCGGCATCCCCAACATCCGCCCCACCTCCACGGCCACGTTCACGGCCGATGTGTGGTTCTCGGGCGATGACGAGGGCTTTGGCCCCGAGCATGGGCTCACCGCGCCACTGAAAACGGCGGATGGCTGGTACCGCGGCGACCTGCACATGCACAGCGCGCACAGCGACGGCAGCTGCAGCAATGCCAGCGGCACCGCGAAGGTGCCCTGCCCCCTGTTCCTCACCATGGCGAACGCGGCGAAGCGCGGCCTCGATTTCATCGCGATCTCCGAGCACAACACCATGTCGCAGGTATCGCAGATGCGCGAAGCGCAACCGTACTTCGACACCATGCTGATGATCCCCGCGCGCGAGATCACCACGTTCGAAGGCCACGCCAACCTGTTCGGCGTGGCGCGGCCGCTCGATTTCCGCGTGGGCAGCGCCACGGTGCCCGACTGGAACGCGCTCACCGCCGACGTGGCGAAGGCGCACGGCCTCATCTCCATCAACCACCCGCGCCGCCCCAACGACGAGACCTGCATGGGCTGTGGCTTCACGCCGAAGAAGCCGGTCGACATGCACGGCTTCCAGGCCATCGAAGCCATCAACGGCCGCGACCCGGGCCGCGCTGATTCCGGCCTGCCGTTCTGGGAGAAACAACTGGACGCCGGCATCCGCATCACCGGCATCGGTGGTGGCGACAGCCACGACGGCAGCGACGGCGCGCGCGACGAGCTGGCCGGCGTCATTGGCGTCCCCACCACCGTGGTGCATGCCAGCGAGCTGTCGATGGACGGCATCCTCGACGGCATTCGCGCGGGGCATGTGTTCATCGACACGGAAGGCACGAAGGACCGGATGCTGGACGTGGCGGCGAGTGCCGGCGGCGCCGTCGCGCACATGGGCGATGCATTGGAAGCGGCCAGGGGCGTGATGGTGAAGTTGGCCGTGCAAACCCACGCCGTCGACGGCATGCAGGCCATCGCCACCGTGGATGGCAAGCGCGCCGGCACCCGGCCCATCCGCGCCGATGGCGCCGTGGCGTTCGACTGGAAAAGCGACGGCAAACCGCACTGGTACCGCGTCGACGTACGTGACCCCGCAGGCAAGCTGTTGCTGCTGGGCAACCCCGTATACCTCAACCACTAGCGGAATCCGCGGTTTGTAGGAGCCCACTCCGTGGGCGACAGCCTTTTGCGTGAGAGGTCGCGGCAGAAGATGTCGCCCACGGGGTGGGCTCCTACAGTTGCGTGGCTTCTGCGCGCTTGAAGTCCGGCTTGGGCGTCCGCGCCAGGGCCCAGACGTCGACACGTGCCACGCCGGCCGCGCGCAGCGCCAGCGCGCACTCAGCCAACGTCGCGCCTGTCGTCATCACATCATCGACGACGGCGACGTGCTGCAGGCCTTCGACGAAGCGCGCTTCGAACGCCCCAAGCACGTTGCGGGCCCGCGCCTCGGCGTCCAGCTCGCTTTGCGCATCGGTACGCCGCACGCGCGCCAGCAGGCGTGGGTCCACGCGCACGCCGAGATGCCGCGCCACGGGCTTCACCAGTTCCAGCGCCTGGTTGAATCCGCGCGAGCGCAAACGCGATACGTGCAAAGGCACGGGAACCACCACCTCGGGCAAGGCGGGCGGCGCGCCAGCCGCGATCCACTGCCGCGACAGCACCTTCCCCGCGACGAGGTTGCCGCCGAACTTGAAGCGCGCTTCGAGCACGTCGAGGGGGAAGCCGTATCGATAAGGCGCCCACGCGACCTGCCAGGGTCGCTCTTCCTTCAGGCAATCACCGCACAGCGTTGCCGTGCGAGCCAGCGGCAGGGCGCAGCGTTCGCAGTGACTCGTGTTCCGGGCCAGAGAGTTGGCACACGCCACGCAAAGCTCGATGTCACCGCTACCCGGAGCTCCGCAGAGCAAGCAGCGTGCTGATGCAAGAAACTGCCCAACGCGTCCCAACCTTTCTTTCCATCCCACGAACACCTCACATCGATAACGAAGCACCCTGTGACTGCTGCAATTCCTGTGCACGCTGCCCAGCGTCTATTACACGCTGCTGATCGAACTGCTGCTCATCCCGAAGGCTTTGCTCCGCCGGAGGGTTGCTCAATGCCTGTGTGACGGTCACGGCGCGCCACCCTCGCCGATAAGCATGAGCTGCAGCGACTCGTCATAGGACCACCCAATGACATCCAAACCATACTGACCGGGCACATCGATATCGTTGATATCACCGTATACGGTGACACTTAGTGGCGTGCCATTCTTGACGTATCGCATCAAGCTATATCCATCACCGGTACTTCGAAAGATCTCCGGGACGACAGAACACACTCGGCAACTGATTCGCTGTGGCGATTTACGGCACAGGCTCTCATAACCATCACCGACGACAGCTTCACGGCAATCCGGGTTGGGCACAGGAGACCACCCATCGCCCAGCAAGCGACACCTGAATTCAACGAATGAAGAAATGTTCTTGTACTCGAAGCCTAGATGGGTGGATTCTTCGCCGCTTTGAGCTACGTTCGCCACGGTGACAACCTCGGCGCGCGCAAGCGGAGTGTAGGCATCCGTACCAGTGGCTGCACCCGATAGCGCGATACCCAAGGCAGCCGATACGATCGTTCCAACATTCATTTGATCACCCTCATCCGTCGCGCCGCGGAGTGCATTTTGGTCCGCGGCTACCCTTGACTTCCGAGGTATCCGGAGAGGTACGCACAGCCAGCGACGGCGAATGCACCAAGCACGATCGCGAGGGCTGATCGGAAGAGGAGGTTCATCCCAGGCGTTCCTTGCGTGACTTCGAGCAGCGAAGTCACGCAAGGTAACGATCAGAGCCAGGTCATTTCTATCGAAGAATTCTGAAAATGACTGGGAATTTACTCAACGAGGAGGAACTCAGTCCCGCGTGCGGAACATCGCCGCGTCGACGATCGACCACAGGTGGATGATCCAGCCCAGCCACACGATCCACAGCACCGCGGCGAGCACGAACATGATCAGCGCCTTGAAGACGCGACCCTGCACCAGCTGGCCGAGGCCGGGGATGAAGAAGCTACAGACCGCCGCGATGACGTTGCCGCTGCTGCCCTGTCCTGCTGCGCTCATGGAAACACTCCTTGGGGGTTGCGCCCATCGTACGGCAGCGCGGGGCGAATGAACGGTAAACCTGTGGCATACCGTTAAGGTTGACAGTGCCGGGGCGGGCGCCGACACTGCGCGCCTTCGCCACGGGAGCCCTCCATGACCGCAGCCCTCCGCCACGACTGGACCCTCGACGAGGTCGAACGCCTGTTCGCCCTGCCGTTCAACGACCTGCTGTTCCAGGCGCAGAGCGTGCACCGCGCGCACCACGACCCCAATGCCGTCCAGGTCTCCACCCTGCTTTCGATCAAGACCGGCGGCTGCCCGGAGGATTGCGCCTACTGCCCGCAGGCGGCGCGCTACGCCACCGGGGTGAAGGCCGAGAAGCTGATGAGCGTGGAGGCGGTGCTCGCCCGTGCCCAGGCCGCCAAGGATGCCGGCGCCAGCCGGTTCTGCATGGGAGCCGCGTGGCGCTCGCCGAAGGACCGCGACGTGGCCAAGGTGGCCGAGATCGTCAGCGCGGTGAAGGGCCTGGGCCTGCAGACCTGCGCCACGCTAGGCATGCTCTCGCAGCCCCAGGCCGATACGCTGAAGGCGGCCGGCCTCGATTTCTACAACCACAACCTGGATACCTCGCCCGATTTCTACGGCGAGATCATCCACACCCGCGAGTACCAGGACCGCCTGGACACGCTCGACCACGTGCGCCAGGCCGGCCTGCGCACCTGTTGCGGCGGCATCGTGGGCATGGGCGAGTCGCGCACCCAACGCGCCGGCCTGCTGCGCACGCTGGCCAACCTGCCCGAGCACCCGGAGTCGGTGCCCATCAACCGCCTGGTGCAGGTGGCCGGCACGCCGCTGCACGGTACCGACGCGCTGGATCCGTTCGAGTTCGTGCGCAGCATCGCCGTCGCCCGCATCCTCATGCCGGCCTCGGTGGTGCGCCTCTCGGCCGGCCGCGAGACCATGGACGACGCGCTGCAGGCCCTGTGCTTTGCCGCGGGCGCCAATTCGATCTTCTACGGCGAAAAGCTGCTCACCACGGGCAACCCCGACGTGGAGCACGACCGCCGCCTGTTCGAGCGCCTCGGCCTGAAACCGCTGGAAGTGGAGGTGGAGCCCGGCACGGTGCACGCCGACATCGTCGAACCCGCCGACGCGGTGGCATGAGCCCGCGGCCCGACCTGCGCGGGCGCCTCGCGGCGGCCCGTGCGCAACGCGAACACGCCGGCCTGTCGCGCCGCGTGCGCGCGTGCGACGTGCTGCCCGGTGGCCGGCGCATGGTCGGTGGGCGGGTCCTCACGGATTTCTGCGGCAACGATTACCTCGGGCTGGCCAGCCACCGCGACCTGGTCACCGCGCTGACCCGCGCCGCCGTCGCGGAAGGCGTGGGCACGGGCGCCGCCCACCTGGTCTCGGGCCACCGCGGCGAACACCACGCGCTGGAGGAAGAGCTGGCCGAGTGGACCGGGCGCGAGCGCGCCGTGCTGTTCTCCACCGGTGTGATGGCGAACCTGGGCGCCCTGCAGGCGCTGCTCGGCGCCGGTGCCATGCCGGGCCGCGAGGCCGCCTTGTGCGTGCAGGACAAGCTGAACCACGCCAGCCTCATCGACGGCGCCCAGCTCGCGGGTGCGGCCCTGCGCCGGTACCCGCATGGCGACGCGGCCGCCGCGGCGCGGCAGCTCGATGCCCAGCCCGGCCTGCCGGCCCTGCTCGCCACCGATGGCGTCTTCAGCATGGACGGCGATATCGCGCCGCTCGCCGCGCTGGCCAGCCTGTGCCGCGAGCGCGCGACGCTGCTTTATGTCGACGACGCCCACGGCATGGGGGTGCTGGGCCCCGCCGGCGCCGGTTCGGTGGCGGCGGCCGGCCTTGGCAGCAAGGATGTGCCCGTCCTGATGGGCACGCTCGGCAAGGCGCTGGGCTGCGCGGGCGCCTTCGTGGCGGGCGATGCCGACATAATGGACGCCATCGTGCAGTTTGCCCGCCCCTACATCTATACGACGGCGATGCCCGCGGCCCTGGCCGCCGCGACGCGGGCGGCGCTGCGCCTGGTCCGCGAGGACAGCGAAGGGCGCCGCGAGCGTCTCGCCGCGAACGTCGCCCGCTTCCGTGCCGGCGCCACGGCCCTTGGCCTGCCACTGATGCCTTCGACCACGGCCATCCAGCCCCTGTTACTGGGCGATGCCGGCTCGGCCGTGGCGGCCGCACGGCTGCTCGAGCAGGCCGGGTTCCTCGTCGTGGCGATCCGCCCGCCCACCGTGCCGCCGGGGGGTGCCCGGCTGCGGATCACCCTGTCGGCCGCCCATAGCGAGGCCCGCGTGGACGCCCTGCTGGACGCCCTGGCCCGCATCCCGCTGCCCGCGCAGGCCATCGCCGTATAATGGGCGGCCCCGCGCCGCGCCCCATGCCCATGTCGATCCTCAATATTTCCGCCTACAAGTTCGTCGGCCTCGACGACCTGGCCGCCTTGCGCGGGCAGATCGCCGCGCGCTGCGAGGCCCTGGCGCTGAAGGGCACGATCCTGCTGGCACCGGAAGGCATCAACCTCTTCCTGGCCGCACCGCGCGACGCCATCGACGCGTTCATGGCATGGCTGCGCGACGACGTGCGCTTCGCCGACATCACGCCGAAGGAAAGCTGGTCCGACGACGTGCCCTTCGGCCGCATGCGCGTGCGCCTGAAGAAGGAAATCATCACCATGCGCGCGCCGGCGATCCGCCCCGAAGCGGGCCGTGCGCCGCACGTGCTGCCCCGCGACCTGTGCCGCTGGCTCGACCAGGGCCATGACGACGCAGGCCGCGAGGTGGTGCTGCTCGACACGCGCAACGATTACGAAGTGGCCGCGGGCACGTTCGAGGGCACGGTGGAGTACGGCCTCGCCAGCTTCACCGGCTTCCCCGGCGCGGTGGCCGCCGACCGCGCACGCTTCGACGGCAAGACGGTGGTGTCGTTCTGCACGGGCGGCATCCGCTGCGAGAAAGCCGCCATCCACATGGAAGGCCTTGGCATCGAGCACGTGTACCAGCTCGAAGGCGGCATCCTCAAATACTTCGAGGACGTGGGTGGCGCGCACTGGCGCGGCGACTGCTTCGTCTTCGACGGCCGCGGCGCGGTCGATCCCTCGCTGGCACCGAGCGACGCGCCGTGAGCGGCCTCTACATCGAACGCCGCGGCAGCGGCAGCGTGCCGCTGGTGATGATCCACGGCTGGGCCATGCACGGCGGCATCCTGCATCCGCTGGCCGAGGCGCTCGACGCGCATTGCGACATGTATCTCGTCGACCTGCCCGGCCATGGCCGTTCGCGTGACTCGGGCATCCCGCTCGACCCGCGCGCGTGCGCCGACGCCATCATCGCGGCGACACCGCCCGCCATCTGGCTGGGCTGGTCGCTGGGCGGCCTCGTCGCCACGGTGGCCGCGCTCGAGGCCCCCACCGCCGTGACGCGGCTGGTGGCCGTGAGCTCCACGCCCCGCTTCGTGCGCGGCGACGACTGGCCGCATGGCAACGACCCCGCCATGGTGCGCAAGCTGGCGGCCGACCTGGAAGCCGACTACAAGGCCACCGTGGACCGCTTCATCGCGCTGGAAGCCATGGGCAGCCAGGACCCACGCGCGGAAACGCGCCGCCTCATGGCGGAGGCCTACGAGCGCGGCGAGCCCGATCCGCGCGTGCTGATGGAAGGCCTGCGCCTGCTCGAAGACACCGACCTGCGCCCGCGCCTGGGCGAGCTTTCTATGCCCAGCCTGTGGATCGCCGGCCGCCGCGACCGCATCGTGCACCCCGCGGCCATGCGCTGGGCGGCCGAGGCCGCCGGCGGCCGCTTCATCGAGCTGGCCCACGCCGGCCACGCCCCCTTCATCGGGCATGCCGCCGAGCTGGCGGCGGCCCTGACACAGCCCACCGGCCCCCACGCATGAGCGATTTCCATTTCGACCACCGCCAGGTGCGGCGCAACTTCGGCCGAGCGGCCGGCACCTACGAAAAGCACGACGCCCTGCAGCGCGAGGTTCAGTCCACGCTCATCGAGCGCCTGGACGCTTTCCCGCAGGTGCCCGAGGTGGTGCTCGATGTCGGCGCCGGCACCGGTCGCGGCACCGCCGCGCTGAAGAAGAAATACCCGAGGGCCCAGGTGATCGCGGTGGATATCGCGCTGCCGATGCTGAAGCAGGCGAAGCAGAACGCGGCATGGCTGAAGCCGTTCGCGCGCGTGGCGGCCGATGCCTACACGCTGCCGGTGCCGGACAACAGCGTCGATATCCTCTTTTCGAACCTGTGCTTCCAGTGGTGTGAGGACCTGCCGCGCCTGTTCGCCGAATGCGCCCGCGTGCTGAAGCCGGGCGGCCTGCTCACCTTCTCCACGTTCGGCCCCGATACGCTCACCGAGCTGCGCGCCGCGTGGGCCAGCGCCGACCAGCATGCGCACGTGGCACGCTTCCTCGACATGCACGACGTGGGCGACGCCATGCTCGCGCAGGGCCTGAAGGACCCGGTGCTGTTCGCCGAGCGCTACACGCTGACCTACCCGACACCCCGCGCGCTGCTGGACGAGCTGCGTGGCCTTGGCGCCAACAACGCCGACGCCGGGCGCCTGCGTGGCCTGACCGGCAAGCAGCACTACCGCCGCATGCTCGACGCCTACGAAGCCCTGCGCACGGAAGGCACGATCCCCTCGACGTGGGAAGTGGTGACCGCGCATGCCTGGGGCCCGCCCGAGGGCCAGTCGCGTCGCGAAGGCGGTGGCGAGATCGCCAGCTTCTCGATCGACAAGCTGCGCGGCTCGCGCCGGAAGAACCCCTTCACCTGAGCCCCTGCCCGTGGCGCTCGCAGCTGGCGAGGTGGTCGTCGACCATGCCCGCCGACTGCATGAGGCCGTAGCAGATGGCCGTGCCGGCGTAGCGGAAGCCACGCCGACGCAAGTCGAGCGCCATGCGATCGGATACCGCGGTGCGCATGGGCAGCTCGCGGGGGTGCGCATGCGCGTTGACGATGGGCTCGCCGCCCGTGTGGGCCCACAGCACCTCGCCCAGCGACTCGCCCCGCACGGCCATGGCCTGCACGATGCGCGCGTTCGTGCGCACCGACATGACCTTGAGGCGGTGGCGGATGATGCTTCGATCGGCCATGGCGCGCGCCATCTCGTCGTCATCCATCGCGGCGATGCGCGCGATGTCGTAATCGTGGAAGACGCTGCGGTAAGCGTCGCGCTTGTTGAGCACCGTGCGCCAGGCCAGCCCCGCCTGGGCGCCCTTCAGCGTGAGCAGTTCGAACAGGCCGCGATCGTCACGGACGATGCGCCCCCATTCGTTGTCGTGCCAATCGCGTTCGATGTCGCTGTGTTCGGCCCAGGGGCAGCGCATGGCGCACCTCATCGTCTCGTGGAAGGGACGACAAGCTTAGGAACGCGGCGCATGGCGATCTGTCCGCCACCGACGACACGGTGCGTGGGCCTGGGGCGCCAGGAGACCATGGGCGCGCCCGCGTCGGAACAAGGGCACGGCCTACATGCCTTGGGCAACCGCCCGAACCGGCGCTGCGTTACCAGGGCAACGCATCGAGGTCGACATTGCCGCCCGTGATCACCGCGCCCACGCTGCGGCCGGCGAACTCGCCGGGGTAGCGAAGCATGGCCGCCAGCGTCGTGGCGCTCGATGGCTCGACGATGGTGCGCAGCTCGGTCCACATGAGGCGCATCGCGGCCACCACCTCGGCATCGCTGACGCGCAGCACGCGCACCTGGTGCTGGCTCAGGGCCTGGAAGTTCGGCTCGCCCACCAGGGTGCGCAAGCCGTCGCAGACGGTTTCCGGGGTAAAAGGCCCCACCCGCGCGCCCGCCTCGAGCGAACGGGCCGCATCATCCGCACCCTCGGGCTCCGCGCCGAGCAGCGCGATCGACGCGTCGATGCCGTGTGCCGCGATGGAGCAGCCTGCCGCAAGGCCACCGCCGCCCACCGGGAACAAGAGCGTATCGATGCCGGGTGCCTGCGCCATCAGTTCCAGCACCAGGGTGCCCTGGCCCGCCATGACCCGCGCATCGGCATACGGATGCACGAGCGTCGCCCCCGTGGCGGCCATGACCTCCGCCGCCATCGCTTCGCGCGCGGCCGTGGTCGGCGCGCAACGATGGATGGTGGCGCCCGCAGCGACGATGGCATCCACCTTGGCTTTCACCGCGCCCTCGGGGACGACGACATGCGCGGTGATGCCACGCGTGCGTGCCGCCATGGCCAGCGCATTCCCGTGGTTGCCGGAGGAATGCGTGACCACGCCACGCGCGGCGTCTTCATCCCCGAGCGACCACACCGCGTTGGTGGCACCACGGAATTTGAACGCACCGCCACGCTGCAGGTTCTCGCACTTGAACCACACGGTGGCACCGACGCGCGCATCGATGAGCTCGCTGCGCATCACCGGCGTGACGCGTGCGTGCGGCGCGATGCGCGCCGCCGCATCGCGCACATCGTCGAACGAGGGCAGCATCAGGCGATGAACTCCACGCCGCACGCGAAGCGGCGCTCTTCACCCGGCGCCAGCCTGAGTAGCGGTGCGCAATCTTCGCGGTTAAATGCGTCAGCCATGCATTCCATCGGCTCGAGCGCGACGGACTTGCGCGGGTCGCGCTCGTTCGTATCCGAAGTGAACGCGAGCATCACGCCGCGCTGCTGCCACACGGCGATAGCCGTGCCGGCCTTCGGGTCGCGCAAGTAGGTGCGTGCCTTGCCATCGTCATCCACCTGCAGGTCGGTGTAGGTGGTGTTGAGCTCGGTGCTGCCAATGCCATGCGGCTGGCGGAAATCGAACGCCGCGTCCACGTCGTCGATTGATTGCCACGCCTGGCGGCCAGGCAGCGGGATGAAGCCCTCGTCGACGGCGATGACCGTCTGCGCCGGCACCTGCAGCTCCCAGGTGTCGATGGGGTTGTCGGAGAGGCGGAAGTACGGGTGCCAGCCGAAGAACACCGGCGCGGCATGGTCGCCCACGTTGCGCGTATGGGTTTCGATCGAAAGGCCCTTCGCGTCGAGCGTGAAGGTGATGCTGAAATCGAGCGCGAACGGGTAACCCGGGTAGGCATCGGGGCGGATGGCCTGCGTCGCGAACGTGGCGGTGGCCTGGTCGTCGCCCGCCGCCTCGTGCGCCACGTCGAACATCACGCCGCGCACGAAGCCGTGGCGGATGGCGCGATCGGCCGTGGCACCTGGCTGCAAATCGTAAGCGGTTCCTTCAAACGTGTAGCGCGCATCGTTGATGCGGTTGGCGAAGGGTGTCATGACGGCGAAGCGCGAACCCTTGTGCGGCACCAGCTCCTGCTCGTTGAGGAACGCGTCGGCGATGTTCCGCATGCCGCCGCCGGTGGGGTAGCTGATGGAGAGCACGGTGGCGCCGCGGCGGGCGATGTAGATCTCGCGCTGGGCCTGGCTATCGCGCAGGACAACCACTTCCTGGCTGCCCATCGAGGAACGTGTCACGGTGAAACGGGACATGGGGAGGGTTCCTTTTGACGAATCAGGCCGCATGTTAGCCTGCCTGAGCCCGCACCACGACGCCTCGATGCCATGAGCGACCGATCCGACGCCCCCACCTCCGTCATCCGCCTTGCCGATTACCGCCCGCCCGCGTGGGCGGTGGCGCACGTGGCGCTGGAGTTCGACCTGGGCATCGACCGCACCGAGGTGCTGGCTACGCTCGAGCTGGTGCGCCAGGCCGACGAGCCCATCCGCCTCGACGGCGAAGGGCTTGAACTGCTTGAACTCCACCTCGACGGCCGCCGGCTGGGCGAGGGGGAGTACATTCTTGCGAATGGCGTGCTCGAGGTGGGCGTGGACGGCGACCGCTGCACGCTCGCCACCCGCGTGGCCGTGCGCCCCGCCGAGAACACCGCGTTCGAGGGGCTCTACCTCTCGGGCAGCCGCGACGCCGGTTTCCTGCTCACGCAGTGCGAAGCCGAAGGCTTCCGCCACATCACGTTCTACCCCGACCGCCCCGACGTGCTGTCCACGTTCACGGTCACGCTGCGCGCCGACAAGGCGCGCTTCCCCGTGTTGCTGGCGGGCGGCAACCCCGATGGCGCGGGTGATCTCGGCGACGGGCGCCACTGGGCGCGCTTCGTCGACCCGCACCCGAAGCCGAGCTACCTGTTCGCGCTGGTGGCCGGGCGCCTCGAGCGCATCAGCCGCGACTACACCACGGCCGATGGCCGGGCGGTGGCGTTGCACATCTGGGCCGAGGCCGATGTCATCGATCGCTGCGACTACGCCATGGATTCGCTAGAGCGTTCCATGCGCTGGGACGAACAGGCCTATGGCCGCAATTACGACCTCGACGTGTTCCATGTCGTGGCCACCCATGATTTCAACATGGGCGCGATGGAGAACAAGGGCCTCAATATCTTCAACGCGAAGTACCTGCTGGCCGACCCGGATTCGAGCACCGACGACGAATACCGCCACGTCGAAGCGGTGGTGGCGCACGAGTATTTCCACAACTGGAGCGGCAACCGCGTCACCTGCCGCGACTGGTTCCAGCTCAGCCTGAAGGAAGGCCTCACGGTCTTCCGCGAGCAAAGCTTCTCGGCCGACATGAACTCGGCGCCGCTGAAGCGCATCGAGGATGTGTCGCTGCTGCGTCGCGCGCAGTTCCCCGAAGACGCCGGCCCGCTGTCGCATCCCGTGCGGCCGTCGCAGTATTCCGAGATCAACAACTTCTACACCGCCACGGTGTACGAGAAGGGCGCAGAGCTGGTGCGCATGCTCGCCGGGCACCTGGGCCACCAGGGCTTCCGCAAGGGCATGGATCTTTATTTCGAGCGCCACGATGGCCAGGCCGCCACCATCGAGGATTACCTGGGGGCCCTGGGCGACGCGAACGGTGTCGACCTCGCGCCTTACCTGGCGTGGTACGGCCAGGCCGGCACGCCGCGCCTCAGCGCGGAGGGCCGTTACGACGAAGGCAAGCGCCGCTACCGGCTGCTGCTGCGCCAGCGCACGCCCGCCAGCGCGGGCCAGCCGAACAAGCAGCCGCTGCCGGTGCCCGTGCGCCTGTCGCTGTTCGATGCGAGCGGCCGCGCGCTGCCGTTGCGCCTCGAGGGCGAAACGCAGGCCAGCGCCGTCGAGCGCACCGTGGTGCTCACCGGCGCGGAGCAGGCGTTCGTCTTCGAGGATATCGATGCCGCGCCGGTGCCGTCGCTGCTGCGCGGCTTCTCGGCCCCGGTGATCCTCGAATGCGAGTACGCCCCGCGCGAACTGGCGCTGCTGCTGCGCCACGACGCGGATGGCTTCAACCGGTGGGATGCCGGCCAGCAGCTGGCTGGCCTGGCCTACGACGCGTGCCGCGACGGCGAACCGGCGGGCGCGGCCGTGGCCGCGTGGGCCGATGCGCTGGCCGGGCTGTTCAGCGACGCGGGCATCGACGATGCCCTGCTGGCCGAACTGCTCACCCCGCCGGGCGAGATCGAGCTGGTCGAGCGCCAGCCCGAGCGCGATCCGGAACGCATCCGCGCCGCGCGCCAGGCCATGCTGCGGGCACTGGCCAGCGCCATCGGCACCGACGCCCTGCGCACGCGCTACGACAGCTTGCGCGCCCAGGCCAGCGCCGGGCTCGACGCGGCCAGCCAGGCCCGGCGCCAGCTGAAGCGCCGCCTGCTGGATCTGCTCGCGCTGGTGGACGCGAACGAGGGTAAGGCCCTGGCCGCCGCGCAATACGACGCGGCGCCCGGCATGACCGACCGCCTGGCCGCCCTGGCCACGCTGGCCGTCACCGCCCCGGCCGCCGCCGAGGCCCCGCTGGCGCACTTCCGCGAGCGCTACGACGGCAACGCGCTGGCCCTCGACAAGTGGTTCGCGTTGCAGGCGCAGCTGCCGGGCGACGGCGCGCTGGCCCGCGTCCAGGCCCTGGAACGCGATGACGCGTTCACCCTGAAGAACCCCAACCGCGTGCAGGCCCTGCTGGGCACGTTCGCGCGCACCAACCCCACGGGGTTCCACCGCGCCGATGGCGCGGCCTACCGCTGGCTGGCCGATCGCCTCGTGGCCATCGACGCCCTGAACCCGCAGGTGGCCGCCCGCGTGGCGACGGCGTTCAACGGGTGGAAGCGCCTTGAGCCCGCGCGTCGCGAGGCGGCGCATGCGGTAGTGGCGGAACTGGCCGGGCGGAAAGATCTCTCCCGAGACCTCACCGACATCCTGGCGCGGGTTGCCCTAGGGTGACGTGATTATCAAAAACTGACGCTCAGCGTCAGCAATTGCCGAAATAGAGTCGGCGTTTGACGAAAAAGTCACACATGGTTCATTTGAACGGTGTAGTGTTGGCTCCAACGAAGAAAGCCGCGGCAGGGGCCGCGGCTATTCGTGCCAATCACTTCGGTTTCTGGCGCCCAGCAGCACGGTCATCCTGGATTCCCCCTGTTCCTGAGACCGCTGGGCGCCAGATCTCATTTCTGAACCGAATGGGGCATCCTTGCCCACATCCTGCTTCCTTCCCCCGGCACCCGATCAAGCCCCTGTCGCTCGATCTCGGCGCGCGTATGTCGCGCAGCGTCTGCCCGGTTGAAGTGCGCCATAAGCAAAGCAGCATTCGTGCCAAGTGAAACTATCCGGGCCCATAGCACCTCACTCCCGCTCC
>NZ_JZRB01000060.1 GCF_000964085.1 Luteibacter yeojuensis
GCGCGCGATGGGTGTTGCCGCAAGCCCCATCGCGCGCAAGCGCGCTCCCACAAGAACTGACAATACGTGATCAGGCGCAGAAGGCGCTGATGCCTGCCACGCCCTGCGCGGCATGCATCTTCGCCACCGCCAAGTCGGCGGGCCCTAGGCCGCCCAGCGCATACACCGGCAACGAGGCGTTCTCCGCCCACTTGGCGAAACGTGGCCAGCCCAGCGGCGGTGCATCGGGATGGCTTTGCGTGGCATCCACCGGCGACAACGTCGCGAAATCGCAACCCAATGTCGAGGCCAGCGCCAGTTCGTCAGGGTCGTGGCATGACGCGCCCACAAGCTGGCCGAGTGGCAGCGGCCGCTCCGTCAGTTCCCTAAGCTGCACGGATGAAAGTTGCACGCCCGTGCCCAGCTGCCGTGCCCCGTCGATATCGCGGCTGAGCATGAGCTGCGCGCCAAACCGCGCCACCTCGGGCAACAACGCCGCGGCGCCCGCACGCGCGTCGTCCTGGGCCACCCCAGGCAGGCGCCACTGCACCAGCCGCTCGCCACGCGCCAGCGCCGCACGCACCAGCGTCGATGCCGTCGCCACGGACGCATCGGCCGGCGTGATGGGGTAATGCTCGGGAAGCCACAGCGCCGCGAGGATGGGCCGGTCGGCCGGGGCGAGCATGGCTGGGTCGATATCGTGGGGAAGGCGCCACGCGATGGCGGCGGCATCGAGCGCCCGCGGCTCGCCCGACCACGCGCGCACCACCACCGCCTCGAGCAGCATGGCGCGCTCGCCGTAGTTCCACGGCACGCGGATGAGGTCGACGAAGGAGAGCGGGTCGACCGCGATGCCCAGCTCCTCGTCCAGCTCGCGCTCCAGTGCCGCCAGGGGTGCCTCCCCCGGCTCGAGCTTGCCGCCGGGGAACTCCCACATGCCCGCAAGGTGCTTGCCAGGCGGGCGCTGGGCGATGAGGATGCGCCCGGCGCCATCGACGAGGACGCCGGCCATCACGTGCATCAGGCGTTCCGGACGTATTCGACCATGTCGAACGGGTGCGCGTGGTCGGCATCGGCCTTGTGGTGCACGCGCGATACCTCCGTCCATTCCTTGAAATCGATGCCAGGGAAGAAGACGTCCGCGCCGTCGACCGAGGCATACACCCAGGTGAGATACAGCGTGCGGGCGTACGGCAGGGCCTCGCGGAAAACTTCGCCGCCACCGATGACCATGAGGCCAGTGTGGCCGCAGCTGGCCTGTGCCTCGGGAATGGAACGGACGGTGACCTGTCCCGGGTACGGCGCCTCGCCCTTGCGGGAGAGCACGTAATTGACGCGATCGGGCAGCGCGCGGCCGATGGATTCGGCCGTCTTGCGGCCCATCAGCACGGCCTTGTCGGTGGTCAGCGTCTTGAAGTAGCGGAGATCGTCGGGGAGGTGCCAGGGCAACCCGCCCTGCTTGCCGATGGCAAAGTTTTCGTCGAGCGCGGCAACCAGGTGGACGGCCATGGAACTTCCTTTCGCAGATTCTTGGGTTTCGGGCACAAAAACGGCCCGTACGTGCAAATAGTAGTCCTAGGAATGTGATGGTGGAACAAACAGGCGTTTGAAGTTGGGCCGCCCACGTTTGTGACAGCGCCCTGCCCCTCGGTTGCACACCCCCTTGATGGGGCCGGTGCGAGTTATGGCCGGGCCCACCTGCTGCCCGGAGACTGCATGAGCGCCCAAGGCAAGCCCAACCCCATCGTCAATGCCCTCGCGGACGCGATCGGCGCCCTGCGCGCCGACCACGACATGCACGAACTCGCGACCGCGCTCAATGAGCTGGGGCCGAAGGCCATTGAGAAGCTGACCCCGGCGCAGGCACGCGAGCAGCCGACCATGGCCGATGCGGTGGAGCGCCTGCTCGGTAAGCAGGGCAAGCCGATGGACCCGCGGGTGCTGGTACCCGGGATCACGCGCGAGAGCATCCGCATCCCCACGCACGGCGGCGGCATCGGCGCATACGTGTATACGCCCGACGGCGTGCGCAACGCACCCATCGTGCTCTTCATCCATGGCGGCGGCTGGGTCATCGCCGACGCCGAGGCGTACGACGGGGGCGCACGCGGGCTGGCGAAGGAGGCCAACGCCATTGTCGTGTCGATCGACTACCGCTTGGCACCCGAACACAAGTTCCCCGCCGCGTGGGACGACTGCCTCGATGCGTACGAGTGGATCAGCGCCAACGCCACGTCATTGGGTGGCGACGCGCACCGCCTCGCCATCGCCGGTGAAAGCGCGGGTGGCTGCATGGCCGTCGCCACGGCGGTGGCAGCACATCAGAAGGGCTTTGCAAAGCCGCGCCACATCGTCGCGGTCTACCCCGTCGCGCAGACCGGCAGCCTGCACACCGAGTCGTACATCGAGAACGCCATCGCCAAGCCGCTCAATCGCGCCATGATCGAATGGTTCACGGGCCACCTCGTCAATAGCGACGATGAACTGAAAGATCCGCGCATCCATCTCGTCGATGCGAACCTCTCGAACCTGCCGCCCGTGACGATCATCAACGCGACGATCGATCCATTGCGCAGCGACGGCGGTCTTCTCGAGGATGCATTGAAGGAGGCCGGCGTTCCCGTGCAGCGCGAGGTGTACACCGGTGTAACGCACGAATTTTTCGGCGCCGCCGCCGTGCTCGACAAGGCGCGCAAGGCGCAGGCGTTCGCGGGCGCGCGCTTGCGCGAGGCGTTTGGCGACTAAGCGCAGACCTGTGGGAGCGCGCTTGCGCGCTCCCACACATGGGCCGGCCGGCAGCCAGGCCAGCGACTAGGCGGCCGCGCGGTCCGCCGCCGCGAGGCGGCGGTGGAGTTCGTCGACCACATGGCGCGCACGCGCCGACATGGCCCACTCCGCGCGATGGATCAGCCATAGCGTGTCGACGACCGGCACGCATTCCTGCAGCACGCGAACCTCGTCCTGGCGCAGGAAGGCACGGCGCGCATGGCGCGGCATCACGGTGAAGCCCAGCCCGCGCGACACCGGCTCGAGGATCAAGGCGATCTGGTTGGTGAAACCCGTGACCGGCACGTCCGCGATGCTGCGCTTGCCCGGGTACCAACGTGACAGCAGGCGTGTGGCCATGGCCTGCCCGTCGGGGTGGTCGATGAAGCCAAGGCGGACGAGGCCCTCCCAGTCGTCCACCACCGCGTCCTTCGGCACCACCAGCTCCAGCGCTTCCTCGCAGAACGATTCCGCGGCAAGTCGCTCGTCGTCGGGCAGGCGCGACACGATGCCGAGTTCGTAGCGGCCATCCAGCACCGCGGTGACGACGTCGTCATCGGGCGCGAAGCGATGCCGGATGACGAGGCCCGGCGTTTCGCGCTGGATATCCAGCAAACGCGGGTACGTGGATAACCCCACGCTGCCCGGCGTGATGACGGACACGACGCCCTGCATCGCGTTTGCATCGGCCAGCCGCGTGGCAAGGCAGCGGTCGGCGCGGGCCACCTCGTCGCAGTAAGCGAGCAACGCCTGGCCCGCCGGTGTCAGCTCGACGCGACGCGGGCGACGGATAAGCAGCGGCCCGAGCTGCAGCTCGAGCTGGCGGATGTGCTGGCTCACCGCCGCCTGCGTGAGTTCGAGCGATTCCGCGGCACGCGTGAACGTGCCCTCGGCCGCGAGCGCCTTGAACGACCTGAGCCATGCGGGATTCAACATAACAAAATCTTATAGAATCCATTACCGGAAGCGCCTTCCTATTATAGCTGGGCGAAACTATTGTGGCGCATTCCGATTTTTCGTAGGCCCGTCCCATGCCCGCCCTGTTCTCGCCCTTCACCCTGAAGGACGTCACCCTCCGCAACCGCATCGCCATCCCCCCGATGTGCCAATACCGCGCCGACAACGGCTTCACCAACGACTGGCACCAGGTGCATTACCCCGCCATCGCTCGCGGTGGTGCCGGCCTCGTCATCGTGGAAGCCACTGGCGTCTCGCCCGACGGCCGCATCACGCCCGCCTGCCTGGGCCTTTGGGATGACGCGCACATCGACGGCCTCGCGCGCATCGCCGCCGCCATCAAGGCAGCCGGTGCCGTGCCCGGCATCCAGATCGCCCACGCGGGCCGCAAGGCCAGCGCTCACAAGCCATGGGAAGGCGACGACCACATCGACGCCGCCGATCCACGCGCGTGGGAAACCATCGCCCCGTCGGCCATCGCTTTCGGCCGTGGCCTGCCGCGCGTGCCGCGTGCCATGACGCGCGACGACATCGCCCGCGTGCAGGCCGACTTCGTCGCCGCCGCCAAGCGAGCCCGTGCCGCCGGCTTTGAATGGCTCGAACTGCACTTCGCGCACGGCTACCTGGCGCAGAGCTTCTTCTCGCCGCATACCAACCATCGTGACGACACTTACGGCGGCAACGCCGAAAACCGCGGCCGCTTCCTGCTCGAGACGCTCGCCGCCGTGCGCGCGGTGTGGCCGGAAAACCTGCCGCTGACCGCGCGCTTCGGCGTCATCGAATACGACGGCCGCGACGAAGAGACCCTCGCCGAGGCGATCGGCCTGGTGCGCAAGATGCGCGACGAGGGCCTCGACCTGCTCAACGCCAGCGTCGGCTTCACCATCCCCGACACGAACATCCCGTGGGGCTCGGCCTTCCTCGGCCCCGTGGCCGAGCGCGTGCGCCGCGAAGCCGGTATCGCCGTCGCCTCGTCGTGGGGCATCGACGATGCCCACGCCGCCAACCGCGTGGTGGAAGACGGCCAGATGGACCTGGTGATGATCGGCCGTGCGCACCTGTCCGATCCGCACTGGCCATACAAGGCCGCGATGGCGCTGGACGTGCCGCGCCCGTCGTGGACGCTGCCGCCGTCGTATGCGCACTGGCTGGAGCGCTACGCGCCGATGCGGGCGTAACGCTTGTGGGGGGCAAGGGCCTGTGGGAGCGCGCTTGCGCGCGATCGAGGGTGCCGCGCGCACCCATCGCGCGCAAGCGCGCTCCCACAAGGTGGGGCTCCCACAAGAGGGCGATTAGACAACCGGGATCGGCGGCAGGTCGACGAGTTCGGGCTTGTCACCCATCATCCGCGGAAAGGTATCGGCGTTGACGTCGAACGGCGCGCCGGCTTCGACCTGGCTTACCGCGTCGAGGCGCGCCACGACATCCTCCGGCAACGCCAGGTCGAGGGCCTGGAGGTTGTTCTCCAGCTGCTCGACCGTACGTGGGCCGATGATGGGAAGGATCGACGTCGTCGAGCGGCGTGCCTTGGCCAGCACCCAGGCAAGCGACACTTCCGCGGCGGTGACGCCCAGGTTCGAGGCGACCTCCATCACCGCATCGACGATGGCCGTATCCCGCTGTGATTTCTCGGTGCGGATGACGCGGCCAAGACCTTGCAGCCGGCCCTGCTCGCCGGCGCGGTACTTGCCCGTCAGCAAGCCGCCGGCGAGCGGCGACCACAGCAGCGCGGCGAGGCCCAGCGCTTCGACCATGGGCAGCAGCTCGCGGTCACCACCGCGCTCGACCAGGCTGTATTCGAACTGGATGGCGGCCAGCGGCGCCCAGCCGCGCAGCTCGGCAAGCAGTGCCGCGCGCGACACGCGCCATGCGGGGAAATTCGACACGCCGACATAGAGCACCTTGCCGGCTCGGACGAGGTCATCGAGGCCGCGCAAAATCTCCTCGAACGGCGTGACGTTGTCGTTGTGGTGCACCCAGTAGAGGTCGATGCGATCGGTCTTCAGGCGCCTCAGCGACTGCTCCACCGAGTACACCATGTTCTTACGGCTGTTGCCGGTGAGCGCCAGCGAAGGCGATTTCGCCGCGCCGCCGCTGTACTTCGTGGCGATGACGACCTCGTCGCGCACTGGCGCGACCAGGTCGCCGAGCACGGATTCCGACTGCCCGAACTGGTAGCCGTCCGCGGTGTCGAGGAAGTTGCCGCCGGCGGCGAGATAGCGATCGAGCACGCGGCGCGCATCCGCCGGTTCGGAGCCGTAGCCCCACTGGTTGCCGAACAGGGCGACACCGAAGGCGACCTCGGAAACCCTCAGGCCGGTCTGCCGGCCGAGTAACTTGTAACGCATGGCTTTCTCCTCGTTAACGCCTCTCAGGCGTGGTCGTTGGCGATCGACAGGAGCTGCTCGCGAAGCACCGCGGCCTCTTTCGCGCCGAAGGCCCGCTCGAAGGCCTTCTGGGCCTGCAGCCAATAAGGCTTGCTTTCGGCGACCTTCGCCGTGCCTGCCGCAGTCAGCGACACGAGCTTGCTGCGGCGGTCCGTTTTGGACGGGCGAATGGCCACGTAGCCGTCGCGCTCAAGCGGCTTGAGGTTCCGCGCGATGGTGGTGCGGTCCATCACCATCGACTCGGCGAGCTCCCACAGCGTTGGCGCTTGCGAGCCTTCCCAGCGCGAAATCTCGACAAGCAGGGTGTGCTGGCTCGAGCCCAGGCCGATCGGGGCCAGGGCCTCGTCGTACAGCCGCGAGACGCGGCGCGATGCCTTGCGCAAGGCACCGCAGTTGCAGAGGTAGGGTCGACTCGACGGGGTGGCGGCCATGGGACGCTCCAGTTACGTGCATATGCACTAATTTGCAACAAGCGTATATGCACGTATTTAGGGTGTCAACGTCGCCCTTGGCCTGCGCGGCTGCGGGTTCAGGAAGGAATCAGCCCCGACGCCTGGTACGCGCGGATGAGCGTGTCGTACACCTTCACGTCGCCACGGCCACGTGCCATGAGCTGCGCACCGGCGACGGCGGCGAAGATGGCATGCGCCCGCTTGCGCGCATCGCGGGTGGGCACGCCCGTCTCCACCAGCGTCTTCGCCAGCCACGCGATGTTCACTTCGTTGAAGCGCTCGATCTCCACCTTGACGATGCCGGGGAGGTCGTCCGATTCGGCCGTCATGTAGCTGCACATGCACATGCGGTTGTCGTTCTCGAGCGCCAGGCGGAACGTGCCGGGAAACTTGCGCAGGCGTTCCGCCGGATCGGCCACCTTCGCCGCGATGGCGTCGAGGCCGGCGGCGGCATCCTCCCAGTAGCGGCGGGCCACCGCGGTGGCGAGGTCCGCCTTGCTCGGGAAGTGGTGGTAGAGGCTGGCGGCCTTGATGCCGACCAGATCGGCAAGCGTGCGCAGGTTGAGGCCGCCGTAGCCATGTGCCTGCGCCATGCGCGTGGCGGCCTCAAGGATCGTGTCCCTGGAGTTCTTTCCTGCTGGGGTTTCCACGAAAACCTTACCTCGCTTGCAACGGAGCCTGTGGGTGCGGCGACACGCATTCTCGCAAATGCGGCCAAAGAAGTCGTTGACGGGTGCGTATTATGGCGCGTATCGTTCACACTAACAAACGTTAGGTAGGTGCGCACCGCCTGGCTTTTGTCGCCACCCCTACCCTACGAGAGACCTCATGGCTAACGAACTGTATTTCCAGGACGCCACCCGGCTGGCCGAGCTGATCCGCACCAAGGCGGTATCGCCCGTCGAGGTGATGCAGGCGCACCTCGACCGCATCGAGGCGACCAACCCCGGCATCAACGCCATCGTCACCGTCGCGGACGATGCCCTGAAGGCCGCGAAGCGCGCCGAAGCCGTCGTCATGGCGGGCCACGAGCTGGCACCGCTGCACGGCGTGCCCTTCACCGCCAAGGATTCCTACGACACCGCCGGCGTGCTGACGCAGCTGGGCTCGCCCATCTTCAAGGGCCGCGTCCCTGACACCGATGCCACCGGCGTCGCCCGCCTCAAGAAGGCTGGCGGCATCCTGCTCGCCAAGACGAACCTCCCCGAGTTCGCCTTCTGGATCGAGAGCGACAACCTGCTCTCCGGCCGCACCGTGAACCCCTGGAACCCCGACCGTTCGCCGGGCGGCTCCAGTGGCGGTGAATCGGCGGCCGTCGCCGCAGGCATGTCGCCGCTGGGCCTCGCCACCGATATCGCGATCTCCGCCCGTGGTCCCGCCGCGCTCACGGGCGTCGTGGGCTTCAAGGCCACGCACGGCCGCATCCCCATGACCGGCATCTGGCCGCGCGTACCGCGCCGCTTCTGGCACGCCGGCCCCATCGCCCGCTCGGTGCGCGACGTGGCCCTCGCCTACTCGCTGCTGGCCGGTCCGGATGGTGCGGACGGTTACTCCACCACGCCGCTCGCCGTGGACAGCGGCGTCAACGCGATGCTGGGCCGGCCGCTACGCGTGGGCTGGCTGGTCGAGCCCGGCTTCGGGCTGGTGGCAAGCGACGTGGCGAAGACGGTGCAGGCCGCCGCCGACGCCCTTCGCTCCGCAGGTATCACCGTGGAGCCCGTGCGCATCCCCGTGCTCGAAGAGATCAACGCGCTCGACCTGCTGTGGAAGATCCAGGCGATGGAAACGAAGCCGGCGTTCCGCGACGTCACGGCAGGCCACGAGGACCTGGTTTACAAGCACGTGCAGGCGATCTTCGACACGCCCGATACCTCGATCGAAGACTTCGTCACCGCCGAACAGCAGATCGAACAGATGCGTGATGGCTTCGCCCAGTACTTCCAGCGCTACGACGCCCTGCTCTGCCCGGTGACGCCGGTAGCCAGCCATGGCCACGACGCCACCGAGTTCGTCATCAACGGCCAGGCTGTGTCGTCCCTGCACGTCATGGACGCCACGGCGCCGCTAAACGTCACGGGCCTGCCCGGCCTCACCCTGCGCTTCGGCACCAGCGATGACGGCATGCCCATCGGCGTGCAGCTCGTCGCGCCGTGGCTGGCCGAGTCCACCGTGCTGCACCTGGGCGCCTTGCTTGAAAGCATGAGCCCGGTGCGCCACTTGCACCCGGCACTGGTGGGTACGGCGGTCGCCGCCTGACCTTGCGGCACTAGCCGGCGGGGGCGTACTGCATCACGCCCCCGCCGAACGACCAGTCTTCGCGGGCGTTGTCGACGAGGGTGATCCACACATCCTCCTTGCGCAGGCCCGTGCACTCGTGGATGCGATCGGCCACCAGGCGATAGAACGCTTTCTTCGCGTCGACGCTGCGGCCACCGACCCAGGTGACCTGGATGATGACGATGTCGGGCGTGTACTGCGTACCGAGGTAGCCCTCGGCGGGGTAGACCAGTTCATCGTCGTCATGCCGTGTCACGACCTGGAACTTGTCGTGGAGCGGCACGTTGGCGACCTCGACCATGGCGTCGTAGATCGCTTCGGTGATGTGGCGGATGGTGGCCGCCGACGCGCGGCGGCTGAGGTCAATGCGGGCGAGTGGCATGGGGGAAGCTCCGTGGGTTGGGAGTTTTCAGCCTAGGCTGGCGCCAACCATGCGACAAGCGCATACTTTTCATACTCATTATGCGTTTTGCGCAACATGATCGATGAACTGCAAGCCCTCGTCGCCGCGGTTGAAACGCCGTCGCTGAGCCGTGCGGCCGATCGCCTGCACATCACCCAATCCGCCGTGTCGCGACGGCTGCAGCAGCTCGAAAGCCGCCTCGGCGGTGACGTCCTCGATCGCACCCGCCGGCCACCGGTCCTCACGCCGCTCGGCGCCCGCGTGTACGAGCGGGCCAAGGTGGTCCTGGAACACGTGGACGCGCTGGTGTCGCTAGGCGACGAATCAAAGCAGCCACATGGCCGGTACCGCCTCGGCTTGTCTATCGGGCTTGGCGACGACGTACTGGAGCGCATCGTCGCGCGCATCCACGCCAGGTTTCCTGACGTTCGCCTCGACGTGCGAAGCGACTGGGGTCCCGCACTGCTCGGGCACCTGGGTAACGGCGCGCTCGAGGCCGCGGTGGTGCTCTCACCCACCTCCGCACCCACACCCGATCCGCTACAGGCGCGCCCGCTCGGTACGGTCGGGCTCGTCGTGGTCCAGTCCCGACGCGACACGCCGTTCACCGGTGCGGTTCGCCTCGCTGATCTCGCCACGGCGAGCTGGGTGCTCAACCCCACAGGCTGTGGCTTCCGCGCGGCACTAGAGATGGCGCTGGGCGGTATGGACGGCAACCGCCAGGTCACCGTCGATGCGCTGGGCAGCGACGTCCAGCTCCGCCTTGTTGCCCACGGCCTGGGCCTCGGGCTCGTGCCGGAAGCCACGCTCGCGTCGAGCCCGCATGCGAACGACATCCGCGTCGTCGACGTCACCGACTTCAAGCCAGTGCTGCAGGCGCGACTTGTCCACCATGGATCGCCTGGACCATTCCGGGCGGTGCTCGATGCCATCGCGTCATGCGCGATGGCACCGACAGCACCTGGCGTTTAAGCCTTGCGCCCCAGCGGCAAATCGATCGTCGTGCCGCCCGCGCCCGTCGTGATCTTCTGCGTGGCCGGCACGTAGTCGGCCGGCTGCGCGAGGAAGATGTTGGGGACGAACTTCTGCGGGTTGCGGTCGTACAGCGGGAACCACGACGACTGGATCTGCACCATGATCCGATGGCCCGGCAGGAACACATGGTTCGCGTTGGGCAGCACGAAGTCATACGGCAGCGCGGTGTTCGCCGCGATGGGCTTGGCGGTCTCGAACCCTTCGCGGTAACGGCCGCGGAAGATATCCATCGACACGCCCAGCTCGTAGCCGCCCATCTCCGGCTGCGTCGGCACCTGGTCGGGGTAGACGTCGATGACCTTCACGACCCAGTCGGCATCGGTGCCCGTCGTGCTCGCCACGAGATGCACGCGCGGCTCGCCACTGATCTGCACCGCTTCGGTGAGCACGGGCGACGTGAACGTCGCCACGTCGGGCCGCGAGGCCGCCTCGCGCTGGTCGCTGGTCAGCCAGTGCTGCCAGCCCTGCCCGGCCATCGGGCCAACGGGGCGCGGGCGGTACGGCACGGGGTGTGCCGGGTCGGATACGTATTCGACGGTGCCCGCGTCACCCTGCGCCGGCGTCGATGCGCCGGCCACCTTCAGCGAATGATCGGCTTCGGGCACCAGGCGCACGTCGCCGCCGGGGGCCACCGGCCACGCCAGCGCGGTTTCCCAGCGGTTCTGGCCGGTGATGTAGGCGTTGACCGGGGCGGTCTCCGCCGGCGCATCTTTCAGGTAATGCGCGAGGAACGGCCGCAAGATGTTCTGGCGGAAGTACAGCGCGGTGTCGCTGCCGAAGCGCACGGCACCCAGCGAACTGCCATCGCCCACTTCCTGGCCGTGGAACCACGGGCCCGCCACGAGGAACAGCTTGTGCGCGTTATCGTGCGGCGCCATCGCCTTGTACACGGCGAACGCGCCGTAGATGTCTTCCTGGTCCCACAGGCTCGCCACCAGCATGGTGGGCACGCTCACCGGCTCGCGGCCGAGGATCTTGTCGACCGCCTGCTGCGACCAGAACGTGTCGTACGCAGGATGCGCCACGACCTTGTTCCAGAAGCCCAGCTGCTCCATGCCGTACGCCTTGGCGATGGCGCCGGCCGAGCCGCCTTCGAGGAAGAACTGGTAGTCGTCCGCGTAATTCTTCCACCACTTGTAGTGGTTCTTGCGCGAGGCGGTCTGCTCGTAGATGTACTCGAGGTTCTGCTGGCGGAACGCGCCGTTGTGGAACCAGTCGTCGCCCATCCAGCCATCGACCATGGGGTTCATCGGCACTGCGGCCTTCAGCGCCGGATGCGGGTGCACGATGGCCATGAGCGGTTCGAAACCGTCGTATGAGATGCCGAGGATGGCGACGCGGCCATTGCTCTCCGGCACGTGCTTCACCAGCCAGTCGATGGTGTCGTAGGCGTCGGTGGAATCATCGACGGGCGTGGGATTCAGCGGGCCGTGCAGCGGCCGGTTCATGACGTAATCGCCTTCGGAACCATACTTGCCGCGCACGTCCTGCACCACGCGGATGTAACCGTCCTGCACGAGCACGTCGCTCGCATCATCGTCATGGCTCACCGCCATGGCGAGATGGCCGCTCTCGATCGCGCTTGTCATCTCCGTCGCGTCGTACGGCGTGCGCGTGAACAGCATGCCCGCGTTCTTCGCGCCCTTCGGCACCAGGATCACCGTGTGCAGCTTCACGCCATCGCGCATGGGGATCATGACGTCGCGCGACTCGTAGTCGAACGCATCGTGCACGGGCTTGAAGTTCGCTGGCGTCTCGCTGGGGTAATCCTTGTATGCCCCCTTCTCCGGTGGCGTCGCGGCCATGGCAGGCAGGGTGAGGGCCAGCGCCAGCGAGAGCGCGAGGGGGCGAAGCACGGTGGCGCGGGAAGCGATCAAGGGAAACCTCGTTGGGGGTAACGGCCTACGGGAGAACGTACGGGGCGCGGATTCCCGCTACCTTTCACGGCATTAGTGGCGCAGCTTGGCATGATCTACCATCGCCCGGTCGATGAACGGGGCGACGAGCACGTTCTCCGCATCGGCGTGCGACCAGCTGCCGGGCTCCAGCACCTGTTTCATGTAGGCCTGGTGCTTCACGTCGATATCCGCCGTCGAGGTCTCGACCTTCGCGCCGCCCGCGTCGCGCACTTCCAGCCAGTAAAGCGTGCGGGGATCGTCCGGAAACGGTGTCATGCCAAATACGAGCTAAGGAATGTGAAGAAAAACCGTGGGTTGACGACCACGCTAAGTGTAAATGAGAATTGAGACTATTCTCATTTACCGCCTGGACACGTATCCGGGCACGCACCGGCCTCGCCGGCAGGGACAAGACATGCCCATCGTAAGCAGGCCTTTCGGCTCGGGACACACTCGCCATCTCGTTGGTACCGCCACGGGCCTCATGCTCGCCCTCGGCAGCCATGTCGCGGCCGCACAGGACACCGCTAGCGGCAACGCGAAGGCGCCGCCGCGCAAAACGACGGATGAAAAGGTGGAGAACCTCCAGGGCGTGGACGTGTACGGCACGCCCACCGACCTTTCCTCCCCCAAGTTCACCGCACCGCTGCTGGATACCCCGCGCTCGGTGACCGTGCTGCCCAGCTCGCTCATCACGCAAACGGCAGCGACCTCGTTGCAGGATGCGCTGCGCAACGTGCCGGGCATCACGTTCGGCGCGGGCGAAGGCGGCAACCCCATCGGCGACCGCCCCTCGATCCGCGGCTTCAGCTCCACGGCCAGCACCTACGTCGACGGCATGCGCGACATCGCCATCCAGACGCGCGACGTATTCGACCTGGAGCAGATCGAGGTGGTGCGTGGCCCCGATTCGTCCATCGCAGGGCGCAGCGCCGGTGGCGGCAGTATCAACCTTGTCTCCAAGACGGCGCAGGAAAACAACTTCGCCAACCTCTCGGAAACCTACGGCAGTGCCTCGCAGCACCGGACTACGGTGGACGCCAACTATCGCTTCACCCCGGGCGTGGCCGGCCGGCTGAACCTCATGGACATGGGCGGTGGCGTGCCGGGCCGCGACTCGGCCGTCCGCAGTGACAAGTTCGGTTTCGCGCCCACCCTGACGTTCGGCCTGGGCTCGCCGAACCGGCTGACGCTGGGCTACTACCACCTAGAAGACAAGGGTACGCCCGACTACGGCGTGCCCGTCGACCTCGAGACCGGCAAGCCTTATAGCGAAGTCGACCCCGCCATCGGCCGCAAGACATTCTATGGCCTGAAAGATCGCGACTTCCGCCGCGCCACCGTCAACGCCGTATCGGCCAGCCTGGACAATACGCTCAGCGACAGCTTCAACCTGCGGACCCAGGTGCGCGCCACGCGCAGCGTCAACAACTACAGCGTCACCAGCCCGGATGACGCGGCAGGCAATACCACCAACGGCCTTGTCTACCGCCTGCCCATCGGCCGCCGTGCCGAGGACAACTCGGTCATCGCGCAGAGCGACCTGTTTGGCCGCTTCGATACCGGCTCGCTGCACCACGACATGGATGTCGGCGTCGAGCTGTCGCAGGAACGCCTGCGCCAGGCTGGCGACGGCAACTACAACGGTTACCTGTACGCCTCACCCGCTGGCCCGCAGGGCTTTGGATCCGAGAACTGCTTCCTGCCCGGCGACCCCGAGAACACCGCCCTGCTCGCGAGCCACGACTGCACCACCCTGCACGGGCCGAACCCGCACGACGCATGGGATGGCAGCGTGGTGCCGAACCCGGTGAACAGCTACTACACGACGAAGAACGCGGCCGCGTACGCTTTCGATACCGTGACGCTGAGCCCGCGGTGGAAGGTCAACGGCGGCGTACGTTGGGACGGCTACCACACCCGTTCGCACACACCGGGCGTCCCCGAAAACAGCGCGGCCGACCATCTCACGTTCTTCAGCTACCAGGCGAGCGTCATGTTCAAGCCGGTGGAGAACGGCACGCTGTACCTGACCGGCAGCAACGCATCCCTGCCGATCGACCTGGCGTTCGGTGACCAGGACCAGGCGACCCCGGCTACCTCGTTCAGCCCGGCCACGACCGGGCGCAGCCCGATGAAGACGACGACGCTGGAAGCTGGCGCCAAGTGGAACCTGCTCGACAACCGCTTGCTGGTGTCGGGCGACGTCTTCACCGAAGAACGCAAGAACGCGCCCATCGAGATCCTGCCGGGCACCTTCGACCAGAGCGGCAAGACGCGCTCGCGCGGCGTGGAACTGAGCGCCAACGGCATGATCACCCCGGCGTGGAATGTGATCGCGGGCTACTCGCACATCAACGGCGAGCTGCGCGACGGCGCGTATTACGACAACGCGGTGGACAAGCAGCTGGTGGATACACCGAAGAACACGTTCAGCCTGTGGTCGACCTATCAGCTCACGCCTGCGGTGAGCCTGGGCGGTGGTGCGTACTACCGCGACGAGCAGGTGGGCTATTACGGCCCGCCGGACCGCATCATCCCGTCGTACTGGCGCGTGGATGCGCTGGCGTCGTGGCAGGTGAACACGCACCTTGGCCTGCAACTGAACCTGCAGAACCTCCTCGATCGCAAGTACTACACGAAGACCTACTACCAGTTCGCGCTGCCGGCGGCGGGGCGGACCTGGATGCTTACCGCGAACCTGCACCTCTGATCGATGCTGCTGCAGATCGAAGACGTCCTTTCGGCCGACGACCTCGCCGCCATCCATGACCGCCTCGCGGCGGCCCATTGGATCGGTGGCGAGGTGGCGGCGGTCGATCCCATCGGTCGGGAGCTCGGCGAGACGTTGATCGAACGGCTGCGCGTGCACCCGGCCTTCTTCGCCGCCACGCTACCGCTACGCACCAGCCCGCCCCTGTTCCGCCGCTCACCACAGGGCGAGGGTGGCGGCACGCGTGTGGACGCGGCCATCCGGCATGACGGCCTGACATCACCGCCGCTGGCCGTCCGCACCGACGTGGTGGCCATGGTGTTCCTCTCCGACCCGGATACCTACGAGGGTGGCGAGCTCATCGTAGATGACGCCTACGGAACGCATGCCGTGAAGGCACCCGCGGGGCACATCGCCGTCTTCGCCGGCGACAGCCCATATCGCATCGCGCCGGTGACGCGAGGCGCCCGCGCTTCGTGCGTCTTGTGGGTACAGAGCATGGTGCCCTCGGCGGCACACCGCCGCATCCTCTTCGACATGGATGTATCGATCCAGGCGCTGACGGCGGCCAACGGCGACCGCGATGCGCTGGTGCGCCTGACGGGCGTGTATCACAACCTCCTGCGCGAATGGTCCAGGACGTGAGCACGTTCGATGGGCAGGCTTTCGCAGCCGCGATGGCCCGGTCTTCGGAACACGGGCATGCGTATGTCGCTGGACTCGCCAGCCAGCATGACGCCGCCGCGCAGACCGTCCTGGGGCAGATGCTGCTCGATGGCATCGGCTGCGCCGCGCAACCCTCGGAAGCGATTTATTGGTTCATGCAGGCGGCGCACGCCGGTTCATCGATGGCCATGAACATGCTTGGCCGCTGCCATGAGAACGGCTGGGGGACCCGCATCGACCACGACCTTGCCACGGTGTGGTTCCGCAAGGCCGCGCATGCCGGATTGGACTGGGGCATGTACAACTACGCGCATTCGCTCGAACAGGGGCGCGGTGTTCCGCTGGACCGCCGCGGGGCCTTCGAGTGGTTTGGCAAGGCCGCAGGCCTTGGCCACGCACGCGCGCAGTGTTTCCTCGCGCGGTTCTACGAGCACGGCTGGGAGACCGCCCGCGACTGGCCCCGTGCACGCGACTTGTTCAGGGCATCCGCCGAGGCCGGCGACTACCGCGGCGAATGCGCCTGGGCGTCCGTGCTGGCAGCCGAAGGTGATTTAGACGGCGCACGGCTGTTCCTGGAACGGGGCCTCGCCAAAGCGCCGCCGATGTTCATCGAGACGATGCGCGAGACGCTCGTTGCGAGCGACGATGGGCGAATCAGGGCCCTTGCGGCGACGTGCGGCTAGAGTGGCTGCGCGTTTCGCATCGCGGCATGCAGCGCCACGGGTAACACCACCAGCACCATCGGGAACTGCAGTAGCAGCCCCGCCACGATCGCCACGGCAAGCGGCTGCTGCAGGTCGGCGCCGTCGCCCAGCGCCAGCACGAGGGGCAGCAGGGTCAGGATCGCCGCCAGTGTCGTCATCGTGATCGGCCTGAGGCGATTGCGCACGGCACGCCACATGGCCGAGCGCCATCCCGTCCGTGCGCCGATGGCCATGTATTCCGATACCAGGAAGATCGACATCTCGGTACCGATGCCGAGCACCATGGTCAGGCCCATCATGGCCGTGACGTTGAGGTCCACGCCGGCGATCCACAGGCCGGTGAACACCGCCGACGCCGAGACCAGCGATGCCGCGATGACGAGCAGCGCGATGCGCATGCGCCGGTACAGGAACATGAGCAGGATGAATTCCGCCCCCAGCGCGGCGGCGAACACCTTGCGCAGGCCGGCGAACGCTATCTGTTGTTGCTGGTATAGGCCACCGAGGTCGTAGCGGACCCCGGGCGGCAGCATGCCGGGCCGTGCCAGCACCGCACGCACGTGCGAAACGGCGGTGGCGATGCCGCCCTGCTCGATGCGCGCCGTGACCGGCACCATGGTTTGAAGGTCCTCTCGCGTGATCTGCGGCTGCCCCGCCACGGGGACGATCGTTGCCACACGGGATAGCGGGAACAGGTGCCCGTCGGGCGCGCGCACGGGTAGCGCCAGCAGGTCGCCGATCCGCCAGGTGCGCGCATCCACGGCGGCGACACGTACACCGATGGCCTTGGTCGTCCCCGGCAGTTCGGTGGCGATGACACCCGCGAGCGCATCGGAGACCGCCTGCGACACCTGATGCACGGTGACGCCCTCCGCCGTGGCCGCGTCCGCATCGACGTGCACGTCCAGGGCATCACCCGCGACCTGCGCGCCGCTCTTCACATCGACCAGGCCGTTCACTTGCGCCAGCGCCGATGCAACGCGGCCTGCCACGGGCAGCAGCGTGGACACGTCATCACCGTACAACTTCACTTCAATCGGCTGGGGCACGGCAGTGAGGTCGCCGATGAGGTCTTCCATCAGCTGCGCCACTTCCACCTGCACGCCAGGCACGTTGTGCAGGATGCGGTCGCGGACATCGTTCATGACATCGACCGTGTGCCGTGCGTGGCCGTGCTTCAGCCTGACGAAGAAATCGCCGTGGTACGACTGCCCGAGGTCACCACCCAGGCCTGTGCCGAGACGGCGCGAGAACGTATCCACGTCATGGTCCATCCGCAGCATCGTCTCGACCTGCGCGACCTCGCGCTCGGTCTCTGTGATGGAGGTACCGGGTGCCGTGTAGTAATCGAGGACGAACCCGCCCTCGTCCGCCTCGGGCATGAAGCCCGTGGGCACATGCACGTACGCGACGAAGCCCACGGCAAATGCGCCAGCGGCGGCGGCGGCCACGACCCAGGGACGCCGGAACGCCAAGGCCAACAACCCGGCATGCGCCCGCGCAAGCCCTTTCTCCCACCGCGCCGGCTCATGCACCCAACTCGCGGGGCGCGTAAGGCGCGCCGAAAGCACCGGCACGACCAACGCGGTCATCAGCCACGACACACCGAGGGCCGCGCCCATGGTGATGGACAGCGCGCGCGAAAAGGCGCCGGTCACGCCGTCGAGGAACGCGAGCGGGATGAACACGATGAGCGTGGCGAGGCTGGAGCCGGTCAGCGGCACGAAGAACTCGCGCGCGGCGCCGTAAACCACGCCGCCCTGCCCCGCGCCACCCGCGGCGACGACGCGGCGGGCAATGTGCTCGACCATCACCATCACGTCATCGATGACCAGGCCCACCGCCGCGGCGATGCCGCCCAGCGTCATGATGTTGAAGCCGAGCCCCGCCACGCCGAGGCAGAGGATGGTGCCGGCGAGGATGGCGGGCACGACGATGAAGACGACGGCGACCAGCCGCAGGCTGCGCAGGAACGCGAACAGCACAGCCGCGGCGAGCAGCAGGCCGATCGCGATGGCGTCGCGCACGCTGGTGGCGGAGGCGATGACGAGTTCGCTCTGGTCGTACCACGTGCGCAGCGTCACACCCGGGGGAAGCGGTAGCTTCGCGAGCTTCTTGCGCACGGCGGCGGCAATCTGCACCGCGTTGCCATCGGGCTGCTCGAACACGTTCAACAGCACGGCGGGGCGGCCGTCCTCGGCCACGCGCGTCCACTCCGGGGCGACGCCGTCGCTGACCTTCGCGACATCGCCGACCGTCGTACGGCCCCCGCCGGGCAGGCTCACCGGGATCGCCGCGACAGCCCTGGCATCCCGCACCGCATTGTTGGCGACCACGAGGTAGAGCTTGTGCCGGTCCTGGAGTCGCCCGACGGCATTGACCTGGTTGGAAGCGGCGATCGCATCCGCCACGTTGGTAGCGGTGAGCCCGCGCGACGCGAGCGCATGCGTTTCTACCTCGACTTCGATCTCGGCGACCTGCCCGCCCTGCACATCGACACGGGCCAGGCCCGGCACGGCGGCGAGCAGGGGCGCGATGCGGTACTGCGCGACATCACGCAACGCCACCGGCGAGAGGCCTTCGCCGCGCAGCGCGTACGAGATAATCGGGAACACGGTGGGATCCATGCGCCGCACGTCGTAGCGCGTGCCCGCGGGAAGGTTCGGCAGCGCGCGGGCAATCGCGGCATCGACCAGCAGGGTCGACGCGATCATGTCGCGGCCCCAGCCGAAGTCGACCGATACCTGCGCCTCACCGCGCGAGGTTTCCGAACGCACGCTCTCCACGCCGGGCACCGAGCGGATGGCATCTTCCACCGGGCGCGTAACCAGCAGCGACGTCGCGTCGGCCGGGCGGTCGCCTGCCGTGAGGTCGACCACGATGCGCGGGAACGAGACTTGCGGGAACAAACCCACCGGCAGGCCGAACGTCACCGCCGCACCCATCAGG